>CADALT010000032.1 GCA_902788785.1 uncultured Ruminococcus sp.
TCGCAGGGTAGCCATGAATACACGCAGGGAGGCTTCGCTGTTATCCGCAGGAGTTCCCCATACACTTTGGATAATGTACTTATGTGTCAGCACCTTGCCTACATTCTTGGCAAGCAGGCACAGCAGCTTGTATTCTATCGGTGTCAGGTGAAGTTCTTCATCGTCAAGGTAAACACAGCCCGAAACATAGTCGATCCGTAATCTGCCATTGACAAACTCCGTTACCGATACATTTTCGGATCTCATAAGCCGCCTTTGTATCACCCTGAGCCTTGCGAGAAGTTCATCGACGGAAAAGGGCTTTGTCAGGTAATCATCTGCACCCTTGTCAAGTGCTGTTATCTTGTCCCTGTCCTCGCTCCTTGCGCTGACTATGATGATAGGAACATCGCTCCATGTGCGGATATGCTCTATGACCTCAACGCCGTCAATATCGGGCAGTCCAAGGTCAAGTATGATGATGTCGGGCTTGTGCGAAGCGCTGAGCATGACCGCTTCTCTGCCCCTGACGGCGGTGATAAAGCGATAATCATTCATTTTAAGAGTGGTTGTTATAAGATTTCTGATCGGCTTGTCGTCTTCGACTACCAAAACAAGATATTCATTCATTAAGATCGACCTCTCCTATCGGCAGAGTAAAGCTGACAATCGTACCGTTTGGTACGTTATCACTGACAGAGATATTTCCTCCGTGCGAATTTATAATAGACCTGCAAAGTGCAAGTCCCAGCCCAAGACTTCTTCTGCTGTCCGAGTAACGGTTACTTCCTGTGTAAAACATATCAAATACCTTTTCCTTATCCTCATCAGGTATCCCCATGCCGTTATCGGATACCGATATAACTGCAAATTCTTGTTCTTTACAGACACGTATACATACATCGGTCTCATCATCACTGTACTTTACTGCATTGTCACAAAGGTTTACAATGACCTGCACGATGAGGTTAGCATCAGCCTTTATGGGGATTATCTCATCACTCATATCAACAACTATATTACGGTTATGATGGGTGCGCTTTATATGCCTGACAGCTTCACGGACTATATCATCAAGTATCTCCACCGATATGTTCAGCTGCATCCTGCCATCCTCCAGACGTGTGGCATACAGAAGATTTTCCACCATTCCGATAAGCCACATGGATTCCGAATAGATATCCGTGTATATCTGCTTGCGTGCTGATTCATCAAGTGTATCGCCGCCCGAAAGAAGCGTGCTTGCGTTGCCCGAAATAGAGGTAAGCGGAGTACGCAGATCGTGAGATATGGACCTTAGCATATTTGCCCTTAGCTGTTCGTTCTGTGCCAGCAGAGCCGCTTCCTCCTTTTCCCTTGCATTCTGCTCAGCTATGATCGTATTGCTCTTCAGCTTATTGGCAAGCGTTCCTGCAATAAATGCTGTTATGAACATAGTAACAAATGTCACAGGATAACCTGCATCATGGGCTGAGAGCGAGAATTCGGGATAGGTGAAAAAGTAGTTGAAAAGCACTACCCCCACCACCGATGATATAAGGCAGAACTGTATCTTTGAGGTGAAAATGGATATCACAAGCACAGCGATTATATACAGCATGATGATATCAGCATCTGTAAGATGAAAAGCTTTGAAGGCATAGCCTGCGAGAGTTGCGGCAGTCAGCACCAAAAAGCTTATAAGAAGATCTTTGAGAAAAAGCTTCGTGCTTTTAATACTCATATCATTCTTCAAAAAAACACCCCTGACTAATCATATCACGAAATCTTAAAACAGTCAACTTCACACCTTGAAGCATTTACGTATATCCTGCACCTCGCCTATTATAAATGCCACATCACCATTTTCCATAACAGTATCGGGATAAGGTATAAACACCTCTTTGCCCCGCTTTACCGTCAGCACATTTATCCTGTACTTTTTGCGTATATCTATCTGCGAAAGAGTTTTGCCGAACCATTCTTTCGGCACTTTCATCTCGTATATAGAATAATTGTTGTCAATCTGGATAAAATCCAGTATACTTTCGGATGCGTACTTAGTCGCAAGACGTATCGCCGTCTGCTTTTCGGGATAAACGACTTCGTCTGCACCGCTCATTTTAAGGAACTTCATCTGCACATCATTTGTGGCTCTTGAAACAACAAAGGGCGCACCCAGTTCTTTAAGAAGATTGGTAGTTTCAAGCGATGACTGGAAAAGTCCTCCCAGGGCTACGATACATACATCATAATTACCTACTCCCAGCGAACGAAGAAATTCCTCATTCGTACTGTCGCCTATCCTTGCACTTGCTACAAAGGGCAGTATGTCATCCACACGCTCCTCATTCACATCAACTGCCATTACCTCGCAATTGAATTCCGCCATTCTCTTGGCTATATTACTGCCGAACTCACCGAGTCCCAATATCAATACTGTTGTCATGATCTTATCTCCTATCCTACAGATATTTTTTCCAGCGGCAATTTTACCTTTGAAGCCTCTGCCGACGGCAGTGCGGCATAGATAAGTGTCAGTCCGCCTACTCTTCCCAAAAACATGAGTATCATAAGTATCACCCGAGATACTCCCGAGAGTGTACTTGTTATACCAAGTGTCAGCCCTACCGTGCCGATAGCTGAACCTGTTTCAAAAAGGCAGGTCAGCAGCGGCAGGTCTTCCACCCTGCTTATGATAATGCCGCCTGTGAAGAATAATACCAGGTACATAAAAAGCACTGCGCCTGCATTTCTTACGGTATCTTCAGGTATACGGCGCTTGAAACACTGCACATCGTTGCGGCGGCTGAAAACGGTTATAGCCGATAAAAACAGCACTGCAAGCGTAGCTGTTTTCATACCGCCCGCCGTTGAACCGGGTGAACCGCCGACTATCATGAGTATTATCATTATCGCTGTACCAGATTCGTCCATTGCGGAAAGATCGGTAGTATTAAAACCTGCTGTTCTTGTGGTAACAGACTGAAACAGTGAGTATATGACCCTATCATGCATACCGGCATTATCATATTCAAAAACAAAAAAATACAGCGCAGGCAGAAATATCAGTATCACAGAAGTCGTCAAAACTACCTTGCTTTGCATGGAGTATTTTTTCAAATGCTGCTTATAAGTACCAACATCGCTCCATACGAGGAAACCGATACCTCCTGTGATTATCAGCAGCATGATTATAAAATTAAGATAAATATTATCGCCGTAAGATGTAAGCGATGAGAACTTGCCACGTATGCCCAGCAGATCAAAGCCTGCATTGCAAAAGGCGGATATACTGTGGAAAACCGAATACCATAGTCCCTTTGCGATGCCAAAGTCTTTACAGAATACAGGCGCAAGCAATGCCGCCCCGATAAGTTCTATGATCGCCGAAGTTTTCAGTATAAAACCTGTCAGCCGTACTATACCGCCCACCTGCGGTGCAGAAATCGACTCCTGCATGATGCTTCGCTGCGAAAGCCCTATCTTCTTGCCCGAAACTCTCATTATGGCAAGCCCTATGGTTATAACACCCATGCCGCCTATTTGTATAAGTGTTATGATAACTGCTTGTCCGAACAACGACCAGTATGTGGCTGTATCTTTTACCACCAAGCCCGTTACACAGGTGGCTGAGACCGCAGTGAACAATGCATCCGGAAAGGAAGTCACACACCGCTGCTGTGAAGATACAGGCAGCATCAAAAGCAGCGTTCCGACCAGTATCAGGCAGAAAAAGCTCGCAATGATTATCTGGAAGTTCGTCATGTTTTTTCTTTTGTTCTTATTACTCATTTTACACCTCTGTCAATTTGAACTACCTTTTGATTATATCACAAAAGAGATAAAGGTGCTGTTAAAATTACAGTAAGGGTGTTAAGATTGCATTAAGAGCGGTATGCACTCCCGTGATTAGTCAGAATAAATAATAATCGAAAAGCACTGACAAAGTATATTCGTTATCATTAATCTTGACTATTCACTTAGCAAGCTCTGCACGAAATAAAGCAAAGACATTTCTGCTGTGATACAACAGAAGTGTCTGAATGAAACTTATTTATAGAGCCTGCGATCAAGGTGGACCCATTCTGATCAAACACAAAAACATCAAAGCCCTCAGATCGTATCCGAGGGCTTTGATATTATAGAAGATCTGCATTAGTATGGGGTTATGCAGTTACAAGGCAAGCGTTGAGTTTTTCAAGGATATCTGCCTTTTTATAACCTTTGCCGATGAATACCAGCTGGTTTATGCGGTCGCCGTATTTTTCGTCCCAGTCATTTTTAAGGTCGGGATAGTTTTCAAACATAATATCTATCTCTTCCTGCGGACAGGAGGCTAGCCATTCGTTCAGTTCGGTGACGCTTGCATTGCGTCCTGCCTGTTCAAAAAGCTGGATATGCACATCATCATCTGCAAACCACATATATCCCTTGGAACGTATGAGCTCTGTGGGATATTCGTCCACCAGCGCCATAAATTTATCTCGGTCAAAGGGACGAATTTCCTCGTATACAAAAGAGGTTATGCCGTATTCATCCATGCAGGCTTCTTTATCATTTGGCTCATTGGTGTTGAGCGCACGCTGTATCGACGATGAAGCCAGTACGCTGTGATAGTCAAATTCCTTGCCGTGGAGTATCTTGTCGGTATCAACTTCGCTGTTAACAGCAGGGATTATCTCCGCTTCCGACTGGATATCACGGATAGCCTTGGTGACTTCCTCTATCTGTTTATCGCACAAAAGATCGGTCTTGTTGAGGATTATCAGGTTGCAGAACTCTATCTGGTCGATGATAAGGTTGATGATGTCGCCTTCTTCGGTATCGTTCTCCATAGATATCTCACGCAGAAATTCGTTGTAGATACGGTCAGCGTCAACCACTGATACCACGGAACTCAGATACACATTGGTATCGGGGGTGTCCTCGGTGTAGATGACGAATGATGCGGCGATGTTTGAAGGCTCGCTGATGCCCGATGCTTCAACGAAAACAGCCTCGATATCGGGCAGTTTGGAAATGCGCTCTATCTCCGCAATAAATTCATCACGCAGCGAACAGCAGATACAGCCGTCCTGAAGCTCGACCATTTCCACGGAAGAAACACGTTCACGGTTCTTGTTCAGCAGAGCAGCATCAATGTTGACACTGCCCATATCATTTACGATAAGCGCTATATTGCGCTTTTCCTGTTTCAGAAGATTTTGCATAAGAGTCGTCTTGCCCGAACCAAGATAGCCTGTTATCAAAATCACGGGGATCTTTTTATTATTCATACCGCACCTCATTTCAGAACGCCTGCAAGAACATCATAGTTCTGCTGCATGAGAGAAATATAGCTTGCACCGCTACTGATATCTTCCTCTGATACCGACTGCAACGAGTTGAGCTCAGCAATATCAAGGCTCTTGCCCGATGTGCTGATGATAGTATTTGCAATATCCTTGCTTGAGTTTTCAAGCGTAAAGATGGTATTGCAATCAAGTTCATTCACCTTGTTTGCCAGGAAAGATATTGTCTCGAAGCTTGCCTCTGTTTCGGCAGAGCAGCCGATGAAAGCAGCATAATAATCAAGAGCATAATCATCAACGAAGTAACGGAACGGGAACCTGTCACCGAACACCAGAGTCTTTACGGAAGAACCGTCAACAAGTGTCTGAAATTTTCCGTCAAGCTCGTCCAGCTTTGCAGTATAGCTGTCAAGATTAGCCTTGTAGTCAGCGGCATTGTCGGGGTCGATAGCCTCTATATTCTTCTCGATCTCAGCACAGAGCACCTTTGCGTTTTTCAGAGAGAGCCAAACGTGCTCGTCATACTCTTCCTCGCCCTCTTCGTGTTCATGCTCATGCTCATCTTCGTCCTCGTCTTCATCGCTGTGACCGTGACCGATGACCTCATCGCAAACCTCGTCAGGTGTAAGTGCTGCATCAAAGAAAGTAGGCCAGTTGCCCTCGGGGTCAACGATAGCATCATAGCTCTCATCGCTCATTCTGATATGGAAATGCTCTGCCTTTTCAGGCTCGATGATGTGGTCGTTGAATTCGATATATACAGGTGCGCCCGAGTTCTTATCCTCAGCTTCAAAGCGGTACATAGCAGCTCTTGTGCCTGTTGACCAGTCCTGAATGAAATAGCCTGTATACTTGTAATCTGATTCAGTTACCTTGCCGTCCTTATCGGTAAATTTGATATGATCGTCATGGATACTGATATTATTGTAATCCGTTTTGTAGCCCTTTGTATAATAGTCCTTGTACTCTGCCGTAGTCATGCTGCCGTCCTCGGATTTATGCTCCCATGCCTCATCAAGCGAGCCGTCAAGCACCAGCGGATATGCCGACTGCCAGTCACCCTCCCAGTCAGAGAGAGGTCTGTCCTTAACTTCATTATCCTCAAAGGTGGAAACTTCCTTGCCGTGGTCGTGCTCATGCTCGTGCTCATCTTCCTGCATACCCTCTTTGAGTTCCTCGACCTTTGCGGAATCCCCCAGTACCTCCATCAGGTTGATGACCTTCATATCCTTGTTCTGCGCATCTGCCAGGGCATTTTCCACCCACTCATCAGACTCTCCGCCGACATATACGAACATATCGCAGGCAGATATTTTCAGGATATCATCTGCGGTGGGCTGATAGCTGTGCAGGTCAACACCGCTGTCAAGCAGATAGGTTATCTCCGCATCATCTGCATGGTCGCCAAGTATCTCCTTCACCCAGTCGTACTCGGGGAAAATAGTGCAAACCACACTGAAAGTATCGCCGTTTGTTTTTTCAGCCGAAACAGCGGTATCAGCCGCAGTATCCGTCTTATCTGTATTTGCCTGACCGCAGCTTGTCATACTCATTGCAGCCATAGCGAATGTTAAGGCAAAAATGCCGATCTTTTTCTTAAACATAAAAATAGAACCTCCGAATCGAATAATTGTATCACATAAATCAATGCGCACTTAAACAAGGGGCATACTGCTCCTTAAACGCCATTTTTCCCATGTATCAAGAGCATACTTATTTCTAAGGAGGAAATATCGGAATACACTTTCATTCAGACATGGGATATGTGTCAATATTCAATTCAGAAGCTCTACTTTAAGAGAAATGAGTGTGGAATGTTCGCTGCGTGATTTTATGATGACCTTTTCCATCAAAGCAACAACACAGACCATCAGTGTGATATGCACTGCACCTGTTATAGCCGAACCGAGGTCATCCAGAGTTTTGCGGCACTGTGCAAGCTCCATACAGATCGTGCATTTGTCATCGCTGCAATCGTGATCGGCATGGATGATTATAAAAGCGGATGCGCAGAATATGACAAGGCTGAATACGACCAGCACCATCCATGAGATCGCTCTTGATTTTTTCTTTGTCATATCTGCTCACCTCGCTAAAATTGAAAGTTACTATCAGTTTCAGATTTATATTATACCCATTTATCTGACCTTTGTCAATAAATTTTCGAAACTTTTTTGATACTTTCTAACGCTTTTCTAAAATGAAAGTTGCTCTCAAATTGTTTTTAGTAAATTTAGACAAAGAAAAAGCGCTCTATCCGAGCGCCGCTTAAAGTAAGCTATATTCAACTTTATAACATCATCGAAGTTATCTATAATGTTCCCTTTTTAATATGAGTGTTTCACATGAATAAACTTTTCTTTCGTAACATCGACTGATACTCCATTATCATGCATGAGGTTTTTTATATCATCAGGCAATGCAGTATATTGGAGCGGTTTCTTTGGAGAAACTATCTTGACGTATTCTCTTTTATGTTCGTTGTTATCGGTAACAGCATCGAATGAAAAAACTCCTTTTTCAGCAAGTTCGACAGCATCTTCCATTAAAGTATTATCAATGTATGGCGTTTCAAGAACTGCTGATGTTGTCTTTTCCGTTTTTTCAGTAAAATATTTCTCAATAAGATCTGTTCGCTCCTTGCTCGCACATACAAATTCAGGAACATTCGCTATCCCTGCTGATGTACACGCAAAAATGAAACCGTTTATATCTACCCCAAACCACATAATATCGTCAGTTTGCAGATCAATTTCCGTAAATCTCATAGCTATACTTCCCCTCAGGCTTTATGCCAGCCGATCTGCCGATAACGCTCCTTCGCCGTTACACCCTCCGTAAAGTTCGTGCCTTCCAGAACGGCATTCTTTCCCTGAGCGTTGGGTATATTATAACGCACATTCTGCTGATTGTCAAATAAAAAATGAGATACATAAAAAGATCACAGCACACCACTGTGATCTTTTTCATAAGGCAACATCGTCCCAATGTCCGCAAATTCAGATCAAACTACCGCATTTCCTTTTTGCCAAATCCTGTGACTGCTATCATCAGCACCAATATAAAAAACATTGCTGCAACAGGCAGGAACGGAAGAAGTTTGAACGAGACAGCATCGGCAGAATTTGCAGTAAAATCATGCAGAGAGCATGACACAAAATATCCACTGTAACAGTAAGGATAAGCTATCCATGCAGGCGTATTTGAAAGCAATACACCGGGTATCACAAGCAGAAGATTAAGTCCCACGGATAACAAAGTTTTTTCAAACATGACCGTTATAGCCCACATTGCTGTCACACAGGGCAGCATAGTAAGAAATAGTCCCGCACAGCTTTTTATCAGATAAAGAATGGGTATCGTTTCTTTCACACCCATAGTGTTTGTAGCTACAGTTCCTGCTATCGTGAACACGGCAAAGAACAGTGCCATTTCCATAAAGAGAAAAGCTAACAGCACACAGAATTTTGCTGCGCAAAGCTTATATCGGCTTATGGGCAGGGCTAACATTTTCAGTATACCGTTGTTGCCTGTCTCCCTGCCTGCTATCATAACACAGACAACTATCATCGAAAACGGCAGCAGATAATAGGCATATACCAATGCGCTCTGTATGAACATGGCCGCCCAGGCATTTGTATATTCAGGGGTAAAATATTGGCTGAGATTTTTTACTCCCGACCAGACTACCAGCAAAGGCGCAATGAATATCAGCGGCACTATCTTTGAACGCTTAACTTTGATAAATTCGATTTTTAACAGATCAAAAAAACTCATTCAGATCTCTCCTTACTCATATCTTATATTCTTTGCAGTCCATAGTCCAATACCGAGGAAAAACACCGTCATGACAAAAGAAAAGATAACAATGGTCATATCAGGCTTTGCGCTCATTGCGAGTGCAGGCTTCAGCATGATGATGAACGGGTCTGTCAATAACAGACCGTTGCTTTTATCAGCAAATGCCATCCCGCTTAAAAATCCTGCGACACCAACACCCAGAGGTATCCACATATTCTCAAAACGTGAAGATATAAATACCATGAACGATAAAACAGGCATCGAGGTCGTGAATGAGTAAAGGGCAAATTTTACAAGCATATCCATATCAAATGTTCCCTGCGGCAGGTCTTTCATGCCGATACTCATAAGCGCCAAATTCTGCAAAACTATCGCTGCAAAGAACATCACCGATAAGATCAGGAATTTGCACAGGTACATACCCGATATGCTTATGGGCAGCATATACATCTTTTTTACAGCATTGCCCTTAAACTCCAAATTATATATCATACAGGCTGCGACTATGATACCAAACATATTTAATACCATTATCATGCCGTAAAGCTGGGTCAGCAGTATATCCATAGGTCCAAGCGGCAGAGCGAGCAAAGCATCTTTTCGCACAATAAAGTTGAGAAAAGCATAGGCGGCACCTAAGATGCCCACTATCAGCAGCAGTGCGATGACCCCTGTACGCTTCCCTTTCCTGAGTTCTATCGCCAGTATGTTCATAGCTTAGCCCTCTGCTTTCTGCTGAGGTTATCCTGCTCCACCATAGAGAGAAACACATCTTCCAGGTCATTTGCAGGCATTCCATTTTGCTTTGCCCTAGCCCTCAGATCGTTCAGGCTGCCCTCAAACAACAGCTCGCCATGATTCAGTATACCGATATCATCTGCCATCAGTTCGATCTCAGATAAATTATGGGAAGAAATAAGGATAGTACAGTCGTATAACTTCGGCAGAGATCTTATCAGATCCCGTATCTCGTGTATGCCCGAGGGGTCAAGTCCGTTTGTCGGTTCATCCAGGATAAGGATAGGCGGTCTGCCCAGTAACGCCCCTGCAAGACCGAGCCTTTGCTTCATGCCCAAAGAATACTTTTTAGCAAGCCTGCTGCCGTATTCCGATAAACCCACCAGCTCCAATGCGTCATCAACATCGCTTTTTTTCAGACCTAATATCCTTCGGATAATATCGAGATTTTCATAGCCCGTAAGATTTGCATAGAACGAAGGCGATTCAATGAAAGACCCTATCTCTTTTAAAATAGCTATGCGGTCATCGGGAAAGTGCTTTTTATCAATGGTAAAGCTGCCATTGGTCGGAGCTGTCAGTCCAAGCAGCATTTTCATGGTTGTGGACTTGCCTGCACCGTTAGGTCCTATAAAGCCATAGATGCTCCCTTTTCTTACGTGAAGCGATAGATCATTGACCGAGGTATAGCGTTTATATTTTTTGGTCAGATCATGTGTAGTGATGATATAATTCATATAGACCACTCCTTTCTATACCCTATCATACTACACCATTCTGACATTAACTTTCCCGCAACCTTACTTTTACCTTACTTTTTTCCAATGCCTGTTTTCAAATCATATAAATTGTGCTATAATATATCCATAGGAGATAAAGGAGGAGAGTATCATGGATAATTCTTTTTTGCATACCAAAAAGCTCTTGCTTGTCGATGATGAGCCCGAGCTTTTGAAAATGGTCTCATCTACCTTATCGGATAATGGCTTTGAGAACATTATCACAGCAGCATCAGTAAAAGATGCCATCGATGCCGTACAGGATAAAAAGCCCGACCTTACGGTTTTAGATGTTATGCTTCCTGATGGCGACGGCTTTTATCTCATGCAGAAGATACGCTGTATCACTGATATACCCGTGATATTTCTCACTGCAAAGGACGAGGGCAATGATAAGTTAGCAGGATTGGGACTTGGTGCGGATGACTATATCTCAAAACCGTTTTTGCCGCAGGAGTTAGTGCTTAGGATATATGCTGTTTTGCGTCGGTGCTATAAGGAAGATTCACCGATGATAAACCTGGAGAGCAGTATGATCGACTTCAGCCGTGCAGAGGTGCACAAAGACGGAGAGATCATTCCGTTGACAGCAATGGAGATGACCATACTTGAGACCCTTGCACACAACGAGGGCAGGATAGTCACTGTCGATGTGTTATGTGAAAGACTTTGGGGCAGCAATCCTTTCGGCTACGGGAACAGCCTTAACGCACATATCCGCAGGATAAGGGAGAAGATCGAAAAAGATGCATCATATCCTGTATCTTTGATAACTATCAAAGGATTGGGATATAAACTGATAACAAGGAAGTAATGCCATGAGATCATTCGGAAAATACATATCTAAATTTTTAGCACGGTTTACCGCAATGATACTGATACTGTTCTTTTTCAATATTGCGGCTTTCGGCTGGACGTTTTTCGAGATCATCTCAAAAGACTACGGCGACATCTCTCCTAAAAATATGTTAGATAAGCTGGAAACAGCTGTCTCTGTTAACGGTATAACGGACGAGTCTGCAAAACAGCTGGAGAGCGATAACATTTGGGCGGTCTATACAGATATTTGCGGAAAAGTGATATGGACACTTAATGCCCCCTCGGAAATCCCCAAACAGTTTACGGTACAGGATATTGCTGTAATTTCAAAAGGTTATCTTGCCGATCATCCCGTTTTTATCAGAAATACTACTGACGGTATGCTGATGCTCGGCTATCCCAAAGACAGCTACACGAAGCTTACAAGCAACTATTTTTCACTGCATTCCATAGAACGTATCCCATTTTTCATCGTAAGCATACTGGTGTTCGATTTTGCGATATTATTCCTGGCTTACTTTTTCTCTAAACGAAAGATACTAAAAAATACAGAGCCTATCATTGATTCGATCGAGGCGCTTGAAAATGGTGAGCCTATATCTGTTTCGGTACGGGGTGAGTTATCGGCTGTAGCAAACAGTGTTAATAAGGTATCACTGATACTTAGCAAGCAAAATCAGGCTCGTGCCAACTGGATAAGCGGAGTTTCACATGATATACGCACTCCCCTTTCAATGGTCATGGGGTATGCAGACAGGATAGCCCATGAAAAAAATGTGGATGCTGATATCCGCAAAGAAGCTGAGATAATAGCTCAGCAGGGCGCTAAAATAAAAGAATTGGTGCAGGACCTTAACCTTGTATCAAGGCTGGAATATGAGATGCAGCCCCTTAATAAAGCACCTATACGTCCGGCAGCTCTGATACGCTCATATGCGGCTGAATTGCTCAACACAGGCTTGTCGGACAGTTATTCTGTGGATATTGAGATAACTCCTGCTGCCGAAACGGTCATCTTTGATTGTGATGAGCGACTGATCTCACGGGCAATAAATAACCTGGTACAGAACAGCATACGTCACAACCCGAAAGGCTGCAATATAATACTCCGTCTTGACTGCACCGCCGAAACTATCGAACTGACCGTATCAGATAACGGTGTTGGTATAACGGAGGAAAAGCTAAAGGAACTAAAGGAAAAACCTCACTATATGGAAAGCACCGATGACAGATCTGATCTGAGGCACGGTCTGGGTCTTAACATCGTCCGACAGATCACGGAGGCTCACAACGGTACTATGCAGCTCACATCTGCCAAACATAGTGGAACAAGCGTAAAGCTCATATTCCCGAACAATAAGTAATACTGACAGGAAAACAGTGAGTTGTGCTGACATAATATATGTAAATGGCTATGTTCTTCATTATTGAAAGGCATAGCTTTTTTCGACGACATAGGCAAGCGTGTAGATCGCTTTTAAAACTTTTGGTATATAACGCTGTAAAAGTTTAAAAACTATTGACAAATATATGAATTTATGATAAAGTAATAAATATAAGTGAGTTCATAATATCTATGATCGGATAATTACAGATCCGTTATATAGTTTAAGCAGAAAGGTGTGACAAGGTTATGGCTATGCGGTACACTTCAAGCAAGCATAGTATAACTGTGTCCTTTTTTACAATTTCATATGGTAATACAGCGTACTCTATGGGATAAATGTGTCCTGTGGGGTACGTTTTTTAGTAAAATAATATGACGAAGGAGGACTGAGTTATGAGAAAACATGGCGGCTGTAAGAAAACTCTCGCTCTCGTGTTGGCACTGACTCTTGTAGCAGGTAGTTTTCCTGCAAACGTAGGCGGCTTTTTGACAGGAGGCACGGTGATAGCTGTGAATGCGGCAGAACAGAGTGAAGGGCTTAGCACCGAAGGTGTATACGGATCTGATCAACCAAACACTTATAAAGGAGAAAATGTCACCATTGCGGTTGATTCTGATGATGAGGGTGGCTTTACGGTGTCGGAACAAGATAACAAACACGGAACGATCACAGCATCAAAAGGTTTATATATCACAAAGCTTGTTATCCTCACCGGATATAGTTACAATGGTGTTCCTGCTATTTCTTCTGATACTGCTGTGAGAACCAAAAATAATAATTCTACATATACATTTACAAATGTAAATTCACCCTCCGTGACAATCACCAATGATGGTGAGGAGATATGTCAGATACAGCAGATCACGGTATATTATGTAAATGCCGATGAATTTCATTCTCTCGAAGGCATCAATAATTTTAATGCTCAGGCGGCTGAAGCTCCCACATTAACGCTTGACGCAAATTACACCGGCAGCCTTACTGTGACCCGTGATGACGGCGTTATCGACCTGAACGGTCATAAGGTCAATGGAAATGTTATATTGCAAAACAATGATCCCGATAAGACCGTAACGATCAAGAACGGCACTATCACAGGCGATATAAACAACGTGCCTTTGTGGAAAGATTACTATAAAGGCAAGGTCGTTCTTGAAAATGTCAGCGTTGGCGGTAATGTCTGGACAAACGGACACGATTATACTATCAAGAGCGGTACTTATAACGGAATCATATATGCCCTTAAAAATGCCGAAACAACAGGCTGTACAACTATCACAGGCGGAACATTCAACAGTTCTATTGCAGCGGGATATACTGATTGGGAACATAACGCAGACGGCGGAACATTCAGTGTTTCGGGCGGAACGTTTGCAAGCAAGCCTGCCGCAGCATTTGTGGCAGAGGGCTATACTTCATACTGGGACGGCAGCAGGTACACCGTAACCAATGATGTTGCCGATGTAACATCAAAGCTGACTAATCCAAGCTTTGAAACAGGCGATATCACAGGTTGGAAATTCAAGACAAGTGATAACGGTGGTGCAAGAGAAACAAGCAGCGACAGCAATAAGATGTCAGGAAGTGACGGAAACTGGATGTTCAACACCTGGGACAAGGGTTGGAGAGTTCACCAGACAGTAACCGATCTTGTGAACGGAAAGTACAGACTGACGGCTGTTGTGGCTTCCGATAGCGAAAATCTTGTCGCATTAAGCGCAAACGGTTCAGTTGACAGCATAACTGCGGTCGGTGCAGAAAACGGAGTAACCGCATATGTGGACTTCTATGTGACCGACGGCACAGCAGATATCGGCGCAGAGGGTGTTGACAAAGTATGGTACAAGGTCGATGATTTCAGGCTTTTCCTTGTAGATGAATACGAAAAGGTCGAAGCCAAGGCTGCTACCTACACAGAGGAAGGAAATATCGAGTATTACAAGGACTCAAACGGTAAGTATTATGTTATTGAAAATGGCAAGTATGCTGAAACTACTCTTGAAGCTGTAACGATAGCTGTGATACCACTTACACACCATGAAGCAGTCGCACCGACCTGCACCGAAAACGGTACGGTCGAGTATTGGCACGATGAAGCTAATAAAAGGTATTTCTTAGATGCCAACGGCGAAAATGAAGCTATTTATCCTGATGGGATCACAGCATTTGCAAAGGGTCACACCCCAGCCGAAACCGTAATTGAAAACGAGGTGCCTGCCACTTATACAAGTAACGGCTCTTATGACAGTGTGGTCTACTGCTCGGTATGCGGTGAGGAGATCAGCAGAGAAACTATCGTTATACCTATGCTTGAAAAGACAGAGGTCATCATCAATTCGGTCGATATAAACGGTATCAGCACCAAGAAAACCGTTTATGCTGAAAACTACACAGACGCAGATTATACCGTACCGAGCGCACCTTATATGGACGGTTACAACTTTACAGGTTGGAAGGTAAATGATACGCTTTACACAACGGCTGACGAAGTTAAGAACGCTGTTGCGGCTCTTGTGGCAGAAAAGCCTGAAACGGAGATCAACGTTGCAGTAGTTTATGAGAAAAAGACGGAAACTTTTAACGTTACTGTAACAGGTGGAAAGCTCTCTGACGGAACAACAAACGGGGCATATGAGGTTTCAACAGTGATGAAAGTTACAGCTGACACACCTGAAAGCGGAAAGACGTTCTCTCACTGGACAAGAAACGGTGTTAAGGTTTCTTCAAACGAGACATATAGTTTTTATATGCCATCAGAAGCAGTCACGCTTGAGGCTGTTTATATTGACGATACAGCAGAAATCGAGAAGTCCGGAACGGCAATCATTGAAAGCGTAACGCCGAATGCGACAACAGGAAAAGTTTCGTTCGTATCAGTTCTCAACATTCCTACAGACTTTACAATGGTCAAGGGCGGTCTTGTCTCAACAAGTAATTCGTCTATTGGTGTGAACGTAACGGCTGACAATGCAGAGTTTGTAAAGCTGTCTACGAAAGCCACAGCCGAAACAAAAAATCTGAAGTATACCTGGACAAAGAGCAAAGTAACAACTGAAACCGTTTGGTATGTACGAGCGTATCTTGTGTATAAGGATGCAAAAGGAAATGAGCATACCGTTTACGGCGATGCAGTCAAAGCCAACATCAATGGTATAGTTCAGTAGAAAGGAAAAAACATGAAAAAGAAGTATATAACACCAGAAATGGAAATCACTACGTTCGATATCGAAGACGTCATCACAACGAGCAGCTTGGAAAATGTTCTAGATGGCGATGAGGACTAATCCCTAATAAGCAGCACAGCGACGGCAGGCTGCAATACGCTGTCCTGCCGTTTTAGACATTATCGGCAAGAAAGGAAATATCTATGAAACTGGATCCGAGATTTCTCACCCATGTCACAAGGGGCGAGCATTATATGATAAGTACAAGCGATACCAAATTCAAGGGGATAGTTAAAAATAACGAAACTGCGGCGTTCATAATTGAGTGCCTGAAAGCAGATACCACGGAAAAAGCCATTGTTGACAATATCCTCGCAGAATACACAGGTGCTGACCGTCCTACTGTGGAGCGTGATGTGAAAAACATTATTGGCAAACTCGTTTCTATCGGGGCATTGGCAGAATGAACGACACTCAAAAGTCCCTGCTATATATGCTGTCTTGTGCCTTGAACGGTATCACTCCTGATACGGCTGCCATGCAGGCTATGGACTTGGAAAAGCTCTATCGTCTGGCGAAATTTCATTCTGTGAGAGCTGCCGTACAGATCTCTCTTTTAAGGGCAGGAGTGCAGGATAAGCAATTCGATCAGGCATACAAAAAAGCTGTCCGCAAGAATATCTACCTCGATATGGAGCGTTGTGCTATCCTCGCCGATCTTGAGAAAAACGGCATATGGTATATGCCCATGAAAGGCTCGGTGCTCAAAGACCTGTATCCCGAGAACGGTATGCGTGAAATGTCGGATAATGATGTGCTGTTCGATGCAGACAAGCAGGAGCAGAGCAAGGAGATAATGCTCTCACACGGCTATATTGCTGAACATTACGGCATAAGCAACCATGATGTGTATATGAAACCGCCTGTGCTGAATTTTGAGCTTCACACTTCTCTGTTCAGCTCTGCCCATGCCGAACCTCTTTACAAGTATTATGCCGACACAAAGCGTTTGCTCCGAAAGGACGAGGACAATGGTCACGGCTATCATTTCTCGGACGAGGATCTCTATATCTACATGACCGCACACGAATGGAAACACTATAACGGCAGCGGTACGGGCATACGCTCCCTCATGGACTGTTATGTTTACTGCAAAGTCAAGGGCGATGCTCTCGATCGGGACTATATCAAAGAACAGTGCAGAAAGCTTGAAATAGCCGATTTTGAACAAAAGCGCAGAGCGTTGGCTATCAAAGTCTTTTCATCGGACAAACTTCCCGAGCTGGCACAGAGCGAACATGAAATGCTGATGTTCTATCTCACGGCGGGAACATACGGCACAATAGATAATGTCATCAAAAAGCAGCTTGCCGTTAGCTCAGAAGCTGCCTTCTGGCTCGGCAAGATATTCCCGACGACCAATCAAATGGCTGTTTACTTCCCTATCGTGAAAAAGTGTATCCTGCTGTATCCGATAGGCGCATTATGGCATTTTATCCGTGCCGTGACATTTCGCAGGGAGAAGTTCAAAAATACTGTAAAGGCTGTGAGAAAGTATGGTAAAAAGGTACAAGATAGCGGATAAGGTCATTGAGATAAACTCTCTCTATGAGGAAGTGCACGAGTACTGCTTTGACTATCTTACAGAAGATAAGGCTGACTGTTGTATATCCACAACACAGGCAGATATCGACCATGAGCGTGAAAAGAACGCCAAATCAGCTTTATTAGAGGGCAGACAGCCCTATGATACTGCTGACAGCTATCTTGAAGAATTGGCTGTGTACCGCAAGATAGCTGAGAAAATGATAGACTTTGACACGATACTGTTTCACGGTTCTGTTGTGGCGGTGGACGGTGTAGGCTATCTTTTCACAGCGAAAAGCGGCACAGGCAAGTCCACGCACACAAGGCTTTGGAGAGAGCATTTCGGTGACAGGGCTTTTATGGTGAATGACGATAAACCTCTTTTACATATCACCGACAGCGGAGTTATCGCCTACGGTACACCATATAACGGCAAGCACAGGCTCGGCACAAATACCTCCGTTTTGCTGAAAGCGATCTGTATCCTGACAAGAGCTGACAACAATCACATCGAGCCGATCGGCTTTGAACAGGCATATAAAATGCTGCTCCAACAGGTCTACCGTCCCAAGAACAGTGAGCTGATGATGAAAACGCTCAGGTTGATAGACAGCCTTGCCGATACGGTCAAGCTCTACAGACTCGGCTGTAATATGGATATATCGGCGGCAAAAATTGCTTATGATGGAATGAGGTGAGCAGATGGGACAGATCCAGTTTGATATGCTGGAGCGTGACGGACGATATATAAGCGTCCCAAAAGGTATCAGTATGCGCCCTATGATACGGAGCGGTCAGGACGCTGTCGTTATCGAAAAGCTCACGGATAAGCCTAAACGGTATGATCTGGTGGTGTATGTTCGTGGCAGTGAGCAAGGTGTCATACATCGTGTTATCCATGCCCATGACGATAAATATATCATATGCGGCGACAACTGCTGGCAGTTTGAATATGTACTGCCCGAGCAGATAAAGGGTATTGTGACGGAATACTGCCGAAAGGGAAAATGGCACGATGTAAACTATCTTCCGTATAGGCTCTATGTGAGGATCTGGGTGGATCTTATTTTTTTGAAACGCCCTGTTTTTTACATTCGTGATAAAATAAAACAGAAACTTAAACGATGAAAAATAATACATTAAAATGGCTATATACCATTCCCGAAAGAAAAAAGCTTTATATACTGTCCTTGATGCTCGTGCAGGCTCTGAACGGCGGCAGCGGCGTATTATATGCCATCTTACTGCGCAATATGGTCGATAGTGCCACGGCACATGACAAGGGCAGTTTTTGGCACTATGTTCTCCTGAGTATTATGCTTGTATCGGCACAGATCGGTATAAGGGCGGTAATTCGATGGCTGAATGAACTTTCAAAAGCGACTTTTGAAAATATCTTCAAAGCCAGGCTGATGCACAATATCCTGCAAAAGGACTTCGCAAGTGTCAATGCTGTACATTCGGGCGAATGGCTCAACAGGCTTACCAATGACACAGTGGTTGTCGCAAACAGCTATGTTGAGATACTACCCGGACTGGCAGGAATGGTGGTCAAGCTGATAAGTGCACTCATCATGATGATAGTACTCGACCGTCGATTTGCCTGCGTACTTCTGCCCTGCGGCGTGCTGTTGATAATGTTGACCTATGCTTTACGCAAAGTGCTGAAAAAACTTCATAAAAAAGTGCAGGAGCAGGACGGCAAGCTGCGCATATTCTTGCAGGAGCATATCAGCAGTATGATGATGATACGCTCCTTCGCCACAGAACAGCAGACCGAAACACAGGCTGAGGAGAAAATGCATGAGCATAAGAACGCAAGAATGAGAAAAAATCACTTCTCCAATTTCTGTAATATAGGTTTTGGCACAGCTATGAACGGAATGTACCTGTTTGGTATGTGCTACTGCGGATATGGTATTTTGCTCGGCACGATCAGCTATGGTACACTGACAGCGATAACACAGCTCATATCTCAAATACAGGCTCCTTTTGCCAATATCACAGGCTATCTGCCACGCTTTTATGCTATGACGGCAAGTGCGGAACGTCTTATGGAGATAGAGGATTTTACAGATGACTACACAAACCGTACTCTTGATATCGATACTGTCAAAAATTATTATACCAATGAGCTTCGGTCATTCGGGCTGCGCGACGCCAAATTCACATACTATCAGACTGTTGACAGCATAAAAGACTTGTCAAAGGATCATCAGACGCCGATACTTAAAGATCTCAGCATCGAGATCAGCAAGGGCGAATATGTGGCGTTCACGGGACAAAGCGGCTGCGGAAAGTCCACGGTGCTGAAACTGCTGATGAGCATTTATCAGCTCGACGGCGGCAAGCGGTATCTGATCGATACGGGCGGAGAGAAACCGCTTTCGGCAGAATGGCACAGGCTGTTTGCATATGTCCCTCAAGGTAATCAGCTTATGAGCGGCACTATCCGTGAGGTCGTAGCTTTTGCCGACAAGAAAGCTGCTAAAAACGATGAGCGTATCAACAAGGCTTTGCAGATCGCCTGTGCACGGGATTTCGTATCAGAGCTTGACGGCGGCATAGATACTTTGCTAGGCGAACGAGGAACAGGTCTTTCGGAGGGACAAATGCAAAGAATAGCCATAGCAAGGGCGATTTTTTCAGAAAGCCCTATACTGCTCCTCGATGAAGCTACCTCGGCTCTTGATCCCGATACGGAAAAACGATTGCTCCAAAATCTGCGGAATATGACGGATAAAACGGTGGTGATCGTAACACATCGTCCTGCGGCATTGAAAATATGTGACAGGGTGATAGACTTCGGAAACATGATAATATAAGCAAAGGATATGTCCTTCTTTATCGAGACTATATCTAATACAACAAGCACCGCTCCCGCAGATACGCAGGAACGGTGCTTTTCTCTTTTTACTAAACTAAGGTCACATAAACAGATTGGCAACATGATATACCACGCAGGATACGATCAGCGCATTGCAGATATAGAACAGTGCTACTCTTACAGTCCATTTCAGTGAATGTGATTCCTTGTAGGTCGTCGAAAGTGCCATAATGCAGGGAATGTTGAATGTGGTCGCAAACATGAAAGCCAGTGCCTCCGCAGGAGATATCATCTGCGTCATGGCACTTCCCAGCAGTGCTGCATCTGTAGATGTTGCCTGTGAGAAGAATGTCGCTTCCATCAGCGAATTGTTGCCCATGAATACAGCGTTAAGCGTACCGAGCACAGCTTCCTTCGCAAACGCACCGCTGCAGAATGCCATGAAAGTCTGCCAGCCCATACCGAAGAACTTTGTAACGGGCTCAATAAATGTTCCCACACGGTAGATAAGGCTGTTGTTTACATTGCCGTCACTGCTGAATGAAAGCACATAGAATATAACGGATACAAGCGTAACTGTTCCCAGCGCTCTCCTGAAAATATCCCATGCCTTATAAGCTGCTTCCTTGAAGATGTGCTTCCAATGTGCTTTGTGATACGGAGGAAGCTCCATTATCATACCGCTTTTTGTATCATTAGGTACAAGCTTTTTGCAGAAAAACTTTGATACTACCACCATGGTAATTACCACATAAACAAGTATACCCACACATACCAGCAAAGTCTGCCACCATGAGAAGAACATTCCCGAGATAACGGGGATTATGGACCAGATAGATGCACATGGCACCGCCCAGACTATAGACATTGCCAGCATCCTCTGTCCCCAGTTGTCCATGACTCTCGTTCCGCAGGCACCGCCAATGGTACAGCCGCAGCCCATGAGCATGGGACAGATAGCCTTGCCCTGTAGACCGAGCTTGGACAGCAGTCCGTCAAACTGATAAGCCGCACGGGCGATAAAGCCTGTCTCTTCCAGAAAACCGAATACAATGTTGACACCGAATACAAAGCCTGCCATCGAAAGGGTAAATGAAAGTGTGTTCGGCAGCATCATGCTGAATATGGAGATTATCCACGGGTGAACGTTCCAGCTTGTCAGCAGTTTTTCGATGGGGTCGTGCAGAAGTGTCGGTATCATCTGACCTACGCCCGAAAAAGGCATCATGAATAGCATAGCCACAACGAAAGCCAGCAGTACCACAGCGATACATATGACCTTTCCGAGCACGGGTCTTGTCATCAGGCGGTCGAATTTTGACATCTTATATATAGCATCTTTTGTCCTTGTCACATTTTCAAGTATCTCGCTTACCCACTTGAATTTTTCTTTGCTGTCGGCTTTTACGTCAGCCTTTTCGGCAGGGGCAGCTATCTTCAGTTTATGCGGAGCTTTCATTTCCTCTGCAATGAGTTTTTTGAGCTTATCGTAATCCTTTGTATCTGTCGCATTGAAAGGCAGCACAGGTATACCCAGCTTCTTTTCCAGGGCTTTGGTATCTATCTCCTTGCCCATACCTTCAGCGACATCCATCATGTTCAGTATAAGCATCGCAGGTTTATCCATTCTTGCGAATTCAGCAAGCATGAACATACTTCTTTCAAGCTGTGATGCATCTACCAGCACGACTGTAAGCTCGCTCTGACCCGATCTTATGAAGTCGGTGGTAATGATCTCCTCGTCGGAATTTCCCGACAGACCATAGCTTCCGGGCAGGTCGGTAACGATATATTTCGTGCCGTTATATGTAAAGCTGCCCTCGTTTTTTTCGACTGTTTTACCTGCCCAGTTGCCAACGTGCTGGCGTGAACCTGTCAGATTGTTGTAGATAGTGGACTTGCCTGAGTTAGGCTGTCCCAGCAGTGCAATGCTCCCTGTCATATCTTCTCCACCTCTATCCTTTCCGCATCTGCTCTGTTAAGTGAGATAAGTGTCTCCCTCAGATAGATCAGTACAGGCATTTTCTTGTCGTTCCTGACTGTCTGAAAGCGAGTGCCCTCAGTGATGCCTATGGACGTGATGCGGTTCATAAAGTGATCCTCTCCGCCAACCGAAAGGATCTTGCCCTGCATATCCGCCTTTGAGTCTGTTAACTTCATATTTGTCCTCCTCATATATAATATAGCATTTTACTGATGCTGACCTTTTTTTGATATACAGCTGCATCCGCTGCAGCCCGAACATCCGCAGCCGCAGCCTTTGCCCGATCTTTTTGCTTTCAGCTTGTTCCTGATGATAAAAAATACCGCCAGTGCCACCACAAGCAATAATACGATCGACATGATATTTTCTGCAAGCCATGTCATCTGCGTTACCTCCCCAATTTAAGTTAGATGAAGCTAACTTTGTCCCAAATTTATATCGGCATATAGCCGATATATCCATCACTCTATTCCGCAGAACCACTTCCAGCCCTTCTCGAAAAAGCTTCCGATGGTCTGTGCATAGTGCATAGCTTCTTCACGGGTGAAATCATGCCGTATCGGCTGTAATACCGCCTCAACATTCGATGATACCAGCAAATGAAATTCCCGTCTGTCAAACTCGGGAACATAGCAGCCGTATTGCCTGAGATCTTCAATGAATTTCAAAGAAGTCTCCTCCTCGATCATCGCCAGTGTATGGGCATAATCCTCATATCTCGTCCCCTGAGAACAGCAGACCAGCAGCTTGAACTCATCAAAGTGATCGTATATGAACTGCATGGCATATACGGAATCTTCATTGATAAATGCACCCTCTGCACCCTTTTTCTCTATAGCCTCATGCTCTTCCTGCTCTTTCTGCCTGTAAAGCTCAAAAAAGCTGTCTATCACAGGCTGTACAAGGAAAGCGAACATTTCCTCTTTGTTCTTGAAATGCTTATACAGTCCCGATGCAGTGATATCTGCATTCGCCGCTATACGCCGCATCGAAGCATTTTTAAAGCCGTGTTTGAGAAATTCTGCCTTGGCGGCCGCAATGATGCGCACATGGCTATCGCTTTTATCTCTGGGCATTTTATCATCTCCTTCAATAAGGTGAACGTCGTTCTCCTAAATAAGAATACACTGTTCTCCTACATTTGTCAAGGGGGTGTTATTATTTTTGTGACATTGCATAAAACGAAAGCGGCGATATATGACGGTAATTTAACATAGCCACTATTTAGATCAGTTTCGCCTTAACGATCTGCACCCACACGATATATAGCAGGAGCGGGGCATTTTTTGTTGACAATTTTTATGTAATATGTTATAATGTTATTCATAAATATTTATATTTTCATATCACATAGAAAAGAGGAGTCGATATCATGAAAACCAAAAAACTGTTAGCAGCCGCACTGGCACTGACCATGGTGTTCGGAAACGGTATAAATGTTGCGAACCATACATTTATCGAAAGCTCTGTTTGTGCAGACGCTGAGACTGAAACAGCTGTGCTTGATGACGATGTGCTCAAACTTAGCGGTGAAGTTACTACTGCTGAGGTAAAGGCATTTGCAAAGAATGAGCGTGTCATGCAACGTATCAAGCATATAACTGCCGATAAAGGTACGGTATTGCCGGCGGATTGTTCCGGACTGTTTCAAGGTTTCAAGGCTGTAGAGTCTATTACTCTAGCAAATGCAGATACATCAAAAGTAACTGATATGAGTTTTATGTTTATGGATTGCAGCAGCCTCAAACTATTGGATACCGATAAATTTGATACCTCTAAGGTTACTGATATGAGCTTTATGTTTGATGATTGCAGCAGCCTGACATCATTGGATCTAAGTGGTTTTGATACATCAAATGTAACAGATATGCCCTCTATGTTTAGTGATTGCAGCAGTCTGACATCGTTGGATACAAGCAGTTTTGATACATCAAACGTAACTGATATGAAAGGTATGTTCCAACGTTGCAGCAGCCTGAAATCGTTGGATATAAGCACATTTGATACATCAAATGTAACTGATATGAGCAGTATGTTTAATGATTGCACCGAATTGACTAAATTGGATCTTAGAAATTTCGATACGAGCAAGGTAAATGATATGGCATTTATGTTTGCCGGCGACAGGCAGCTAACGACCATTGCGGTATCCGATAAATGGGAAACCGGGGCAGCAGAAAAATCAGAGGATATGTTCATGGTATGTGCTGCTCTGAGGGGCGGTCGTGGTACAGTCTGCAAAGATCGCTATGATAAAACCTATGCCCGTATAGATACTCTGGAAACACCCGGTTATCTGTCAAGAGCCTCTTACGTTCAGATAGCCGATGTCAAGCTGACCGCAAATGCACCCGTGGCAGGCAAAAGTCCCGAAACAGCTCTGACCACAAACTCCGAGGGTATCAGTAAAGTAAGCTCTGTAAAATGGTATGACGGCAGCAAGGAACTTACCGACAAGGATAAATTTACAGCAGGAAAAACATACACTGCGAAATTTACTCTCTACCCTATTGAATCCCATATGTTTACAGCAGATACAAAGGTGACGGTAAACGGAGTTGAAGCAAAAGCGGCCTCCGATGATTTCTGCCGTGAAGTTGAATATACAGTGAACTTTAAAGCTGAAGAGCCTGCAAGCAGTGCCGACTCGAAGAGCTCTTCCAAGTCGGAAACTTCCTCCGCACCTAAGAAAGACAGCTCATCGAATACCGAAAGCAAGTCGGGAGCATCTTCCACACCTAAGAAAGACAGCTCATCAAAGCCCGATAACAAAAAGCTTATGAAAGGCGATGTGAACCTTGATGCTAAGATCAATGTCACCGATATCGCCATGATAGCATCTCACATCAAAGGCATAAAAGCTCTTGAGGGCGATGGTCTTGCCAATGCCGACGTAAACGACGACGAGAAAGTGAATGTCACCGATATCGCCATGATAGCGGCACATATCAAAGGTATAAAGCCACTGGTATAGCAGTTCACAACGACATTTGACTGATACGCTTAGATTATTTAGAATATTCTCATTAAGCAAAGCACCCACATCGCATTATACGATGTGGGTGCTTTTATAGAGGAACGAGAAAAGAAGAATTCTGTTATTTATATTAAACGACATTAAAATGTACAGAAATTTATGTCGTTTAATATAAGAGCCTTTATGCTCTTTATTTGGAGGCTGACGGTGCGATGTCTGCAGCATCGGCATTGCCGTCATCATTTCGGTGTTATCAGTGCTCATTTTTGAAATGTTATGATAAACATTTTGTGAACATTTTGAATTTCTATATATAATATAGCACATTTTCTACAAAATTGCAACATTAAGCTGCAAATAAATATAAACTTTGTTAAATTCGCAAAAATGTGTCCCCGTCAGATTGTATAATTTATCAAAGAATTTTTTGTAAGATTTTTTTACTTATTTACCGTGCCGCTATCCGATCTCCGAAAGCACCTCACGTATATCCCCATTGATGCAGATGCTCTGCTTTACTATCTCATCAGGCACATAGGCTTCGCCAAAATTCAGGCAGGCATATACCGCATTCGGGTCAGCGTAGGTCATCTTCCAGAAGGGATACTTGATGATGCCGGGAGTGTTCATGCCCACGCCAAGTTCAAGGAACAAAATGTGCTGACCATCGTGATCCTGCAAAAAATCTTCATAGCGTTCAGCCGCAAGGTGCCAGCCCTCGTCCTCAACAAAGGTATCATCGGCACGCAGGTTCATACTCATGGGCTTTCCGCATATGGGGCAGCGTGGCACAAGCTCGGTAGGTACACGCATATCCTTCTGCCGCTCAAACATCGCCCTGACGGTCTCCTCGTTGTCATATGTCTTTTGGTGACAGGGTTCACTGCACTGCCATAGCCCGTAGTCGCCCTGGGTGTAGAACAAGCGCTTTTTGTCAAAGCCTGCTTTCTGAAACTGGTGGTCAACATTGGTGGTGAGAACAAAATAGTCCTTGTCCTTCATCAGCTCATACAGGCGCTTGTACGTGCCGTTATCTACGTCCATGTAGCGGTTGATGTATATGTAGCGTGACCAGTATGCCCATAGCTCCTCGGGTGTTGAAAACGGATAAAATCCACCCGAATACATATCACGGAAGCCGTATTTCTCCACAAAATCCCCGAAGTATTTTTGCAGACGTTCGCCCGAATAGGTAAAACCTGCGGCGGTGGAAAGTCCTGCGCCCGCACCTATCACGACAGCATCAGCCGTTTCGATCTCTTTTTTCAGGCGTTCAATTTCCGCCGAGTAATTTCTTGTAAATTTCATAGTCATCATCTCCAAACACATCAAAAATGACCTTTATATCGTGGTTATTGCAAAACTCCCTGACAGTGCGGACTGCTATCTCCGCCGCCTTGTCCTGCGGAAATCCGAACACTCCCGTTGAGATACAGCAGAACGCCACAGACTGTACATTATTTTGTACAGCTATTTCAAGACAGCTTTTGTAGGAGCTTTCCAGCAGGCGGCAATGCTCATCGGTGAGTTCTCCCTGCACGATGGGTCCCACCGTGTGTATAACATAGTCACAAGGCAGGTTATATGCAGGGGTGATCTTTGCCTTGCCCGTGGGTTCTTCATGTCCCTGCGCCAGCATTATCTCGCCGCACTTATACCTCAGACGAACCCCTGCAAAGGTGTGTATGCAGTTGTCGATACAGCTGTGGCACGGCTGCCAGCAGCCCGTCATTCCCGAGTTTGCGGCATTGACTATCGCACCGCATCTGAGGGTCGTGATGTCGCCTTGCCATAAATAGATACCGTCCTCTATGGGCGTTAAGTCTGCAATATCGGTGATGCCTTTTTTCTCGGTCATTGATGTGAGAAATTCGTCCTCGGCTTGCAGAAATTCTTCATCAGCTTTTACAGCAGGGCGGATATTCACAAGGCTTCGGTAAAGGCGGAATTTGTCCGCATCATTGTCGGGTATCTCTATTCCGTCAACATCGTTTCTCTCGGAAAGAAGATAGTTTATCAGAACGTCTAATTTCACCATACGATCACCTCCTTATGACTGCCCCCACAGGACAGACCTCCGCACAGTTTCCGCAGTGCAGACAGTTTTCCTGACGGATAACAGCTTTTTCTTTCAGTTCGATACAGCTCTGCGGACAGTCGCTCAGACATGAACCGC
>CADALT010000033.1 GCA_902788785.1 uncultured Ruminococcus sp.
GCTGTTGTTGCGATCATCATTCTCTTAGCTCTTATTGTCTTTTTCATAGTTATTCTCCTTTTCGGTCTTTCATATGTTGTTTTGTTTTCTTTGATGGGGTCGTTCCCCTTACTGTGTCTTTATTATATCATGCTGTCTCTTGTTTGTCCTGCTTTTAATATTTCTTTATCTTACAGTTTTGTAATATTCCCCCTTGATAAAATCAGGAAAATATTGTATAATACTATCATAAGGCTTATACTACAGATAAGGAGAAAACACAATGAGCAAGATCTTTATTGCAGAAGATGATACAGCGATACTTTCGGGGCTGAAAGAGCTGCTCGTAAACGCAGGTTACGAGGTTGCCTGCATCACGGATTTCAGTATCAGCGTAAAACAGATACTTGATGCCGACCCCGACCTTGTGCTTATGGACATAAATCTCCCCGGCATGAACGGTGAGCAGATATTGCAGGAGTTAAGGCGCACCTCAAACGTGCCTGTTATAATGGTGACCAGCCGTGCATCGGAGACTGACGAGGTCATCTCCATGAGCTACGGTGCGGACGACTACATCACAAAGCCCTACAACCCCACAATACTGCTGCTGCGCATATCTGCGGTGCTGAAGCGTTTTTCGAGGGTAGAGGAGAAGAACTCATACCGTGGTATGCAGCTGAATACTGCAAGAGGCACTATATCCGACGGCGACCATGAGCTGGTGCTCACAAAGAACGAAATGATAATCTTCGGTCAGCTGCTGGAAAAGCAGGGCGAGATAGTCACCCGTGATGAGTTGATGACAGCCCTGTGGGACAACGACGAGTACCTCAACGACAACGCTCTTACCGTAAATATCAGCAGACTGCGTGCAAAGCTTGACGAGTTCGGCTGCGACAATGCCATCGAGACACGCAAAAAACAGGGGTATGTGCTGATATGAGTTTCAAGGAATACCTGAAAGACAAGGCTGCTGCCATAGGCATAACTCTGGCAGGGCTGGCACTGTCGGTCATATTCATGATAGCTTTCCATGATACTATCGAGCAGATAGTGATAGTGGGTTCGATGATAATTCTCACAGGGGTGACGATGCTGCTGTGGGGATTTTTCCGCAAGCACCGTTTCTATGACAGGCTCACGGAGGATATCGAAAAGCTGGATAAGAAGTATCTTATCTCGGAGATGGTGGATGAGCCTGAGTTTATGGAGGGTAAGATAATACACGAGCTGCTGGTGGACGCAGGAAAATCCATGTGCGAGAACGTAGCCGCACACCGCAGGACAGCCTCGCAGTTCCGTGAATACATCGAAATGTGGGTACACGAAGTAAAGCTGCCCGTGGCAAGCTTACAGCTTATGAGCCACAACGACCCCGATGGCAAGAAGTATTCATTGCAGCTGCACAGGATAGAGGATTACATCGACAATGTGCTGTATTACGCACGCAGCGAAAATGCGGAAAAGGACTACATAATCAAGAAAGTCGTGCTGAAGCGTGCTTTTACGGAGACTGCCATAAAGCACCGTGAAGCATTGCAGCAGCTGGGTGTCAGCCTACGCACAGAGGGTCTTGACAAAGAGGTAATGACAGACAGCAAGTGGCTGGGATATATTTTAGGTCAGCTGATGAGCAACAGCATGAAGTACATAGATACCTCCCGTGAGCCTGAGATATTCGTATTTTCGGAGGAAAATGCCAAGGGCACACGCCTGCACTTTCGTGACAACGGCATAGGCATACCCGAAAAAGACCTGCCGCACATCTTCGAGAAATCTCACACGGGAGAAAACGGCAGATACCATGCAGGCAGCACGGGCATGGGGCTGTACATAGTAAAAAGTCTGTGCAGGAGACTGGGACACGATATCACGGCGGAATCGGTGCGTGGAGAATACACGGACATCATCATAACTTTCGGAAAAGGCAGTCACACAGCTGATGCGCTGGACTGATACAGGAGCAGTGACATGGAAATAACCTACAAAAAGCTCACAGAAAAAGAGCTCGATATTTTTATAGAGATGAGGATAAGGCAGCTGCGTGAGGAAGGTGCCAAAGAGGACATCGACCTTACGCCTGCGCTCAAAGACTACTATCAAAGGCATATGGCGGATGATACTTTCGTATCATGGCTGGCGATGGACGGTGATAGGATAGTCGGCACAAGCGGTATGTCCATTGTGGAGAAGCCGCCGTATTTCGGCTGTCCCTCGGGCAGGCTCGGACTGCTTTCAAGTATGTTCACCGAGAAAGATCACCGCAGGATGGGCATTGCCCGTGAGCTGCTTTCAAGGGTGGTCGAGGAGGCAAGACAGCGTGGCTGCGGTGCGGTACACATAACCGCATCGGACATGGGCGTGCTTTTGTATACCGACTTCGGTTTCAGGAAAAACGGGAATTTCATGCAGTATAAATTATGACCATAAAACAAAAGCGCCCCCTGTTCGGGAGCGTTCTGCTATGATGTTATTATGATAAAGCTTATCTTGAGATCTGTATTTATACGGCGTCACGCTTGTCGATGAACTCGCCTGTAGCAAGGTCGAAAGCTTCGCCTGTTTTTTTGCCGAGTATGAACCATATTATGCCCATTATCATCGCAAGTATCAGCGCTGTGCCGCCTACTATCACTGCAAGTGATCTGTCACGGCTGGCTCTTTCAGCCTCTGCACCGGCAGAAGCCACCCAATGGTCGCCCGTTTCCTTACATTCTGTAACTGTAACGGAGGTCACTTTCATCTTGGCATCGTTGGTGGAACTGAAAAGCATACGATCCACCTTGCCGAAATCATTGGTGCCATATGCTTTGGCAATATCGGAATATTTAAAATATTCGATATTATTCCCCTCATCTATAGACGATGGGGCTACTGTCGCCCAGACTCTTCCATCGCTGTCTGTCAGAGGGGTATCGGGATCGGACCAGCTCTGGAACACCAGTTCAACAGGATAACCTGTTGCTTCGCCCTCGGGCAGTTCATGCACCTCGATCAGCTCATAGCTGACACGTACTACGGAATCCTCAGTCATCCTGGTGGCATCGAAGCCTGCGGGTGCGTTGGGATCCTCGGGTGAATAGGTGAATTTTGCGCTCTGTGCCCAGTTATCGGACACGGTTGCTGCTGTGCAGTCAAGTTCAACATCCCCAAGTGCAAAAGCAGCTGTCGGCTGTACCGTCAGCATACCTGCTGCCCAGATGGCAGCAAGGATGCTGCGTACTCTGAATTTTTTCATTCTTTACTTCCCTTACTTTCAATTCACTTTACTTCCATGTATCCATTTACTTTCCATAAGCTATTCTAGCACATAAAAAGCCGCAAGTAAAGGGGATAAGCTTAATTTTAAGTGAAAGTTCATATAGTTTTTAACGTGTATTTTAACTTGCTCCTGAAATCTGTGATATAATATATATTTAGTTGAAAATGTTCAAGCCGCTTGTGCATCACTCACAAAGCCGTCCCGATTTTCTTAACATTTGCGGCGTATTCGTTCATAAAATATTAGCCGTGAAATGCATTTATTCATAAGTTTCAAGAAGTTTATACCGCCTTGCGGAGAAAGAATCATTAAATTATTCGGCAGGAACGCACCGATGTTCAGGCGGACATCGACAAAAAATTCAGACAAATGAGGTAAATGAGATATGAGGATACTTGCAGTAGACTACGGCGATGCGAGAACAGGCATAGCTGTTTCGGACAACTCGGAATTTCTGGCTTCGCCCGTGGGTACTATAAAAGAATACAATGCAGAGCGTCTGGCGCAGAAGGTCGCAGACATCTCCCGTGAACAGAACGCAGGTGAGATAATCGTAGGGCTGCCCATAAACATGAACGGCACCGAGGGTCCCAGAGCCGAGAAATGCCGTGAATTCGGTGATATGCTGCGTGAGCTGGTGGACGTGGAGGTAAAGATGTGGGACGAGCGCTCCACCACCGTGACCGCACACCAATTTCTCAACGAGACAAACGTCCGTGGCAAAAAGCGCAAGGCTGTGGTAGATACCGTGGCAGCCACCGTCATACTGGAGAGCTACCTTGCCTACAGGCGCAACAAAAAAAGTAAAACCTGATACAGACATGATAATATCAGCCTTATCCGCACAAAACGGATAAGGCTGTACTTTTTTATTTCTTCTTTATCGGTATCCACAGCTCACAGAACAGCCCTTCTCTGCCCTGATCGAAGTATTTTTCGTAATCGGTCTCTTCCTCGGCTTCATAGCCCATCTGCGGCAGAAACTCTTTATAGAACTTCGCCCAGGTATCACTGATACAGTCTCCGTCATCACCGATACATTCAAATACCACATAGGTACCGGGCTTTACGTCCCATATACGGAAACCTGCTTTTTTAAGTTCCTTCTCATCGTACTGCGCCGTATCTTCATCTGCGATGATACCGATACCGTATTCAAAAGTCTCCGAGCCCTCACAGGTCGGGGTGCACAAGCCATACAGGTCACGTTTCCCGTCGGGTCTGAGCATATATAAAGGTCCCAGCATCTGTTTCTCGTTACATTCCGCCCAGAAATCGGGTATCTCGTGGTTCTCATCATCATTGATGATCTCGTTTTTGAAGCTCCTTACCAGTGCGATGAACTTCTGCGCCTTTGTCTGCACTATCTTGTAATCCATAGTCTTACCGCCTTCCACAGATATTTTTATGACAAGAGGATTAAACAGCTTCAGCTTAGCAGCACCGTCTCTTGCGAATTTTGGAGCGATACCGTGAAATCTTGTGAACGCTTTGGTAAAGCCCTCGGGCGTATCATAGCCGTACTTCAGCGCTATCTCCGTTATACTTGCATCTGTATCAACTATCTCCCTTGCTGCCAGAGATAATCTTCTGCTGCGGATATAGGCGTTGGCTGTCATTCCCGTAAGAAAGCTGAATGCCCTGTGGAACTCGTAGTTCGATATATATACCTGTTTCGCCACGTCCTCATAGTTGACATCTTCCAGAAGATGCTCTTCCATATAAGTTATCGCCTGCTGCATCGCTGTTATCCATTCCATACACTGTCCTCCTGTCTGACTACATTATAGCACAGTGATATCCCGTGAGCATTTCCGTGCTTGCGGATTTATGTCAGCTCTGCAATGTTCACTTTATTATCCTGTACAGCTTGAACCTGCCGCTTTTGCCGACTTCGTCCACTGCGCCCACACGGGCAAGCACATTGACGCAGATGCCTGCGGTGTTCCTGTCGGTGCGGCAGACCTTGCGGAAGTCCTCTGTGGTGAATTCTTCGGGGAGTTCATCGGGCAGCAGCCTGCGGTAATCTTCGGGACAGGTGAGCACCCATTCGTCCAGCATTTCGAGTGGCAGCTTATCCAGCTTGCTTTTGCGCTTCTGCCTGCCCCTGCCCTTGACGGGTGTGCGCAGTTCTTCCACCGAAAGTGAAGGCAGGCGCACGGTAAGGTTATCATCGGTCAGGTGTTCCCTGATGCCGTAAAGCTCGGCTATCCCCTGCCAAAGACCGATCCTGCGAGGCGAGCTCCTGCGGCTGATGAGTTCGCCTGTTTCGGGGTCGATGGTGATGAGGACTTTCTTAGTTTCCAGCGGATGCACGACCGTCACCCTGCACAGGGGCAGCAGTGCGGTGAGCTTTTTATCCAGCCTGAAAAGCTGTCTTGTCTGTATCTCAACGATACCGTCCTCGCAGACCACGTCCGCCACAAATCTGCCGACCTTTATCTCCTTGCTCTCATCACCGCCGCCGTAATACTCTTTAAGCACAGCGTGTATCGAGCGTTCGCCCAATGTGCCTATACCCATTGATGTCCTGCCCGAGAGCATTCTCTGCCGTGCCGCCTCGAAACGCTCCCTATCCATCGGCATGACCTCCGTTCACGGACTTTCTGTACGCCCCCGGGGGCATACCTGTGCGCTCCTTGAAACGGTGCATGAAGCATATCTCATTCTCATAGCCGCAAAGCACACCTATCTCACGGATAGTAAGTGCAGTAGTTGCCAGATAATACTGGGCTGTCCTGATCCTTGCACAGAGCAGATCTTCATAACAGCTGACCCCGAAACGGGTCTTATAGAGCTGCTGAAAGTACGAGGGGCTTAGGCTGACGCTTTCCGCCAGCTGCGCCACGGTCAGGAACTGCCCGGGGTTGCTATATATATCCGCCCTCAGCCCATCAAGCAAAGCCCCGTGGGGATTCAGTGCCGCATCGGAGGTCTTGTCGCAGGGCTCTGACAGTTTCATCAGCATCATTTTTATCATATCGGAGATATACTCATCACGGTAGGGCGACTCGGAGAGCAGTTCACGGCTTATCATACGCAGTATCTCTTCGCTGTCCCGTACACTGCGTGGGGTGAGCAGTTCATCGGTGCGCACCATATCGGGCAGTGGGCATTGGGCAGAGAAATGCAGAAAATGGTTCACGTAGCTTTCGCCTACGGCGCTGTAATGCTGCCTTGTACCTTTTTTATATATAAGTGCGCTGTCGGGCGGCACATTTATCTGTCTGCCGTCAAGGTCGAGCAGGGCTGTTGTCTTAAATATCAGCATCAGATGATCGCCCGAGCCGTCGGGACGGTCTATGAAGAAATCGGCAGTATGCCGTCTGTCCAGACCGATGGCATTTACACTGAACACATCATCACCCTTTCTTAAAAAAAGTAGGATTAGTAAGTACAATAATATTATATGTCATTGAACTTTGTTTGTCAATATGGTATATTAAAAATCAAGATGATACAACCTATCAGTAAATCAGGAAGGAGCTTATCATGAAAAATTTCAAGATATTCATCAATGCAGATGATAAAAAAGGACATATCAACCGTGAGATATACGGACATTTCTCGGAGCATCTGGGCAGATGCATCTACGGGGGCATCTATGTGGGCGAGGATTCTTCCATACCCAACATACACGGCATCAGAAAAGACGTCGTTGAGGCTTTCAAGCAGATAAAGATGCCTGTACTGCGCTGGCCCGGCGGATGCTTCGCTGATGAGTACCACTGGAAAGACGGTATCGGCGACAAGGCAAAGCGCAAGAAGATGGTAAACACCAACTGGGGCGGCGTTGTTGAGGACAACAGCTTCGGTACACACGAGTTCATGGAGCTTTGCGATCTGGTGGGCTGCGAGCCTTACATCGCAGGAAATCTGGGCAGCGGCACTGTTCAGGAGCTGGCTGAGTGGATAGAGTACATGACCTTCGACGGCATATCTCCCATGACCGAGCTGCGCAAGCAGAATGGCAGAGAAAAGCCCTGGAAGCTGAAATATCTCGGCATCGGCAACGAGAACTGGGGCTGCGGCGGAAATATGCGCCCCGAATACTATGTTGACCAGTACAGACAGTATCAGGCATACTGCAAGAACTTCGGCGACAACAAGCTGTTCAGAGTAGCCTGCGGTCCCGGAGGAGACGGCGAAGAGTGGTTCCACTGGACAGAGGTGCTGATGCAGAACCTCAACGGCACACAGAACCGTGAGCAGGCACAGGCTATCTCGCTGCACACCTACAATGTATCCGACTGGGTGAACAAGGGCTCGGCTACTGATTTTGACAACGATGATTATTACACCATAATGGGTCTTGCAAACCACATGGACGAGAACATCACCCGTCATGCGGAGATAATGAACCGCTACGACCCCGAGTGCAAGGTGGGACTTATAGTTGACGAGTGGGGCAACTGGTTCGATGTTGAGCCAGGCACCAACCCCGGATTCCTCTATCAGCAGAACACCATGCGTGATGCGCTGGTAGCTGCACTGATGCTCAACATCTTCAACCGCCACTGCGACCGTGTCATCATGGCTAACATCGCACAGGTGGTAAACGTATTGCAGGCTATCATACTCACCGAGGGTGAGAAGATGATAAAGACACCTACTTTCCACGTTTTCGATATGTACAAGGAACACCAGGACGCAGAGTGCGTATACTGCTTCACACAGAACGAAGATCTCTGTGCGGAGAAGAAGGTGCCTATGATATCCAGCTCAGCATCTGTCAAGGACGGCATAATGACCGTTACACTGGCTAACTGCTCGCTGGACGAAGACGCTGAGCTTTGCGGCGATATCGTCGGCTTTGACGGCAAGAGCGTTGAGGCGACTATCCTCAAGGGCGAGGTACATCAGTACAACACCTTTGATGAGCCCGAGAACATCAAGGCTGAGGCATACACGGCTGACCTCAGGGACGGCAAGCTGACAGTAAAGCTGCCTGCAAGCTCGGTGGTACAGCTGACCATCAGATAACTTCAATAAGGTGAAATTGTTGATATAGCACATTCCAAAAAACGGAGCCCCATTTCCTCGCAGGGACTCCGTTTTTTGTGCTTATTTTTTTGAACGTTTGCCGAGGATAAAGGCTGCGGCACCTACAGCTATGACAGCTATGATACCGCCTATTATCAGCGGCGCACTGCTCTTCTGTTTGGTGGACATTGTCATGGGCGGTTCGATGGCGGAGCTTTTATCATCTGTGTGTGCAGAAACTTCCTGCGCCTCGCTTACTTCGGAGACTGAAAGCTCGGGTGCGGTTTCGGGGGCAACGGTGGTGGTTGTTGTCGTTGTCACTTCTTCGGAGGATACCTCTTCTTTTTCCAATTCTTTCTTCACAGTTTCATATTCGACGCCGTTTATAATATCAAGATAAACAGTATAAAGATTTGGGATATCATGGTATTTGTCCCAATAACTTTGGTCATAATCCATTATAGACTTCACTACACTGTCATAATTTCCGTAATAATTATCCATAGCGTTTGAATTATTTGTACCTTTGCAAAATCTATTTATATATTCATCATTGCTCATTGTCATTTCATGGCAACAATAGTATATTTGCGCATATAACATTTCAAATGCAAAACGCCTTTTTAATATTTCATTATCCGTTTTGCCATATTCTACATTCAAAACATCAGCATATTCTTCTTCAGTTCCTGTATTTTTACAATATTTTTCACACCACGGAGACTCTTCAAGAATAAATTTCTTATCGTCCTCGCTCAAAGTCTGCCAATACTCATTTGTATCATCACAAAGACCGTATTTTTCGGTAAGGTCTATAAATTCCTGTACGAGTTTTCTCTGTTCCTTATATTCTACAAGGTATTCCTCAATCGTTATATCTTTACCGTTTTTCTTCTCTTTTGTTGGCATAACAGTTAATATTATCGTGGCTTTACCCTTTTCAGGGGTAAAAGTATCATCATAACCCTGAACCTCATAACCATCAAAATCATTTGATAGCTTAACATCGTATTTTACGCCCTCATAGAGTTCGACAATACTTTCAAAGTAATTATCTTTATTGAAAAATCCATAGGTTTTTTCACCGTCATGTTCAAAGGTAATATCAAATTCATCATGTTCGGCTAACCATTCTTTACTCATCTTACCTCTTACATCTACTTCGATCGGAATACCGCCGTTATGTTTATTATCAATTATCGTTACATCGGCACTTGAATTCACAGAGATCAAAGATGATGCCATTGTTACCGCAAGCAGACCTGTCATTATTTTACGTATCATCATAAAAACCTCATTTCAAAAAAATAAGCGCAGTACACCTAGGTATACTACGCCTTAATATTTGCTTTTACCGAAATTATGTACAGTGAACCAAGGGCTGTTTTACTAAGCCCCCCCCCGTTTACAAATTGTTAACATATCGGTTCTGCACATAATTTTCACCTCGATCTATATTATACATCATAATACAATTTTTGTCAAATCATATTTTTTGGTCAATTTATCAGCTACGATTGACATCACGGCTGTGATGTGCTATAATATTAGTGTTTTAAAGCGTTATACTATCAAAAAGGAGTTTTATTATGGATAAGAACATTCCCTACAAGACCTATCTTGAAGAAAGCGAGATGCCTAAGCAGTGGTACAATGTCAGGGCTGATATGAAGAACAAGCCTGCTCCCCTGCTTGACCCCAAGACCCTCAAACCCATGACCGCAGAACAGCTGGGCGTGGTTTTCTGTGACGAGCTGGTCCAGCAGGAACTGGACGATCAGAACCCTTACATCGACATTCCCGATGAGATCAGGGATTTCTACAAGATGTACAGACCTTCTCCGCTGGTAAGGGCTTACTGCCTTGAAAAGGCACTGGGCACACCTGCGAAGATATACTACAAGTTCGAGGGCAACAACACTTCGGGCAGCCACAAGCTCAACAGTGCCATCGCACAGGCTTACTATGCCAAGAAGCAGGGGCTCAAGGGTGTTACCACCGAGACAGGTGCAGGTCAGTGGGGCACAGCGCTCTCGATGGCTTGTGCATATTTCGGACTGGACTGCAAGGTGTTCATGGTAAAGGTCAGCTACGAGCAGAAGCCTTTCCGCCGTGAGGTCATGAGGACATACGGTGCATCTGTTACACCATCACCCTCCGAGACCACCGAGGTCGGCAGAAAGATACTGGCAGCACACCCCGGTACTTCGGGAAGTCTGGGCTGCGCTATCTCAGAGGCTGTCGAGGTGGCAGTGGGCAGCGAGGGCTACCGCTATGTGCTGGGCTCCGTACTCAATCAGGTACTGCTGCACCAGTCTGTCATCGGTCTTGAAGCTAAGGCTGCATTCGAGAAGCTGGGTGTAAAGCCCGATGTCATCATTGGCTGCGCAGGCGGCGGTTCAAACCTGGGCGGACTTATCTCGCCTTTCATGGGACAGAAGCTGCGTGGCGAGGCTGATTATCAGTTCATCGCTGTTGAGCCTGCATCCTGCCCAAGCCTGACACGAGGCAGATATGCATACGATTACTGCGACACAGGCATGGTTTGCCCACTGGCTAAGATGTACACACTGGGCAGCGGTTTCATACCCTCCGCAAACCACGCAGGCGGGCTGCGCTATCACGGCATGAGCAGCACACTCTCTCAGCTTTACGATGATAAGCTGATGGAAGCTGTATCTGTGGAGCAGACCAAGGTATTCGAGGCTGCACAGCAGTTTGCACGCATCGAGGGAATACTCCCTGCGCCCGAGTCCAGCCACGCTATACGTGTTGCCATCGACGAGGCTATGAAGTGCAAGGAGACAGGCGAGGAGAAGACCATACTCTTCGGTCTGACAGGCACAGGCTACTTCGATATGGTAGCATACCAGAAGTTCAACGACGGTCTTATGACAGACTACATCCCCACAGATGATGATCTTGCAAAGGGCTTCGCAGGACTGCCGAAGGTAGATCTTTAATACCCGAAAATATTCAAAACACCGCAAGGCAGTATATCGCTTTGCGGTGTTTTTTGGGCGCAAAAAAACTGCCTGCAAACGGGCAGACAGTTTTTTCAGAAGTGGGGGAGAGGGTAGTCTCCTTTCGTTTTGTGCGGTACATTTTATTTTTGTTTTTTTCCGCTTTCTTTTTTCCGCTTTCTCTTGTCCTTTAGAGCATATATATTATAACACATATTTCCTTTTAGAATACATTTTTGTCGTGAACGGCAGATAAATAGTCGTGAAATGCACGGATATCACGCTAAAGCTTTCTTTACATTTGCCTGCGGATATGATATAATATAAGCAATACCGCATACATATATTAAACGACATAAATTTCAGAACATTCAGCACTCACAAAAACATACAGTATCGTTTTAGTGAGCACTGAATGTAGAAATTTTAAGGCAACACCGCACAACTATTGTGCGCAAGATGCGCAGTCAGAAATTTCGTCAGATTGCCTAAATTCGACACAGGCTTGCTGGCGCAAGTCAAGGAGAATTTGGGTAATATGACGGAATTTATGCAAGCAGATTGCGTGCAAAGCCGTCAGGCGGTAGTTGTGCGGTGTTGCCTTAATGTCGTTTACTACAAATAAATATATCAAGGAAGTGTATTTTACATGGTGCTGTTTTCAGAGATATTCCTGATCCTGACAGATTACATTATGACCGTATTGTCATTTATTGCAGCTATACTGCTGATACATTGTTTCTACGACGATGATGTCACGCTTGAACGCAAGGATATAATATCCAGTGTGATCATAACCGCGATCGCCGAGATCGGCGGCTTACTGAATTCTTATGTTTTTGATTCATCAGACGGATTCAGCCCGCTGTATTTGGTATCCACTGCAACGCTTTTGCTGCCCTGCCTGTACAAGGTCGCCCGAATGAAGCATAAACGCTTTAAAAGGTTAGTACGTATAATCGTTACTATGGTATCCATATGGATAGTAAGCTATTCCATTGGAAACATCTTGCTATACCTGCTGGAATGGGCATCACTCGTCAACAGCGAATACATCAACGAAAGAAAAAGCATGGGTATCATGCACATCACAACACTGATAATAACCGCAGCAATGATATATTATCTGAACAGCCGATATGTCAAAAAAAGCCTCACGATGCCATTTCGCATACAAGACAAGATATTTACGGTACTCTATGTCATTTCCTGCGGACTGATAACACACGTTTACAATATACTTTACCTTCAGAATATCGACCTGTCTCAGGGACATGACATGGTAAGAGTATTCTTCGTCATGATAACAGTCATGATCTCGATCGTACTGCCTGTACTGATACTCAGGAACAGACAGACAAAGTATTTCAACGATCTGAGTCTTGAACACGAAAAGTTCCTCGAAGCGGAGCTGGCAGCTTCACAGCAGTACAAGGAGTCGCAGGATGAGACCAAGGCATTCAGGCACGATGTAAAGAACAACCTGAATGTCATATCTGCACTGATGAACGAAGGCAAATTCGAGGAAGCAGAACAGTACCTTCTCGATATGCAGGAGCAGGTGGCGGCACTTTCGCCGAAGGTCGTGACGGGTGATGAGATGCTTGATGCACTTATTTCCACCAAGCTTACCAAGATGACTGAGGACTCCATAGATTTCTCCACAGACGGTGTGGCAGCCGGCGGCATGGGCTGGCGGCCAATTGACATATGCACGGTATTCGCAAACGCTCTGGACAACGCCATCGAAGCCTGCGAACAGGTCGAGGACGAGGCAAAAAGATTTATAAAGCTTGATATAAAAAAGACCAAGCACCAGCGGCTGATAAGCCTTTCAAACAGCACCTCGCAGGACGTGGACTGTGAAAAGCTGATCGCAGGCATATCACATTTTACCACCAAAAAGGAAAAGTCGCTGCACGGCTACGGTGTGCGCAACATTCGCAGGACCATCGAAAAATACGGCGGTATGATGGAGCTTAGCTGTGAGAACGGCACATTCACCATGAGCATGATACTAAATCTCGACAGCCAGACTGCGGCTGAATAATAACGGAAAATGGGCTGATGTTCTCGCATCAGCCCATTAGTTTTATCAGAATGTATATTCCACCGTGCAGCAGCGTTTGCCCTGATCGTCCGAAAGAGATACCGTGCGTTTATCGCCCTCGGCAAACACCTGTGCGGTGACAGCATCGCCGTACTTAACGGGAGTTTTATACTCCACACGCAGTCTGCGTGCGGTACTGCTGTTATCCACCAGTTCATCGGTCAGGTCGAAATACCTCGCATTGTTCACATGGCCGAACATATCTATATCGCTGTGTCTGATGGGCACATCAGCAGTAAGCACAGGCTCGGCATCGGGCAGAGCGATCTTTCTGGGAAGATACTCCATATCTATCTTATCATAGACCTTGACTTTTTCGATAAGCTCCTTATCGACCCTTATGGGTCTGCCCGTTTTAAGATCCATGAAAGCACCGCCTGCGATGGACTTTACGATGATCTCGCCTTTTTCGTCCACAAGTATGGTATTTCTGAATCCGTACATACGGTTAAGCTCGTAGGTGCGTGTCTTGGCGGTTATGACCTCTTGATACTCGGGGCGGCGGATTATATCCACCTGTCTTGAGGTCAGGAACATCACGCAGCCTGTTTCCTCAAAAAAAGATGCCAGTACAGGGTGATTTGCCAGATGCAGATCGGAGGTATCCTGCAGCAGGTCGATAAGTCCGCTGTTCCTGATGACACCGCCTTCGCCCAGCTGCGAGCAGTATATTTTTCTTTGCAATTCAAACATATGATCCACCGCTTTCTACAAAAACAGGCTGTTGCAAATGCAACAGCCCATAATATTATTCTTCATCTTCCTCGTCATCGGACGAAGGCTCTCTCTTATATGAATAGCTGTACTTATACTTATAGCTATACTTTCCGCCGTAGCCGTATTTGCCGCCGCCCACGGGCATATTGTTAACAACAACGCCCAGTATCGAGCCGTTAGCTATCTTTACGGAGTCAATAGCATCCTGGAGCGCATCGAAAGTGGACTGTCCCTGCTTTGCGATAAGCAGTATGCCTGCGATGGTATCGAGCAGTGTCAGTGCATCGGTAACGACGTTTATCGGAGGTGTATCAACGATAACATAGTCATAGTGCTTTGCCAGTTCCACCAGCAGCGACTTCATATTCTCGGAGCCCAGCATCTCGGAAGGGTTAGGGGGGATAGGACCGCAGGTAACTATATCAAGTCCCTCGGTAACGCCCTCGTTAACTACCTCCTTGAAGGTATTGAGTCCGCCTATCAGTGTGGAGATGCCCACATTGTTCTTCAGATTGAAGACCTTATGCTGCACAGGCTTTCTCAGGTCGCCGTCGATGAGCAAAACCTTGGTATTTGTCTGTGCAAGGGTTATAGCGATATTCGCAGCAACTGTTGACTTACCCTCGGAAGCCAGCGAGCTTGATACTGCAAAGATCTTATTACGCTTTGTGGAAAGTGCGAATGAGATATTCGTTCTGAGGTTTTTGTACGCCTCGGTAACGGGGAACGCTATATCCTTGTCGAGCAGAGTTCTGCGCTTGGATCTGCCGCCATTGTCCTTTTTGTTCTTTCTACCTGGCATACTTATTTCCTCCCTTCTCATCCATGAATATATCGGGGATCTCAGCAAGTACAGGTATACCGAAACGATCCTTTATATCCTCGCCGCCCTTTACGGTATTGTCGAAGAAATTGAGCAGTATCGAAAGACCTACTGCGATCGCAAAGCCTGCTATCAGACCGAGCAGCGCATATCTCTTGACATTGGGGCCGCTGGGACCTATGGGCACCTTCGGGGGAGATACTGTTTCAACAGAACCTGCCTTAGTGGTACGCTTGATGAGCTCGGGAGCAAGATCGGAGATATACTCGCATATCTTAGCAGAGAACTTAGGCACCTCACTGGTAACTACTACCTGCAGCACCTCGGTATTATTAACGGCTGAGATATTTATGAGCTTTTTGATCTGGGCATTCGGGATATACTCCTTGCCCTCATCATCTATACGTGTGGTGAAGAACTTTTTAAGATCCTCCATCTTGAAATCTTCGATGAGTCTGTCGGATATAGCTTCGTAGACAGAAGCATCATCAAGTATAACGATGTAGGTATTGGCAAGGCTTCGTGCAGCCTGCTGATCCTGTGCGGTAAGCGCACCGGTACCGTTATCACCTGTGTTTCTGCCATTGGTCACATAGATCTTGATGCTCGATGTGTACTGTTCGGGCATAACGAACCTTGCATAGCTGTATGCCACAGCGCCTGCGAGCAGTGTCAGGATAATAATGAGCTTGATATGACCGAGAACTATACCAAATATTTCCTGTATGCTGATTTCCTTCTCTTCCATTTTAAAGCAACACCCGCCTCTATTCCTCTATTATTTACAGACATAAAAAAATATTAAACACCAAATGTCCGCACGAGCCATTTGATATACGGCAGCTATGCGGTCATGATGCTATATTTTACCAAGTGCATCAAGCCCTTGTCATCATATTTTACATACCCAAATATTATACACCATATCTTCACTTTTGTCAACAACAAGGGCTGTAAAAATGATATATTATCCAAAGGGCACATGGATACAGGGCTTTTATATGTGCTTTATACATATATAATAAAAGCCTGACGAACTTCCGTATTCAGCGTGCAAGAAGTTCTTTCATGACCCAGCCCGAAGTGCCGTTATAGCTGGTATATACCCACACATTTCCAAGGTCATCGGTAGTCTCGCCGGTACCTGTTATTTTCGAGCCGTCGGGGATAGTGAGCCTGATGTCATAGCCCTTTGACGGACCAAACCGCAGATTAAGGTAAGTGGTATCCGACACTACGGTGAAATCCGTCTGAGAGGCATACTTCATGCTGTCCTCCAGAGGATAGAGCGAATCGGGGCGCATGGCTGCGGTCGTAGTCTGCGGTGCTGCGGTATCAGCCTCTTCGCCCAGTCTTACGGTGCCGTTAGCGGTGGTCGTGGTCTTTTCCGCACTGACCGTTACCGCTGCGGCAGTGGTGCCGTTATGTTCGGGAATGGTATAATAGGTCTTTGCCTCGGTGCGCTGGGTCGCCCTGATGGCAGCATCGGCAGTTACCTCGGTCGTGGTAGTCTCGGGTGAAGCCAGTGAACCTGTGACCGATGTTGTGGTCTGGGAATATCCCTCGATACCCTCATCATCCGCATCGACCTCGCCCATGGCTGTATCTATCCTGGTGGTACGCACAGGCTTCTTGCTGACTGTGGTAGTGGTAGTGAACACGGGTTCTTCGGACTTTTCCTCCACCGCACCGCAGCCTGCCAGCATAAGTGCCGCAGTACCTGCTATGATTATCATCCTGAAATTTTTACACATTCGATATTTGCCTTTCATTTTTCTCTGCCTTTCTCTGTTTGCTGTCTTAATTTTTTAATTGTTACGAGTTTCACATAAGCTCAAATTCCTTCATGAACCGCCGCAGTACTTCTTCCCTGTCTCTTGCGGTCTCATAGTATTTAAGCCCTAAGCGCTCACACTGCTCCCTCATAAGTGTGCTCTGTTCGACGATGTCTTCTGCGTTCTCCCTAAGCTCTTCATCGGGCTTGCCAAAGGTGTAGTCTTTCGGAGTATCGTATTTTTTCTGTATCAAAAAACGTTCCTCCGGTGTAACATCAGATGTTATGAGATATACTATCCCACAGCCTGTCCCACTGAGATATCTGTCATAGTCCTCGGGCAGAAGCTGATACATATCTATCACCATACCGGGCTCAAACTCGTCATACTCACCGCTGTCGAGCATCGCACGGATAAAAGGCGCCATCCTTCCGCTGATCACACGCAGTGTATCCATGGATGAGAGACCCTGTTCGGTGCTCACCCCCGTTTCGGGGAAACACTTTTCAAAGCCCGCAATAACAGAATCCATACTTATATGCTGATGACCATACCTTTGCGAAAGCATATGAGCAGCCGTACTTTTACCTGCCCTTGGTACGCCGGCAATGATAATATTGTTCTTCATACCTGTCCTTCAAGTCCCAGCAGTCTTATTGCATTGCCGCTGAATATCTTTTCCTTATCATCATCCGAGAGCGATGTGCGCATTATACATTCCTTTATCTCTGATGGGTCATCCCAGGGGCAGTCACTGGCGAACAGCACTCTGTCAGCGCCGTGTTTCGAGATTATCTTCTCCATAAGCCCCGTTGTCAGGTACCGTGAGGTGAATGCCGTATCGAAATACACCTCGCCGTCCACACCTGCAAGCACATCATACACCTGCTGCCAGCAATCATTTCCGCCAAGGTGTGCAAGGACTATCTTCAGCGTCGGGTGCTTTTTTATGAGATTAAGCGCCCGTTCGGGAGGACAGTGTATAAGTTTCGGGGAGACCACATCGAACCCTGCATGGAACACCACTGGCAGCCCACGCTTTGCTATCTCGTCATACATGGGGTCAAGGCGTTCCTCATCGACCATGAAACCCTGATAGTCGGGGTGCAGCTTTATTCCGTGGAGCCCCAGCTCAACTATCCTGTCAAGCTCCTCGGTGAGATCCTCCGCATCGGGATGCACCGAACCGAAGCTTATGAACCTGCCGCCGTCCTGCGCAGCCGCCCAGTCGTTTATGACCTTCTGCTGAGAGGGCTTTGTGGCTATGGGCAGAAGTACGCCCTTATCAACGCCCCATTTATCGAAAAGCGCTGTGGTCTGGCTTATTAGCCCACGGGTATAGGGAGCGATGCCTGCCCTTTCCTCCAGCACTGATATTGCCTTTTCAGCTATCTTCTCATTGAAACAATGAACATGAAAATCTATAAGCATTATCGTCACCTCCGATGGAAAACATTGTTTATTATAGCACAGTTTTACGCCATAATCAAGGGCGCTCACAGAATTTTCCTTAATTTCATACATAAATCACACAATTTAGCTTGCATAAAATCAAAAAATGTGGTATAATTTGATAGAATAAAAGTTAGCTGATGTAAGCATAAGTATATCGGACCGCATAAATGCGGTTTGGGGCGTACTGCCCTAAAAAATAAAGTAAGGAAGTTTGAACATGGACAGTTTCAAGGAACAGATAATCAAGAAACAAAAAACAAGCAGAGATTCGATGATGAAGACGATCTATATCATCGGCACGGTGGTTTTAGCGTCGCTGGTGATGCTGATAGGGCTGACGATGACTTTCATGCTGCCCATAGGCTTTATCATAGCTGCTCTTATTATTTACGGTGGCTACCGCCTTATTCAGGGACTTGACCTGGAATACGAATATATTTTCACAAACGGCGAGCTGGATGTGGACAAGGTCATCGCTGCCAAGAGCAGGAAAAATCTCGTGACCGTGAATATCGGTGATACTACGGATATAGGTGAGTTTTCGGGCGAAGACAGCGGTTCTAAGACGGTGGTAATGGCTTCTGCCTGCGACAGCGACAGACAGGACTACTTCATCGACTTCAAGCACAGCGAATACGGCGATACAAGGGTGATATTCACCCCCGACAACGATATGCTCTGTGCTATAAAGACCTATCTCCCAAGGCAGATAAGGAACAAGCTGAACGTCAAGGCTGCCCCTGCGGAGGATATCGACTGATGAGCGGATTTTCGGTGGGCACAGACCTCATCGAGATAGAAAGGATACGCAAAAGCTGTGAGCGGCAGAACTTTGTGGACACGGTGTATTCACCTGCCGAACAAAAGCTTTTTGCAGATAAAAAAGACCCTGCACCCTCTATGGCGGCAAACTGGGCTGCCAAGGAAGCCTTCGCAAAGGCACTGGGCACGGGTGTACGGGGATTCAGATTGAATGAGGTATCGGTGCTGCGTGACAGGCTGGGCTGCCCGTATCTTGAGCTTGAGGGCAGCGCAAGAGATATCTCGGAAGAGAGAGGACTTGATTTTTCAGTCTCTCTGACACACACAAAAGACTATGCTTCGGCGACGGTGATCGCCTTCAAAAAGGAGGATTAAATGTGAACAAAGACAGGATACTTACGGTCGAACAGATAAGGACCTGCGAGAAAAGGTCGGTAGAGCTGGGCGTTTCTGCGGCACAGCTGATGGACAGAGCAGGTGAAAGACTTGCAGCCCATGTTATCGCACAGGTGCGTGACAAGGTAAAGGAGGGCGAAGCAAGGGTCGTTATCATGGTGGGCAAAGGCAATAACGGCGGCGATGGTATGGTCGCTGCGAACCACCTTTTAAGGAGCGGCATAAACACCCGTGTCGTTATGTGCTGTGACAAGCCTTCATCGGAAATATCCAAGGCGGCTTTCGAGAAGCTAAACAAGGACGTTGAAGTGCTGTGGTATGACGGAGATACCACTCAGCCCTGGGCAAAAGCCATTTCCGACAGCCATATCGTGGTGGACTGTATCTTCGGTACAGGCTTCAAAGGCGAGATAGAGCGTGACCTTCAGCCCTTGTTCATACACCTGAACACCTATGCATCGAGCGTTATAGCCTGCGACATACCCTCGGGTGTGGACGCCAGGAGCGGTCAGGCAGGTGTGCTGGCGGTAACGGCTGATGTTACGGTGACTATGCACGCAAGAAAAGTCGGTATGCTGCTGTCCCCTGCCAAGTATTTCTGCGGCAAGGTGTATGTGGAAGATATTGGCATACCCGAGGCAGCCTGCACGGGCGACCCCATAATGGAAAACGAGATATACGCTAAAGCAGGCGATCTCAGTGACCTCGAGGTGGGCAAGAAGTTCCTTACTTCACGCAAGCCCTGGGCTCATAAAGGCAGCTTTGGCAAACTGGTTTGCGTATGCGGCAGCGACAGCTACATCGGTGCGGCAGGACTTTCGGTCACCGCTGCATTGAGAATGGGCGTGGGACTGGTGGAGCTTTGCTCTACAGCCAACGTTATAAATGCACTGGCAGGCGGTATGTATGAGTGTACCTATTCTGCAATGGCTGCCGATGAAAAGGGCTTCATGACATCGGCGAACGCATCTGTCATACTGGATAAGCTGACTGATGCGAAGGCACTGCTCATAGGCTGTGGTCTGGGACATACTCCCGAGACCGAAAAGCTGGTGGCAGAGCTTGTGGAAAAATCACCTGTACCTGTAATAATCGACGCAGACGGAATAAATTCACTTGTCCCGAATATAGATGTACTGTTGAAGAAACAGTCAACGGTGATACTTACACCTCACCCGGGCGAGCTGGCTACACTCTGCGGTGTCACTACAAATGAGGTACTGGAGGACAGACTTAACTACACATTCGATATTTCAAAGAAATACGGTGTTACGGTAGTTTCAAAGTCCTCAGAGACAATAGTATGCTGTGCAAACCGCACAGAGATAGTCAAGGCAGGAAATACTGCGCTCTCAAAGGGCGGTTCGGGCGATATGCTGGCAGGCATGATAGCCTCGCTGACAGCGCAGACCAAGCGTTCTTCGCTGATAAACTGCATACTTGCCTGCCTGGTACTGGGCAGAGCGGTAGAAAGAATGAGCGAGAAGCGTTCCGAGCATGGCATACTTGCAAGGGACATACTCTGCTATCTGCCTGTATTCCTGAAGCATCTTGAAACAGGCGAGAATACATCACCGTAAGACTAACAGACCTTCTTCAGCAGATACCATGACGGTATCGGGAAGAAGGTCTTTTTTTGTCCAAGGAGTTGATTTGATTTGAAAAAGATACTGCTTATATCTGCGGCGGCTGCACTGCTGCTGACGGGCTGCGGCAGCGAAAGAAAAGCCGAAAAGCCCATGGTGATACGTGAGGATATGGACTGCACCATGAAAGCCACCATCGACAGCCGCAGCTACACCGCTAAACTGCGCAGGGGCGGCGCTGATATCTGGGAGTGCGAATTTACAGAGCCCGAGTGCATATCGGGCTTGAAGCTGACCACCTCGGGGGAGATATGCCGCATGGAATTCATGGGGCTTGAACACACCGCCCCCATGGAGTCGCTGCCCGAATACTGCATGGTGCCGCTCATCACCAAAAGCCTTGATGCGATGATCTCGGGGGACGGAGTAAACTGCATCTCCAAAGAGGGCATCATAACCGAAAGGGGCACTGTGAACGGGCTGAAATTCACGGGCAAAGTCAGCGGCGGCGAAGTGACCGACCTCGATATACAGGGGTATCTTTCGGCTGAATTTACATAAAAGCAAGACCAACAGTCCCGAGACGGACCGTTGGTCTTTATACTTACCTTATTTAATGTGCTGCAACGTTCGAGAAAGATACGCCGACCTTCTTGCCCTCGTAGGTAGCTTCGTAGGTGAATGTCTGTCCGAGGACCTCTGCATTGCCTTCGGTATCTATAGCCAGCTTGGCAACGGGCTTTTTCTCGATATAAAGCTCCTTGACCTTGTTGGGATAGTTATTATCGTATACACGCAGTATGAACTTCCTGTGGCAGGCGGAATCTCTTATCAGACCTATGGTGTTGACCGTGTGGGAATCATCTATGGTCGTTACCACGGGCACGCCCATGCTGAGCTGTTTTCTCAGCATCACAAAGCCTTCATCGCCGTTTGTCAGGTTGAACTCGTCATCTTCATCGTCCCACTGCAAAGCATTTAAGCGGTACAGTGCGGTACAGAGCTCGGCATCGTTGCTATTATAACCTGCGGCTATATTATCAGCGCTGTCTGCCACATCAAGGGTGAGAAGTTCAACAGCGTTCCATTTGAGGTTTCCTGCTTCGACAGGCCAGCTTTTAACTGTCCAGCCCTTATTCTGTGCATCCATCAGGTACTTCTTCTTGATCTCAAGAGTAGTTCCGTCGGAGGTATAGTCTACATACTCGGTAACATCGGAATACCTGTGACCGAATATCTCCGTAGTCACAGCGCCCAGCACCTTGCGGCTCTCATAAAGCGAGCCTGCCTCGGTATCGCTGAGGTCATAGCCTGCGGCATCTACCTTCAGGTCGGAAAGGTCGGCAGGACTTATAGCGTCCAGTGCCATGGGAATATTTCCGAGATACCAGTCTCTTGCCATAACTGCCATACCGAAGTCTACCGATGCAGTGGTAGCTGTTCTGAAATTCTTGAAAGTAAAGCCGTTTCTTGAAGGCTCAAAGCCTGTGTTATACAGTGCATAGCCTGTTACCTCGTCGTTTGAGTCGGAATAGGTAACAAGGTCGTAGTTCAGTGTGGTGACTATCTGCTTATAAACGTCCTCCAGCGCATTAGCGTCGGATGCGGAGTAATACTTTCCGCCTGTTTCATAGGCGATATTCTGTAACCATTCACGGTCGATATCTCTGCCCAGACCAACTGTCAGTATGATGACCGATCTTGACTTCGCCAGCTTGACAAGCTTCTCTGCGGAATCGGCATCGGTCTCATCAGATTCACCGTCCGAAAGCATAACGATGATATTCCTGTACTTGCCGTCACTGCCGTTTTCAAACTCATTTATACCATTTCTTAAAGCAGTCTGGTTATAGGTACCGTTAAATACCTCGTCTTCCTTCCTGATGCGCCTGAGCACTTCATAAAGCTCAGACCTGTTTGTGGTGAAATCGCACATCTTGGTATAAGTACCCGTGAACTTGCTTATGCCCACGAAATAGTCCTTATCGAACTTATCTATCAGCGACTCTGCAAAATCCAGTCGCTTGAACTCAACATCGTTCTCGGAAGATGTGGGGCAAAGCTCCTTGGGATACATCGAGCCCGAGTTATCTATCAGAAACTCAACTCTGGTAGTAGCAGGATCGTTTACCGTACTCTCGGAGCCTACCACATATGTGCCCGACTCGGTGATAGCCGCCTTGACCACACCTGCCTTGCTGTCCGAACTTGAATCCTCCACGGGAGTATAAGTTCTTGTAGTTACATCAAATCTCAGCACTTTAAGGTCTTCATAGCCTGTGCCTATCCTGTCGAGCCTGTCCTGATCCACTTCTATCTCTATCTCGGCATCCATGAACGGGTGCTCGGAATAGAAATCAAAAGCTTTGGATACTACGCTGGCATTCGCTGTGATACCGAACAGGTCAAGCTCTTCAAGAGATGCACCTGCGATATTGGGATTGCCTGCTATGAACAGCTTACAGCCCGGCAGTTCTTTCTCGACACTTACCACACGGCTGGCGTCCATAGTCTCCCCATCGGACTTGACTTTCTTGGGATCGGTGCCTGCCATCATTTCATAGCCGTCATACATACCATCTTTATCGGTGTCACGTTCCTTCGGATCGGTACCCAGAGTCAGCTCATCACCGTCGCTGAGACCGTCACCGTCGGTATCGGCATTCTGCACGCCCGTATCCTCGGTCTCCTCCTGTTTATTGAGTATTCCGTCATTGTCCCAGTCACCGTTATCGGGGAACTCGGGATCCTTAAAAGTGCTCTGTATATCAAGCTGCATGATGACGGTCTTGGCTATGCCGATCTTATTCGACCTGCTTATGCCCGTACCTATGGCTGCCACTGCCGCAATGACACCTGCCAGTATCACCAGCAGCGTTACAAGCGTTATCCTCTTGCGCCGCAATCCCCTGTCAATGCTCTTGGCAAATTCGCTCTTATTTGCATTATTCTTCATACTCTATCACCCCACCTGCGCAACTATATAAGTCAACACCGCACAGCCATCGGCTGACGCCTATGTTTTGCCGATCTTGTGAATATATGACACACATTGTTCGTGCAGTGCTGTCTTAGGTCACTTATTTATATGTACATAATATCACAATAGCTTGCATATTTCAAGCACTAATTATGAAAATATTACACAAATTATTTTGTGATTTTTTGTTAATGGAAATAGCAAACGTTTTCGTTTTGCAAAATTTTGGGCGAGTTAATTTTATTTTAACATTAACCAATATTAACCAAGTGCTTTCCAGAGGTCTGAGTACATTATCAAAAGTACGCAAATGCGTGATTTTCGCTATATCGATCAGTTCGTTGACGGAGAGATTTGTGGCTATCGGCGGCAAAATGACTATATTTAATTAAAAAAAATATGTCACATTTCCGAAATTTATTTTTTCTATTGACATGGTCATTGATATAGTGTATAATATTAAGTGAAAAAATTTAGAATAGTTTTTGTCTATTCTATGTGAGAAGGAGTTTTGCATATGACCATAAAAGACGCAAAGCAGCAGATCCTTGACTCCATCAGAGCTTATCTTATAAAGGACGAGTTCGGTGAGTACAAGATCAGCATCGAACACCAGAGACCTTGTTTCCTGCTGGGACCTCCGGGCATCGGCAAGACTGCCATCATGGACCAGATAGCTCAGGAGACAGGTGTTAACCTTATCTCCTACTCAATGGCTCACCAGACCAGAGAGTCTGCAATGGGTCTGCCCGTTATCGTCGAGAGAAACTTCGTCGGTGCGGACGTTAAGGTATCTGAGTATACAATGAGTGAGATCATCGCTAATATTTACTATACAATGGAGCAGACACACATCAAGGAGGGTATCCTCTTCCTGGATGAGATCAACTGCGTATCCGAGTCTCTTGCACCTATCATGCTGCAGTTTTTGCAGTACAAGATCTTCGGTCTGCACCAGATCCCTCCCGGATGGGTAATCGTTACAGCAGGTAACCCCCCTCAGTTCAACAAGTCCGTTAACGAGTTCGATATCGTTACATGGGACCGTTTCAAGAAGGTAGAGTGCGAGGCTGACTTCCTGTGCTGGAAGGAGTATGCATACTACGGCGGTGTTCACCCTGCTATCATTGCTTATCTGGAGCTGCATCCCGGTCATTATTATGAGATCGATGCTACTGACAGACACAACTACAAGATCATCACAGCCCGTGCGTGGGAAGACCTTTCCGAGATGATACAGCTGTACGAGATCGACGGCATGGCTGTTACACTCGAACTGATCGGTCAGTACCTGCAGGATCACGATATTGCTCCTATGTTCTATGATTTCTATTGCAGATTCAATGAGCTGAGAGAAGCTTACGATCCCGACAGCATCCTCGACGGCGAGATCACTCAGGAGGCTGTTGACAGAGCTGCCGCTGCTGATACAGAGGAAGCTATATCTGTACTCAACCTGCTGCTGGACGGTGTTACTTATACCATGAGAACTACCATCCAGATGGAAAAGATGATAAGACAGATACATCCTAAGCTGGAAGATATACTTATCAAGATCAACGAAGGTCTTTCCTGCCGTCAGATCATTGCTGAGCATATCATGACCACCCAGAAAAATCTGGATATGGCTGTTAAGGCAAGGATCATCTCGCCTTCCAACAAGAAGATACAGCACTGGATAATCCACAACCTTGAGGCTTATCTGGATAAGTGTACCAACGAGGGCAGAGATAACAAGCAGAGATGTACCATCATCATCCAGAACGCTTTCACAAACCTGCTCAACGGTGCTAAGAACGTTACAGCACAGTCCATGTCGGGTCTGAAGAATATGTTCGTATTCATGGAAGCTGCATACGGTGCTGACAGCCCCGTTATGAAGAAGCTGCTCGAAGAGCTGACCATCGACGTTCACACCATGGACTTCATCAAGAAGTATGGTTCGGACGAGTTCTACAAGCTCATCGGCAAGCCTGCTGTTGAACCTACATACAACAATATGTACGAGCTCAACCTCGAAGACTGCCTGAAGTACGAGGGCGACGAATAATAAAAGCAAAGCTTCCCTGTGATAAGAAAGATACTCATATAGAAGTTTTAAGCCATAGTATTTCTGATTTACAGTCAGAAGTACTATGGCGTTTTTATTGACAGTACAGAGATGATGTGCTATAATTGTTACTGACAAAAATCGAAATTTAGGTGATAGGGTATGCACGCATATGAAAAAGCAATTGCAGATGCATTAAATGATATTGCTGATAAGGAAATCTACTTTCATCCATCTGAAATCATGTCTCTCTCCGATACACTTGCTTACAAAGTAATTGGAACGCTCCTCTC
>CADALT010000034.1 GCA_902788785.1 uncultured Ruminococcus sp.
TTCGGCTTTCCTTTAGGCATAAAAATGCCCCCTTTCATTAGATTTCTGATTGGTACACTTCTATTATACCACATTGTCTAACAAAAGGGGAGCATTTCAAAACGGTCACTGCTTTGTTTTCTTTGTCAGCTGCTCATGGGGACGCTGTCAGTATCGGGGAGAATGACACGATTGATGTCTGCACCCAGCCCTCTGAGCTTTTCATCGATGCGCTCATATCCACGCTCGATGTAGAATATATTGTCGATCTCGGTTATGCCCTCGGCTGCGAGACCTGCGATTATCATTGCCGCACCTGCTCTGAGGTCAGTCGCTGATACAGGCGCACCTTTGAGCACCTTGACACCTTCGATGACGGCGACCTTGCCCTCAACGGAGATATCAGCGCCCATTTTTCTGAGCTCTGCTACATATCTGAAACGATTGTTGAATATATCCTCGGTTATCTTGCTCGTACCTGCCGCCATTGTCAGCAGTGTTGAGAACTGAGGCTGCATATCCGTAGGAAATCCCGGATGAGGCATTGTCTTCAAAGATGTGGGCTGAATGGGAGAATCCACCCAAACGTGAACGCTCTCGTCGCTCTCCTCCACATGGACACCGCACTTTCTCAGCTTAGCGGTGATGGATTCAAGATGTTTCGGGATGACGTTAGCAATGACCACATCACCCTTTGTGGCAGCCGCAGCCACCATATATGTGCCCGCCTCGATCTGATCGGGGATAGTTGCATAGGTAGTGCCGTGAAGATACTCAACACCTCTTATCTTGATGACATCGGTGCCTGCACCTCTTATATCAGCGCCCATGGAGTTGAGGAAATTCGCCAGATCAACGATATGGGGCTCCTTAGCCGCATTCTCGATTATGGTCTGACCCTTTGCCTTTACTGCTGCGAATATCGCATTCATGGTAGCGCCCACGGTAACGAAATCAAAGTAGATCTGGTTGCCCACCAGCTTGTCCGCCTTGACGTAATTTGCGCCGTGGATTATCTCATCGGTAGCGCCCAGTGCCCTGAAAGCTTTAAGGTGCTGGTCGATGGGACGATCGCCAAGATCACATCCGCCCGGCATCGGCACGAAAGCCTCACCGAACTTGCCCAGCAGAGTGCCCAGAAAATAGCTCGAAGCCCTCATGGTCTCAGCCAGCTTATAGGGAACTCTGGTAGTATTTATAGTTCTCGAATCAATGGTGATAACACCGTCTTTTTTCATCTCTATCTTGGCACCCATTGTCCTGAGTATGCTGAGACACTTGGTTATATCGCTGATAGCAGGGACATTTTCGAGGGTGCAGGGTTCATCACAAAGAATAGTAGCGGCTACCAGTGCAACAGCTGCATTTTTAGCACCGCTGACATTCACCGTACCTTTTAAGGGGATACCGCCCCTGATGAAAAACTTCTCCAAAATAATACACTCCTTGAGAGCCGCCGATTTTTTTGTATTTGCTGTATAGGCGTGCTCCTGTTTTAAAGCGTCATAGTCGCCCGACCTGCGGCAGGCACATAAAAATCTCACAAGTCTTCCCATACAAAAAAGACCTGCAAGCCTTGAAAAGCAGATACCGCAAGCGTTGGAAAACAACGCAGATACCGTCATAAAAACGGTGTAGAACACTTGTAGAACATCCAAACCTTAAGATAACCTTAAATCTTTGGACTATCTTATTGTACCACACTCTTCAGAAAAAATCAATAGGCAGAGAAGTTTTTTTTGCAAAAATCGGATTTTTCTTCTAATTTTCACAAAAGTCCCCATAAAATATGAATTTTTCCACCAGACAAGCCTTTTCAAAACAATTAAAAAATGCCTTTTGAGTACGATTTTACAGACTTTTGTTAAAAATGATGGTTAAATTGGCAATAATTGTACGAAATATTTCCCAGTAATTGAATGTGATTTTTTGTACAGCTTATCCTTTGTACCCCTTGAAAGTCAAGACAAGATACTCTCATGCACCTAATAACTACTTACTTAGTGCACTTTAACTCTGTGCAGTGTGACAGTTTAGTGAAATGCTTATGTAAACCGTAACGAAATATGATATTTTACTTGCATTTGCCTGAGAAATATGCTATAATAAATTGTTAATATGAATAAGTATACTCACTTGACGACAGGAGATGGAGAACTTTATGAGGATAATGGGCATCGACCCGGGCTACGGCATAGTCGGTTTCGGAGTTATCGAGTACAGCCACGGCAGGGCGAACCTTGTGACAGCAGGGGCGATAACCACCAAGTCCGATATGGAGTTCTTTTCAAGGCTCAGGGTGATATATAACGATATGCAGGGACTTATAACCCACTATCGTCCCGATGAACTGGCGGTTGAGAAGCTGTTTTTCAACACAAATGTTACCACGGGCATAGATGTGGCACAGGCGAGGGGCGTGACGCTGCTGCCTGCCATAATGCAGAACATACCCATATATGAGTATACTCCGCTGCAAGTGAAAAGCTCCATAGTGGGCTACGGATATGCCGAGAAAAAACAGGTGCAGGAGATGGTGCGCAATATGCTGCACCTGGCGGACATAATAAAGCCCGACGATGCCTCCGATGCGGTGGCTATGGCGCTGACCCACGGGCTGTCGCTGGGCACGAGACAGCTCATGAAGAAGTATGAGGAGAGCGCAGGAAAGCAGGGTGGGCTTTGATATGGAAAATATCGGCATTTGTGATGAGTGCGGCAGCAGATTTTTAAAAAGAGCATCTAAGATGGCTTCACTGTGCCCCGAATGTGCAAGCCTGCTTTACGGCTATGATAACTGCGCTCATGTTTTTGAGGACGGCATATGTGCGAAATGTCTGTGGGACGGCAGCAGGAGCGACTATACTGAAAAGATCCATAAGGAGAATGAACGATGATATATTCCGTTAGAGGAAAGCTTATACATACAGGTACCGACCTTGCGGTGGTGGAATGCGGCGGCGTGGGCTATGCCTGCAAGACCACTTTCTATACTTTACAGAAGATAGCAGGTTCCGAGGAGGTAATGCTGTATACTCACCTGGCGGTCAGGGAAAATGATGTTGACTTGTTCGGTTTTTCTACCGTGGAGGAGCTTGAATGCTTCAAGATGCTGATAACCGTATCGGGTGTTGGTCCGAAGGCGGCTATCTCAATACTGTCGGGCAATTCGCCCTCGCAGTTTGCGCTGACCGTTGCCACGGGCGACCATAAGGCGCTGACCAAGTGCAAGGGCATAGGCGCAAAGACTGCCCAGAGGATAGTTCTGGAGCTGAAGGACAAGATAGCCAAGGAAAACAGTATATCAGTCCGTGGCAATGATACCATCGCTTCTGCAGTGGCTGCGGGAAGTGCGGCTCAGGAGGCTATGACGGCGCTGATGGTGCTGGGATATTCCGAGAACGAAGCGGCACAGGCTGTGGGCAGTCCCGACCCGTCGCTGCCTGTGGAAGAGATAGTTAAGAAAGCGCTGGTAAGGCTGGCAAGGTTCTGATGACGGGCTTTGTTGAAAATTACGGGCGAAGAATGATAAATATGTTACGCAGTATGAAGGAAGTGAAACGATGATAGAGGAGTCGGAGTTCGACTTTGAACGCTTTGTTTCTCCGAAGGAGACCGAGCAGGAGACCACGGACGATTTCGAGGTGAGCCTGCGACCTATGACTCTTGATGAGTACATCGGTCAGGACAAGGTCAAGGAGAATATGCGTATATACATAAATGCAGCGAAGAAAAGGGGCGACAGCCTCGACCATGTGCTGCTGTACGGTCCTCCCGGACTGGGCAAGACCACCCTTGCAGGCATAATCGCTCACGAAATGGGGGTCAACCTGCGTGTTACCTCGGGTCCTGCAATAGAGAAGCCCGGCGACCTGGCGGCGCTGCTGACAAACCTCGAAAAGGGCGACGTGCTTTTCATTGATGAGATACACCGTCTTTCAAGACAGGTGGAGGAAGTGCTTTACCCTGCAATGGAGGACTATGCGCTGGATATAATCATGGGCAAAGGTCCTGCGGCGAGAAGCATACGCATTGAGCTGAACAAATTCACGCTCATAGGTGCGACCACCCGTTCGGGGCAGCTTTCAGCACCGCTGAGAGACCGTTTCGGTGTTATAATGCACCTGGAGATGTACACGGTGGAACAGCTGGCGGATATCATAAAGCGCTCGGCTGTTATACTGGGTGTTGCCTGCGAAGATGACGGTGCAGAGGAGATAGCCAAGCGTTCACGAGGTACTCCCCGTATCGCAAACCGTTTCCTGAAGCGTGTGCGTGATTTTGCGGAGGTCATCGGTGACGGCAGGATAACTGCCGATATCGCCAAGATAGCCCTCAACCGCATGGAGGTGGACGACCTGGGGCTTGACAGCCTTGATAAGCGTTTGCTCACCATGATAATCAAGAACTACAACGGCGGTCCCGTGGGGCTATCGACGCTGGCTGCGGCACTGGGCGAAGAAGCGGTCACGCTGGAAGATGTGTGCGAACCATATCTTATGCAGCTGGGCTTTCTTTCAAAAACGCCCCGTGGACGCTGCGCCACGACACTTGCATACGACCATCTGGGACTTTTGAAAGACGGACAGACACATTTGTGATGAGCCATGATCTGTATGCCGAAACGGAAGTGATATGATGGAGATAGTACCTGTAACAGATAAAAATGCTGCGGACAGCGGACGCATTATCTATCAGGCTTGGGGCGAGACTTACCGTGGTCTTATGCCCGATGAGATACTGGACGGGCGGCAGCTTGAAAAGTGCATAGAGGTCGCTCACCAAAATATGGAGAACAAGCGCCTGTGTTATGTTGACGGCGAAGCGGCAGGCACTGTCATCACTCTGCCCGAAGCGAGAGAGTTCTGTACTTACAGAGACAGCGGCGAAGTGGTGGCACTGTATGTGCTCAAAAAATTTCAGCATATGGGCATAGGTAAGGCTTTGCTTGAATGGGCGATAGATAACATAGACAAAAACAAGGTAACGCTGTTCGTCCTCAAAGGCAATGATAATGCCATTGGTTTTTATGAGCATATGGGTTTTAGATTTACAGGAAACGAGTACTGTGACCGAGGTATGACTGACCTTGAAATGGTGCTTGTAAAGAAAGATAAATAGATAAAAACAGTCAGTGACGAAGGTGATATAAATGACCGGATTTACGATAAAGCATAACGAATTGACCGCCGCAGAGTTCTGTGAACTGTGGGGCACGGTCTGGGGCGAGCCGCCGAAAATAGCGCAGACAGAGCTTGCAATGGCACATACGCTGTTTCGGGTATCGGTCTTCGATGGTGAAAAGATAGTTGCTATGGCTAGGATGATAGGCGACATGGGGCTTTGCTGTTACATCAAGGATGTCATAGTACGTCCCGAATATCAAAGCAGGGGCATCGGCAGGCTGATGATAGAAGAGCTGCTTTCATTCGTAAGAAAAAACGGTGTACAGGGTACGGAGGTTTTTGTGGAGCTTGCGGCAATGCCCGACAAGATACCGTTCTATCGTAAGCTTGGCTTTGATGAGAATGATGCTCACAGGCTGAAAATGATGCTGCCTGCGGGAGAGTGATATATTATAATGAGGAATGGGAAAATGTGAGAGGTAAAACATATTATACTGCAAAGGGTCTGACCAAGGCGGCGCTGGCGGTACACGCAATACCGATATTATGGGCGATCATATCAAATTATATGATAGAAAATCGTGTGGACGACAGAGCGCTCCAAAATTATGGGATCATATTGCTCATCGGTAAGGCGCTGATACCGATAGCGGTGATAATAAGCTTTCTGACAGCGCTGGTCGGGATAGTATTTTCGGCTGTATCAAAAAAGCAGAACGATCAAGGCGCAGGTAAGCTGCTGGCTGTAAATATCGTGATAGCTGTGATAATGGGCGCAGGTATCATGATAGTCGCATGGTACATATGGTTCTTCCATAACCTGCCTGCGATGTAAGATCAGTATGACAATAATGGGCGAGAGCCTATACAATATTAAAAGGAGTTAAGTAAAATGGGTAGATTATTCGGAACAGACGGTGCAAGAGGAGTTGCGATAACAGAACTGACTTGTGAGACAGCCATGCAGATAGGCAGAGCTGCGGCTCTGGTGCTGGCTAAGGACTGCGGTCATAAGCCGAAGATAATCATAGGCAAGGATACCCGTATCTCGGGCGATATACTGGAAGCCGCACTTTGTGCAGGTATATGCTCGGTGGGTGCAGATGCTGTGATACTGGGCGTTATACCTACTCCTGCGGTGGCTATGCTGGTAGGCAAGTACAATGCGGATGCGGGCGTTATGATCTCGGCTTCGCATAACTCTGTGGAGTTCAACGGCATCAAGCTGTTCTCGGGTACAGGCTTCAAGCTCCCCGATGATGTGGAAAACGAGATAGAGGAACTCATTCTTGACAGACCCGAGGATATGAAGCTCTGCGAGGGCACAGCGCTTGGACATATCTCTTACTGCAAGGACGCTGAGTGGGATTACATAAGACACGTTATGAAGACCGTTGATGTTGACCTCAAGGGCATAAAGGTATGTCTTGACTGTGCTAACGGTTCTGCGAGCGTGTGTGCACAGAGGATATTCGAGGGACTGGGCGCAAGGGTCATCATGACCAATGATAAGCCCGATGGAACCAATATCAACGAGAACTGCGGCTCGACACATATGGACGGGCTCAAAAAGGCAGTGGTCGAGAACAAGTGCGATGTGGGACTTGCCTTTGACGGTGACGCAGACAGATGCCTGGCAGTCGACGAGAACGGCGAGCTCATCGACGGCGATAAGCTGCTGGCTATCTTCTCGAAGTTCATGAAGGACGAGGGCACATTAAAGAGCAATTGCTGCGTGGTAACAGTAATGTCCAACCTGGGCTTTTTCAAGTTCGCTAAGGAAAACGGCATAGTTACAGCCACCACCAAGGTCGGCGACAGATATGTTCTGGAAGAGATGCAGAAGGGCGGCTACAACATCGGCGGCGAGCAGTCGGGACATATAATCCTTCTTGACAATGCCAACACAGGCGACGGCGAGATGACAGGCGCAAAATTCTTGCAGATAATGGCTAAGACAGGCAAAAAGGCAAGCGAGCTGGCTTCTGTTATGGAGACTTATCCGCAGGTGCTGATAAATGTTAAGATAACTGCCGATAAGAAGGGCAAGTGGGAGACTGTTCCCGAGATAACCGATGCTATAAAGCTTTACGAAGAAAAGCTGGGCGGCGACGGCAGGATACTGGTAAGAGAGTCGGGTACAGAACCTCTGGTAAGAGTAATGATAGAGGGCAAGAAGACAGGTATAATCACCGACTATGCTCACAGGATAGCAGACCTCATCGAGAAGATGTGATCTGAAAAAGGAGAACAACAATGTTTATTTCAGAACTTTTAGGCTCGGTAGTTCAGGCACTGATCTTTGCAGTGATACCGTTTATAGTATGGCTGATCGCAGGAAGAAAAAAAGAAAACTTCCTCAAATGGCTGGGCATAAAAAAGTCCGAAGCCGAAAAGCCTGCGCTGAAATGGTGGGGCATTGCCATCGGGGTGATGGCAGTGTACTTTGTCGTATCGCTGCTCATCATGAAATATGTGTTTTCCGATCTGCCCAATGCGACCTCGGATACTTTCGGCGGAAAGGGCGCTGCGGCGATACCTGCTATACTGGCATATTCGTTTATACGCACAGCCTTTTCGGAAGAGATGCTTTTCAGGGGTTTTATCCTGAAAGGGCTTTCGGGCAAAATTGGTCTTACAGCGGCAAATGCAGTGCAGGCTCTGCTTTTCGGAGCTATGCACGGTGTGCCGATATTTGTAAAGACTCATAATGCGGCTGCTCTCATATTGCTGACAGTGCTGCCTGCTTGTGTAGGCTGGGTGCTGGGCTGGCTCGATGAGAAAAAGAACGGCGGTTCCATAATACCGGGCTGGATACTGCACGGAACGATAAATGTATTTACGGCATTGATGTCTATATAAGGAGCTGAAAACTCATGCGTTTTGACTATTGCCCAAAGTGCGGCGGAAAGCTCGTGCTGAGGCAGATAGGTGACGAGGGCGAGATACCCTATTGCGAGGTATGTCAAAGACCCTGGTTCGATATGTTTTCCACCTGCGTGCTGAGCGTGGTGGCAGATGAGGATAACGAGGTATTGCTCATAAGGCAGAGCTATGGCGACACAGCACGTTTTGTCGGTGTGGCAGGCTTCATGAAGGTGGGCGAAACTCCCGAAGAAGCCGCTGCAAGAGAAGTCAGGGAAGAAACAGGGCTGACTGCGGAAAGTGTGAAATATATAGACAGCTGTTTCTATGATGGCAGAGATCAGCTTATGCTGGGTATGCTCGCTAGGGTGAAAAAAGCAGAATGCCATATCTCGGGAGAACTGCTGGAAGCTAAGTGGTTTTCTTTCGATGAAGCGGTAAAGACTGTCCGTGAGGGCAGCATAATACAGCGGTTCATCAAAAGCGTGCGGAAAGAAATGAAGAAATGATGGGATACTGTAATGGATCATTATCAGTGAGCGGCATCATCTGTTCGGTGAACGCCGGGGCATGGCTGCTTATAATCCTGCTGATACTCCTGCCTTTTTATTTTCTTGCATTGATGATGATCGAGGGATTCAAGCAGCATAGATCATCGAAACCCAAAAACGTAAAACACAAAAATGACAAAGAGCTCAGATCTATTGACGAAGTCAGCAAGTATTTCGATATAGATATCACCGAAATGGATACCTGTTTCCTTGTGGGAGTCAAGCGCAGGTCTGACGGTGAGGATATGCGGGATACTTTGGTACGGGTCTGCGATTTTCCTCGTTACATGAAAAAGAATTACGGATTCGAGACAGTCTTTGAAGATCGTTACGGGTTCGAGGTCGTCTTTGAAGATGATAAGTATATACTGAAAAAGGACACTTATAAAAAAGCAAGCCCCGACGAAAAAGATCCCGATACGAACGATGTACGTTCCTGGGTAGAGAGGTTCATTTTCGAGAACAGGCATTCGTTCAAATATTCTGACTGGAAGAAAACGGAAAGGAACACATAAAATGCCTGAGAAACTGAAAGACCGCCTGAACAAAAAGGGGCGGGAACAGGAAACGAACGATGACTGTTTCACATTGGAACAGGTCAATGAATATTTCGATATAGATATTACCGAAAGAGAAGCTGACTACCTTATTAAAGTGACACGGAAGTCGGACGGCAAGAATATGTTGATATACATGGGAATATGCGAATTTCCCAATTATATTGACTGGTGGTATGGTATGAAAGTTGTCCCTGCGGACGACGATACAATGAGATATGCGCTGAAAAAAGGTCCGACCCCCATATCTAAACCAAATCCCGAATTGTCCGATGTGCAGGAGATACATTTATGGGTAGAGATGTTCATTTGCGAGCACCCGTATGCATTTAAGCGATGAATACATATTTGGAGGAGAAAATGCCATGATCTACACCGATCTGACACGCAAGGCTGTAAGTATAATGTATAAGGCTCATAAAGACCAGCTGGACAAAAGCGGTGTGCCCTATGTTTTTCACCCGTGGCACGTTGCGGAGCAGATGCAGGACGAGGAAAGCTGTGCGGCGGCACTTCTGCACGATGTCATTGAGGACACGGATATCACTGCTGAGGAACTGCTTGAAGCAGGCATAAGCGAAAGGGTGGTGGAGGCTGTTAAGCTGCTGACCCATGATGACAGTGAGCCTTATCTTGAATATGTGGCACGCATAAAGAATGACCCCATAGCAAGGGCGGTGAAGCTAGCAGACCTTGCCCATAACAGCGATGTAACACGTTTTGCCGTACCCATGACCGATAAAGACAGAGCAAGACTTGAGAAGTATAAAAAGGCTGTATCTATATTAAAATGATAAGAGAAAGGAAGACAGCAGATGTATATGTACATTTTTATAGCTCTTGTCAGCATAATGATATTAGCTATGATAATAGTATGGTCAAGGAACATGAAGACTGCCCACTCGATGGAGAATAGGGTCAGGCTGAGGATCTACTCTAAGTATTCGCTTATTATATCCACCATCTGGCTGGCGATATCATCAGGCAGCATTATCATGAATATAGTATCGCTTTTTAATGCTATCGCTCTGCACGATAAATATATCGCAGATCACACCTTTACGAGAAAAACTGTATGGGGCAGTGAGATAGAGGAAACCGTAACATCAACACCCTTTGATGGCAGCGTGAAAATTTTGCAGCTGAGAGTGATCTTTTTCGCTGTGATGCTATTGTTCTGTGTCCTGTACAGCCTCAGTACAAACAGTGCCTATATTACCGAAAAGGGTATTTTCCACGGTGTACGGAACTATAGATCCGATGATATAAAATATATCATGGAGGAAGATATGGAGCTGCCTGTACTTATATACAGGAGGACCGATAAAGAGTTTATGGTCAAAAAAGTATTTGATACCCAACGCTGTCGTGAGATACTTACGAGATATTATAAAAACGCAAAATATTATTCTGAGCAAAAAGCTCTTAAATATGACAGCGAAAAATGATAAGATGATAAAACTACATTTTTTTGACTATGGCTGCGGTCATCTTGATGTTGAGGGTGAACTTGGGATAACTGAGGAGATTGATGAGCTTCTGATAAGGAATATCCCAAAACTCAGCCTTGAAGCGACAGACAGTATGTGTGATCTGGAGGATAATGAGATATTCTGGTTTTCGGCAGATAACGAAGAGGACTGCATAAAGAAGATAGACGATCTGATCGGGTCACATATTTCAGATGGCTCACGAATGAAATATACCATCGGCATAACGTCCGATCTTTCTTGGTACGACTAAAAAACAAAGCAAAGGAAATTACTTATGAGAATTGCAGATAAATGGAACGACTATCGTATACTTGATACCACTGACGGCGACAAGCTGGAAAGCTGGGGCGGCAAGGTACTGGTGCGCCCCGACCCGCAGATAATCTGGAAAAGCCCTAAGAGGACAGATATGTGGGACAAGGCAGATGCGGTATATCACCGTTCGTCAAAGGGCGGCGGTGAGTGGGAGTACCGCAGAAAGCTCCCCGAAAGCTGGAACATAAATTATGGTGATCTTAAATTTATCATAAGACCCACGGGCTTCAAGCACACGGGACTTTTCCCAGAGCAGGCTGTGAACTGGGATTTTATGGCGGATAAGATAAAAAATGCAGGCAGACCTGTAAAGGTGCTTAATCTGTTTGCTTACACGGGCGGTGCAACACTTGCCTGTGCAAATGCAGGTGCGAGCGTTTCTCATGTGGATGCCTCGAAGGGCATGGTGCAGTGGGCAAGAGAAAATGCGGCTGCCTCGGGACTTTCCGACAAGCCAATACGCTGGCTTGTGGACGACTGCGAGAAATTCGTTAAGCGTGAGATACGCCGTGGAAACCGTTATGACGGTATCGTTATGGATCCGCCTTCGTATGGTAGAGGCCCCGGAGGAGAGGTCTGGAAGCTGGAGGACTGCATCTACGAACTGGTGAAGACCTGTGCGGAGGTACTCAGCGACGATCCGCTTTTCTTCCTGTTAAACAGCTATACCACGGGACTTTCGCCCTCGGTAATGGCTTATATACTGAATGATGTGCTGACCACAAGCCGTGGCGGCAAGGTCTCGGCAGACGAGATAGGACTGCCCGTTGAAGCGACTAATGGTGTACTGCCCTGCGGTTCGACAGCTATCTGGGAAAAGTGATACCTAAGTTTAAAGTGAAATAATAAAGACGGGAGGTCAGTGTGATGGTTGTGCTTGAAGGTCTGGTAATGTGTTTATGGCTGCTGCTGGTATGCGTTGTGGGCATAGCTGACGGTCCTGTGGGACTGGTGGTGTTCTACGAAGACGAAGTCAAAAAGCGTGTGGTAGAACTGGGGCTCATAACAGAAGAGAAGATAAAGAGAAACAGCATCATAACATTTGCGGCTATTATGCTGCCGATGCTTCTGCTGGTGCCGTACATGGTCTACGGGATAAACGGCGCAAGAGGATTTACAGAGATATTTTGGCAGATGACAGCCATATACCTGATCTCGGGGCTGTTTGACAGGCTGTTTATCGACTGGTACTGGGTCGGTCATACAAAAGCCTGGGTCATCGAAGGCACCGAGGACCTTCAGCCATACATCTACGGCAAGACACTGGCTGTAAAATGGTTGAGTACCCTTGTGGGCTTTCCCATAGGTGCAGCTGTGATAGCGCTGATACTAACAAAAGTATTCTGATGAGATATGTAACAGTATAATATATCAATTTATAAGGAGGTCAATATCATGGACGTAAAGGACATCAAGGAAACAGTCGAGAAGATCGACAAGGCTATCCCCGATGAGGTAAAGGAGCAGGCTAAGAAGCTGGCTACCAAGGAAAACCTCGAAAAGGCAAAGGACATAGCACAGGATGTTATCAAGAAGGTAACAGACAAGAAGTAAAGGTGATGAGGGTCAGACGGAACATGGTCTATCAGTGTTCCGTCACCGATACCCTCGCAAAGGTAAGGAATAATTATGAGCGAAAATTTCATCGAGATAAAAGATCTCAGATTTTCATATATAAATGACCTTGAAGATCCCCCCGTCAAGACGGAGGTGCTCAAAGGAGTCACACTCAACATCAAAAAAGGCGAATTCGTGGCGGTGCTGGGACATAACGGTTCGGGCAAATCGACGCTTGCAAAGTGCATAAATGCCATAAATCTGCCCGAATCGGGCGGAGTGTATGTGGCAGGCATGGACACCATCGACGAGATGAACCTGCTGCCCATAAGACAGCGTGTGGGCATGGTTTTCCAGAATCCCGACAACCAGATAGTTGCGACCATCGTTGAGGAAGATGTGGCATTTGCGCTGGAGAATATGGGCGTTGCGCCCGACGAGATAAGGCGGCGTGTGGACGAAGCTTTGAAAGCGGTGGGTATGTACGAATACCGTATGCACGCCCCGCATAAACTCTCCGGCGGACAAAAGCAGAGGGTCGCCATAGCAGGCATAATCGCCATGCGCCCCGACTGCATACTGCTTGATGAACCCACAGCGATGCTTGATCCAAAGGGCAGGCAGGAGGTCATGAAGACCATAAAAATGCTGAACGAACAGGGCGTTACCATCGTACTCATAACTCATTATATGGAGGAGGCTGCACAGGCTGAAAGAGTAGTGGTGATAGACGGCGGCGAGGTCGTGATGGACGATGTGCCGAGGAAGATATTCTCGCAGGTGGAGAAGATGAAGTCGCTGGGGCTGGATGTGCCGCAGGTCACGGAACTTGCGTGGGAACTGCAGAAAGCAGGATACGACATCTCCACGGAAATAATCGACGAGGACGAGTGTGTGGCAAAGCTGGCAGAACTTCTGCAAAAATAGAGAAGTATAAAAACGGCAGTATGGCAGAGAACAGGCTCAAAACAGACTTCTGAAAGGAAAGGGATGCAAAGTGTTCAGTATAGCGGCGGCAGTTATAGGTTTGCTGCTGATAATTCTTGAAAGAGCAGGCAAGCTCAAATTGCAGGATTTGCGTACAGCCCGTAAAGCTATGGTGCTGGCGGCACTGAGCGCAGGTTTTTACTTGACAGATGCCGCAAGGATAATCGCAGCCATCGGCTCAAAGCTGATGGACTACAAAACTGAAAATCCCGGGGAAGCAATGTTTTTTGGCAGCGGTTCAAAGGTCATGGTAGTGATAAGGTCGATACTGCTGATACTTAGCACAGTACCTGCGGCAGCAGGACTTATCTACACCGTACAGGCGCTGGTGCGAAAGACCTGCGACATAACGCCTGCGGATAATGACAGCGGATATGTTAAAGAACGTGTGACAGGGCTTTTGGCAAGAGGTTCTTCGGCAGCGGTGGGCATGATAATATCTATCATCGTCCTTATCGTCAGCACACTGCCTTATCTTGGAAGATTTATAGGCACGCTTGTGATATTCAACCCGTTTTTCCTGCTTTTCTTTACGCTGCTCACCTGCGGTCTGGTGCTTATACCCGTGTCTTTGGTTTTTGTGACATTCAACGGAGTGTTCATCGTGTTGGTCGGCGGTATAGGAGCGGTGGCTGTGGTGTTCTATATCATATCGGTGATAATGTGTATCGCAGCTGCGGTGACAGCAGCAAAAAGAGGGGCGATGACCAAGAAAAATGCGGTCATATACAGCATTTTCGGATTGCTGCCCGGCTGGAACCTCATTGCGATGCGCTTGATGAAAAAGGATATTTGACGGAGAGTAAAATATGGCAATTATAAAAACAGAAGGCCTCACCTATGTTTACGGCGAGGGCACGCCCTTTCGCAAGGTCGCTGTGGACCATGTCGATCTGGAGATAGAAAAGGGCGACTTTGCAGGGATAATCGGGCATACAGGCTCGGGAAAATCCACATTGATACAGCATTTCAACGGGCTGCTCAAACCAACGAGCGGTTCGGTGTATATAGACGGCGAGAAGCTCTGGGACGATAAGGCGAAACTGCGTCCTGTAAGGTTCAAGGTGGGGCTGGTATTCCAGTATCCCGAATATCAGCTTTTCGAGGAGACCGTGTATAAGGATATAGCCTTCGGTCCCAAGAACATGGGGCTGGACGAAAAGGAGATAGACCGCCGCATAAAAGAGACTGCAAGGCTGGTGGGCATACCTCATGATATACTGAAAAAATCGCCTTTCGAGCTCTCGGGCGGACAGAAGCGCCGTGTTGCCATAGCAGGTGTTATGGCGATGGAGCCCGAGGTGCTGATACTTGATGAACCTGCATCGGGACTTGACCCCAAGGGCAGGGAACATATACTCGGCATGATAAAGGAATATCATAAGGAAAAAGGCAATACCGTGCTGTTAGTCTCACACTCAATGGAGGACATAGCACGTAATGTGAACAAGATACTGGTCATGAACGATTCAAAGCTTTTCTGCTACGAGGAGACTGCCAAGGTCTTCCACCGTTCAAAGGAACTGGCAGATATGGGGCTTGCGGTGCCGCAGGTCACAAGAGTATTCGACAGACTCAAAGCTATGGGCATCGAACTTGACGAGGATGTTTATACAGTTAAATTCGGCAGAGACCTTCTGCTTGATAAACTTTCAAAGAGGAAGGCTGAACAGAATTGATAAAGGACATAACATTAGGACAATACTTTCCGGGGGACTCCGTGCTGCACAGGATGGATGCCCGTGTGAAGCTGCTGCTGACAGCGGTATTCATAGTGATGCTTTTCATTGCCAAGGGCATAGAGGGGCTTGCGGTGGGCATAGTATTCACCGTGGCAGCATTTTTGATCTCAAAGATACCGCTTAAAATGATGGGCAAGAGCTTAAAGCCCATAATCCCCGTTATAATATTCACGGCGGTGCTGAACCTTGTGTTCATCACGACGGGAGATGTGCTGTGGGAGTGGAAGTTCATCAAGCTGACCAGGGACGGTCTTGATACCTCGCTGTTCATGGTCATAAGGATAATCTGCCTTATCTGCGGCAGTTCGCTGCTGACCTATACCACATCGCCCATCGACCTTACCGATGCCATAGAGAAGCTGCTCAGCCCTCTTAAAAAGGTAAAGGTGCCCGTGCATGAACTGGCGATGATGATGACCATAGCATTAAGGTTCATACCCACCCTTATCGAGGAGACCGATAAGATAATGAGTGCCCAGAAAGCAAGGGGCGCTGATATGGAAACGGGCAATATACTGCAAAAGGCTAAAGCGCTCATACCCATACTGATACCGCTTTTTGTGGCATCCTTCCGCCATGCTGAAGAACTGGCGCTGGCTATGGAATGCCGCTGCTATCACGGCGGTGAGGGCAGGACGAGAATGAAACAGCTGAAAATGAGCATATTAGACCTGTGGGGCACATTGTTCTGCATGGTATTCTTAGCAGGTGTAATAGCTGTAAACTATTTTACAAAGAGATGATGGAGGTGCATATCGTGAATAATTTTTTGAAGGATATGGATCAGGATCAGCAGATAGAGTATCTGGAAAGACGCATAAAACGTCTTGAAAACAAACTGAACGGAGGAAGTGCAGTGTCTAAGATGATAGAGAGCCTTGTGGGACAGGATGTCACCCTGAACATAGGCTATGAGGAGATAAAGTGCAGGATACTTGAATGTGATGATGAGTGGATAAAGCTTTTTATCCCCCAGAAGAAAAAAGATGTGACAGTTATGCGACGGATAGCTGAGATATCCAAGATAACACTTGACAAAGACGGGATCTAGTTATATTATTATATGAGATACTTTAAAATGAAGCTTGCTTATGACGGCAGCAATTACCACGGCTGGCAGCGGCAGTCAAATGCACTGGCTGTGCAGGAAGTGGTGGAGCACGCCATATTCAAGCTGACAGGAGAAAATGTGGTGGTACAGGGCTGTTCCAGGACAGATGCAGGCGTACACGCAAGGGAGTATGTACTGAGCTTCGGGCTTGAACTTCCCATAAACTGCAAAGGTCTGCAAATGGGTCTGAATTCGTGGCTGCCCGACGATATAAGCGTCATAGGCTGTGAGGAAGCCGCAGAGGGTTTCCATGCACGGTACCACTGCAAGGGTAAGGAATATGAGTATATAGTACATAACAGCAGGATCAAGAATCCTTTCTACCGCAATACTGCACTCAGATACAGCTGTGCGATAGATGCGGACCTGCTGGATAAAGCGTCGCAGGACTTTGTGGGCGAGCACGATTTCAAAGCGTTTTGCTCGACTGCCTGCGATAAAGAGATAACTGTGAGAACTATAAGAAGTTTCAGCGTCAGACGTGAGGGTGACCTTGTTATCTTCACTGTCTCGGGAAACGGATTTTTGTATAATATGGTCAGGATTATGGTGGGTACACTGCTTTTTATAAACGAGGGCAAGATAGCCGCAGATGCTATACCCTCGATAATTGCGTCGAAGGACCGCAAAAAAGCAGGCAAGACAGTGCCGCCTCAGGGATTGTACCTGAACAAAGTTTATTATGATGAGGACCTGATAGATTGAGTATCGGTAAAGGTAAGGAAAAGAACACGGGCAGAAAGCCCAAAAAGGGTTTCATACAGTCCATAAAGGACGACATAAGGATAGTAAAGCGCAGCAATGAAAGGGCTAAAAGAGCCAGACAGCGTGAGCGCATAGACAGGGAGCTTTCTGAGATACCCGAGGAAATGCTCATAGACGATATCGTGCCTGATGAGGAGATAGCCGCAGAGGAGCTTGCAGGTGAGCAGGAGGTCATAGCTGAGGAGACCACCGAACAGGACGAGGTATATGAGTATAAAGATACTGCCGAAGATGAGCAGTATGATGAAACCGAAGAAACTGAAGAAGTTGAAGAAGACGAGTCCTATGCGGAAGATACAGAGGATGAGCCTTACGAAGATGAGGCTGATGAGGAACTGTATGACGAGGCAGATGAGGACGAATTCTATGATGAGGAGACTGAAAAGGACGAGGCGGAGATCGCCCGTGAGAGCATAAGGCATATCCGCACAGGCGGTATACCCGACAGCTACAGAAGACCCCGTCCCAAAAGACGGCGCAGGAAACCAAGCGCCAAGGCGATAAGAGAAGCCAGAAAACGTGAGAAGAAGAAAAAGCGCTATAAGAGCGTGGCACTTGCGGGCATAGTGGCTTTCTTTGCGGTGGGCGCATATTTCAGCAGGAGCTATTGGGTGCCCAAGCTTGAGGGCATACTCGACCGCCCCAAGCAGACCATCGTCAACGACGGCAAGGTCAAGGAGGGCAATTTCCCGCTGTATTTCGGCGAGGGCTCGGTAAGCTCCATATCCAGCTCGGGCAGCTGCCTTCTGTGCCTTGACAAGAACCAGCTCAGGATATATAATGAGGACGGCGAAGAAACGAGCTCTTTCAGCCATAATTATGCCGACCCCGTACTGAGGGCGACGGATAAAAGAATGCTCATCTATGATAAGGGCGGAAGCTCTCTGATGGTAGTGGGCAGGACTAACCAGATGTTCTCAAAGGCTGTTAAAAACAGGATAATCATGGCGGATATCGCACCGAATAATAACGTTGCAGTGGTCACTGACGATGAGAGATATGCAGGCATACTTACTGTATACGACGGCAACGGCAGGGAGATATTCAAGTGGTCCAGCGGCTCGCAGCTGCTTAGCCTGACCTTCGATGAGGACGGCGGCGGATGCTATGTCACCACCTTCGCAGGTATGGATGGTACGCTCTGCTCGGTCATGAGGTATTTCAGGTTTGATGAGAAGGAACCCAGAGTGACCAGTGACCCTCTGCCTGTGCTGGCATTGCAGGCTATGGAAAACGATAACGGCGAATTCTGGGTGGTAGGCGATACCGCATTCATGAGGCTCGACCGCAAGGGCAGAGTGCTCAGCCGTTACGATTATATGGGCAAGCTTGACGATTTCGCCCTTGACAGGAGCTGTGCGGCACTGATATTCAAGGGTATAGAAAGACGCTCATCAAGGCTGGAGCTGTTCGACAGCGACTCCGACAGAGATGAGCCTGATAAGATAGTGAACAAACAGGACGGTACACCCGTCAGAATGAAGATGACAAATGGTAAAATGGTAATACTCAAGGACAGACAGGTGGATTGCTACGACTTTGAGGGCAACCTGCTGGCTACGGCGGAGTGCAGCTCGGATTATACAGATTTTGTGTACTTCGGGGATAATGTGTACTTCAAGGATTACCGTGAGGTCAACAAGATCTCGTTCACCACGTAAGAGGTAGATATATGGAATTAAAACTTGATGCTGCGGTGATGATAATACTGGTCCTCACCTGCATCACAGGCTACAGGCGAGGCTTTTTGAGATGCCTTGTGGGAATAGTTTCCGTGGCGGTAGCTGTTGCCGTGGCATTATGGGGCTCGGCAAGGCTGGCGGAGCCTGTATACGACAGGTATCTCAGGGACGATGTGAAACACGTTGTCGAACGCTCTATCTCGGATTTCGATATGAAAAGCATAGTCATGCAGAAACTGGAAGAGCAGGGCTTCGGCGGTGTGCTGACAGAGGATGAAGTCGATAATGCCATCACAGAGGGCGGAGACTATCTGGACAACATCGGTATGCTGCTGGGGGCTAAGGGTGCGAATGAACAGCAGATACAGCTGGCACAGCAAAGCCTTGACAGCTACTTTGACACCGAACTGCCCGAAAGCATAAATGAAGAGCTGGAAAAGCAGGGTATGTCGGAGATACTCAACAAAGTTGAGATACCCAAGGAAGAGCTCAAAGAGTGCGTGTCACGCATAATAAACCAGAGCAGTGCGGATGCGGCAGACTATATCACCCAGAAGACCATAAAACCCGTGCTTGTGGGTATAGTGCGCAGCGCAGTGTTCATAGCTTGCCTGATAGGGGCTTCGATAGTTATAAATATCATCGTTGCCATAGCAGGACTGAGAAAGCCCGACCACGAGCTTTCAGCCGCAGACCATTTTGCGGGGCTGGTGCTGGGAGCTATAAAGGGATTGCTCATATGCGCCATGTTCGCATGGCTTCTGAGCACATTCTGCACACTTACGGATAACAGCCTGAAACTGTTCAATTCGGGTGTGAGCGATAAGACGTATCTTTTCAGATACTTCTTTGACTATTTTTACAGATGATGACTTTGTACATATACAGTAAGCGAAAGGAGAATGACTGATGATCAAATGCTCAAGATGCGGCAAGAGACCTGCGGTGGTGTTCGTTTCAAGCACCAACCCCAGTGACCCCACCAAGGCAATGAAGAATGAGGGACTTTGTCTCAGCTGCGCAAGAGAGTTGAAGATACCGCAGGTAGAGGACTACATGAAAAAGCTCGGTATCACTGATGATGAACTGGAGGCAATGAACGATACATTCGATGAACTCAATGACGGTGCGGATTTCGAGCCCGGCGGAAGCGGAACTATGCCCGAATTCATATCCAATCTGTTCGGCGGTATAAAGAATATGGCTGACAATCTGGAGAAGAATATGAACGGCGGCGAGGGCTTCCAGACAGGAACAGGCAAGTCCGATGGCAAGAAACAGGAAAGACAGAGCAAGCAAAAGCTGAAATTCTTAACTAATTACTGCACAAATCTCACCGAGAAGGCAAAGCTGGGGCAGCTTGATGAAGTTGTCGGCAGAGAAAAGGAAATATCCCGAGTAATTCATATACTTTCCAGAAGGCAGAAGAACAACCCCTGCCTGATAGGTGAGCCCGGTGTCGGCAAGACCGCCATCGCAGAGGGCATCGCCAAAAGGATAGTCGATCAGCAGGTGCCCTATCAGCTGCTGGATAAGCAGATATATCTGCTTGACCTTACAGCACTGGTGGCAGGTACACAGTTCAGAGGACAGTTCGAGAGCCGCTGCAAGGGTCTGGTGGAAGAGGTCAAGAAAGAGGGCAACATAATCCTCTTCATCGACGAGGTACACACCCTTGTGGGCACAGGTGACTCCGAAGGCTCCATGAATGCGGCTAATATACTCAAGCCCTCACTTTCAAGGGGCGAGATACAGGTGATAGGTGCGACCACTTTCAAGGAGTACCGCAAGTATATCGAGAAAGATTCCGCACTGGAAAGACGTTTCCAGCCCGTGTCAGTCAGCGAGCCTACGGTGGAGGAGAGCATAACTATCCTTAACGGCATCAAGGGTCACTATGAGGAATTCCATAGGGTAAAGGTCGATGAGGAGACTGTCAGGAAGTGCGTCGTGCTTTCTGAGAGGTATATCAACGACCGTTTCCTCCCCGATAAAGCCATCGACCTGCTGGACGAAGCCTGTGCTTGCAGGAATATCAAGACTCCCGAGCGTGTGGAATATGAGAAGCTTTCGGGAGAGCTTACAGATAACGATCTGGAGCTGGAACGCCAGCAGAGCATGAGCGAGCCTGACTATGAGAAGATAGCCAAGCTTAAAGTCGAGCATGACAGGCTAGATGAGGAATGGAAGAAGCTGGAAGACTTCCTCAACAACAATAAGGTAACGGACGAGGATATATCCACAGTCATCGAACAGTGGACCGGTATCCCTGCAAACAAGATAACCGAGGGCGAATTCGAGAAGATCAGAAACCTCAGAAAGACCCTCTCCGAGCGTGTGATAGGTCAGGACAATGCGGTGGATAAGGTAGCAAAGGCTATCAAGCGTACAAGAGTACAGCTCTCAAAGCGCCGCAGACCTGCATCATTCATATTCGTAGGTCCCACAGGTGTGGGCAAGACCGAGCTGGTAAAGGTGCTGGGCGAATCGCTTTTCGATGCGGTAGAGCCTATAATCAGGGTAGATATGTCAGAGTATATGGAGAAGCACAGCGTATCCAAGCTCATAGGCTCGCCTCCGGGATATGTGGGCTTTGACGAGGCAGGTCAGCTGACCGAGAAGGTAAGGCGCAGACCCTACAGCGTGGTGCTTTTCGATGAGATAGAAAAGGCTCATCCCGATGTGATGAACATACTCCTCCAGATACTGGACGAGGGCAGGATAAACGATTCGCAGGGCAGGAGCGTTTCCTTCGAGAACACAGTTATCGTCATGACCTCCAATGCAGGCTCTGCCGATAAGGATTCGGGCGTGGGCTTCAACAAGACCGATACGGAGATAGCCGAGAACAAGGCGATGAAGGCGCTGAGAGAGTTTTTGCGTCCCGAGTTCCTGGGACGTATCGACGAGATAATCGTCTTCAATGCGCTGACCGAGGAGGACTATGCGAAGATAGCAGGTCTTATGCTGGACGAGATGAAGCTGCCTCTGGGCGAAAAGGGCATAAAGCTCGAATACACCGAGGATGCGCTGAAGCTTATTGCGCATAAGTCCCATGGCAGAAAGCTTGGCGCAAGAGACATCAGGCACGTTATCCGTGACGAGGTCGAGGACAAGATCGCTGATGCCATCGTCGATAAGGGCGAGGGCAGCGTGGGTCTTGTGACCATAGGCTCAAAGGACGATGTACTGACAGTCGATGTAAAATAAAAGATAAAGCGGAGAACGAACCATCGTCCTCCGCTTTTTGTTATAGCTTGAAATGCACTGGCATACCGTTTTTCATGGCGATATTTACCTCGCCCTGTATCAGCGGCAGGAAGTAGCGTACAGCTTCTTCGGATATGCCGTTCTTTGAGGGAGTTATCCACTTCTTCGGGAAGAACTTCTCCTTGTTGGCGACCTTGCTTGCAGGCACAGTGTCGAGCGTTATCACATATGGTATATCACTGACCCTCCTGAAACATACCATTTTGCCGCTTTCGCCCGAAAGGGCACGGCGCACGCCCTCTGCACCTATCATCTCGGCTTCGTCGATGTCGGTCTTGGAGCAGATGTGTGACGAGCAGCGCTGCATTACATTAAGCTCGATGGAGCGTACTTTGCAGCCGATGGAATCCTTCACCAGCCCCTCCAGCGTCTTGCCGATGCCCGAGAGGTACTCGTGACCGAAATTGTCCACGACCACATCGCTGCGGTCTTCATCAGGCAGCCTTACACCCTCCGATACCGCCACGATGACAGCCTTGTATTTAGCCTGCATACTGCGCACATCTTCAAGAAACTTTTCTTTAGTAAGTCCGCATTCGGGCAGGTAGATAAGGTGAGGAGCCACCTCATCGTTGGCTTTGAGCACACAGGTCGATGCTGTCAGCCAGCCTGCGTGCCTGCCCATTATCTCGATTATCGTGACGGATTCGATGGAATATACCGAGCTGTCACGGATTATCTCCTGCACCGTAGCTGCCACATACTTAGCTGCCGAGCCAAAGCCGGGAGTGTGGTCGGTCTCGGGCAGGTCGTTGTCGATGGTCTTTGGTATGCCTATGACCCTTATCTTCGAGCCTTTGCTTTCCAGATAAGCCGAGAGCTTGTCCACAGTATCCATCGAGTCGTTGCCGCCTATGTAGAAAAAGGCTTCGATACGGTGTTTTGTAAGATTTTCCAGTATCTTTGCGTAAACACCGTCATCCTTGTCGGCATCGGGCAGCTTGTACCTGCATGAGCCGAGCACTGTAGAAGGAGTCTGCCTTAACAGCTCCATGTCCTCATTTGACTTGATAACAGGTCTGAGGTCGATCAGTTCGTCGCTTATCATGCCCTCGATACCGTTTACAGAGCCGAATATGGCATCTATGACGGGCGTTTTGAGAGCCTCTTTGAATACCCCTGTCAGCGACGCATTGATAGCACAGGTCGGTCCGCCCGACTGCGCAACTGCAATGTTCATTTGCATTCCTCCGTTTTATATAAATATACTCCGTGTCATGCAGGACACCACTCCTGCATACACATGGGCAACCCCGTACAGCCACCGTCTAAAATCTTTGTGCGGAGCTGCCCCAAATGATTATATCACATCTTTTCGGCTATTTAAAGGGGAGAGGTCATTTGTTAATGAAGTTTTCCGTTTTTCACAAAAATCCGCTGTTTTAGTGCCTGTTAAAATGTGTATCATGGGTACTGTGCGGCACTTAGTGTGAAATATTGAGAAAAAAATTTAAAAAGTTTTTTAAAAGACTTGAAATAATGAGAGAAATATGTTATGATTATCATATGAAAATGTGCAAATTTGATTTGGACTGAAATTTTAGTGAAAAATATTTGGAGGTACTAAAATATGGTAACTGCTGGTGATTTCAGAAATGGTATGACTTTTGAAGAGGAAGGCAACGTAATGCAGATCGTTGAATTCCAGCACGTAAAGCCCGGTAAGGGTGCGGCTTTCGTAAGAGCGAAGGTAAAGAACGTTATTACAGGTTCGGTTATTGAGAAGACCTATAACCCTACTGCTAAATTCCCTACAGCTTATGTTGAGAGAAAGGATATGGAGTATTCCTACAGCGACGGCGATCTCTACTACTTCATGGATTCCGAGACATATGAGCTCATTCCTGTTAACAAGAGCGAGCTTTCCGATAACTTCAAGTTCGTTAAGGAGAACATGGTATGTAAGATCCTCTCCTACAAGGGTCAGGTATTCGGCGTTGAGCCTCCTTTCTTTGTAGATCTTGAGGTAACTGATACAGAGCCCGGCGAGAAGGGCAACACAGCTACTAACGCTACTAAGCCCGCAACTGTTGAGACAGGTGCAGAGATCAGAGTTCCTCTGTTCATCAACACAGGCGACAAGATCAGGATCGATACACGTACCTGCGAGTACATGGAGCGTGCATAATAACTGATAACACTTCTTTTGAGGAGGTAATGTTATGGAGCTTACCAATAAGGCAGCTTATCTGAAGGGTCTCATGGAGGGTCTGAAGATAGATGAGAGCACCGATCAGGGCAAGGTCATGAAGGCTATGGCTGATCTGATGGAGGAGATGGCTAAGGCTATCGAGGACGTTACGGTGCTGGCTGACGAGACAATAGACGTTGTTGACAGCCTGAGCGACGATCTTTCCGATCTGGAGGATGCGTTCTATGATGAGGGCTATGACGGCAGCGAAGATGACGAAGAGGATGATACACTTTATGAGTGCATCTGTCCTACCTGCGGCGAGAACATCGTGATGGATGAGACTATGATAGGCGAAGGCGCTATCGAGTGTCCTAACTGCGGTGAAAAGCTGGAGTTTGATTTTTCTGAGGACGATCTGTCCGATGAATGATACGTGCGGTGATACCGTACTGATGATCGAGTAAAATTTAAAATAGTTTCAGGGGTGGTGAAAGTCCACACCGGAGGTGATCAGCACAGTGATGCTGTAAGTCCTCGAGCGCATCAGCGCCGAACGGGTGAGTATTCCCGTACCGACGGTATAGTCCGGATGGAAGAAACGACATATGACATCTGATCATGTTTTCAGCCCCTGTGTACCATTGCACAGGGGCTTTCTATCGTTTCTGCCGAATAATATTTATTTGGAGGAATAATTATGAGTACCAAAACAATTGAGAGCAAAGTTACTACAAAGAAAACAGACGTAAAAAAGATCACGATATTGGCAATGTTCGCAGCTTTGGGATATATATGTCTTTTCGTTTTCAGGTTCAAGGTAAGCTTCCTTACACTGGAATTTAAAGATGTATTTATAACTATGGCAGGTTTTGTGTTTGGCCCCGTGGCTGCACTCGGTGTTGCTCTGGCTGAATCGCTGCTGGAAATGGTAACATTGTCGGATACGGGCTTCTGGGGGGCTCTTATGAATTTTGCCGGAAGTGCAACATTTGCAGTGACAGCTGCTGTGATCTATAAGTATAACAAGAGTTTCAAAGGTGCAGTTATCGGACTTACAGCTGCTGTGTTCAGCATGACTGCGGTAATGCTGCTGATGAATCTGCTTATAACACCTATATATGCACATACAGATGTCAAAACTGTTATCGGAATGATAATACCGCTGCTGCTGCCCTTTAACCTGATAAAGAGCGTGCTGAATGCGGCAATAGCATTTATCCTTTATAAACCCATATCTCAGGCACTCAAGAGCATACATCTGCTGCCTAAGAAAGATGATGATTTCAAAGTCGGCAAAAAGTCGGTCATCGGATTGGTCATCGCTTCTTGTATAATCATAATATCTATTGCAGTGGTGCTTATGGTATTTAAGGGCAACTTTGAGATCATAAGATCATGATATAAAAACGACCGCCTTGTGAACTGACCCCAAAAAGTTAGACAAACTTTTAAAAGAAAACTTATGCAAAGCGACTAAGAGGAATCTTGGTCGCTTTTGTTATGCGGCATTGAGTCTGGTAGCTCAGATATGAAGTTCTCAACAGACGTGAATTCCTGTAAATACAATAATTCTGTCTTGAGTAATCCAAAGAAGTTTTCCGCACAGGCGTTGTCAAGACAGTTACCTTTTCTTGACATACTCTGTCTTATCCCTTTGTCTTTGAGCATTCTTTGATAATGCTTGTGCTGATACTGCCAGCCTTGATCTGAATGCAGAATGAGCCCGGTGTT
>CADALT010000035.1 GCA_902788785.1 uncultured Ruminococcus sp.
TGTGTCCTCAGCCTCGCTTGCGTCGTCGCCGCCTTCTGCGCCGGTTGCTGCCTTGGTTGTGGTCTCCTTGGTGTCGCCATCGCTTGCTGTGTCACCGCATGATGCGAACATTGCACTTGTCATGCAAAGAGCCAGTGCGCCTGCAAGGATCTTCTTGAGATTTGTCATGATAAATTTCCTCCTTAATAATGCTTTATCATAATAATGTGCTTGCATTATCATATTATTTTCACAGCGCAATGCTGTGATTAATGCCTATACGATCTTCTTAACGGAACCTCCCTCGATGAGCCTTCCGTCTACTGTGATGACCTCCGTAAAGGTCGTCTGTGGATTTTCGATCAGCGATATCAGCTGTTTGGCAGCCTCTGTGCCTATAGCCATCGTATCCTGAAGATAAGTCGTAAGCTTCGGTGACAGCAGCTGTGAATAAGCTATTCCGTCGTACCCCACAACAGATACGTCATCCGGTACTGTCAGACCCAGATCTTTGATAGCGTTGAAACCTCCCATGGATGAATAATCATCCGGCATAAATATGCAGGTCGGTCGGTCCGCCATAAGAAGCAGCTCCTTTGTAAGGTCGTATGTCTTATCGGGATTATGGTAATCCCCGGCAAGCAGCAGCCCCGGATCAACATCTATCCCTCTTGTCATACAAGCCTTGCAGAAGCCCGCAAGCCTCCGTTCTGCCACTGCTGATTTGTTCCCCTGTATGTAAGCTATGCGCTTGTGACCCATATCAGCCACATAATTCACCAGCTCTTCGATACCCTTCTCATTGTTCGACATCACCGCTGTGCGGCAGTCGAATATGTGGTCTATCGTCACAACAGGTATGTCACCGTTTATGACCTCGAACACGTCCTGAGTAGTGAAATCGGTACAGGCGATCACCACGCCGTCAACATTACGGTACTTGCAATGCTCATAAGTTGACATCTTCTGCCTGCCGACATTCTTATTTATAAATGTTATGTCGTAGCCTGCAGCCTCAGCCTCTATCTTGAAACTATTGAGCACCTTCGCAAAGAATTCATGAGTAAGTCCGCTTCCTGCATCCTCCGAGAACATAACGCCCAGATTGAGAGTCTTGTTCGTCTTCAATGCCCGTGCCTGTGAATTCGGGAAGTATCCCATTTCCTTGGCAGCTTTCAGCAGTCTTTCCCTGGTAGCCTCGCTAACGTCCTTATGTCCGTTCAGCGCCTTGCTGACCGTAGCGACCGAAACGCCGCAGCGCACGGAAATATCTTTTAATGAAACCAACGATGTTTCCGCCTTTCTGTCGGTTAAACGTTTAATGTGCCGTCATCAGGTACATTCCGTTCATCCGTTTCTTTCTTAAACGTTTCCGTCAATAAGAAATATACAATATTTTCGCTCAAATTTCAAGTCTTTTTCCTGATTTTTTTGCATCATGTAATAAATTATGTAGCAATGACTAAACTTGATGGTCTGCTTTTGTGCACTTTTACATCACCATCGTCAGATTTGTAACCATTCTGTAAATTATAGCAGGTGATTTTTCGCAATTTTAGCAAGTGTCGCAAAAACTGGTATACAAGTTCCACAGAAAACGTGTTTATGTTTTATAAGTTTTTTCATGTATGTACATTTTTATGTACTCAATTTTCTCAGCAAGGCGCACATAAAACGTTTTCGTCTGAATTTCTGTACTGTTTGTGCATTTTCACATACTCATCACAATCTACAACTGCCCCGACTTTCTTCTTTGTACATACTACATATAGTAGGATAAGTTTTCTTTGTAGTTTTTAACATATTCCCATCACATTTCAAGCACATTCCTGTCAGCTTCAAAAGCCTGTGCCCATCATTTCAGCGAAACATTTGTTTCCAGCGAAAACATTTACTTTTTATGCCAAAAAAAGACCGCATCTCTGCGGTCTTTCAAATCATTAAGTTAAACTACTCATTTTCTATACATTCTATGGTGCAATCTTTCATTTCGACATTTTTGGTCCTTCCGCCTATACACATACCATCACTCGTGCTGACCCTTATCCTGCCGGTACACTCCGCCAATGATATGCTGCTGTCGCTGTTCATATAGCCTATACCGAAAGCCCTTGTGCCTTCGCAGACCATCTCGAATTCACATTTTCTTGCTCGAAGAGCCACTCTTCCTGCGGGCGAACCCAAACCTATTATGTTCTTGCCCATCAGCATGATCTCCAGCCTGTCATTTTCAAGTTCAACAGTGCTTTCCATTTCCGTAAAGGAATTTATTCCAGAGATAGTATCTCCGAATCCGTCATACCTCAGTACAGTATCCTTTATATTCACCTTTGCAGGACTTCCGCCGCTGCCGATGCATATTCCCGTAGAACAGTTCAGGCGCACATACAACTCGGTATCGTTTATATTTATCCTGACCTCGTTCTCCATGCCGCCTATGGCGACGACGTGTTTGCCCGACACCAGCATCTCGACCTTTTTGCCCGAAATATCGATGTACGAGTTCTCACCTGCACATCCGCCGCCGATGCAGACGCATCTTTCGCCGTCAGCTATGAGTTCTGCTTCGCCGTCCATATGCAGACCTATACTGCCGAAATTCCCGAAAATATCCGTACCTATGCAATAGCCAAACACAGCCGAGGTATCTATCTTCAGCTTGCCGCTGCCAACTATATCCACCTGCGAACCGGCAGGCACGAATATGGGACGCTTCAGTTCTACCACGCCTGCTATCTCCAGTGTAAGCCTGCTGTGCTTGCCTATCACGATCGCAGGTATATCACTGTTATCCGAGATAGCTACGTCCTCCAGCTTTATTTTGCCGTCCAGATCATCAACTACCCTGATCGTCGTATCCGACACATAGTCCTTAACGCCCTTGATGGTCAGATCCTTCATAGACACAAATATTTCCGTATAGTTTTCAAAATCCAGTGCCATCAGCGCAAGCTCGTCCTCACTCTCACTGCCTGTGAAATAGGTCTTGCGTGCTCGTTTGTTTTCGTTTCCGATAGCACATTCCTTTATCTTGTTTTTTATATCCCTGTCTATCGAGGTTATTACCTCGGGCGAAGGCTTTGCCGTAAGATAGCCCTGTATCAGGTCGATGCCCATACCTATGAGGGTACGCAGCTCCTCAACCTTCTCAACGCCCTCTGCCAGCGCCATAAATTCGTTGTCATGAGCGTAGTCGATTATATTCTGCGCAAAGTGCTGCTTGCGCTTGTCCTCATGTATGTCCATTATCAGGCTGCGGTCTATCTTGACGCAGTTGGGCATGAATGTCAGCAGATTGCTGATATTTGAATAGCCCGTACCATAGTCGTCTATAGCCACACGGAAGCCGTATTTCTCACGTCTTTCCAGCACCTTATCGAGCTGTTCGCTGCTGGCCTCGGTCTGTTCTGTGAACTCTATGACCAGCTTGTTCAGTATATCGTTGTATTTATTGCACAGCTCCTCAAACTCCTTATCGGGCATGGGACAGGAGGGTATGCTGTTTATGAAAAGCTTTCTGCCCATGAACATATCCTTATGCTCATGGTAATACTCAAAGAGATTGCACATGGTATGGCGTTCAACGTCATCAAGCCTGCCCATGGCAGATGCATGGTCAAGTATTGCCACAGGCGACAGCTTGACCTCGCCCGCTGAACGCATAAGTCCCTCATAAGCCACGATATCGCCTGTTTTAGCACTGACGATAGGCTGGAAATGGTAAGTCAGCAGGTCATCATTGAGTATCTTAGCCACTGCCTTGCGCTCCTCGGGGTCGAAAACCTTCTTCTCAGTTTCAGTCTCACGCACTGCATTATGCTTCTGTTTATTGCGGTTATCCTTGACCATTGTGCGCTGATAATTCGCCTCATAGGGCAGAGTATCCAGTATCTCCTCCGAGGTAACAGGCGCAGTTACTCTCGACGTGAAGAAATGCACGCCGTAATCCTTAGTTGTGCCCTTGTTGAACGTTTCCAGATTGCGCTGTAACTTGGCAGGTACTTCATCTATGGGATGCTTTGCATCCAGCAGTCCTGCAATAAAGAACTCATCACCGCTGACCCTGACGCATATATCGTCCTCGCCTGCGCTGTTATTGAGCACCATAGCCAGCTTTTGCAGCACCTTATCGCCCTCACTGTAGCCATAAGCACTGTTTATGCCTCTGAGGTTTTCCACGTCCACCGAGATTATCCTCATGAGCTTATCGGGATTGTCAAAACGGCCGCACTGCTGCCCCATGACTTTCTTGAATCCCCTGACGTTCATAAGTCCCGTCAGCGAATCTCTGATCTGCTCATCAGATACCACATCATTATATATTATCTGCCTTCTCTGCTTATCCATTGCGCCTGCGGCATATCTGAGCCACATGATATAATGCTTATCAAAAAGCGCACCGCTGTCGCCGTATGAAAGCACGGTATAGCCATAATTCACCCTGCCGTAATGCAGGCAGTTGATGATATACCCCACGGGTCCATCACTGTCCAGTCTTTTCGGCAGCAGCTCTTTCCTGTCAAAGGAGAGCTTCCAGCCGACCTGCGCTTCACCGTCCACCTTTGAATAGGGCACCATCATGCGGTCGGAGTAGCCCTCCAGTCTTTCGCCGGGTACGTGCATAACACCCTGATTAAGGCAGATCCAGAAGCCTTTGAAGTCTCCCAGATATCCTGTGAAACCATCAAGCTTCCAGAGCATTTCTTCCATAGAGCCTGCACTCATGAGAGTATCGGGCATGGAATTATAATACGAATCAAATCCGCTGCGCCTGTTCGAGAGCATACCGTCCATGGCAGCCCTTGCCAGCGCAGGATAATTTATCTTCTCGCAGCCGCAGGTAACGCCCTTGCGCAGCATACACGATGGTCTTTTCGGCGCAGGCACATACTCCTCGTCCTTTATAAGCGCCATGAGCTTGCCAACAGCTTCCACAGCCATGCTTTCGGGGCGGCGGTCTACCGTCGTGATATTTATATAGTCAGCCTCAAGAGGTTCGTTGCGGTTATTGCCCGTGACGATAACGTCCTCGGGTATATTGACCCCACGTTCTGCCAGCGCACCTATAACGCCTGCCGCAGTAAAATCGCTGCAGCATATGACAGCATCGGGTATACCATGTCGGATTATGTTTTCAGCCACCTCGCTGTAATCGCCTATCCAGTCGATGCCGTAGAATATCCTGTCGCCCGTGAGTTCGATGCCTGCCGACGCCAGCGCCTTACGGAAACTATTAAGCGTCCTTTTATGGTATGTGCTGTATTCGGGTCCGCTGACATAGCATACCTCACGCACATTATGCCATTCCACCAGATGCCTTACTATCATATCGGCACACTCGTCCGCATCGAACATGACAGAAGGTATGTTTTTCTTATTCTCTTCAACATAGACCGCAGGTATGCCCGAACGTTCTATAAAAGTTTCAAGTTCAGCCTTTTTATTGCTGAGCATCAGCGTATTTCCGAAAACTATGAGCCCATCGACCTGTTCGGTATTTACCAGCGAAAGTACGGAATACTCCACATCCATCTGATCCGCATACGTCATGAGCATATTAAAGACAGCCGCATCCGCCCCCTGCGAAAACAGCTCTTTCTGTATATGGTATAAAGCCTTTGTGTAAAAGCTGAAATCAGGCTCGCTTATCACTATGCCTATAAGCGGTCTGCCGCCGTTTTTGCCTTTCATCTAATGCCCCCCGGGCAGCGTTTTGGTACGCTGTGATTACTTAAAGATGTTCCGCCTCACTTTATATAGTATAATTATAACATATTATCCGCCATTTTACAATAATGATTTATGCATAAAAGATATATTGTTATTTAGTGATAATCTACAAACAACTAGGAAACAATAGTAAATATGATACCGAAAGATCCCACTTGACAAATACCCCCTGGGGGTATATAATATAAAAAAGAGTATAAAAATATTTATAATAGAAAAAAAGGTGATATTATGGATAAAGAGAAAAAATGCTGCTGTCACAGCGGCAGAAAAAAGCAGCGTTCCGATGAGGAGTACCGCAGGCTCACCAACCGCCTCAGCCGTATCGAAGGACAGGTCAGGGGCATAAGAGCAATGCTCGATGAGAGCGCTTATTGTCCCGATATACTGGTACAGTGCGCCGCAGTAAATGCTGCTATGAATTCATTCTGTAAAGAACTGCTGGCAGAGCATATACGCACCTGTGTTGCAGAGGATATACGTGAGGGCAAAGATGAGACAATCGACGAGCTTGTGATCACCCTCAGAAAGCTCATGAAGTAAGGGAGGTGCAGTAAACGGCATTTCCACACAGGCACTCGCCGAAACTATGATACTTGTTACGGTAAGTGCCCGATGTATAGAGAGCTATGTCGTTTAATATGATTATGGATAGATACGATGTAACAGGCATGAGCTGTGCTGCGTGCAGCGCAAGGGTCGAAAAAGCCGTAAATGCGGTGGACGGTGTGACCTCATGCTCGGTGAGCCTGCTGACCAATTCCATGACAGTCGAGGGCAGCGCATCAGCCGACAGCGTGATAAAAGCCGTGCAGGACGCAGGCTACGGGGCATCGGTAAAGGGCGAAAAGCAAGCCGCACAGCCCGATGACGCCCTTGAAGACCATGAAACACCTGTGCTAAAAAAGCGGCTCATCTCGTCATTGTGTCTGCTGCTGCCTTTGATGTATGTTTCGATGGGACACCATATGTGGGGCTTTCCCCTGCCGGAATTTTTTGCCGGGAATTTCTGGGGCTGTGCACTTATTCAGCTGCTGCTTTCGGGGGCAGTCATCGTCATAAACCGAAAGTTCTTTATAAACGGTCTCCGAGGTGTGCTTCACCGTTCCCCTAACATGGATACCCTTGTGGCTATGGGCTCGGGAGTTTCATTTGCGTGGAGCATTTTTGAGCTGTTCAGGGTAAGCCCCATACCCTATGATTCCGAAACTTTCACTGCGCCCGACCTTTATTTTGAGTCCGCAGCGATGATACTGACCCTGATAACCGTGGGTAAAATGCTGGAAGCTCGCTCAAAGGGCAAGACCACCGATGCGCTCAAAAGCCTTATGAAGCTTGCACCTGCGCAGGCTGTTGTGGAACGTGACGGCAAGGAAATTACCGTTCCTGTGGAAGAAGTCAGGGTCGGGGATATCTTTCTGGTGCGCCCCGGCGAGAGTATCCCGGTGGACGGTATAGTTATCGAGGGCGAAAGCGCCGTCAACGAAGCCGCCCTCACAGGCGAGAGTATCCCCGTGGACAAATCCGCAAACAGCAGAGTTTCCGCTGCAACGATAAATCAGTCGGGCTTTTTGAAATGCCGTGCGCAGCGTGTGGGCGAGGACACCACCCTGTCACAGATAATCAGAATGGTCAGCGATGCTGCCGCCACAAAAGCGCCAATTGCCAAAATAGCCGATAAAGTCTCGGGCATATTCGTGCCTGTGGTCATAGGCATTGCGCTGGTAACTCTGATAGTATGGCTCAGCGTCGGACAGAGTGCTGCCTATTCGCTGGAAAGAGCCATATCTGTACTGGTCATCAGCTGTCCCTGCGCTCTGGGACTGGCTACTCCCGTGGCAATAATGGTGGGCAGCGGCATCGGTGCAAAAAACGGCATATTATTCAAGACTGCTGTATCACTGGAAGAAACAGGACGTACACAGTTCGTGGTACTTGATAAGACAGGCACAGTCACCCGGGGCGAACCGGGTGTCACAGATGTAATACCCTCACAGGGCATAACCGAAGACGAACTCCTGAAGAGTGCATATTCTCTTGAAAAACTCAGCGAACACCCTCTCGCCAAAGCGGTCATAGCGTATGCGGAAGATAAAGCTGTCAACTGCTGTGAGGTCAGCGAATTCAAGGCGCTCACGGGCAGCGGACTGAAAGCCGTGCTTGACGGCACCGAGATATACGGCGGAAACCTCGGTCTTATATCCACAGTCTGCACCGTGTCGGAAGATATGAAGACCCGTGCAGAAGAACTCTCCGAAAATGGTAAAACGCCGCTGTTCTTCGCTCGTGACGGAAAGCTGCTGGGTATCATCGCCGCCGCAGACAAGATAAAGCCCGAAAGCAAAGAAGCCATATCTCAGCTTAAAGCGCTGGGCATGAAAGTCGTCATGCTGACAGGCGACAACAAGCGCACTGCCGAAGCCGTAGGCAGACAGGCAGGTGTCGATAAGGTCATCGCAGGCGTTCTGCCCGACGGCAAGGAACGTGTGATAAAAGCGTTGCAGGAAAAAGGCAAGGTCGCTATGGTCGGCGACGGCATAAACGATGCCCCTGCACTGACCCGTGCCGATACGGGCATCGCCATAGGCGCAGGTGCCGATGTTGCGGTCGATGCGGCAGATGTGGTGCTTGTGAACAGCCGCCTGACCGATGTGCCTGCCGCCATCAGAACAAGCAGACTTACCCTCAGAAGTATCCATCAGAATTTGTTCTGGGCTTTCATCTACAATGTTATAGGCATACCACTTGCGGCAGGTGCATTCATAAAACTTTTCGGCTGGGAATTGCAGCCTATGTTCGGTGCAGCCGCCATGAGTTTATCAAGCTTCACAGTGGTCACCAACGCTTTGCGGCTCAATCTGAAAGACATCTTCGACCCAAAGCATGACCGCAAGCGTGAAACGCCCGACCTCCCCGAGATCCCTGCCGAACAGCCTGCACTGACCTATACCATGAATATAGATGGTATGATGTGCCCTCACTGCGAGGCGACAGTCAAGAAAGTCCTCGAAGCCTTTGATGAGGTGGACGAAGCCCTGTGCAGTCACGAACAGAACACCGCTGTTATCCGTCTGAACCGCCCCATAGAACATCTGCGTGAAATGGAAGCTGCGGTAAATGCAAAGGGCTATACGGTGGTACACAGTTAACTGCGCTCAATATAACGCAATACTTGGTTAGTGTTCTGCCGTAAATCGACTTGACAATATGTCGGCTCACATGGTATATTTTGTATATTGCTGATCTTATGGGAGGGTAAACTATGAAAACGACTTACAGAAATGTCTTTGCGGAACTCGGCAAGACCGAAGAACAGATCTCCGCAAGACTCAAAGAGATAGTGGATGAGTTTTTCTACAGCGATGACAGGATATATCATACCGCAGGTGACGATATGGGCTATCTGGAAGATACAGGCAACAACGATGCACGTACCGAGGGTATGTCCTACGGTATGATGATGGCTGTTCAGCTGGATATGAAGGAAGAGTTCGACCGAATCTGGAAATGGGCTAAGACCTATATGTATATGGACGAGGGATTCAACGAGGGCTATTTCGCATGGTCCTGCGCTACAGACGGCAAGAAGAATGCCTACGGTCCCGCACCCGACGGCGAAGAGTTCTTTGCAATGGCGCTGTTTTTCGCTTCACACAGATGGGGCGACGGCGAGGGCATATTCAACTATTCCGCCGAAGCCAGGGCTATCCTCAGCGCCTGCATACATAAGGGCGAAAATGGCAGAGAAGGCGCACCCATGTGGAACAGGGACAACAAGTATATCCTGTTCGTACCGGGCTGCGGCTACACCGACCCTTCCTATCATCTGCCCCATTTTTACGAGCTTTTCGCTCTTTGGGCAAATGAAGAGGACAAAGCTTTCTTTGCAGAGGCTGCAAAGGCAAGCCGAGAGTATCTGGCTAAGGCTTGTCACCCCGTATCGGGCATGAACCCCGAGTATGGCGAGTTTGATGGTTCGCCCATGTCAAAGCCCCTGAAATGGACTACTGACAGACACGATTATTTCTACAGCGATGCATACCGCACAGCTGCAAATATCGGTCTTGACTGGGAGTGGTTCGGCAAGGACGCAGGTCAGCGTGATGCAGCAGCAAAACTGAGATACACGCTGGGCGTGGTAAACAAAGATGAGCCGTACATGACCTATGAGGTGGACGGAACAAGGCTCGAACAGCCTGCACTGCACCCCGTGGGACTGCTTGCGACTACCGCACAGTCGGTACTGACCACTGACAAGCCCCTCTCTCTCGACTCCGATGATGAGGAGATAAGGCTTGCGGCAGAATGGGCAGAGCGTTTCTGGAACGAGCCACTGAGAAAGGGCAAAAGACGTTATTATGATAACTGCCTGTATCTCTTTGCTTTCCTGGCACTCAGCGGAAAATACCGCATCTGGTAAAATAATAACGGAGCTGTTGCGTGTTGCAGCAGCTCCGTTTTATTATTTTGCGTTTACTTAGCTTTGCCCTGATTTGCTACGCCTGCCATCTTTGCAGCCAGTTCATCGGGATCGCAGAGGTACTCCTTCTTGATGACCTTGAAATCATCGTCGAATTCATATACCAGCGGAGTTGCAGTGGGGATATTTACGCCTATTATCTCCTCATCGCTCAGGTTATCGAAATACTTTACCAGCGCACGCAGGCTGTTGCCGTGTGCTGCGATGACCACTCTCTTACCTGCCTTCATCTGAGGGCGTATCTCCTCCTCAAAATAAGGTACAGCCCTTGCGATGGTGTCTTTCAGGCTCTCCTGCAGGGGCAGCTCGGAGGGATCTACCTCTCTGTACTTAGGATCCTTCTTAGGATTTCTCTCGTCATCCTCTGTCAGTGCCATAGGGGGTATATCGAAAGATCTTCTCCAGATCTTTACCTGATCCTCGCCGTACTTCGCAGCTGTCTCACTCTTGTTCAGACCCTGCAAAGCGCCGTAATGTCTCTCGTTGAGCTTCCAGCTCTTTACAACAGGCAGCCACTCTCTGTCCATTTCAGCCAGTACGTTATTGAGGGTGTGTATAGCCCTCTTGAGGTAAGAAGTATAGCACAGGTCGAAGTCATAGCCTGCATCTTTCAGTGCTTTGCCTGCTTTCTTAGCTTCCTCCACACCGTTCTCGCTGAGTTCAACGTCAGTCCAGCCCGTGAATTTGTTCTCCTTGTTCCACTCACTCTCACCGTGACGGATAAGTACCAGTTTCATGCTCATGATAATCTTTCCTTTCGTACTTTATGTTCTCGCAAATGCGATAGCGAATGTATAATAAAGTTAGCTTTAACTAACTTTAGATCAAAATTACATACTAATGCCCCTCAATAAGGGTTCGTGATCCACTGATCGTGCGCCTTTAGTATGATACGTAAATAAGTCCTCATGCGTTCATTTAACCCCGATGTGAAAACGCATAGCGGTCTGAATTTTAGTTAGATTAGACTAACTCATTTTCTGTCTATAAGGCTGCACCTCTGCACAGCCTTATAACTTACATAATGATCCTTATTTGATAAGCAGCGACTTACCTGTCATTTCCTCGGGCTTGGGAACTTCCATGATGTCCAGCATTGTAGGAGCCAGGTCAGCGAGTACGCCGCCCTCCTGAACCAGCTGACCCTCAACGCCCACAGCGATCAGAGGAACAAGGTTAGTTGTATGTGCAGTGAATGGGCTGCCGTCAGCCTCCATCATCTTATCGGCATTACCGTGGTCTGCGGTGATAAGTGCAGCACCGCCCTTAGCCAGTATAGCCTCGGTCATTCTGCCTACGCACTCATCGGTAGCCTCAACAGCCTTTACAGCTGCATCGAACACACCTGTGTGACCTACCATGTCGCAGTTAGCATAGTTGAGTATGATAACATCATACTTGTCTTCCTCGATAGCCTTGCATACTGCATCGCAAACCTCGTATGCGCTCATCTCGGGCTTCATATCGAAGGTAGCAACATCGGGGGACTTGATGAGTATCCTGTCCTCACCCTCGAACTGTCTCTCCTCGCCGCCGTTGAAGAAGAATGTTACGTGTGCATACTTCTGTGTCTCAGCGATACGCAGCTGTGTCTTGCCGAGCTTGGATACATACTCGCCCATAGTCATAGCAAGCTGCTCGGGAGGATATGCAACGCTTACATTAGGCATGGTCGCATCATACTGTGCCATGCAGACAAAGTTAACGTTAAAGAAACCGTTCTTTCTCTCGAAGCCCTTGAACTCGGGATCAACGAAAGCACGGGTGATCTGTCTTGCACGGTCGGGACGGAAGTTGAAGAAGATAACGCTGTCGTCAGCCTTTACAGACTCGCCGCCCTCGATAACAGCAGGCAGCATGAACTCATCGGTGACTTCGTTAGCATAGGAATTCTTGATAGCCTGTACAGGGTCGGTCTCCTTGATGCCCTCGCCGTATACCATAGCCGCATAAGCCTTCTCGACTCTGTCCCATGCATTGTCTCTGTCCATTGCGTAGTAACGGCCTGCAACGGTAGCCACCTTGCCGACACCTATCTCGCCGAGCTTAGCCACGGTTTCCTCCATATACTCTGTTGCAGAGGAAGGGGGAACGTCACGGCCGTCAAGGAATGCGTGGATATAAACCTTATCCAGCCCATTCTTCTTAGCCATCTCTACCAGACCGAAGAGGTGCTCCATATGGCTGTGTACGCCGCCGGGAGAAAGCAGACCCATCAGGTGCAGTGCGCTGCCCTTAGCCTTGCAGTTCTCCATAGCTGCCAGTATAGCCTTGTTCTCAAAGAACACACCGTCCTTGATATCCTTGGATATCTTTACCAGCATCTGGTAAACGATACGGCCTGCGCCGATATTTGTGTGGCCGACCTCAGAGTTACCCATCTGACCATCGGGCAGACCAACATCCAGTCCGCTTGCGCCGATGAGGGTATGAGGACATGAAGCGAAATACTTATCAAGGTTAGGTGTTTTAGCCGCAGCTATGGCATTGCCGTAGCTGTCGGGATTATAACCGAAACCATCCATGATGATAAGTGCAACAGGTTTTTTTGACATAACTATTCTCCTTACCGAATAAGATCACATACAAGACCCTGCCATAAGTACAGGGTCAACATTTTTTACGATAAACAGCTCTTAATCAAGATCTGCAAATCTCTGCCTTGCCACGGAGTAGCCCATGAGCATGAAGATGAAACCTGCGATACTGAACCAGCCGCAGTATTTGAGGATCGTGAAATCCATCGAATAAAATGCCAGTGCATTCGTGCCCAGAGATGTCATACCGTTGAGTGTTTTATGCAGCATATACCTTGTGACTATGACCGTCGCAGGCAGCATCAGAAAAGTCACGATACCCAGCACCAGCGGATCTGAGTCTGAGTCCATATATACCTTCAAGATAAACCACAGTATGAAGAACACAGCTATACTGCCATACAGGAATATAGTCAGTGTCATATCGGGTGCGTTAACGGGAAGCTCGCCAATGTTCAGTTTAAATACCGAACCCACAGCCTTTGTGTAAAACTCGGGTCTGAAGATGAAAACCACTGTAACAAGCAGCAGGTATATCACCTCCGAAAACATTGCCAACGTCATAAGACGGCGCATAAGCGTACTTCTCTTCATAATAGCATCACATTCCTTTGTTCAAAGATTATTTCCCCAAGGACCTTCGCTGCTACCCCTTATCCACTATAATAGTTAACGGCACAGATCACAATGCCGTTTTATAAGACCCCCTCGGCGCAGACCTTGCCGCCTGCCCGAAGAAGTCCCACATTTTCGTTTATGTATCGTATCAGCCGTTCACCGCAGCCTGTACGATGGTGTTGAAATCAGCTGCCTTCAGAGAAGCGCCGCCGATCAGACCGCCGTCAACATTCTCCTTAGAGAGCAGCTCTGCTGCGTTGCCTGCGTTCATGGAACCGCCGTACTGTATAGTTACAGCCTGTGCAGTTGCCTCATCATAGATCTTAGCCAGTGTAGCTCTGATGAATGCGCAAACCTCCTCAGCCTGGTCTGCTGTTGCAGTCTTGCCTGTGCCGATAGCCCATACAGGCTCATAAGCGATAACTGTCTTCTTTACATCCTCTGCGGATACATCGAACAGATCCAGCTTGATCTGACGAGCGATAACTTCCTCTGTGATATTGCACTCACGCTCCCAGAGCAGCTCGCCTACGCAAACGATAGGCTTCAGACCTGCTGCCAGTGCAGCCTTTGTTCTCTTGTTTACAGTCTCATCTGTCTCACCGAAATACTGTCTTCTCTCGCTGTGACCGATAACAACGTACTCAACGCCCAGCTCAACTAGCATATCAGCGGAGATCTCGCCTGTGAATGCGCCGCTCTTCTCGAAATGAACATTCTCTGCACCGATCTTTACGTTAGAACCTGCTGTAGCATTGATAGCAGTCTCAAGGTTTGTGAAAGGTACGCAAGCGATGACCTCCACATTGCCCTCTGCATTAGCTACCAGGGGCTTGATAGCCTCAAGCAGTTCCTTAGCCTCGGGTCTGGTCTTGTTCATTTTCCAGTTACCGGCGATTATAGCCTTTCTTACAGACTTCTTCATTTTAAAAACTCCTTTTTCCATAAAATGGTTTCCGGCACTTACATCGTGCAGGACCTATACATAAATATTATACAACATTAAACACCCAATGTCAATGCTTTTAACAAAATAAAACAGCCCCATGCAAAAAAAGTACACCTCCATTCACTTTGAACAGAGGTGTACTGCCGATATTATCCCAGAGCCTTTATTCCCTTTATATGAGAAGCTATCATTGCTATATCGGTAACGTTCACTTTGTTATCACCGTTGACATCGGCTGCCTTGAAGCCCTTGTCATCCAGAGCCTTTATGCCCTTGATATGCGATGCTGTCATCGCTATATCCGTAACATTTATCTTCTCATCGGCATTCACATCACCGAGTGTGACTTTATCCTCGGGTTTTGAGCTGTCGAGTATAGTTATCACGCTCTTGTCTATGACTATGCTGCTCTCGATGCTCTCGACATTTGTCATATTTGCATCTTCGTTGGCTGAATTTCCGAATATATCCATCTTCATCAGGTCGATACTCTTGTTCTCCTCGGCTATGACAAAGGGCATAGCCGTCTGTGAAAATCCCCAGAAATGCTTGTTCCCGTCGTCCTTGAAATTCACACGCTGATCTGCTTCGATGCCGAAGGGAGAAGTCTTGCCGCCCATATCGCCCGTATCGAGGCAAAGCATCATATAGTCATACTTATCCGCAGGGCAAGCTTTCAGTATCTCATCGGCACTGATGGTCTCATTCAGGAAGATATACTTCTTGGTCTCTTCGGGCTTATCCTCATGCTCCACAGGGTGTCTCTTGCCGTCCTTATCGACCACGTAGTATTTAAGCTTATAGTCAAAACCTATCTTCTTGTCATCGACCTTGAACTGATGCTCGGTCTTCCTGTTTTCGGGCATATACTGCTTGGATATATCGGACATATCTTTCACATACATCGAATCCTTGACTATCTTGAAGGTCAGATCTACCTTGCTGTCGGGCTCACGGGATCTGCCGCCGTTCTTGTAGCGCAGCGAATATTCGTACTCCTCATGCCACTGGGGTCTGTAATCGCCAAGTACATAACCTATCCTGTCATCTCCCAGCAAAGATGATGAGGGCATCTCATAACCGTTATCCACGACGATATATTTGAAACCGTAGGTCTTGGTCAGGTCGATCGTCTTAGGTCTGATGACCAGCTTCACATCATACAGCTCCTTATCTCCTATGAGTTTAGCCACTTTATCATAGGTAGTATCCAAAGAATAGCTGATGGTCGTATCGTCCTCGTTCTTTGCCGTATCGGGTATGATATATTCATCTCCGTCCCTGTCCTCGACTACGAAATAAGCCTCGGGCTCGAATGCCGCCTTGACGAATGCTTCACTCTGTGCAGCTGCACCTATCGTTCCCGTCACAGGCAATACTGCACCGTTTGCCGCTGCCATAACCATCATCAGTGCGGCAAACCCTGCAATAGTCCTTTTAAACCTCATGTTATGCCCTCCTTAAAAAATAATAGTCAAGAGCACCCATGCCCCCGATATACATTTATCAAGGGTCTCGCTCCATGCTACCATTATAATATTTTTACCGTGATATGTCAATGACTATTTCTCTATCAAAAACAAAAACAGACACCCCGAAGGATGTCTGTTAAGTAAATTGCGATATATTACTTTATAGCCTTGATGCCCTTGATATTAGCTGCCATAGCTGCGATATCACCTACATCAACATTGCCGTCACGGTTAGCATCAGCAGCCTTGGAGCCTGCTGCGTTCAGAGCCTTGATGCCCTTGATGTGTGAAGCTGTTACAGCGATATCTGTAACATCGATCTTGCCGCTGCCGTCAGCATCACCTGTGGTGTACTCATCAGCAGTAGTCTCGCCGTCAGTAGTTTCACCATCAGTTGTTTCATCATCTGTAGTTTCGTCATCGGTAGTCTCATCGTCGGTTGAAATATCATCTCTGTATTTAAAGTTTAATCCATTTTCTATTAAATATTTCTCAGCAACAGAATCCTCGTAAATGTAGAAAGTAGATACATACAAGCAGTGCGGTTCTTTCATCATGCAATAAAAAGGCAAATATAACTCTGTGGTATATACATTTTCATCAGCATGATAATTATTACCTCCGAAACCGCCGCCACCACCACCTCCTCCGCCTACAAGATTACCATTCTCATCAAATCGAAGATCTGTCTTTACTGGACTAGACAGCGCAGTTACCTTATGTCCATCTAAAGTTTCGGGTATCACAAGTTTGTCTATCTCACCATCATAACCATGTATCTCAGCTTCATTGTTATCATTAAGTGAATAGTAGAAGTTACCAGACTTTATCGATTCAGCATATTTATAGTTCTCACCGACTTTTTTCAGCCCCCACCAAAAACGTAACTCTGTATAGCCGTCCCTGGCAGTCGTAATATAGTAGTTTTCGTACCCATTTTCTTTGAAAATCGCTACTGCATCATCCAGTGTCATTGTTTTTTCTTGTTTAGTCATCTCCTGAATAAAGAAATTATTAAATTCTTCCGGCGTCATTGTTTCAGCACTTGCTGAAATAACAGCACTGTTTTGGTAAAAATATGTCGGACAAGAAAATCCGAATGCTAAATTCAGTGCCAATAGAGAGATCAAGAACTTTCTGTTTTTCATAACAACACCCCTTGGTATAAAATGTAAATCATCAATGAATTGATTCCGCATACAATTATACACCTGCAAAATATATTTTTCAATTGTAATATCAAACAAATTTTACAGTTTATCTTTGTGTATGACTAATGTCTTTTCGACTCAACATCTCATTTAAAAGTTTATAAAAAGCTCTCTGTCAAAAAAACAGACACCCCGAAGGATGTCTGTTAAGTAAATTGCGATATATTACTTTATAGCCTTGATGCCCTTGATGTGAGCTGCCATAGCTGCGATATCACCTACATCAACATTGCCGTCACGGTTAGCATCAGCAGCCTTAGAGCCTGCTGCGTTCAGAGCCTTGATGCCCTTGATGTGTGAAGCTGTTACAGCGATATCTGTAACATCGATCTTGCCGTTGCCGTCAGCATCACCTGTGGTGTACTCATCAGCAGTTGTCTCGCCGTCAGTAGTTTCACCATCAGTAGTTTCACCATCAGTTGTTTCATCATCTGTAGTTTCGTCATCAGTAGTCTCATCATCGGTTGTCTCTGCATCTGTAGCAGCTGTGTCCTCGGAAACTACAGCGTTCTTTACAGCAGCATCATCCTGTGCGAAAGCAGGAAGTGCAGCAGCACAAGCAGCGATCATTGCAATTGCCACGATACCGGCAAGCTGTCTTTTACTTCTCATTGTTAAAAACCTCCCAAAATCTTTACAACACGCCCCATACGGGACGATACACTAACAAATAGAATTATACTCTTTATTTACGTAATTGTCAACAGTTAACTGCTTATTTTGTTGAAATGCACCATATGCTTTATCTCACAGATATTATAATGTGCACAATGCTTTCCTTTTCTGAACATTTTTAACAAAAGATATCACAGATGTACCGACCAGCGTACATTCGCCGTCTCCGAAATATATTTGAACTTTTTTTGTATAAACAGTAAACATTGCATCATGCATATCGTTATACCTGCCAAATATATCCCGAAAGCCCTTGAAAACAGGCGGCTGTTGTGTTATAATAATATGAATCATTATATTATAAAGAAGGTAAGTAAAATGAACAGCTGCAAACGTGTTGCTGCTATACAGGATCTTTCGGGACTGGGCAGATGTTCCCTGACAGTTATAATACCCACACTTTCCGCCATGGGCGTACAGGTCTGCCCTGTGCCGACGGCGGTGCTTTCAGCCCATACGGGCTACAGTGAGTTCGTCATACGTGACCTCACCGACTTTATTCACCCTGCCCTTGAACACTACAAGCGTATGGGCACTAAGTTCGACTGCATCTACAGCGGTTTTCTGGCTTCTGCCGAACAGATAGACCATTGTCTGGAATTCTTTTCAGCCTTCCCCGATGCGCTGAAAGTCGTTGACCCCGTAATGGGCGATGACGGCAAAAGCTACGCTACCTACACGGGCGAACTCTGCAAGCGTATGAACGAACTGGTGGCTGTGGCTGATATAATCACCCCCAATATAACCGAGGCGGCTATTCTGCTGGGTGAAGACTACCCCACCGCCCCCCTGCGCAGCAGCGAGGCAAGGTCATGGCTGGTAAGGCTCTCCGAGCAGGGTGCGAAGATAGTGGTCATAACCAGCGTAAATCTGGCAGACGGCGGTATGCACACCATAGGCTATGACAAGGCGACCAGCAGTTTCTGGAAGATAAAGAACGATTATGTGGCAGGTGCGCATTATTCGGGCACAGGCGACGTTTTTGCCAGTGTGCTCATAGGTTCGCTGCTGGGCGGCGACAGTCTGCCCATCGCCATGAACCGTGCGACCGCATTCAGCGAGCTTAATGTAAAGGTCACATACAGCTATCAGCAGCCCTGGACAGAGGGACTGATGCTGGAAAGCCAGCTGCCATGGCTCACAAACTATCAGCAGCTCGATGACTATTCTCCGCTGTAGAGGGTGATGCCATGAACAAACATAAGCTCAATATAGTTCTGGTAGAACCTCAGATACCCCAGAATACGGGAAACATCTCACGCACCTGTGCGGTGACGGGCGCAGCACTGCATATGATAGAGCCTTTCGGCTTTACGATAGATGACAAAAAGCTCAAACGTGCAGGGCTGGATTACTGGGACAAGCTGGATATATACTATTATAAAGATATGGAAGAATTTTTCCAAAAGAACGAGGGCGAGTTCTACTACTTCACCACAAAGGGGCGCAAGGTACATTCCGATGCGCAGTACCCGGAGGATAAAAACGTATATATAGTTTTTGGAAGAGAAGATAAAGGTCTGCCCGAGGAACTGCTTTATGCAAACCCCGATAGCTGCGTGCGCATACCAATGCGCAACGATCTGAGAAGCCTTAATCTCTCGAATTCCGTGGCGATAGCAGTCTATGAGGTACTGCGCCAGTGGGACTACCCCGACCTCGGCAGAGAGGGCAAGCTCACAAAGTATACCTGGGACTGACAAATGGTAAATGAAAATGAAAGAAAAGTACACTTATGGATCGGTCAAAGAATCTGAAGAGTACATACTCCCATCAGCTTCGACAGTATTGCTGTGCATCGCATTTATTAAGAGGGACTCTCTTGAAAGCCGTGTATTCTTCACGCTGATCTCTGTATCGATTTTATTATTTATCTGCTGGGTCTGCTATTTCTCGATCGAAAGGACCTTTACCGCTGACAACAGCGCTGTCACATTCGGCAGGTTCTTCAAAAAGAGGATAGAGTATTCATCGATAAACAGCATTGATCTGCGCTGCGAAACAAGATCGTTCAAAAAAAGATCGAGTCACAGATATATCAAATATATAAGTACAGTCGAAATAATAACTTTCCACTGTGAAGACGGCGACCATTCATTCGCAAGCGAACTGATCCCGTCGCATGAAATCAACAAACCATCAGGTGTGTCCCCTGAGGATATAGAAAACAGCAAGTTTTCAAGGCTGAAAAGATACATTGAAGACAATATGGGTGTAATTTCAAGAAGCTGAACAGAAAGGTAAGCAACATGAAAGAGAAATATAACCGTACATATGACGCTGATGAGAATATTGCTATAAACTTTATCTCACTTGGCATTACATTCATAGCAGCTCTCTTTATAGGACTGGCAACGAGTTCCATCACCTGTGGCTATATCACAGCTATACTCGTTTTTTCAGGTATAACAGCTTTAAATGCAATAAAATCAGAGTTTGAAGCCCAAAAGACCTGTGTCACATTCCGATACCTTATCAAAGAAACGACCATACGCTACAAAGATATAACTAACATGAAGCTCGAGCGCAAAAATCAGGAATATCAGAGCCGCAGCGGTCTTTCAAGAGGATATATCGAAACGCTTACAATAACTGCAAACGGCGAAGATCATGTATACTCCACAGCAATGGATATAGACTACGACAAAGTTGCCGAAGACCCCGCAAGCTTACAGGAACAGTTTGATAACAGCAAGTTTTCAAGGCTGAAAAGATACATTGAAGACAATATGGGCATAATTTCAAGAAGCTGACGATCATTTCAAAATACTGATATAAAGATAAATTTTTCAAGGAGGATAAACGATGGCAAAGATAAAAATAATGACAGATTCCGCAAGTGATATTTCTGTCGAGAACGAAAAGAAATACGATATACTGGTGATACCTTTCAAAATGGGTATGGGCGATAAAAGCTATACCAGCAGAGTGGATTTCGATAACGAGAAATTCTACAAGATGATGGATGAATACAGCGGCATACCCGTTACCTCACAGATAACACCTTTCGAGTTTGCCGAAAACTACAAAAAGCTGTATGATGAGGGCTATACCGATGTTATCTCGGTCAGCATAAACTCCAAGGGCTCGGCTACATACAATAACTCGGTAATGGCTAAGGAGCAGTTCTTTGAGGAGAACCCCGAGGCTAAGGGCAGGATGAATATAATCAATATCGACGGCAGAGGCTACACAGGCGGCTACGGCTATGCTGTGGTGGAGGCTGCTAAGAAAGCTCAGAAAGGCGCTCCTGTTTCGGAGATAGAGAGCTTTATCCGTGACTGGGTGGATAACTGCGTGATCTTCTTTGGTATGTACTCATTGCAGTATGCCAAAAAGTCGGGACGCATACCTGCTGCGGCAGCTTTCGTAGGCGAGATAATGGGACTGCGTCCCGTATCGAGGATACAGCATAATGAGATCACCACCGAAGCCAAGGTAAGGGGCGATAAGGCGATAGTCCCGAAGATACTTGACTTAGTCACAGGCGAACAGATACCCAAGACCCCCTACTGCGTGGTATACGGCAACGATACCGCAGTACGTGATGAGATGATACAGGCTATCAGCAAAAAGCTGGGCTATCCCCCTGCCGATACCTACCAGATAGGCTCTGAAGTCGCTGTAAATGCAGGTCCCAAGGTCGTAGGCGTTATATTCAAGTCGCAGAAGAAGTAAGCCTGAGCGGAGGCAGCATGGAAGAAACAAATAATGAAAAGCTCACTGAAACCGGTGACGATGTCAGAAGCGGCGAGAAAGCAGAAAAGGTCTGCCACATAGCACTTATAACGGCAGCATTGCTGCTGTTCATACTCACAGGCAGCAGCAAAGCGCTTATAATGGTACTGCTGGCTGTGGTGTGGCTGATAATAATAAAGTACAAACATTCAAAGAGATTTTATGAAACAAAGAGCACTCATATCAAACGCAGTCTGATCTTCTGGATGATCGCAGTGCTTGCAAATCTGTTCTCCGCACCTTTTTTCGTAGGTACAAATGGTGTGTGGAGATATCCTATCATCAAAAGATACGTCCACGGAGCATACCATGCAGTCCGTATGCCCGAATGGTTCCCCGATAAGCTGCCGCAAAGCACTAAAAGCAGCAGGATATCCTATCTGCCATCGGTAATGCAAGGCTCGGGATATTTCTCGGTGAGCTTTGAGTGTGATGTTACCGAAGCTGAAAAGTGGGCAGAATTCGGCAAAGAGAACGCCAAGTATATAATACCCTTCTGCGACTATCAGAAAGTTCACAGGTCTTCATCGGAAGGCTATAACACGATACCGTTTTTACCATCGGGTTATGAAACTGCGCCCGAATATGCAGTATATACCGATCAAAACTATGATGACCGTGACCTATCGATAGTCTATAACAGTTCTTTCTGGTACGGTGACGAGGACGGTGCTGTTATCTATGTAAAAGAAACCAGCTTAGACCCCGAACACCCGCTGACCGAAGCTATGATCGTTAATAAAGAAAAAGGCATGGTGCAGCTTTATTCAGAATAATATACAGCCATATCGCTCTGCACTGCTGCGGATGATATGGCTTTTTTCAAAGGAGGTGTACGGCATGGCGGCTGACTTAAAAAGCGCACTGCATGACAGCGTGCAGAATTTCAAAAATTGGGTAAAGGAAGCCTATCCCAATATGACCGAACAGAACGATAACGGCGAATACGTTTACGGTGCAAAATATGATGACATGATATCCTGCGTGATACACGCAATTGAGGACACCTCGCCCGAAGATGCCGATGCTGTAACGGTCGATGATATGTTATACGCCATAGCAAGGGATAATGAAAGCAATGTCATAGCGGACACGCTTGAAGATCACCCGAAATGGTTCTCGCTGCTGTGCAGAAAAAGCGCAGACACGGGGTACATAAACGCAAAGCGGCAGTTCGCCGATAAGATAGGCGAATACAAATACGGTGATGACCTGACCGATGTACTGTATGCTTTTCTGGAAAACGGCGATGAGTATACCGAGAGAATGGCGCTGCGCTCCCTGGGAAAGATCTGTCCCGAACAGGCAGAACAATATGCCGTAAAATTCTTTGAAAGAAATATCTATGAAGCCGATCAATATCAGAAAATGATGGCGCTGGAAGTCCTGTACGAAACGGGTTCGGATAAGCTTGTATACTACCTGCAAAAGGCTGAAAGCTCGGACAGCCCCTACCTAAAAAGGAGCGCCGCCGATATACGCCGTAAGCTATAACTAAAAAACGACCCGATACTGTGCTGTCGGGTCGTTTGCTGTATATCAGAGATATCCCCTCATATTCACCGAAAGCTGTTCTTCGATGGATATGAGCTTTTTTGTGATGTCTTTGGAGTATTCCTCAGCGGCAGCAAATTCGTTCAGGTATTTCGAGAGCGACTTCACTCCCATATTGCAGCCGTCCGTCATCAACTCAGCCGCAGCCTTGTCGGACTTCTCCGTGACAAGCTTGAAATTTGCCTTTATACCGCCCATTATCTCTGCCATCATCGGAGGAGATTTGCCCTCGTCCTGAAAACGTTCCAGACGCTCTTTGATCTCCCTGCCCATTTCAAGATGCTGGGCACGGCTGTGTTCGAGCACTTTTTTCAAAGGCTCGCTCAGTCTGAACTCCAGCACATCATCAATAGATGAAATGCCCATTTTAACACCTGCATCGCACTCTCTTAAAAGTCTGATGGTATCTTTTTCTATCATGGTGATATACCTCCTGTATCAGTCGATAGGTATATTATTGGCACAATAACATTAAATATGCAGACCAGCCCGTCTTTACATTTTTGCCAAACTGTGCTATAATGTTCCTATACGCTATTTTAAGGAGTAAATCTATGTACGAAGAATTTGAACAGTGGCTCGATGAACAGCTTGAAAACGGTCTGCCCGATAACGCAGTGGCTGTTAATCTTAATATCTATGAAGAAGAAAATAATGAGTGGTCTGTACAGCTTATCGCTTCCGACCGCTTTGATGCGCAGGACGATGAATGGGCTTGCTTTGAGGTCTATTCATCGGGTGAAGAACTTTACTACTGGGAAAAAGAATGCAGCTGGGAAGAAATACAGGAAGATGTGCGTGAGCTTATCAAGCGATATCTCGACGAGGGAAAGTTCTCGGCTATGCTGAAAAATCTCCGTGCGGTGGGCTTCGGCTTCGTGGACGGCGACCTTGAACTTGCCTATATAAAGGAGTGACAACAGATGGATCAATTCGATAAAGCATTTACCATGATACTGACAGGCTGGCTGGCTTACGAGATATTCGTGTCGGTTAAACTGTTCGGTATGTGGTCAAAGGAAAAGGAGAAAGCCATTTCTATAAACCTGTACCATATAGTCTATCTGCTGATAATGGCTGTACTGGTCACACTTAGTTTTGCCAATGGACATCTGCCGACGGCATCTTTTGTGCTGTTTCTGCTGTGCTCGGTGCTTTGCGTGCCATCACTCATGAGAGTTTTCACTCCCGATAAGCTGATAGTTGCCAACCCCCGCAGCGGCTGGAACATACCTGCAAAAAATGTAAGCTATGAATACACTCAGGGCAAACTCATCAAGGAAACTCTGGTACTGCATTACAAAGATGATGACCGCACCGATAAGTTCAACCTCGGTGTGCAAAACCAAAAGCTGATAACCATACTTAATGATAACTACAAAAAACACGGCTGCTCTAATCCGCTTCTGAAGGAGGATAAATAAATGGATATCTATAAGCTGATGCTCCTCGCAGAAGAGGAAGAGAATAATCCCATGGACGGTATGTTCAGCGGTGCGCAGCATATCGTCGGCATAGTCCTTATCATCACAGGTCTGCTGATAATCTACATAGCAGTCAAAATAGCAAAGGGCTACAGATTTCTGCCTGCCGCAGGCAGCGAGACTATAATCGAAGAAGATAACTATGTCGAGGGCGAAGCTAAAGCGGTCAGCAAACAGACCACTACCCTACCCGATTACGGCAGCGGTGCCAAGGAACTGACCGAGTGGGAGATAAGCTATACCGTAAACGATGAGGAATTTACTCAGGTCATACCCGATGACGGCTACGAAACGGGCGATACCATCAAGATAAAGTACGACCCCAAAAAGCCTTCCGACTTCTATCTGGTAACAGATGATGCACCGAGCAAGGAGGGCGGATACGATGACAGCGATGATACCGCAAACAGCCGCAGAAACGGCTTTATATTCGGTCTGCTGGGAGTCATCGTCATGCTGGGCGGCATTGCGCTGGCGCTTTTATGACAAAAAACATGGGACTGTTGCAAATGAATCGAACCAGTAAAAACGTACAATGACAAAAAAGGCCTCCTATGGTATAATAGAAACCATGGGAGGTTTTGTTATGGCAAGAAGTTACAGACACAT
>CADALT010000036.1 GCA_902788785.1 uncultured Ruminococcus sp.
CCTGATGGTCCACTTCTTCTTTAGGGGTATAGCTCAGTTGGTAGAGCAGCGGTCTCCAAAACCGCGTGCCGAGGGTTCGAATCCTTCTGCCCCTGCCAGTTCTCCCTGTCACTTTTGTGGCAGGGATTTTTTTGTATAGATTTATAAGGAGACCTAGCAGTGAAATGGGATATTGAGTTGATGCTGTTTATCGTTGCAGATATTGTGATATGGTTTGGAGGATTTTTTCTCAGTTACAGATCTTTAGAGCGTAAAGCCGCAAAGAAAGGCTATAGACCAAACCTGAAAAATGAATGGTTTATTTTTATTATAATATGGCTGATCGTACATGGTATTGGGCTATGGTTGGCTATCGAATTCAAAAGATGGGGCGGACCGCCTTGAACGGTCACGCAGAAAGATCCCGAAGCAATTTTGTGTTTGCTTCGGGATCTTTAATTTAAAAACAGATCATTTTCTTCTGCGGTCGGGATATTTTTGGTAGTACCTTTCTTTATCGAGGTACATCTGTTCATCGGCGACGTGCATGGCATGGCGGATATCAAGCTTGTTCGGAGAATAACAGCCGCCCACGGCGAAGCTTACGCCATCGGAATTATCCGAGTGTTTTCGGAGCGCTTTGACCATATTGTTGAAGCCCTCTTCGTCCAGGTCGCTGACGATTATCATGAACTCATCGCCGCCTGCACGGTATATCTCCATATCGCCGCATTCCATACGCAGCACCTCGGCGGCATTGCGTATCAGCGTATCGCCTGCGTTATGACCTTCGTGGTCGTTGGTATATTTAAGACCGTTTATGTCGGTGAATATTATTCCCACGGGTCTGTGCCTGTTCTCACCGTTTACGATACAGTCTACCCTTGTATTCATGGCATTTCGGTTTTTTACACCCGTGAGCAGATCAACAGAACTCATTACTTTCAGCTTATTCACCAGTTGATAATTAGAGATCTCGGCTGCCAGGAAAAATGCTGAAATTTCAAGAGTTTCTTTGATCTTTATGGTATTGTTCACATTGAAATTCAGCGCCCACAGATAGCCCATGGTCTCCTCATTATAGATAAGCGGGAACAGGACTATGCTGGAAACGCCTGCATTTTTCAGCGAATCATACCACAGGGGTGCTTTTTCTCGCAGGACCTCCAGTTCGCTTTCTTCCTTGGCGATGAAGCAGGTACTGCCTGCGATAGCATCGGGCCATTGTTCGGTGATGCTGTAAAATTTCTCATCGAGGAAATTATCCATAGGTAAGGTACCTGAACCTGCTTTTATGGATTCACCAAAAACAGTACACTTTTGGTTCTCCTTATCGGTTATAAGGATACAGCAGTGGTCTGAATCGCAGATCTCTCGGATATCTTCTATAACTGCATTGAAATTATCATGGATATCCCCGGGGTCACGGAGTTTTATACAGGTCTTTAAGACCTTGGAGGAAACATCTGCCGAAACATTGGTCATAAGTTCCGCATCGGGGGCAGCTGTAAGTTCCTGAGTGTAGGTACAGTAGCCGATGTTCGGATCATCGGAGGTTATGGGCATGACAAACACATTTATCCAGAAAGAATATCTCTCGGGGTGTATGTAGGTATGCACGGGATGTCCCTCCAGTGCAGCAGTACAGCAGATCTGTTCAAAATTATTATCCTGTGGGATATATTTTGTGTATTCACAGTTCGGGATGAATTTATTGTTTAACATCTCGGACGAGGACATATGGTTAGGGTCTTCTATGGAATCGATATAGGCTTTATTGCCTGTAACTATACGTATTATACCATGTCCGCCGTCTTTTTTTCTCTCAACGGATATGGCACAGGTCATAGAATTTATTCTGTCTACAAAACTTTGCAGTTCCATATTTATCCCCCCCTTATATGATAACGTGAAACTATTTTTTCGCCAATAATAGTTATTATATATATTATATAACTTATCAATACCCCTGTCAACTGTTAGAAATTCACAAATAGTTTTGGGCTTATTTGGTAGACTTGATAAGTGCATGATAGTGATAAATATGGTATAATAGAGTTATCATATACTTGAAGAGGGGAGAACGGCATGGATATACGCACGATCAAGAAAACTGCTTACATAGTAAATTCGGTCATTCTGGCGATGGTATTCGGGCTGATGGCTTTCTTCAATATGTGTAAAGCGACTTTTCTTACATATTTCAGCATACCTACTGCACTTGTTTATGTCATCGGGTATTTTCTGATAGCGAAGAACAAGCTTTCGGGATATGTGATGATGGTATATATGTGGCTGACCTTTTATATGGGCATAACTACACTGTTTCTGGGGTACGATTACGGATTTCACTTATACTGCTTTTCGATGATACCTGTGGCATTCGTTACGGACTACATGGCGTACAGGCTGGGCAAGGCTGAGAGAAGGGCGCTGGTCATTAGCATAGGAGTGGCGGTATTTTATCTGATATGCACGGGATATGTGGCTGTGAACGGTGCGGTCTATAACAGCGACAGAAGGCTGACCGTGGTTTTCTGGATGTTCAACTCGGTGACGGTGCTGGCGTTTTTGCTATTCTATTCATGGTATCTGATAAGGTCGATAATCAATTCGGAGGAAAAGCTGAAAGAGATAGCGCACAAAGACCGTCTGACGGGGCTGTACAACCGCCATTATATGATAGATTATCTGGAGGCGGCAGAGAGTGTTGGATCGGTGGGCAGTCTTGTGATGGCGGACATAGACGACTTCAAAAAGATAAACGATGCATATGGTCATAATGCAGGTGATGCGGTGCTGATGGAGGTATCGAGGAAACTCAGCGATATATGCGCAGGTTCTGTGACGGCAAGATGGGGCGGCGAGGAGTTTTTGATATACCTGCCTGTGGATGCGGACGAGGGAGAAAATCTGCTGGAAAAAGTTCGTGAAAAGATCGCTGCAGACAGGGTAAGGTTTGAGGACAAGGAGATAAGGGTGACGGTGACGCTGGGGCTTGCCGAAAGAGTGCAGGGAAAGTCCATCGACCTATGGATACAGGACGTGGATAAGAAACTGTACATTGGTAAAAACAGCGGCAAGAACAGGGTCGTAAGATAATATAGTAAATGACATAAAAAACGGAGCTGACAAATAAATCAGCTCCGTGATTTTTATGGGGTCTGTTTTTTCGCAGGTTTTTTAGCGGAGGACGCAGGCTTCTTTTTTGCCGATGATGACGGTCTCTTTTTGGCAGATGTGGGCTTTTTGCCGCTGCCGATATTGGTATCGTATGAAATGCCCGTACCCGGGATAGAAGCGGTAAGCTTGTCCTTATCATTGAGGGTGACTTTGAGATTTTTGCCGCCTATGGATACGCTGAGTCCGCTCTTATTTTTGTTGATCCTCAGAAATTTGCCTATTTTAAAGCTTTTCTTGATATTAAGTCCCATGATGTTTCCTCCTTATCAAAGCCATTTTTTCTTTTTGAAGAACCACAGGCAGCCCACCACGATGGATATACTTATCAGTATGACCACGGGATAGGACGCACGCCAGGCAAGTTCCGGCATATGTACGAAGTTCATGCCGTACCAGCCTGTTATAAGGGTCAGGGGAGTGAACACGGTGGTCACTATGGTAAGCACTGCCATGATATGGTTTTGCCTTACATCGAGCTGCGACTGGTAGAGGTCACGGACCTGAATGGTATAATCACGCAGTGAAGCGGCTATATCGTGCAGCAGCGCCATACGCTGGTTAAAAAGATGGAAGTATCTGAGGTTATCCTGTTTGAAAAAGTTGTTCTCGTTCTCTTCAAGTTCCTGACCCAGATCCATCAGCTGTTCATAGTGTATGCGCAGGTCACGCAGGTCGCTGCGGATCTCGTTGATGCGTCTGGGATAGCTGTCGTTCATATCGGTCATGATGGAATGTTCTATATCGTCAAGTTCAGCCTCATAACGTTCCATGACCTGTTGGTCACGGTGGACTATCTGTTCGAGAAAATCGTAAATGAAACGTTCGAGACAAGGCATTTTCCAGCGCCTTGATGCTGCTATGCGGCGGATCAAACTATTGACGGTGCCGCTGTCGTCGATGAACACGATGCCTTTTTCATCAAGGGCAAAGGCAAAGCGTGCATCAGGGGCGGATATATCATCACGGTCGGGGACGGAGAATGTACCTGTAAGCGAATCGTAGTTGACTTCGGCTTTGGTGCTGTTGGCTTCTTTGGCGCTGACTTCGAGCTCGATACCCATATCGAAAGCGGCGCTTTCAGCCTGCCATTCCTCACTGGTCAGCACAGCTATATAGTCTTTTTCGGGAAGTGCGGCACATTCGGTGAGGGACTCGGCTATCTTATAGTACATCAGTATTCCTCCGATCTTTCTGCAAAAGTGAAATGAAATATATTTCGTTTAATATGATTTATTATACCTTACTTTAAAACCGTTGTCAACCGCATATTGACAAGGCGAGTTATATGGGGTATAATGAGAATAATTTAAATCATATGGCAAAATGTGGCATATCGGTACAATATTTTTGAGGGGGCATGGAAATGAAAAGAGCATTTGCGGTAATTACGGTGATGTTGATGATATTTGGCATCACTGCATTTGCAGGCGGTACTGTGATACGTGCGGCGGCATATGATGACGATGACAGGATAGCGTTGTGGCAGGAGAATAAGGAAGTGCCCTATGATGGCAGGTATTGGATACAGCCGAATGAATGGAACTGCCCTAATATCTACTCCTGGGACTATGAAGGCGGTATAATGATATATTTTGACAAGATAGGGCTTTATCCTGAATATGCAAAGGGTAATGTGCAGAGGGTATATGTCAGCGTAGTAGGTGCGCAGGAACCTGTGAGCATGATGAAGTTCCACATTTTTTATGATAAAAGACTGAAGATAAAGAAAAATTCAAAGGACCAAGTGATAACCGCCGGAAGGGGAGTAGAGAAATTTACAACCGGTTCTTCGATGGTAAAAGAAGGAGAGCTTGCATTTTATTCATACTCAAATGAGGATATAAAGCTTGATGACAGCTGTTTATTCACGATAGACTTTATAGTTCCCGAAGATGCAAAGCCGGGGGATATTTATCCTATCGGTATGTCATATATTGATGACGGGATAGTATGTGATCTGTTTATAAATTCGGCGAAGGACTTTGCCGGAAAAATACAGATGACATATGTATTCACCAAGGGTATATACAATGGATATATCAAGATATTGGATCATGGAGAATATCCTGTGTATGATGAAAGTTCTTCCGTAGCTGAAAGTTCGTCAAAGAAAGACAGTTCGGTGAATGAAAGCAGGGGAGGCACATCATCTAAAACGGAAAGCAAATCAGGGGAGTCCTCAAAGCCTCAAAGTAAGCCCGATGATGAAAGTTCTTCCGTAGCTGAAAGTTCGTCAAAGAAAGACAGCTCGGTGAATGAAAGCAGGGCAGGCACATCATCTAAAACGAAAGCAGGGCAGGCACATCATCTAAAACGGAAAGCAAATCAGAGGAGTCCTCAAAGCCCCAAAGTAAGCCCGATGATAAATCATCAAAGGCGGAGAGCGATAAGAAGATCATAAAAGGTGATGCGAACTGCGACAAGAATATAAATGTTACTGATATTGCCATGATAGCGGCACACATCAAGGGCATCAGGGCGCTTACGGGCAATGGATGGTATGCGGCGGAAGTGAGTGGCGATAACAGGCTGGATGTGACGGATATTGCTATGATAGCGGCACACATAAAAGGTATCAGGGCATTAAGGTAAAAGATAATAGTCAAGGTGTTCGATTTGCGGACATATATCTATATTGCTGCTGCGCTTGAGTAGGCCCTGTTTTTTGTATTGACAGGGTGAGACAGGTTGGGTATAATTATTATATAATGATGGTTTATGGGAGGTATACAGATGAATATAAAAAGATGCTGTGCGCTGGCATCTGCAATGGTGATGGTATTCGGGACGGGTACGAGTTATTGCAGGAATAGCAGCAGTTTTGAGGTAAAGGCTCATGCGGAGAGTATTAGGGAAGATGATGAGAAGATAGGCGACAACATTGAATGGTCTATCGACAAAGACGGTACGCTGACCATAACGGGTACGGGCAGGATGTATGACTATGTTACGTTCAACGAATCACCGTTAAGTGAAAACAGCAGTATCAAAAAGGTGATAATAAAAGATGGTATCGAAAATGTCGGCGGAGCTGTGTTTTGGAATTGCGAAAACCTTGAAAAGGTAGTTTTGCCTGACAGTGTCACCGAGATAGGCAATTATGCGTTCGATGGGTGTACGGCACTTTACGATATTAACTTTCATTCGGGCATAACGCATATAGGTTATGGTGTGTTTGATGGAACAAAGTGGCTGGAGAACAGGAAAAAGCAGGACCCGATGGTGATATTCGGCAATATGCTGATAGATGGCAGCAGTTGTGTCGGTGAGGTAGTGGTGCCTGAGGGCGTTGAGAAGATATGTGACAGAGCGTTTTACCATAACACGGAGATCACAAGTGTTATATTGCCCGAGTCCCTTACGGAGATAGGCAATGATGCATTTGGAATGTGCAGTGAACTGGAAAATGTAGATATAAAAAGCGGTACGAAAAAGTTTGGTAATTCCTCGTTTTATGGAACAAAGTGGGTAGACAGCATACGTCAGGACGGTATGGCGATAGTAAACGGTGTACTGATAGATGGAAGAGCCTGTAAGGGTGATATCATTATACCCGAGGGTGTCAGAGAGATAGGCGACGGCGCATTCTTTGATGCGCAAATAACAAGTGTAGTTATACCTGACAGTGTTGAAAAAATAGGAATGTATGCTTTCTTTCTTAATACAAAGCTACGATCCGTAAAGCTCGGAAAAGGAGTTAAGGAGATAGGTGCTGAGGCTTTTTACTACTGTATAGAGCTGACAGAAATAGAGCTTAATGACAAGCTGGAGAAAATAGGTGATGGAGCATTTATTTTCTGCGTAAAGATAAAAAAACTGACAGTGCCGAAAAGTGTCACCGAGATAGGCAAAAAGGCGATAGGCTATGATTATGTCGATAATAATACAATACCTATAAATGGCTTTGTCCTGTCAGGCGAAAAGGGTTCTGCGGCGGAGAAGTATGCAAGTGAGAACGGGCTTAAATTTGCGGATATATCATCAACAAAGGACAAGAGCAGTTCGTCTGTGAGAAAAGCGGAAAGTTCATCAAAGGCGGAAAGCAGAAGACCCGAGAGTTCTTCAAAGAGCGAGAGCTCGTCATTGAGGGAAAGCTCGGTGAATGAAAGCAGAGATGACAGCAAGGCTGATGACTCATCAAAGCCCGAAAGCAAGCCCGATGATACATCGTCAAGGGCTGATGATGTCACTACGGACGATGAGGTAAAGAACATCATGAAAGGTGATGCAAACGGCGACAAAGCGGTAAACGTTACGGATATTGCACTGGCGGCATCGCACATAAAGGGCATCAAGGCGCTTACGGGTGACGGGCTGGAGGCTGCGGACGTAAACGGTGATGACAAGCTTGATGTTACCGACATTGCCATGATAGCGGCACACATCAAAGGCATAAAGGCTTTACAGTAAGTGCAGCAGCAATAAAGAAATTTTATTCAGACACCTCTGCCGGAAGATCTCGGGCACACGATGTTCGTGAGGTGCTGCCTTAAAAAATCTTACAAATTTAATAAAAATCTGAACAGAGTTTTGCTTGCAAAGCTCTGTTTTTTACGGAAATATATGGGTTTTTAAGGGAATTGGACTTGACAAAAACGATGAGATGAGTTATAATAAAGAGGAATTTTGATTAAATATTTTTTTATTGTGGAAAAAAGAAGGATAGTTATGAATTTAAAAAAGGTAGCTAATATAAAGAATATCGCTTGCCTTACTGCGGTAGTGGCACTGGCAGCAGGCATAAATATAGCTGAAAGGCACAAGAAAACAGATGATGCTGTAAAGCCCGACAGCGACAGCAGTTCACAGGCTGTGGTCAGTGAGGCGCAGGAAGAAAGCAAGGCTGACGACAAAAAAGATGAGGGCAAGGAAACTGTTATGCTTTCGGCGGCGATACCCGAGCTTAGCTGCAAGGCTGTGGATTTTGACGGCAGCGTGGTTTTTGCAGACCCTATGGGCAGCTATTCGTTTTTAGATGATGGCAAGGATTCGGCAGGGATAACCGTGATGGACGATTCGGGCGTGAATGTGACTTTCGGTGTAAAGGACGGCAAGCTGAACATCGTCAGGGACGGCGAACCCGCAGATGGATTTGTATATAAAAAGCATTTGATAGAACTCAAAGACGGCAAGCTTTATTATGACAGCAGTCCTGTGGAATACAAGGCTGAGTCATTCTCGGCATACAAGCTGAATGATGAATACACGGTGGAATGTGTGGGCATCGGCAAGTACAGGCTGAGAGATGCGGAGGGCAAGATCGCTGAAAGCTGCGAGATAGAGGAAAGCAACGGCGAAAAGCTCAAAGTGGTCGCTAATGACGAAGGCTTCTATTGCGAGGGCAAGAACGACGAACTGTTCTACAATGTTTTCAGAATGGGCGATGATGTACTGTTCACCTCATGGGCATACAGGCTCTACATAAACGGTGAAGAGCTGCTGCCCTACGGTTCGGGCGATACATATGTGAACAGCCAGCTTGAGATAGACAATAACAAGGTAACTTTCACACCCATAAGACCGCCTTATGATAACGGCAGTACGGCAACGGATAACGAGGGCATATCCGACCTGACAAATTCGATGCTGGGCATGGTAAATGCGGTGAGAAAGCAATATGGTCTGAAGCCTGTATACGGGCTCAAGCAGCTGGACGAAGCGGCTGTTGTAAGAGCTGAAGAGCTTACGGCGGATTTCAGCCATGTAAGACCCGATGATGATAAAAGCACATACAGCACAGCACTGGAGAGCGCAGGGCTCGAATGGTGGGAGTGCAGTGAAAATATAGCCAAGGGCGGCGAGACCGCAGAGGAAGTGTTCAACAGCTGGATGAGCTCGCAGGAGCACCGTGCGGCGATACTCGACCCCTCGATGAAGTATATGGCAATGGCAAAGAAGGAAACAGGCGGCGACATTTATTGGGAGCAGCTTTTCTTCAACGACACCTATATCCCTGCACAAAGCGTATGACCACGACCCAAAGGCGTGCATATTGAAAAGTTATAAATTTGTACCTGTATAATATCGGATAGCATATATCCGATAAGCAGGTACATTTTTTATAAAAATTATGTCAAATCTTTTAACCTAAACATTTTTAAACCAAATTTATGCCTGAACATTCATAATTATATTAAATGACATAAATTTCTATACATCAGCACTCACAAAAACATAAGGTATCGTTTTTGCAAGTGTTGATGCAGAAATTTTAATGTCGTTTAATATAATATTAAACGGCATAAATCTCATCAAATCACTATGTCGTTTAATGCACATCATTACCCGTATAAGGGGAACGGAAACTCTTATAAGCTAAGGAGGGCTTAAAAATGAGAGCGAACATGAGAAGAAGAGCAGCAGGGGTCACTGCTGCGGCAATGATGTTCACAAGCATGGGCGTCGGTGTAAATGCCCAGGAGGGAACAGCAGTAAATGAGAATAGTTTTACTTTTACTGCTGAAAATGTTACTGCTGCAAATGCTGACGGGAACGGTTTTAAGATCGAAGGTACTGCGCTGACCATCAGCGAGGCAGGCACTTACACGGTCTCGGGACAGTGCGCAAAGGGCAGCATCAAGATCAAGAAAGGCACAAAGGATGTTGTGCTGGTGCTGGACGGTATCGAACTTACAGCAACGGACAGCGCTGCGCTGACCATCGGCAAGGAAGCTGACGTACAGGTGCTTGTAAAGGGCGAGAATACGCTCAGAGATGGTGAGGACCCTGCTGATGAGGAGTCCACAGATGCTGAGACTCAGGAAGCATTCGAGGGTGCTGCGGTAAAGGTAAAGAGCGGTGCAAAGGCTGTATTCACGGGTACAGGTACGCTTACTGCCGATGGTTCGGCTTGCAAGAACGGTATCAAGGGTGCTGCAACAGCTGCGGTAATAGTTGGTCAGGGCGAGGATGACGGTCTGACACTTAAAGTTGATGCTGCCAAGAACGCACTTGCATCGGACGGCAGTGTTGAGATAAAGGGCGGCAAGGTCGAACTCAACGCAAAGGGCGATGCGCTGAAAGCTTCACCCGAAGAGAATGATAAGGACTCCGCAGGCACTGTTGCCATCAGCGGCGGCGAAGTCATCATAAACGGCGGTGAGGACGGCATACAGGCAGACGGCGGCTTCACGATGACAGGCGGCATAGTTGATATAGTTGCGGCAGGCGGCCATACAAAGACTGCTGAAAGCGGCGGCAAGGGCATAAAGTCCGACAAGGCTGTGACCATTTCGGGCGGCGAGGTCTACATTGATGCGGCTGATGACGGCATACACGTTAACGGCACTGCGGGCGATGAAAAGCTTGCCATAACAGGCGGCAAGGTCAAGGTGCGTGCGGCTGATGACGGTTTGAAGAGCGACTATTATCTGGTAATAGGTACAGAGGACGGACAGGGTCAGCCTTTGGTAGATGTAAGCTATGCATGCGAGGGTATCGAGGGTGCAGTTATTGACCTGTACTCGGGCACGGGCAGCGTTATGGCATCGGATGACGGTATGAACGCAGCAAACAGTGATCTTGAGGATTACAAGTTCGCTATAAATATTTTCGGCGGAAAATGGTTCGTAAATGCCAACGGTGACGGACTGGATTCCAACGGCGATCTGAATATCAAGGGCGGTGAGACACAGGTATTCGGTACACCCAGCGGCGGAAACGCATCGCTTGACTATGGCGATTTTGGTTCACAGTTCAATGTAAGCGGCGGCTGGGTCGTAGGTATAAGTGACGGTGGAATGGCAGTTGCGCCTACCTCGGGCAACTATCTGATGTTCGGCAGCAAGGGCGGCTTTGGCGGTCCCGGAGGTCCCGGCGGTCCGGGTATGCCTCCCCAGGGTGGTAACGGACAGGGACAGCCACCACAGGGCGGCAACGGACAGGGACAGCCACCCCAGGGCAACTCTTCCGTTAATATCAAAGAAGGTACAAAGATCGAGATCAAGGACGGCAGCGGAAAGGTGATATACTCCGCAGAGGGCGTTAAAAACGCAAACAGCGTGATCTACGCTGCGGCTGACCTTAAAGAGGGCGAAAGCTATACTCTTGTGCTTGACGGTGAAGATGCTGAAACAGTAAAGGCAGAAGCAGGCTCGGAACAGCAGAGCGGAAATATGATGCCCCCTCCTCCTCCGGGCGGAAAGCCGGGCGACAGACCTTCGGGTGACGGTGATACCACTCCCGGTGAGGACGGTCCTTTCGGCAATATGATGTCGGGCGATGTAAATTCCGACGGTAAGGTGGATGTTACAGACATTGCACTGGTAGCATCACACATCAAGGGTATAAAAGCCCTTGACCAGTTCGGTTCGATGATGGCTGATGTTGACCGCAATTTCAGTGTAGATGTGACTGATATAGCTATGATAGCTTCACATATCAAGGGCATAAAGGCACTTGACAACACCATGCCCCCTCCTCCTCCCGAGGGTGATGAGGGCAATGCGGAAGTTCCCACGGGCAAGCTTCCCGAGGGCTTCGGTATACCTGACAGAAAGTAATATATAAAAAACGGCCGCACAGCATATTTACGCTGTGCGGTCATTTTGTGTGTCAGAGCGGCACCTTATCATCTGCAATAATATGGTGTGCAGATCGCAGATGCGGTGCGCTTTGTATCATTCGTATCTTAAAGCGTCGATGGGGTTGAGGTTCGCCGCTTTGATACTTGGGATAATGCCGAATATAATGCCCACTGCCATTGAGAAGCCGACAGATATAACTATCGCTTTGGTGGAGATGGATACTGCCACGCTGGTGATATTAGCGATGACGTTTGAAAGTCCGATGCCCGAAAGCACGCCTATCAGTCCGCCGAGAGTGGTGAGTACCACGGCTTCGGTCAGAAACTGTGCAAGGATACGGGTCTTTTTAGCACCGAGGGCTTTTTTCAGACCTATCTCACGGGTACGCTCCGTAACGGATACCAGCATGATGTTCATTACACCGATACCGCCTACCAGCAGGGATATGCCGGCTATCCAGATCAGCATACGGTTGGTGGACTGGGAAAGATCCTGGAGCTGTTTTGCTTTTTCGAGCAAGCTTTCGCTCTTGTATTCAAGGGCTGCGGACGCATGATCCTCACCGCCCTTTTCATTTGCAGCGGGGGTGCGCAGGATATTCTCGTTTAATATATCTGCGGACTTTTTGCCTGCATCGGTCATGCTGTCAGTATTCTTCGCCTGCACCACGCAGTTCTGGGGTTCATCATAAGTATAGCAGATACTCCATGCGGTGGTGGGTATGAAGATCTGTCCGCTGGTGGTCTGGTTGTAGGTGAAGTAGTCATCAACGCTGTTGATAGTGGGCTCAAAGCCCGAACGCTTGCAGACCACACCGATTATGGTGAAAGGGTCGCCGTTGATATCGAGCCTTTTGCCTATGGGGTCTTCGCCCTCGAACAGACCTCTCTGCATATTGGTATCTATCAGCGCCACCTTTGAAAAGCTGCTGTAGTGCTTTTCCGAGAAGCCTATGCCCTGCGCCACATCATAACCCAGGGTATCGAGATAATCTTCATCAATACCATAGATGATAGATGAAGATATCTGCTTATTGAGGTAGAAGATATTCATGGGGTTATCTCGTACACGGAATAGTGTGCATTTATCCACCTCATCAAGGTCGATGATGCGCTGCTTATCTTTCTCGGAGATGACTCTGACATTCTGTGGGAGACCGCCGAAGCCAAAGTCTGCAAAACTGTCGCCCTGCATGAGGGAGATCTTTACGGTATTATTGCCTGCGCCGATCAGATTGTTCTTGATCTGTTCGTTGGTACCCTCGATGGTGGATACTATGGCAATTATGGCAGCGATACCTATGATAATACCGAGCATTGTCAGTATCGAACGTATTTTATGGCTGAGTATTCCCTGAAAGGATAGCCTAATATTTTCTATCATTACATATCCTCCTTAACCCATGCCCATGTTCTGGACTAAATACTGCTCGGGATCAATAGTTTCCGTGGTCTCTTTGGTGCGCACGCCCTCTTTTACATCGGTGCCGTAGGGGAAGCAGAGCTTATCGTTCTTGGTAAGACCGCCTTTGATCTCGATATATGCGCCTAAATAGGAGATCTGACCTGTTTTTACATACTGCTTGGTCAGCTTGTTGTCCTTATCGGCTTTCATGATATAGTATTCTCCGCCCTCCTGACGCACGTATGCCATGGGGATATATACGGAACCTGAGTTCTGCTTATTGAGTTCGCTGCTGTTATCGAGAGTTACCTCTACCCAGTCATAAAGCCGGAAGGCATCGGGGTCATCGAGTTTAGCGTGTACTCGGTAGGTCGAGTTATTGGGGTTCTCGCCCCACTGTCCGCCCTCGTATCTGATAGGTTCATCTTCGATACGGGTTATAACGGCTGTACCTGATGCGCCCGAGTTCCAGGACTGGAGCTGTATGGTGCTGCCGATCTTTGCTTTATCAAGATTGAGCTCGCTGACCATACAGATGACCTCTGTTCCTCCTGCACCCTCGATGACTGCAAAGGCATTGTCATCGGGTGAGGGCTCACGGTAGGGGTCGTCCTCTTCGGGGTTTTCCTCGTCGATATCTTCATCATCGGAGGAAGGCTTGCCTATCTTGGTAACGGTACCGTCTATCTCGGCATAAAGTTTGCCGTCACGCTTTTTCTTCTTGGCAGCTTCGTACTCATTCTTGGCGACCTTTATGGAGATCTCCATATCCTTGATGAGCGCTTCCTGTTCAGCGATCATCTTTTTTATCTGATCTTTGGAATAGATATAATCGTTGCTGTCGGGGTCGATGTAGTCATCATAGCCGTCGTCATAATCTTCTTCCTCCTCGGGTTCGGGGGCAGGGAGAATTATTATCTCGGGCAGTTGGAAATCGTCCTCTTCCTTAGTTGTGGGATTTGAGAAGCTCAGCTTGCCGTAGAGAGTTACCGCAGGGTCGATGGAAGCTTTGCCTTCCTCATCGACTGTAACACCTGCGGAGGCTTTCCAGTCATCAAGCACGGTATCAGTTAGATTTGCGGGATCTACCACCCATTTATAGAGATAGGTGAAGTCGCTCATATAAACGCAGATCTCGGCTATCTTCTTATCAGCTATGAGCTTGCCCATGAATTCCTTGGAAACGATCGTATCCTCGGTGCAGTTTATGATGTAGGGATGTTCCTTGGAGCCGTTGCCCTCGGCAGGTGTGAAAGCAGGCTTTACCACATCTTTCACCAGCTTCTCGGGGGGCTGGTGAGGTCTTTCCTCATCTGGATCTGCAAGGTACTCATCGGGATCATAGCCTTCGATGTAGAAAGGCGTGTGCGTGCCCTCCTCGTAGGGCTCATAGTCCTCATATTCGGGGACTTTGGGTGCGTCCTCCGAGGGTTTATAGTTTTTGATGTTATTGAGTTCTCTTTCCGCCATGATCTTTTTCTGTTCAGCAGATGCCACAGCGTTTTTCTTTTCCTCCAGTTCAAGTTCGACCACGGTCATATCGTATTCAAGTATCGGGTCGCCTTTCTTGACTTTGTCGCCCTCTTCCACAAAAACGTCCTTGACCAGCTTTTTGCTGTCGAGGTTGAATCTCTGCACATCCGATGCATAGATCTGACCGTCGATATAGGTGTATGAATAATCGAAATAGTCAGAAGGCATACTTATAAGCTCGATGGGCACAACGTCCACGACTATTTTAGCTTCCTTATCGGCTTTGTATTTTCTGTAGCCGAAATAGCTTCCGCCGCCGATGACAGCAAAACAGAGGAGCGTTATGATCATTTTTTTCATTTACGTGGTCTCCTCCTCTTTTTTGGTGCGGCTGCCGAATGCCCCGTCATGGAGCTCGCCGTCCCTGATATACATAATACGTTTTGCGTGTTCGGCTATCTCGGGTTCATGGGTTATCATCACTATGGTCACGCCATCGTTGTTGAGGTCGCTGAATATGCGCATAACGTCCTCGCCCGATCTTGTATCCAGCGCACCTGTAGGTTCGTCTGCAAGCAGCAGCTTAGGTTTGTTGACTATTGCCCTTGCTATGGCGACACGCTGTTTCTGTCCGCCCGAAAGCTGGGTGGGGTTAAAGTTCATTCGGTCTTCAAGTCCTACTTTTTTCAAAGCGTCCTTTGCAAGCTCACGGCGCTTTCTTCTGGAAAAGCCTGCGTAGAGCAGGGGCAGCTCGACATTTTCCAGTGCAGACTGGCGGGGCAGCAGGTTGAAGTTCTGGAAAACAAAGCCTATCTTGCGGTTTCGTATATCCGAAAGCTGGCTGTCGTTGCAGCGCATTATATCCGAGCCGTCGAAAATGAACCTGCCCTTGGTCTGCTTATCAAGGCAGCCGATGATATTCATGAGGGTGGATTTGCCCGAGCCCGAGGGGCCCATTATAGCCACATACTCACCGTCATCGACGCACATGGAGATATCCTTCAGTACAGGCACGGGTTCTCTGCCCTGCATATAGTCCTTGAAGATATTATTGAGTTCAAATACCATGTTATCCTCTCCTACTTATACCTGTCCTTCAGAAATTCTTCCTGTTCCTCGGCTGACATCTTATCGAATTCTTCCTGAGATATGCCGTACATTTCTTCAAAATCAAGGTCGGGTACCTCGGAGGAATCGTCCTTTTCATCAGCCTTCTTATCGTCCTTATTTTCAGCGTCGCCGCTGTAATCGAACTCATATGTGCCGTCGTCATTTATACTGCCACGGATGAATTCGCCGTCTGCATCCATTTCTACTACGCCGCCGTCGGGGCTGGTTATCACGGTGCCGTTCTCGCTCGATTCGATGGTATTGCCGTCCTCATCAGTCATGGTGTAGCTTCCGTCATCATTCATTTCCATGCCGCCCATTTCGCCCATCATACCGTCCATGCCCATCATATCGCCCATATCGTTATCGGGGATATCCTTATCGGAACTATTGGTGGTGGTCTCAAGACCCTCTCTTATATAATCGGCAGGATAAGCTATCATATCATCGGAGGAGAGTCCGTCGAGTATCTCGATATCGCCGTACTCAGCGTCTTCTTCGCCTGTTTTGATATAGCGCTTTTCGATCTTATCCTTATCTTTATCCTTAGCCCATACATAGCTCTTGTCGCCCTCTTTGAGAACGAAATCTGCCCAGAGCCATATGCCTGTCTTTTCAGTACCATTGCCGTTATCCAGGTCGATGAGGATATGCTGACCCAGCTTGAAATTGTCCAGCGACTCGGGCTCAACATAGAAAGCATACTTTGATGCAGTTACCTGCTCGTCACTTTCGCCGTACATCGTGTAATAGTTATCGCCCTCACTCTTCTGGGGGGAGGTATCTATCTCGCTGATAACGCCCTTGCAGGTGGTATCATCTACCCTGCTGCGGAGTATTACGGGGGCATCCTTTACGATGGATGCACTGTTCTGTTCATTGAACACTCCCTTGACTCTCATATCGCCCTCGGCAGTCAGCTTCATGATGACATCGGGGCTGTCGGAGGCGGAGTAGTAGTCGTCGCTATTGGAGGCTGAGGGCTCTTTGAGCTCCTTTACGGTGCCGTCGATAGGTGCGATAACATAAGCGTTCTTTATGGAAGTTTCAAGCTTGCTTATCTCGACCTTTTTCGCCTTGATGTCATATTCATTTCTGGCGTTGTTTGATTGCAGCTCGAGTATCTGTGTGGTATAGGTAACGGCAGCGTCCTGGCTTGCCTTTTTCTTTTCCTCCTCGTACTGCTTTATCTGATTATTGTTGGTCTCTATGGCAGCCTCAAGCCTTTCGACTTCGAGCTGTGCAGTATCTATCTCTATCTGGATAGCTTCAACATCGTAGGTCAGCAGCTTATCACCTTTTTCGACCTTGTCGCCCTCTTTTACGAGTATCTCGTCGATGGTCTTGGTGGTATCATACTTTACATCTACAGATTTCTGGGTCACGATAACGCCTGCAAAACTGCTGGAGAACAGTTCTGCACTTGTGACGGTATTTACGCCCGAGACTTTCTGCACATAGACCTTATCGGTGCTCCTTGCTTCGGGGCTTGCGTAGTTTTTGTATACATACCAGCCGCCTGCGCCCACACCTGCGATAACGAGCAGGGTGGCTATGGCTTTGCCGATGGAACTTGCTTTTGACATAATATTCCTCCCAAAATAAAGGATCTGTTACCCACATAGGTATAACAGATCTTGTTATGACTTTTTGTGGTTTGCTGTCCTGCCTTTGTTAAAAAACAAACGATCTTTTTTCTGATATAATTATAGTACAAAAACAGGGTACTGTCAATGAAAGCTGCGTGAAATTAAGTTTTTCTTTCGTTTTTGCTTGCTGAAATTTCAGATTTTAAGTGAAACCGAAAAAGTAAATGAATAACTAATAGTGAATAGTCAAATGATGCAAAGAGCCTGCTAAGTGAATAATGAATAGTGAAAAGTGAATAGTGAATAGTCAAGGTGTCCGCTTTGCGGACATATTTAAATATATCGCCAAAGGCGATGCAACAGCTGTAGTTTTCAAATACTTCTTTATTGCTGCTGCGCTTATGACCGTTGCTTTTTTATGATCATAAGGGTCTGCCTATTTGTTCCATGAATTTTCTGTATATGGCGAATGCCGCATTGCCGGGGGAGTCGGGGAAAATGGTCTTGATGACATCTTCTGCGGGTGTCCATTCTGCCCAGTCCACCTCGGAGGAAAGTTTAAGGGGCTGTTTTTTGGTCCTTGCGATAAAGCCGTGCATCAGCAGACCTTGTTTTTTGAACCAGTAAGTGCCTGCGTATTCGGGTATGTCGATATCAAGCCCTATCTCCTCCCTGACCTCACGTACTGCGGTCTCCTCGGCATTTTCGCCCGGGGTGATATAGCCCGAGACAAAGGTGGTGTGTACATCAGACATATAGTTCTGCCGCAGCAGGGCTATCTCGTTATACTCGTTCGCCACAAGTACGATGGAGCAGCTTGAAAACATATCGAACCACAGCTTATCACAGCTCTCGCAGTAGGGGACTTCGCCCTCATCGCCTGCTAGTTTGCCCACAAGCTTGCTGCCGCATCGGGGACAATATACAAATCTCATGGCTTATCCTCCTTACTTGCCCACGCAGAATTTTGAGAACACTTCGCTGACCACGGCTTCGGTGGCTTTCTCGCCTGTGAGTTCGAGCAGGGCGTTGGCAGCATAGTCTATCATCACAGTGACCGCATCGAGAGTCTCGCCCATATTCAATGAGTCAAGGGCTGCATTGAGGTGTTCGTGGGCTTTTTCGGCGCAGTGCTTCTGGCGTTCGTTGGCAAAGATGGTGCTGGATGCATCATAATTCTCGGGGGAGAATATTTTCTCGACAGCCTCCTGTATCATCATGCGGTCGTCCTGATTTTTCGCTGATATACATACTATATTCTCGCTGTACTCACGGAAGAACTCTTCGCCCACCGCACTTTCGAGGTCGGATTTATTAAGGACTATCAGGCAGCGCTTATCAAGGCTTTTCACCTTTTCAAGCAGGGCGATGTCGTCCTCATCGGGCTTGCGGGAGGTATCGAACACTTCGATGACGAACATACACTCTTCAAGGCGCTTATGTGCCAGTTCAACACCGACCTTTTCCACGGTATCCTCGGTATCACGTATGCCTGCGGTATCCGAAAGGCGGAATACCAGTTCGCCCAGCTTTGCGCTTTCTTCGATGACATCACGGGTGGTGCCTGCCACATCGGTGACGATGGAACGGTCATACCCCAGCAGCAGATTCATAAGGGTCGATTTGCCCACATTGGGCTTGCCTGCGATGACAGTATCTATACCGCTGCGGATAAGCATACCGTTATCGTAATCACGCAGAAGTCTGCCTGTTACGGCAAGGGCATCTTCGAGGCTTTTTCTGAGGGCGTTCTCCTCCACAGCAGGCAGGTCTTCCTCGGGATAATCCACCCAGGCTGCCAGCTCGCCCAGAAGCTTTACAAGGTCGTTCGATATCTTAGATATTCTTCCGAACAGGCTGCCCTTACGGGTCAGGTTAGCAGAGGCAAGTGCGTACTCGCCCTCGGCAGAGATGGTATCCATAACAGCCTCTGCCTGTGTCAGGGAAAGCTTGCCGTTTATCAGCGCACGCTTGGTGAATTCGCCTGCCTGTGCAGGATCGCAGCCGTTTTTCAGACACAGGCGCAGGACTTTTTTGGTGACGTATATTCCGCCGTGACAGGATATCTCGCAGACGTCCTCCCCCGTATAGGAATGGGGCGCACGGAACACAGTCAGCACACCGTCATCAACGGTCTTGTCACCGTCATGTATCTGACCGTAGGCGCAGGTATAGCCCTGCATTGCGCCTACGCTTTCGCAGGTAAAGGGCTTAAAGACCTTTTCAGCCACAGCCAGCGCACCCTCGCCGCTTATTCTTATTACAGATATACCGCCCTCGGCAAGGGGGGTAGAAATTGCACATATTGTTGACATTATGTCACTCCTCAAGTTTTCTTCTGAGTTCGCTGTACTCAGCGCACATATTCCTGTACCATTTTTCTTCACGGTAACGGTTCATCAGCCATTTCAAGATATTTCTCCATAGTACTGTCCCTCATCACAGACTGCATTCTTCGACCTCGCCTTTACCATTGAGCGAAACTGCTATGCAGTGGTCGGTGTACAGACTCTCGCCTTTGTAATCTCCGTCCAGTACCAGGCAGATACCGTCATCGCTATATATATGTATCGAGACAACATGAAGCAGTTTTTTGAACTCATCGGGCGGAAGTTCCACCTCTTTGTTGTTTTCGTCAATTACCCATGTCAGCACTGTACCGTCCTCGGTGAGCCAGTTATCAGCTGCACCCTGCCTTGCCCTTTCCAGCCAGAACTCCTGTTCGCTCATTACCTTTTTCAGCATGGCAAGACCGTTCTTCATCTCGAAAGTTTCTTCATTGTCACAGTATATCTCCACGTCGTCGATACCATAGGTCCCGCTTTCATCGGTCCATTCACCAAAACCTGTATAAGCATAGCAGGGCCTTGTCTTTTCCTTGTCATAATACTCCATGGTGAATTTTCCGAACTCGGTATCCACGGTATAGGGCTCGGGTTCTTTCTTGAAAAGCTTATCCAAAAATGACATGGTCTTCTCCTTTCAGCCGATCGTCTACTTCATAGTCTCCAGATAGACAAGCAGCACGTTTATATCCGCAGGGTTGACACCGCTGATACGGCTTGCCTGACCTACGGACAGGGGACGTATCTTTGCGAGCTTTTCGGCAGCTTCAAGGCGCAGTGAGCCTACCTTTGAGTAGTCGATATCCTCGGGTATCTTCCTGTTTTCGAGCTTACGCATAGCTTCGACCTGTTCGAGCTGTATCTTGATATAGCCCTCGTACTTTATCATGAGCTCTACCTGTTCGCAGACATCGTGGGGGAGCACGGGTCTTTCGGGGTCGATGAATGCAAGTCCCTCATAAGTCAGCTGAGGGCGGCGTATGAGCTGGGTGAGTTTTATGCCGTTGTTTATGGGGTCGGTGCCCTGTGAGGAAAGATATTCATTGAGCTTTTCCGACGGTGCGATATTTATTGCGGTCAGACGTTTTATCTCTGCATCTATCTGCTCTTTCTTTTTGAGGAAAGCGGCATATCTCTCATCGTCGATGAGCCCTACTCTGTGACCTGTTTCGGTAAGTCTGAGGTCGGCATTATCCTGTCTTAAAAGCAGTCTGTATTCGCTGCGGCTGGTGAGCATCCTGTACGGGTCGGATACACCCTTTGTACACAGGTCATCTATCAGTGTGCCTATGTAGCTGCTTGCACGGTCGAGCACCATAGGCTCTTCGCCTTTCAGTTTCAGCGCAGCGTTTATGCCTGCCACAAGACCCTGTGCAGCGGCTTCCTCATAGCCCGAGGTACCGTTGAACTGTCCTGCGCCGTACACGCCGTGGAATTCTTTGAATTCAAGGGTGGGCAGCAGGTCGGTGGGGTCGCAGCAGTCATACTCTATAGCATAGGCATTGCGCATTATCTCCACATTTTCAAGACCTTCGATGGTGCGCAGGAATTTAAGCTGAACATCCACAGGCAGCGAACTGCTCATGCCCTGTAGATAGTATTCCTCCGTATCAAGTCCCATAGGCTCGATGAAAAGCTGATGCCTGGGCTTATCGGAAAAGCGCATGATCTTATCTTCGATGGAGGGGCAGTATCTTGGACCTATGGCGTGGATACGTCCCGAATATATGGGTGAAAGATGGATATTATCCATGATGACCTTATGGGTCTCGGCGTTGGTATAGGCAACATAGCAGTCCACCTTATTTTCGGGGAGGACTTTATTATCGAAAGAGAAAGGAGTGATGTCCTCATCGCCGTGCTGGACTTCGAGCTTATCAAAGTTTATCGAGCGTTTATGGACTCTTGCAGGGGTGCCTGTTTTGAAACGGCGCAGCTCCATGCCTGCGGCTTTCAGGCTCTCTGTGAGCTTGGTCGCAGGGAGGACGGAGTCGGGGCCGCTGGGATAGGTCATAGCGCCTACGTGTATCTCGCCGCCCAGATAGGTCCCGCTTGCGAGTATTGCGGCTTTGCAGCCGTACTCCACTCCCAGATGGGTGCGCACACCACGCACGGTGCGACCGTCGTCTTCAAACAGCAGGTCGGTTATCTCAGCCTGTTTGAGATAGAGCCCGTCTGTATCCTCAACGGTCTTCTTCATCAGCCTGTGATATGCCACACGGTCTATCTGTGCACGCAGGCTGTGTACCGCAGGACCTTTGCCACGGTTGAGCATACGGCTCTGTATCAGGGTCTTGTCGGCAGCCCTGCCCATCTCGCCGCCCAGAGCATCTATCTCACGCACCAGATGACCTTTTGCTGTGCCGCCTATGGACGGGTTGCAGGGCATATTAGCCAGACCGTCCAGCGTTATGGTGAACAGGGCGGTCTTTAGTCCCAGCCTTGCTGCTGCCAGCGCAGCTTCGCAGCCTGCATGACCTGCGCCTATTACTATTATATCGAAATTCTCCATAGGGAATGCTCCTTTTTGCTTTGAAAGTTCGGACTCTGTTTTCAAAAAACTCGCCGCACCACCGTTAATAGTGCAGCGAGATATTTTTTGTTTACTTTACGGGGATGAGCTTGTCCTTGCCGCCCATATACATCCTCAGTGCTTCGGGGATTGATACGGTGCCGTCGCCGTTGAGGTTGTTCTCCAGGAAAGCTATGAGCATTCTCGGGGGAGCAACAACGGTGTTGTTGAGGGTGTGGGGCAGATACTTCCTGCCGTCCTCGCCACGTACTCTTATCTGGAGCCTTCTTGCCTGTGCATCGCCCAGATTTGAGCAGGAACCTACCTCGAAATACTTCTTCTGTCTGGGGCTCCATGCTTCAACGTCGCAGCTCTTTACTTTAAGGTCTGCCAGGTCGCCCGAGCAGCACTCCAGTGTTCTTACGGGGATATCCAGCGAACGGAAGAAGTCAACGGAATTCTGCCACAGCTTATCATACCATGCCTTGCTCTCTTCGGGCTTGCAGACAACTACCATCTCCTGCTTCTCAAACTGGTGGATACGGTAAACGCCACGCTCTTCAAGACCCTTGGAGCCTACCTCTTTACGGAAGCAGGGAGAGTAGCTCGTAAGTGTCTGAGGGAGCTGATCCTCGGTGAGGATGGAGTCGATGAACTTACCGATCATCGAATGCTCGGATGTACCAATGAGGTAGAGATCTTCGCCCTCGATCTTATACATCATATTAGCCATATCATCAAAGCTCATTACACCTGTAACGACGCTGGATCTTATCATATAGGGGGGGATATAGTAAGTAAAGCCTCTGTCGATCATGAAATCTCTCGCATAGGAAAGTATAGCGGAATGCAGTCTTGCAATATCGCCTTTAAGATAGTAGAAGCCGTAGCCCGAGGTCTTCCTTGCGCTGTCAAGATCAACGCCGTCAAAGCTCTCCATGATGTCGATGTGGTGAGGCACTTCGTAATCGGGCACAACAGGCTCACCGAACTTTTCGATCTCGACATTCTCGCTGTCGTCCTTGCCTATGGGCACGCTCTCATCAATGATATTGGGGATGACGAACATCCTTTCCTTGATCTTAGCCTGGAAGTCCTTCTCCTTAGCGGCGATAGCTTCAAGCTCGTCAGCCATAGCCTTTACCTCAGCCTTGACCTTCTCAGCCTCGTCCTTTTCGCCCTTAGCCATAAGTCCGCCTATCAGCTTGCTCTTTACGTTTCTCTGGTTCCTGAGTTCATCAGCCCTTGTTCTTGCAGCCCTGAACTCCTTATCGAATTCGAGAACTTCGTCTACCATAGGCAGCTTATCATCCTGGAACTTCTTTTTTATATTTTCCTTGACAAGCTCGGGGTTGGTTCTTATAAGCTCGATATCTATCATAATTATTACTCCTTAACACAGGCTAAAGCCCGAAATTTATCAACTTATAGTGTAACATTTATTAAGTGGTTTGTCAAGTGCGGCGAGGGGATTTTTCGGGGATAAAACCTGCGGCGGAAGATGCTTTGTGGAGACTCTATATTTTTACCCTAAACATTTTAAGGCGGCACGGGCGATATTTGTTGAAAACGACTAATTTTTGATTTCAAGTAAAAAAATGGGTCAAAAGCCTTGAAAGTTGAATTGGAAATGGTGTATAATACAAAAGAATAGACTTGTTATGGTAAACTATATTTGATTTTTTTCACAGACTGACCAAAGATACTGTGAAATTTTATGTTGTTTGCCGTAAGTCGGAAAGGAGCAGACGATGGATAAGGAAGAGTTCACGACTGTGGAGGACGGACAGGAAGATTATGTGGTCTACGGTGAGGATGCTGAAAATGCAAGCATGATAAAGGCGGCTAACCTTAATGAAGAAACGGAAGATGCCGCAGAAGATGCGCAGGCTTATGATGAATATACCGATGAGCCTATGCCTATGCCCGAAGATGAGGCAGAGGAAGCGGCACCTGCGGGTATCAGGCACAGACCAAAGTTCTTCAAACCGTTTTTGTTTATCATAATCGTTTGCTTTTGTGTGATCGCTGCTATCGACCTGATCGCTCAGCAGAACGAGATCGAACAGCTGGAGCAGGAGACTGTCATGATGGCAGGCAAGATCGAAGAGACAAAGCAGCTCAATGATGAATACACAGCGCTTTTACAGGCTGATGAGGCTGATTTTATGGAGCGTGTGGCAGTAGAGCAGCTGGGGTATTCGTACCCCAATGAAAGACGATACTATATCGTCAACAAGTCTGAGGACAATACAGAAGAAAAATAATTAGTGAGGAAGTAAAATCAAAAATGCAGCTTGAAGTAGGAAAGATCTATGAAGGAAAAGTAACAGGCATAACCAAGTTCGGCGCTTTTGTCGAGCTTGATAAGGATACTACGGGTATGGTACATATCTCGGAGGTGGCAAACACCTTTGTTAATGAGATAAAGGATCATATCCAGGAGGGCGAGACTGTAAAGGTCAAGGTGCTTAGCATGGGTGAGGACGGCAAGATCTCATTGTCCATCAAGAAGGCACAGCCTGCACCTGCCAGAAGACCCATGGGTGACAGACCCATGAACAGAGGCGGTCAGGGCAGACAGGGCGGCAGACCTCAGCAGAGAAATGACAGAGGTCCATACCAGCGCAGGAGCAGTTTTGACAGCCAGCCCAAGGATCTGAGCAAGACTCCGCCCCCGGTATACGACCCCAACCAGAATTCGGGCAATGCGGATTTTGAGGATATGCTCAGCAAATTCAAGGCATCCAGTGACGAGAAGTTTTCGGATCTGAAAAAGATAACCGATAATAAAAGACGTTCGCCTTCGAGGAGGAAGTGAGTCGGCAGGCTATGGAAAAATTCAAAAAGCATTTTGCATTCATTTTCTTTATGCTGGCAGGCATAGTGCTGGGCGGTTTTTTGGCATACATATGTGACGGTCAGCCTTATGTGGGTTGGCTGGCATGGGGTAAGGATATAGGTGTTGAGAGCCTTTCCATCGACTTATATGTCATAAGGTTCAGCATCGGGCTGATGATCCATGCGACTATCTCGCAGATCTTCACGATAGCTGCGGCGCTGATAATCTTTGCCAAGACCTGCAAGGGTCTGTGACAGGTATGGAATATAATTGGCGGAGGTCGGGGGATCTCCGCTTTTTGTTTGGAGGGATATATTATGAGTTCAGACTCGAAGACTTTGGAAGGTGTACCGGGTCAGGGTGAGCTGAATAGAGATAAAACGATAGTGCGTACCAGCCTTATAGGCATCGGTGCGAATCTGATGCTGGCGGCTTTCAAGGCGGTCATAGGCTTTGCCAGCGGCTCCATCGCCATCGTGCTGGACGCCGTAAACAACCTGAGTGATGTGGCATCATCCGCCATAACCATAGCAGGCACAAAGCTGGCGGCTAAGCAGCCCGATAAAAAGCACCCCTGGGGATATGGCAGGATAGAGTACCTGACTGCGATGGTGATATCGATCATCGTGCTGTATGCAGGTATAACATCGCTGGTGGAATCGGTGAAGAAGCTGTTTTCGCCTACCGACCCCGAGTATACGACACCCTCGCTCATCATCATCGGCGTGGCGGTGGTCGTTAAGATCGTCATGGGCAGATATGTTAAGTCCGTGGGCGAAAAGGTGGAGTCTGACTCGCTGGTTAATTCGGGCGTGGATGCCATGATGGACTCGGTCATCTCCGCAGCTACTCTGGGTGCGGCGATAGTATATCTCACCATGGGGCTGAAGCTTGAAGCTTTTCTGGCGGGAGTGATCTCGCTGGTCATCATAAAGTCGGGTCTTGGTATGCTGAAGGATACCATGTCGGAGATACTGGGTGAGAGAGTTAGTCCCGAGACTGCGGCAGCGGTGATGGAAGCGGTCAGCAGCTGTCCCGAGGTAATAGGTGCATATGACCTGGTGCTGCACGACTACGGTCCGCATAAGACTAACGGCTCGGTGCATATCGAGGTGGCAGACTCGCACTCGGCACACGAGATAGACCTGATAATACATGAGGTCACAGAAAAGGTCTATGAGAAAACAGGCGTGATACTTACAGCTGTCAGCATATATGCCATGAACACCAGCGCACCCGAGATAGTTGCGCTGCGCAGGCAGGTCAGCGAGATAGTGATGAAGCACGAAAATATCATACAGCTGCACGGATTCTATGCGGATATAAAGTACGGTACCATGCACTTTGATCTGGTCATAAGCTTTGATGAGAAGGACAGGATAGCACTGTACAACAAGGCGCTGGAAGAGGTAAGGGCAGCTTTCCCGGATTACAGGGTGACAGCTTCGCTGGATACGGATTTCAGCCTGACAGAATAAGGAACGGCACGGGAAAGGAGATACCATGGTAGAGACTTACACAGAGGAGATAGGCGGCATAAAGTTCAGGTTTTCGGCAGAGGAAGTGCTCAGACCTCTGGCAGAACCACTGCTGGAGGCTATAGAGCAGATACCCGTGGAAAAGTTGAAAGACGGTTTCAGGATAGAAGCAGGCTTTACGACCTTTACGCTGTCAGATCATAACGGCGGATACGATATCGCTGCACCCGATTATACGGACGACCCGTTCACGGTGCTGACCACTGACCTGACCATGGCACTGCTGATACAGTTTAAGCAGGTGGCTTTCCTGAAAAAGCAGGGTGTCATGGGGCAGACCATACATTATTACGACAAGGTGGCTGTGGCTAAGGGTGCGCTGGAAAGCGATACTATCTCTATGCACAGGTACGATGATCTGGGAGCGTCGGGCTGGTCGGTGGAGCTTTATGAGGTCGATGAGAACGGCAAAGCCTCGCCTGTGGAATCGCAGGAGTATGAAGCGGTATATGCCTATGAACTGCTGACAAAGCGCCCCGCACTTGTGGATGCGCTGCTGCTGCCTTTCGGATATATCGTGGTATATTACGGTGATGAGGTCGTTGCCTGCTTTAAGTAGATATAGCGCCCGATGACAGTCGTACTGAGCTGTTTTCGGGCTTTTGTTTTTATAAAAAAATTTTTTTTGATGACCTGCAAGGATATGCAGATCATATGCGTTTTACTTATAGATGACCTGAAAGATACGGCACAGTTCCCCTATGTGCTGCGGCTTTTGAGGGGAGGTTATTGGAGATGGTTCTTGGAACAGGAGTTTCAGACCCAAGATATGTTTACGGGCAGTACTTTGATATGGTGTACAGGATATGCCTGATGTACTTTAAGGGAAATGCTGCCGATGCGGAGGATGCCGCACAGACGGTATTTATGAAGTATATCGAGCTGGACAGCCGTCCTGAAAATGAAGGGCATATAAAAGCGTGGCTGATAGTCACGGCGCAGAACACCTGCAAGTCGATGCTGCGCAGGCATTTCAGAAAAGATGTGAGCCTTGAGGATAATGGAGACAGGGCGGAGGATTTCACATACAGGGAAGTTTTCGCAGCGATAATGAAGCTGCCCGAAAAAGAACGTATGGCAGTGTACCTCAGCCTTTATGAGGGCTATACGGCAGCAGAGACCGCAAAACTCATGGGATGCCGTGAGAATACGGTATACTCCTACATACACAGAGCCAGGAAAAAATTAAAAACAGAGTTGGGAGAGTGAGCACTATGACAGACAAGGAGCTGGATGAAAAGCTGCGCCTTACATTCGATGAGATGCGTGCAAACAATGCTGTCAAAGCTCGTATCTCAGAAAGAATTATGGGTGACAACATGGATGTAGAAAGAATAATAATGGATAACGAAAACGAAAATGAAACCAATAAGCCAAAGCGCATTATCAAGATAACCAACGGCGGCAAGGCTGCGGTCGCAGCGGCAGCGGTACTGGTGATAGGCGGCGGACTGATAATTTTCAACAATAAAGCGCCTGAGATAAAAGATAACGGTGGTGCGAACAACGCTGTTGTCACCACAGACGATGAGGATATCGTCACAAATAAGGTGTACTATGATGAAAGCGGCAAGACGATGTTCGATAAGTTCGGGGAAGAGTCCGATATATGGGAGCTGGAAAACGGCAGATACCTCATCAGGCAGACAGAAGATAAGAGCGAAATGTTTGCAGAGGAAGACATGAACTTCATTAACGGGCTTATCAATGCAAATCATGTAACATACATCATCTATGATGCACAGGAGAAAAATATCGTATCACAGCTTAGGACGGATAAGATAGCCGTGAAGGTGTATGATGACTGCTTTATCCTCTGGAGACCCGAAAAGAAGAATAGTAACGCAGAAAAAATGGAAGATAAAGCATTAAAGACACAGATCGCAAAGGGCTTTACGGGACAGATGTTTGATTTCGACTTTGAACCCGTGGGTGATGAGATCAAGGTCAAAGCACCCGATAAAATGTCTATGCTAACAGGCAATCTGCCCGAAGTGGATATTTATGGTTCGGTATATTACGAGGCATATGGTATGTTATCCGAGAACAGCGGCGGTATAATGTCTATAGCAGGCTCAAAGCTCTATAAGGATGATGAGGTCATATTCAAAGAAGAGAGCGCAAAACTGCTGACGAGTTTTGGTCTGACTCAGGACAGAAAAAATCTCATAGTCAACAGCGTAGATTCAGGCAATGAAGGCACTCAGTTCCTTGGTAAATGTACCTGGTATGAGCTTCCCTATGACAGCAATGCTGCAAGGGAAATATCTGAAAACATTCCAGAAAGTCTTTCATTCATGCTGGAAGATAAATTCTGTACGGTAATGAATAATGATAAAAGTGTTGATCTGAATATTTACAATAAGGAACGCAAGGAAAGAACTGTCGCATTAGATGCCTTGAATACAGAGTATTCCCCTAATAGTGTTTTTGTTACAAAAGACAGAAAGTATCTTGTGCTGAGTTATGTTAAGATCGATCATACTGTCAGTCCGATACCTAAAGGCGAAATTATAAAGGTATATGACATAGAGAACGATTTCAAGCCGCTGTGTGAACATGAGAGCGATATGATCGTGTATAACATCAATGACGGCTGTGATATCCTCTTTGATGAAGAAAGCGGAGAAATAATCTGCAAGGGATTTGTTTTCACAGATGATACTCATTTCCCCGAGACGAAGATAGAAAGCTTCAACATAAACGGCGGTACGGACGAGGTAAAAGCCGAGGATGAAGACAACGGCAGTAATGATCCGGCAAAGGTCATAGAGAAGTTCGGTGCGAATTCAGAGATATCCATTCTTTCAAACGGCAATTATCTGGTAAAGCAGATGAGTGAAGACGGTATATCTGTCGAGTATACTATCTATGATGCAGAGAATGATAAGGAAAATTCATGGGTAGATAAGGCTGATAAAGTTGAGATACTGGATAATGGCTTTGCAATATACAGGAATATGGGTGACGGTCACGTGCAGGCAATGGTATATGGTAACGATGGCATCCAAGGGGAAGTCAGACAGTTCAGCTTCACCTCCGATAAAGCCAGTGCAAGTGTACAAACTGTGACTTTCAACCATGACGGCAGCCTGATGTATGCGGCGGTCGAGGAAAGGGACAGTGACAACGAGTCGGTCGTAAGGATATACTCGGTGAATGAAAGCGGCACACAGACTTACCTCGGCAAGATGCAGGAAAATGTCAGCGTAACAAAGATGAGTGTCACAGCTGATGATTCGCTGATAGGTGTTATATGGAACAGCACAAAGGGCGATGACAGAGGCGAGAATAACTACTCTCTGCTGATCGCAGAAAACGGAGAAACGGTGGAAACACATAAAAAGGGTTATCAGCTTTATTCGAGGGGCAACAAGCTTTTTCTCTGTAACAATGACGGCATAAGTGTATACTGTGCGGGCAGTGACGAAGAAAAGGCGCTCTTTCTGGAAGAAGGAGTCGAATCGGGAAGTTTGTATGTAGGGCGTGATTATCCCGATGATACTTTTGCGGACGGATATCCCAATTACTTCGTGACAGAGAGCGGAGAATATGTTATAGCTGTGGATAAATCCGACAGAGCTTCAAATACTGTAAAGGTATCAAAGATGGGCTCGGATGGTCTGGAGGAACTTTTTGAAGAAAAGGTGGACGGCAAGTCGATAGTTATATATGATAACGGTGCGAACCTGTTCTTCGATGAAGAGTCGGGCGAGCTTTGCGCAGGTGCCTGGGATCTTGACGGCAACGGCGGATATTCGGCATACAAGGCAAAAGTATTCTGATAATTTATATTTTTCAGGGAGGGCGCATAAGCGCAGCAGCAATAAAGAAGTATTTGAAAACTACAGCTGCTGCGTGCTGCTAAATGAAAAGTGAATAATGAATAACTAATAGTGAATAGTTAAGGTATAGCCTTTGGCGATATATTGAAATATGTCCGCTAAGCGGACACCTTGACTATTCACTATTCATTTTTCACTATCCATTATTCACTTAGCATACCCTCCCTTTTTGTGATGATATTATGGAATTTGAAAAAATACTTTACAAAATCCGAAGGGTGTGTTATAATAATATTTGTATATATTTCGGAACATAGTGTTAGAGCAATGCACAGCATGGAGAGCTCCTGCTGTACGGGATAGAAAGGATGTTTGGTATGACAGGCGGGATATTTGATTCCCATTGCCATTATGATGACGCTGCCTTTGATGAGGACAGGTATCAGCTGCTGGACAGGCTGCTGACGGAGGAAGGTCATCCTGTGGACAAGATGCTGCACGCCGCAACTGATGAGAAGTCATCACTGTTCGGCATAGAGACAGCACAGAGATATGAGAATTATTATACCTCTATAGGCTTTCATCCGGAGAATGTGGATGATGTTCCCGAGAATTATATGGAGGTGCTGGGTCAGCTTTACATCAAGGCTGCGAGCATACACAAGCTCAGCGCTGTGGGCGAGATAGGGCTTGATTATCATTACGAGGGATACAATAAGGAAAAGCAGATAAAGCTGTTCAAGGATCAGGTGAGGTTTGCGGTATGCAAATCGCTGCCTGTGATAGTCCATTGCAGAGATGCGGTGGAGGACTGCATGAAGATACTTTCAGAGTTCAGACCCGATGGTGTTATGCACTGTTTTTCAGGCTCGGCTGAGACTGCAAAAGAGGTCGTTGAGCTTGGTATGTACATAGGCTTTACGGGTGCGCTGGCTTTTAAGAACAATAAGAAGTCCAGGCGTTCCTGCGAGGCAGTGCCGCTGGACAGACTGCTGCTTGAAACGGATTGCCCTTATATGGCGCCGCCCCCTTACCGTGGTGAGAGGAGCGAGAGTTCCATGATAATCGAGACAGCAAAGGTCATGGCGGAGATAAAGGGCGTATCGGTGGAAGAGGTGCTGCGCATAACGAATGAGAATGCGTGCAGGCTGTTCGGTATAAACCGTGACGAGGAAGCCCTTTTCTACAGCGAACTCGGATAAGCACCTCACAGCCACGTGTTGCCTTAAATGAAAAAACAATTTGGAGATGAAATTAAAATGGCGGAGACACTTTATATAGTGATACCATGTTATAACGAGGAGGAGATGCTGCCCATAACAGCCAAAGAGCTGATGAAAAAGATGGACGCTCTCATGGACGAGGGCAGGATAAGCAGGAACAGCAAAGTAATGTTCGTGGATGACGGCTCGAAGGACGCTACCTGGGAGATAATAGAAAAGCTGCATAATATGCAGGCGAGCGATATATTCACAGGTGTAAAGCTTTCAAGGAACAAGGGTCATCAGAATGCGTTGCTGGCAGGACTCATGACCGCAAAGAAGTATGCGGACATCGTTATATCAATGGATGCCGACCTTCAGGACGATATAAATGCAGTTGACGGTATGCTCGATAAAAGAGCAGAGGGCTGCGAGATAGTATACGGCGTAAGGTCATCAAGAGAGACCGACACCGCTTTCAAGCGCAGCACCGCAAGAGGTTACTATAAGATGCTGGAGCTTATGGGCGTTGAGATAACCTACGACCACGCAGATTACAGACTTATGAGCAGGCGTGCGCTGGAGGCTTTGTCACAGTTCAAGGAGGTAAACCTGTTCCTCAGAGGTATGGTGCCCATGGTCGGTTTCAAGAGCGATATAGTCACCTATGAGAGAAACGAGAGAGTTGCGGGCGAGTCCAAGTATCCGCTGAAAAAGATGCTGGCTTTTGCCATAGAGGGCATAACCTCGCTGTCGGTAAAGCCCATCAGGTTCATCACCGCACTGGGCGTTATAATATTCGTTATCTCTATCATAATGCTGATATACTTCCTCATTACCAAGGCTGCAGGCGATACAGTCAGGGGCTGGGCATCGACCATAACATCAGTTTGGGCGCTGGGCGGCTTGCAGATGCTGGCTATCGGCGTTATAGGCGAGTATATCGGTAAGATATATCTGGAGACCAAGGCAAGACCCAACTTTATAATCGACATAGACCTGGAGGAACAATCCTCCGAACACAACTAAAAGTGAAAAGGAGTAATTGAAAATGAACGATAATATCAAAGTTTCGGGAACAGTAAGCAATGACAAGATCGACAATTCAGAACTGGTAGAAGCTATCAACGATATGAGGAAGGAGTTCACTCCCGATGCGCAGAACAAGGTGATAAACCTGGCGCTGAGAGGTACTTTCCTTGTGCCTGCGGTGCTGGAGAGCAATCAGGAGCTGGTGGCTGACGAGAACAACCACGTACAGTTCCAGGACAGGCAGACAGCTAAATTTTTGCTGATAAACAACAAGGATAACGGCAACTCGTTCTTCCCTGTATTCACCGATGCAGAGGAACTGAAGAAGCTGGAGACCACAGCACAGTACAAGCCCTTTGCCATGAAGTTCAGCGACATCGCTAACCTGACAGAGAGCACCCCAAATGTTGTGGGCTTTGTGGTAAATCCTTACAACAGGTTCCATAACCTGCCCTTCACCAAGGAGATGCTCCAGTCCATCAAGCAGACCCTCATCAAGTTCAGACAGGAAAAAGAGGCTGCCGAGAAGGCTGTGAATGATGCGGACAAGCCCAATATAACAATGTCTTCCAATAACGAAGAGCAGTGATAATATCCTCATAAAGAAACCTTTAGCCATAGTATTTCTGATGCAAGGTCGGAAATGCTATGGCGTTTTTATTGACAACTCAGCGATGCCGTGCTATAATCATTACTAACACAGATCTGAGTTTTTTAAAACAAATGAGGTATGATAATGGCTATTGATAATGTTGAGGTCATTGACGCAACAGCGTATGAAGGAGAAAAACTTATACTTCAATTCTATGACCATTTGGAATTTGATGATGAAATGATCAAAGAGCATATGTTTATGCTTCAGGATAAACTGAATACTTATATCTGGTATATTGACAGTAAACAGTACGAAGAAACTTATCCGGATACCAAGCTGTCGGTTTATGAAATACAGATCAAGTTCAAATACCGACCGTCTGATTTTTGCATTGAATATCTGAACCATGTAAATAAAAAGCTCGGTTCTATGAATATCAGCGTAGTGTATGAAGTTACGGATTAAACATTTTTTGTTCTTCAAAGAGGATCATCACAAGAAAATTGATTTGCAGAGTAACTTATGATCTATCTTAACAGACAATACAATGCCCCTAAGCGCTTTGAAAATGCATGGGGGCATTTCTATGTTGGTATCCGTCGGAAATGCTATGGCATTTTTATTGACAAAGCAGTGATGCCGTGCTATAATCATTACTAACACAGATCTGAGTTTTTTAAAAACAAATGAGGGATGATAATGGACATATACGAACTGGAAGCGAAACTGAAAAAAATACAAGTTCCAAAAGATTGTTACTCTATAATGAAAGGCGGACTTCCAAATGAAGTTTTATGCTTAACAGCCGAGAACGGCAGTTGGATCGTATATTACAGCGAAAGAGGAAACAGAACAGGGACGACCACATTCAAAAGCGAATCGGAAGCCTGTATTTATTTCTACAATAAGCTAAAGAAATACGGGAAAAAGTAGTTTTAGATCCCGATCTTAGCAGCCGTGTAAAATACGATGCCTCCGAAGCACTCTGAAAATGTTTCGGGGCTTTTTGTAGGCGGAGGAGAGTTCCGATATTGTGGGACAGTATCTGCATAAATTCGGCGTGAGAGGGGCTTGCTTCTGATTAGTCAGGACAAATTTGCGGGGGAATTGTACGCTTCTGTCAACATTCAATAAAAAATTACCCTATTTCTTAATTTTCTTGAATAAAATATTAATAAAAATATTGACAAAACGACGTGTGTATGATATACTTTAACCATGTACATATTTGCTTTACATATTTTTTATATGAGCATCTTAAGAATTGCGTCAGAGGGATGATATTATGACAGAGCTGGAAAGAATGGATCTGGCAGAAAGCTACATAAACAGGTATTTTGAGTTTGAGGACGGCGTGGAAGTCAGCAAGGAGAACAAGGAGTATCTGAAAATATATATAAGGGATATTTCCGAGGCTGAGAAGGAATATAATTTCTCGGGCAAGAGGAATAAGACCATGCTGTATGTGCTGGCAGGTGCGGCGATATTTGCGCTGATACTTCTGGCTGGATTTCACAGCGGACTGTTCTTCATCATACCTATTATCGGCTTTATCGGTGTGGTGATAGCAGGCTGGATGATGGCTAACAAGTATTATACCAAGGGACTTACCGAGGCAAGGGATCATCAGAAGGAAGTCAACGAGGGTATAACCGAGCAGATAGAGCTTCTCGAGCAGAGAATAAAACAGCTTGAAAAGCAGAGAGATGATTATCTGGCGGCTCTGAGGAAGAAGATCGATTTCATGGAGCTGGATATGGATTATATGCACAGCATAGGTCAGATAAAGCAGTTTCTGGTGGACGGCGAAGCTGAGACCTGTGAGGAGGCTGTGGAGATATTCGAGTCGAACCTGCTGATGCAGCAGATGTCGGGTATCATGAGCGCTAGTATCCATCATAAACAGGAGATGGATATAGAGAAGAACAAGGAGCGCTTCGGCAATCCTCTGGACCTTTTCGGCAAAAAGGGCAAGGATAAGAAAAAGAGGTAATAAGATGGGGCGGAAGTTTATCCGCCCTTTTTTGGATACTGAAACAGATAGGATGGAAAATTTGATGTATACTGTAGGAGATATTTATAATTTCATAGAAGAAACAGCACCTTTCGCATGGCAGGAGGGTTATGATAACAGCGGACTCTGTGTGGGCAACATGGGCAGACCTGCGGATAAGATAATGCTCTCGCTGGACTGTACTATAGATGTGGCAAGAGAAGCGGTGAAGAAAGGCGTTCAGCTGGTGGTTACCCATCACCCTGTCATATTCCGTGGGATAAAACAGCTCGACCCCGACAGTGTGGTGGGCGTGCTGGCAGCAGGAGGAGTTTCGGTGATCTCGGCACATACGAATTTCGACAGTGCGGTGATGAACGATATACTCTGTGAGAAGCTGGGGCTTACCCCATCGGACTGCATAGCCGAGGAACACGGTGTTAAGACGGGCTGTATCTGTGAAACGCAGGGCATCACAGCAAAGGCGATGGCGCAGATACTCAAAGAAAAGCTGGGCTGTCCTACGGTGCGCTACGACAGGGCTAATGACGGCGAACTTAAAAAGATCGCTGTGTGCTCGGGCAGCGGCGGAAGCTTTCTTAATGATGTGCTGGCAAAGGGCTGTGACGGTTTCATCACGGGGGACGTAAAGCATGATATCTTCGTGGACGCCTATAACGCAGGGCTGACAGTGTTCGATGCGGGGCATTATTATACGGAGAATATTTTCTGCGGATATATGGAAAATGCGCTTAAAGAACATTTCCCCGATGCAGAGGTAAATATAGCCGAGACTTCGGGAGATGTGGTGGAGTGGTCAACATGAAAAAGGACATGATAACTTTTGGGTATTATATATGTGAGATAGGAAAGTGCCCCGAATATTTGGGGAAATCTGATAAGTTCATCTCGGTCAGCGATTGTCTGTGCGAGCATGAGCCTGAGATCGTCAAGTGCCACGGCTGGTCGCCACGGGGAGATAGGGCAGAGTATATAAACAGATGTTTCGGCGGTGACAGAGAAGCCTATCTCAGGATGAGCGAAAAAGCAAACAGTCTGTTTGAGAAAGATCTTCTGGGCATGGACGGCAGGATACTGCGGCGAGAGGACGCACTTTACTTCTACCGTGAGTATTTTGGTGCGCCTAAGTTCATGTTGGTATCGGTCAGCACAGAGGAAAAATATCTTGCGGATAACGAGCAGTTTCCGTATGATAAGATCATACCCGACGAGAATGATGAGCTGATAGGCTGTGATATCATTGGCCGGGATATAAGCAGCTTTCATTCTTTTCTGTGCAATAGTCTGCATAAAGAGTTCCCCGATGCACGGTTCACGGAGTATGGGCTTCTTGACGAGGAGTATGAGAAAGCCGCACTGATGGCGAGAAAGATACAGGGCAAAGGCGAGCCCGTGAATTGGATGCCTGTTATGATACAAAGGGTCAGTACAGAATGACCCATATATTGCGAAGTTTTTTGCCGATAGGATTTGCCGCAGAGGGTGATTTTGCCTTCTGCGGTACTTTTTTGACCGAATATTGCGATAAACGTCAAAGTTAGTCGTGCGAAACTTACAAAAAGGTATTGACAAATCAGATAGTTTTGGTGTATTATTATAATAGTTTGGTTAGCGGCAACTAACGAACATTGCTGAATATCAGCATAAAACATCAAAAAAACGGAGGTTTTTTAAATGGCAGAATTTTTCCCTAACATTTCAAAGATACCCTTCGAGGGCGTAAAGAGCACAAATCCACTGGCTTTCAAGTATTACGATCCCGATGAGGTAGTAATGGGCAAGACCATGAGAGAGCAGCTGAAGTTCGCACTGTCCTGGTGGCACACCATGGGCGGCGACGGCACAGATATGTTCGGCTGCGGTACAGCTGACAAGACCTGGGGCGAGAGCGATCCCACTGCAAGAGCAAAGGCTAAGGTCGATGCTGCTTTTGAGATAATGGACAAGCTGTCCATAGACTATTTCTGCTGGCACGACAGAGATCTGTCTCCCGAGTATGGTTCTCTCAAGGACAATAACGAGAAGCTTCAGGAAGTAGTTGACTATATCGCAGAGAAGATGAAGGCTGATCCTTCCAAGAAACTGCTCTGGGGTACAGCAAAGTGCTTCGATCACCCAAGATTCATGCACGGTGCAGGCACCTCACCTTCTGCTGATGTTTTCGCATACAGCGCAGCACAGATCAAGAAGGCTATCGAGTGCACAGTTCAGCTGGGCGGTACAGGCTACGTTTTCTGGGGCGGCAGAGAGGGTTACGAGACTCTGCTCAACACTAATATGGCTTTGGAGCAGGACAACATGGCAAGACTGCTGAGAATGGTCATCGACTACGGCCGTTCCATCGGTTTCAAGGGCGATTTCTACATCGAGCCCAAGCCCAAGGAGCCCACAAAGCACCAGTACGATTTCGATACAGCTACAGTTATCGGCTTCCTGAGAAAGTACGGTCTTGATAAGGACATCAAGATGAACATCGAGGCTAACCACGCTACACTGGCACAGCATACATTCCAGCACGAGCTGAGAGTTGCAAGAGACAACGGTTTCTTCGGCTCTATAGATGCTAACCAGGGCGACGTTCTGCTGGGCTGGGATACTGACCAGTTCCCCACAAACGCTTACGATGCTGCTCTTTGTATGTATGAAGTTCTGAAGGCAGGCGGCTTCACCAACGGCGGTCTGAACTTCGATGCAAAGGCAAGAAGAGGTTCCTTCACACCCGAGGATATCTTCCTGAGCTATATCGCAGGTATGGATACCTTTGCACTGGGTCTGAAGATCGCAGCTAAGATGATCGAGGACGGCAGGATAGACAAGTTCGTTGAGGACAGATATGCTTCCTGGAGCACAGGTATCGGCAAGGACATCATCGACGGCAAGGCTACACTGGCTGACCTGGAGAAGTATGCACTGGAGAAGGGCGAAGTTGCTGACTCACTGGGCAGCGGCAGACAGGAGTATCTGGAAAGCGTGCTTAATCAGATCATGTTCAATATCTGATCTTTTCATAAGTGAACATCCCCTTGCTCGGCTGAGCGGGGGGATGTTTTTGGTCAGGCACAAAATAAAAACCATAGAGTAGCCCCGTTTCTTCTATATTGTATTCCGTTCTTACGACATTGTGTAATAAATATATGTAACGGTCTCGAACAGGAGATAGAATGATGATACAACTCCCTCGCTCTGTTGGGTGGGGGAGTTTTCTGTGTTAACATAAAGAATAAATAAGCAGAAAAGAATAAGTTAATTAAACCGTATAAGAATAAAATATTAACATTAGTTAGTTGTGACTAACCAGATTGTACAAAAATAGCTGTTAATAATTTGATTTTTACAGCGAAAAAAACGAAAAAGGTCTTTACAAAATCGAAAAAAAGTGTTATACTATAAGAGTTAAAGCGGCTTTGATGAAGCAATTGTGTCTGACTTGTTTCAAAGTAATAAGGGGTTCATAAGTTAGACTGCTTTCACATTATTAACCGCTGATCTATTGAGAGGAATATCTCATAATATGTGGGCGTAATGCCCGTAGAAAGGATGATCGTTTAAATGGCAAGAAAAATGAAAACCATGGACGGTAACAACGCTGCTGCTTGGGCTTCATATCCCTTTACAGAAGTCGCTGCTATCTACCCCATCACTCCTTCCTCTGTAATGGCAGAGGTAACAGACCAGTGGTCTGCTAAGGGTCAGAAGAACCTGTTCGGTACACCTGTTAAGGTGGCAGAGATGCAGTCTGAGGCAGGCGCTTCGGGTACTGTACACGGTTCACTGAGTGCAGGTGCGCTGACCACCACCTACACAGCTTCTCAGGGTCTGCTGCTGATGATCCCTAATATGTATAAGATCGCCGGCGAGCTGCTGCCCTGCGTTATCCATGTATCTGCAAGATGCGTAGCTTCCCACGCACTGAACATCTTCGGTGACCACTCCGATATCTATGCGTGCCGTCAGACAGGCTTCGCAATGCTGTGTTCTTCTAATGTACAGGAGGTAATGGACCTCGGTACTATAGCACACCTCTCCACCATCGAGAGCAGAGTTCCTTTCCTGCACTTCTTTGATGGTTTCAGAACATCTCATGAGATCCAGAAGATCGAGACATGGGATATCGAGGATGTAAGAGAGATGACAAACTTCGAGAAGATCGAAGAATTCAGAAAGAGCGCTCTCAACCCCGAGCACCCTGTACTGAAGGGTACTGCACAGAACCCTGACATCTTCTTCCAGGCAAGAGAAGCTTGTAACCCTTACTATGATGCTGTTCCCGGTATCGTAGAGGAGTATATGGCTAAGGTAAACGCTAAGATAGGTACAAACTATCAGCTGTTCAACTACTACGGTGCACCCGATGCTACACACGTTATCGTAGCAATGGGCTCTGTATGTGATACTATCGAAGAAACTATCGACTACCTGAACAAGACCGAGGGCACAAAGCTGGGCCTCGTTAAGGTAAGACTTTACAGACCTTTTGCAGCTGACAGGCTGGTAGCTGCAATTCCTTCTACCTGCGAGCAGATCACTGTTCTTGACAGGACCAAGGAGCCCGGTTCTCTGGGTGAGCCTCTGTATCTGGACGTTGTTGCTGCACTCAAGGGCACACAGTTCCACGATATCCCTGTTGCAAGCGGCAGATATGGTCTGGGTTCCAATGATACAACTCCCGATCAGATCAAGGCTGTATACTGGAACGCAAGCTGGAAGGATACCTATAAGCCCAGATTCACACTGGGTATCATCGATGATGTTACCAACCTGTCTCTTGAGACAGAGGGCAAGCTGGATTCCGCTCCCGCAGGCACAACTGCTTGTAAGTTCTGGGGTCTGGGTGCAGACGGTACAGTTGGTGCTAACAAGAACTCCATCAAGATCATCGGTGACCACACCGACCTGTTCGCACAGGCATACTTCGCATATGACTCCAAGAAGTCGGGCGGCGTAACAGTTTCCCACCTGAGATTCGGTAAGACTCCTATCAAGTCCACATACCTCATCAATCAGGCTGACTTCGTTGCTTGTCATAACGAGTCCTATATCTCCAAGTACAATATGGTACAGGATATCAAGCCCGGCGGAACATTCCTGCTCAACTGCCAGTGGGATGAGAAGGAGCTGGAAAAGCACCTCCCCGGTCAGGTAAAGAGATATATCGCTGAAAACAACATCAAGTTCTATACTATCAACGGCGTTAAGATCGGTAAGGAGATCGGTCTGGGCAACAGGATCAACACTGTTCTTCAGTCTGCATTCTTCAAGCTGGCAAACATCATCCCTCTGGATGACGCTATCAAGTATATGAAGGACGCTGCTACTGCTTCTTACTCCAAGAAGGGTGAGGCTATCGTTAAGATGAACCATGACGCTATCGACGCAGGCTGCCAGCAGGTAGTTGAAGTCAAGGTACCCGCAAGCTGGAAGAAGGCTAAGGATACCAAGATGGGCATGGACAAGATCACCGAGAAGCAGGAGAAGAACAAGACTCTGCGTGACTTCGTAAACAATATCCAGATCCCCTGCAACGCACAGGAAGGCGACAAGCTGCCCGTTTCCACATTCAAGGATATGGCAGACGGCGTATTCCCTCAGGGCTCTGCTAAGTTCGAGAAGAGAGGTATCGCAGTTGACGTTCCTGCTTGGGACGGTGCAAATTGTATCCAGTGTAACTTCTGCTCTTATGTATGTCCTCATGCAGTCATCAGACCCAGCATCATGACAGACGCTGAGCTGAAGAAGGCTCCTAAGCTGGCACAGGATAAGGCAGTACCCGTAACAGGTATGCCCGGATACAACTTCGTTATGACAATGTCCGCACTGGACTGCACAGGCTGCGGTTCCTGCGTAAATGTATGCCCCGGCAAGAAGGGTAACAAGGCTCTGAACATGATGCCTCTGGAGACTCAGCTGGCTGAGCAGGAAGTATTCAACTATGCAGTTGAGCTGCCTGAGAAGCCCGAAGTCCTCGAGAAGTTCAAGGAGACCACAGTCAAGGGTTCTCAGTTCAAGCAGCCTCTGCTTGAATTCTCAGGCGCTTGCGCAGGCTGCGGCGAGACACCTTACGCTAAGCTGATAACACAGTTGTTCGGCGACAGGATGTATATCGCTAACGCAACAGGATGCTCCTCCATCTGGGGCGGCTCCGCACCTTCTACTCCTTATACAACTAATAAGGAAGGCAAGGGTCCTGCATGGGCTAACTCCCTGTTCGAGGATAACGCTGAGTACGGTTACGGTATGTTCCTGGCTCAGTCCACAATAAGAAACAGAACTATCGCTAAGGTCCTGGAGCTCTCCAAGTCCACTAAGGCTGCTGCTGTTAAGGACGCTTGCGAGGCTTACCTGAGCACAGTTGATGACGGCGCTGCTAACAAGGCTGCTACAGCTAACCTCGTAGCTGCTCTGAAGAAGGCTAAGACAAAGGCTGGCGACGAGATACTCAAGGATGCTGATTACCTGGCTAAGAAGTCCATGTGGATCTTCGGCGGCGACGGTTGGGCATACGATATCGGTTTCTCGGGCGTTGACCACGTACTGGCTTCGGGCGAGGACGTAAACATCTTCGTATTCGATACCGAGGTTTACTCCAACACAGGCGGACAGTCTTCTAAGTCCACTCCTACAGGTGCTATCGCACAGTTCGCAGCTGCAGGTAAGGAAGTTAAGAAGAAGGATCTGGCCGGTATCGCAATGAGCTATGGCTACGTTTACGTTGCACACGTTGCAATGGGCGCAGACATGAACCAGTGCCTGAAGGCTATCCACGAGGCTGAAAGCTATCATGGTCCTTCCATCATCATCGGTTATGCTCCTTGTATCAACCACGGTATCAAGGGCGGCATGAAGATCGCTCAGACCGAGGAGAAGAAGGCTGTTCAGGCTGGATTCCAAGGCTCCTTCCGCAGATTACAGAGAGTTCATCATGGGCGAAGTTCGTTACAACGCACTCGCTAGACAGAACCCCGAGAGAGCAGAGAAGCTGTTCTCCAAGGCAGAGCAGAATGCTAAGGACAGATATGATTATCTGCTTAGATATGCTAAGCTTTACAATACCGAGGAGAAGTAATTTTCCCTAATGATATTTCCGCCGTACTCTTTATAGGGTGCGGCGGAACTTTTTGTTGACAAAAACTGCGATGTGAGGTATGATAGTATCATGCGGAAGTCTGCAAAACGGCGCAGACAGGGGCTGTCAAAGAGATTTGACAGCGGTTTTACCGCCTTTGTAAAATGCCTTTGGTGGAATTTTTCGGCGTAGTGTGCTATGATGAGTTCACACAAAAGGAAGGGGGCATCCTTATGGAACTTTGCAAGACTATCAGAAAACTGAGGACTGAAAAGGGGTGGTCACAGGAGATGCTGGCTGAGAAGGCTTATGTAAGCCGACAGACAGTCTCAAACTGGGAGAACGAAAAATGCTATCCCGATGTTCACAGCTTGCTGATACTCAGCGACCTGTTCGGAGTGAGCCTCGATGAACTTATCAAAGGAGATGTCGAAACTATGAAAAAGACGGTAAATGAAAAAGACGCAAAAACGCTGAAAACTTCACAGTGGTGCGGGGTGCTGGGGCTTGTCGCCATGATGCTGACGACAGCGATATTCGAGAACTGCGGTGAGGTCGGCAGGGTCATTGGTGCGGTGCTGGCAGGCGGTCTGGCGGTGCTGACTTTCCTTTCCTTCCACCGAATGGAAACGATAAAGGCTGACAACGATATTCAGACTCAGCGTGAGATACTGGCTTTCGTGAAAGGCGAAACGCTCGATGACATTGAGAAAGAGAAAGAGCAGAAAAACCGCCGTTCCATCAGGAATGGTCTGCTGACAGCGGCAGGCATCAGTGCGGTCAGCGGAATCATCTGCATAGTCAGACTGGTAATGGAACTGGTATGATGTACTATTATAATAGTATGGAACTTCATCGGCTTCGGGCGGTGGGGGAGATGATGAAAACAGCCCGTTAGACGGGTTGTTTTTTCTTTGTACATAATGAATAAATGGATGGCGCAAAATCAGCAAAAATTCTACGCTTGAAATTCGAATAAAATTTCCGAAAACCCTTGAAAAATCGGAAAGTATAGTGTATAATAATACTTGCGTGACTGCACAATGTCATTTCTAACGAAATGCCATTTTGTCATTCCTAACGAAATGCCATTTGTCATTCCGATGGAATGACTTGCGCTAAAGTAAGAATGACATGGTTGATATGCGAAGAAGCGGAAGGTTGCTGACGGTTTGTCAGGTAATTTCCGTGGAGTATGTCCGATTTTAAACCGGGCGGCTGTGATAATGAGCACTGTATGTGTTATGCTTCTTGCGAGGGAGTTGTAGGAGTATCCTGCGCTCTTTTAGTATGATGCATAGCTGTGTGCCTGTTCTCGGTCCGGAAACCGCTAAGCGGATTTCGGGATTTTTTATTGAGAAGGCAGGGAACACACGGCAGAGTGTAGATTGAAAAATCTGCATTTTTCGGTGACGAAATACCACAGGTAGTCCTGCTGACCTGTCAATTGCACAAGCAGTTGAGGTAAAGGGTGCTGTCGATTGTTTGTGCAATTGACTGAGATCGCAGGACTTGCCCCTAAAACAATTTTCAAATTGCTGTAAGGAGGCGATTCTAAGTGGCAGTCAATGAAAAGATTAGGATCAAGATCAAGGGTTATGAGCACGCTGTAGTTGATGCAGCAGCTGCAAAGATCGTAGACGCTGTAAAGCGCTCCGGTGCGCAGGTTTCGGGTCCCATCCCTCTGCCTACCAACAAGGAGATCGTTACGATCCTGAGAGCTGTTCATAAGTACAAGGACAGCCGTGAGCAGTTCGAGCTGAGAACTCACAAGAGACTCATCGATGTTATCAGACCTACCAAGGAAACAACATCTGCTCTTGAAAATCTTGAGCTTCCTGCCGGTGTCAACATCGTTATGGAGATCAAGTAATCTCCAAATGAGATCATAGGATGATCTCAAAAAATGATGTGCACGCAGGTCATGTCGGAGATCCGACCAATAACCAAAGGAGGAAAAATCATGCAGAAGGGAATCATCGGTAAGAAGATCGGTATGACACAGATCTTCGATGAAGCAGGAAAGATAGTTCCTGTAACAGTTGTTGAAGCAGGCCCCTGCGTAGTTGTTCAGAAGAAGACTGTTGAGAATGACGGTTATGACGCTGTTCAGCTGGGCTACGGCGAGATCAGAGCTAAGAGAGTCAATAAGCCTCTCCAGGGTCACTTCAAGAAGGCTGACGTTGCAATGAAGAGAACTCTCAAGGAGTTCAGACTTGCAGATACATCTGCTGTCAACGTTGGTGATATCGTAAAGGCTGAGATATTTGCTGAGGGCGACGTTGTTGACGTTAGCGGCACCAGCAAGGGTCACGGCTTCAGCGGTACGATCAAGAGACACAACGGTCACAGACTGAAGGAAACTCACGGTACAGGTCCTGTACACAGACACGCAGGTTCCTACGGCGCTTGCTCGGATCCTTCCAGGATCTACAAGGGCAAGAAGATGCCCGGTCAGTACGGTAACGTAAAGGTAACTGTACAGAATCTGACTGTTGTCAAGGTTGACGCAGAAAACAATCTTATCGCTATCAAGGGCGCTATCCCCGGTCCTAAGAACGGAACAGTGACCATCTGCGACAGCGTTAAGAAGAAGGCTTAGTGGAAGGAGGAGTTA
>CADALT010000037.1 GCA_902788785.1 uncultured Ruminococcus sp.
TGAGTACAGGCTCTGTGTCGCATAAAAAAGCGACCAAGATCTCTCTTAGTCGCTTTGCATAAGTTTTCTTTTAAAAGTTTGTCTAACTTTTTGGGGTCATTTCAGCTACAGGAACGGTCTGTTATACTATAAATACCGCAGCACATTCATTTTCATCATTAAAATCTACCCTTATGGTGTGCCCGGGTATAACTTTGTCGTACAGCCACATCTTCGAGGAATACCCACCCGAGTCCATATATCTGTCAGGTACGCCCATCTCGCTCTCCACCGCACTCCTGTCACATCCCAGTGCAGGGAACGGGAAAGGCTTATCAAAACGTATGGCGTAAAGCCTGCTTGTATCCATGTTGAAAAACAAAGTCACGCCAATGTCGCCAAACCTGACAAAATTATATGTCTGCCCCGAATCGTCGTTTTTTTGCAGCACAAGTTTTTTGCCCAGCACGAAAGATACCTGTTCTGCCGTCATGCCCGGGCGCAGCTCGGTGAAGCTTTTTGCAGGTATGCCGTCCGCAAGAGCCGCAAGGCTGTATAACGCAAGCTCCACATGGTCACTGAGCCTTATCAGCGCAGTTTCAGATGCAACCGCATCAAAGGGGCGGAATATTCGCCTGATCATATCAAAATAGCCGTCTGCATCACTTTCTGTAAGCTCCATGCCAAGCATCGCCCAAGGCTCCCACATTCCGGGGACCAGTTCGTTGCCGCCCGTCATTACGAAATCCTGCGAGAGTATCGTATAGGCACGGCGGTTGTTTCGGCGCAGCGATGAAGTCAGCTGACCCACAGCGAATATATCTATGGTATCAAAACTTCCCCTGCTGCGGCAGGCGCTTATGGAGCTGAACCTGACCTTACAGACCTCCAGCCTGCGTGTCAGCCGCTCGAAGCTTTCCAGTGCGTCCATATCGCTGTCGCAGTCGAACACCGCAAGTGTCAGCTGCGGTCTGATGCCATGCTCCAGCATATAGCTGCCGCACATCATGTTCATCAGCCTTGCCGTGCTTCTTTTATCAAGATTCATGACAACAGCATAATCACCCACGGTGTCCGCCTCCTTTCAGCCGACGCAGCTGCGCCGCTTTTTCATCATGAATTTGAATTGATGGTATAGCCCTCTTCTTTAGGGTTAGCTACCTTGATGGAGATGACATGGCGCAGATTGAGGTAGATGGACTCAGCATCTCTCTCCACAACTATCCAGTCATTTGAAAGGTCACGCAGTACATAGTTGCGGTACTCGCCGTCGTCTGTTGCAAAGTTACACTTTACGCCTATCAGTTCTCTGAAAAAATCACTCATGTTAAATACCTCCATTTGTAGAAAGATTTTGTATAGCACGCATCGCAATGATGCGCAGTTCACTTATTTGGGAATTCAGGCAGAAAGGGCTTCTCGCAGGCACGCTTGAACCTGAAAGGCAGGCTTTCCTCGGGCTTTATGGGGAATACGAAAATGCTCCTTACGCCCTTCATATTCGAGCCCAGCACGTCCGTGAATATCTGGTCGCCCACTGCTGCCACCTCACGCCTTTCGAGCCCCATGCGCTTTATCGCTCTGCTGTAGCCGATGGTCAGAGGCTTTGCGCCCTCGCACACGAAATCTATCCCCAACTGCTCCGCAAAGGGCGTTACCCTCGGCGCATGGTTGTTAGAAACTATCATCAGGCTGATGCCTGCACGCTTCATGCTGTCTATCCAATCCAGGCTCGATTTCGGCACCACGGGATTGTTGTGTGTGGTCAGCGTATTATCAAGGTCGAGCATCAGCCCCTTGATGTGCTTTTTATGCAGAAATTCTGCGGTTATATCCGTCACCTTGTCAAAGACATAGGTGGGCTTGAAAAAGAAAAACATATTTCCTCCGAGATCATTTATATTTTGCTATGGTGCTGTCGTCCCATACCTGCACCTCGATATATCTTTCGGGACCATATTCTCCCCCGCTGTTCCAAACCTGCGGCAGACCGTATTTTTCGATGATATGAAGTATCTCATCATAGGTATAGACCTGTCTGCGGTATTCCTTGCCGTCATTTACTCTAGGGCTGAACGTCGGGTGCGAATCGCCGTAAGTGAAGGACAGAGTATCAAGATCAAATTCACCGACATCTATCTTTACAAAAGCAGGCTCATCATACCAGCTCTCAAGCCACGGGCATTCCTCAACCACCATATAGTGGGGCGTATCCCTCAGCACCCTGCCGCCTTTTGCCGCAAAAGCCCTGCGGACTATATCTTCATAATGCCGCCTGTCAGCCACATATGAATCCTGCCGTTTGGCGCACATACTTTCGGGCTTTTTCATCTTGATATTCTCCAGGACTTTCTGCGCATCATCATCGTTAAGTTCCGATATACTGCGGAAAGCCCCTGCATTTCTGTCAAAATAATGATACAGGTACATGGCTGCTCCAATTTAACTTCGTTTAAATCTTGTTCACATTCATTATAACATAAAATGCACTCAAAGTAAAGACTTTTATGCAAAATAAAAAAGAGGATATCCATAGATATCCTCTCTTTATCCAAAAATCAATACTTGCGCTTACGAGCAGCTTCGGACTTCTTCTTACGCTTTACCGAAGGCTTTTCATAGTGCTCTCTCTTACGAACCTCAGCGATAACGCCATCCCTAGCGCATGATCTTTTAAAACGCTTCAGAGCGGTATCCAGAGTCTCGTTCTTGCCAACACGAATTTCTGCCAAAATGTTTCCCTCCCTTTGCCACCTATGACAGAGGTAATCTTCGGTCGCTCCCGTGATCCTCAAGGGTGATAGTGAAGGTCTGCCAACTGCAAACTTGTTACGCTTTACGCAATCTCTGTCCAAGATCTGCGGAAACCTTACAACCGAAATAATTACAAGTTAATTATACTATATTTCCACCCAAAAGTCAATAGCTGTGATAACATTTTTAAAATTTCCATGAAAATATTTTCGTTCATATTTTGGTTATTTTGACAATTGACAAGTTAATAAACTATATTATTTAGATAATTTTGCAAATTAACAATTTTTATCCCATATTTTTCCAAATTTCGCCAAAACCAAAGTATTTCGGACAAAATCAACTCCCGCACCTAAGTACGTCGCTGATATAGAAGCTTTTCGCCATAGTATTTCTGATATTCAGTCAGAAGTACTATGGCGTTTTTATTGACAGCATTTCGATGTTGTGATATAATTGTTACTAACATAAATCGAAAATGAAAGGAGAATAAATCAATGACAGAGCAAGAGGCAAAAAAACTGGCTGAACCAATAGTTAAAGAAGTGGTCAATTGTATGGCAGAAGGTAGGTATGATCTGATTCCTGATTATGCCGGTTTTCAAGACGAAAGCATTACAATTGAAGATTTCAAAGGATGGGCAGAAGATTATTTAAAAGACAACGAATTATCGCACTATGACAAATACGGTGTTCCGAACAACTTTCAACCCCAATATGATAAGTCTTTATATCATCAGTTCAGTGTATATTTATATAAAAATGGTAACGGTTTTGAGGTTGACTATGACCTTACTACTGACAGCGAAATAAATGACTTAACACTAATTATGGAATTCCTATTTGTAGATAACGGTGTAAAAGCTTACATTGTTGATATTCACGTTTTATAAATACCGATTATCATATTACGGCTGCGGAAACGATCAGCGTTTATGCATTCCAAAATGTATCCGTAAACCTTTAGATCAATGGCGGCGGGTACTGCCCGCAAAATACAATGCCCCTGAGTGCTTTGAAACACTCAGGGGCAAAACTTCTATATGCGTATTCGTCATATGTACGGGAGCTGAAATATGTTTCGTTATTACTTTACAACGATGTTTACCAGCTTGTTGGGAACGTAGATCTCCTTGACCACGGTCTTGCCCTCCATAAGTGCAGCAACCGCAGCATCTGCCTTTGCCTTAGCAAGCACATCGTCCTTGGGCTCGTCCTTAGCTATATCCATCTTAGCCTTGATCTTGCCGTTGATCTGTACAACGATCTCGACTGTATCCTCCACCAGCTGTGCCTCATCATATGTGGGCCACTTCTCATAAGCGATGGTGTCCTTATGACCGAAGATGCTCCAGATCTCCTCACCGATATGGGGCGAGATGCAGGACAGCATCTTGATAAAGCCCTCTGCATACTCCTTGGGGCAGGTACCGTTCTTATATACCGCATTTACGAATATCATCATCTGTGCGATAGCTGTGTTGAAAGCCAGCTGCTCGTAATCATCAGATACCTTCTTGACGGTCTGGTGGTAAACCTTGGTCAGTGCGCCGTCATTTTCCTCGGTAAGATTTTTCTCCTCGGTGAAGAAATTCCATACACGGTTGAGGAACTTCTTTGCGCCCTCAACACCGCTCTGGCTCCAGGGCTTGGAAACCTCCAGAGGACCCATGAACATCTCATAGAGTCTGAGGGTATCTGCGCCGTAATCCCTGATTATATCCGAGGGATTGACCACATATTTCGGGAAACGCTTGCCCATCTTAACGCCGTTCTCACCCAGTATCATACCCTGGTGTACCAGCTTCTTGAAAGGCTCCTTAGTGGGTGCAAGACCCTTATCATAGAGGTATCTGTTCCAGATACGTGAATACATAAGATGACCTACTGCGTGCTCGGGACCGCCTATGTAGAGGTCGACAGGCATCCAGTGCTTCAGCAGTTCCTGGTTTGCGAACTCCTTATCGTTATGGGGATCAATATATCTCAGGAAGTACCAGCTCGAACCTGCGCTGCCGGGCATGGTAGAAGTCTCACGCACACCCTTGATACCATTGTGGTCATACTGCTTCCACTCTGTTGCATTTTCCAGAGGTGCTTTGCCGTTCTTGCCCTTGTAGTCGTCAAGCTCGGGCAGTATGAGAGGCAGTTCATCATCATCAAGAACGTGTATGCCGTTCTCGGTATGTACCACAGGAACAGGCTCGCCCCAGTAACGCTGACGAGCGAATATCCACTCACGGAAGTGATAGTTTACAGTGCGCTTTGCTCTGCCCATCTTCTCCAGCTTGACTGTGATAGCTTCCTTAGCTTCCTCAACAGTCATTCCTGTGAACTCCTCGGAGTTTATGAGCTTGTAGCCCTTGCCCAGGTACTCGGTCTTCTCCATAGCGGCATCTGTAACGTCGATGTGACCGTCCTTGCCGTCGATGACCTGTATCATGTCGATGTTATGTGCTACTGCATACTCAAAGTCACGCTGGTCGTGGCTCGGTACAGCCATAACTGCGCCTGTGCCGTAGCTTGCCAGTACGAAGTCGCCTATGAACATACGGACTTCCTTGCCGTTTACGGGGTTTATGCAGGTAACGCCCTTGAGCTCACAGCCCGACTTTGTCTTGTTGAGCTCGGTACGGTCCATATCATTTTTCTTCTTGGTCTCGTCGATGTAAGCCTGTACCTCTTCACGGTTCTGCACCCTGTCAAGAAGGCTCTCGGTGATGGCACCGTCAGGAGCGAGTACCATGAAAGTGATACCGTAGATAGTCTCGATACAAGTGGTGAAGATGGAGAACTTTCCGCCGCCCACGATATCGAATTCTACCTCGACACCTGTTGACTTGCCTATCCAGTTGCGCTGCATGGACTTGGTAGACTCAGGCCAGTCTATCTCATCAAGACCCTCCAGCAGCTTTTCAGCAAAAGCAGGCTGGTCGATGACCCACTGCTTCATATTCTTTCTTACCACAGGGAAACCGCCGCGCTCGGACTTGCCGTCGATGACCTCATCGTTGGAGAGCACTGTACCCAGCTCTTCGCACCAGTTTACGGGCATATCTATGTACTTTGCATAGCCGTCCTTATACAGCTGCTTGAATATCCACTGGGTCCACTTATAATACTCGGGATCGGATGTAGCTATCATCTTCGACCAGTCATAGTCAAAGCCCAGTTCTTTCAGCTGCTTGGAGAATGTCTTTATATTCTCCTGAGTAAAGCCGTTGGGATGGTTGCCTGTAGTTACCGCATACTGTTCGGCAGGCAGACCGAAAGAGTCATATCCCATGGGGTGCAGTACATTATAGCCCTGCATACGCTTCATACGTGAAACTATATCACTTGCGGTATAGCCCTCGGGATGGCCTGCATGAAGACCCACGCCCGAAGGATAGGGGAACATATCCAGCGCATAGAACTTAGGCTTCGAGAAATCCCATACATCTGTCTTGAAAGTTTCATGCTCCTCCCAGTACTTCTGCCATTTCTTTTCGATGGCACTGTAATCATAATTGCTCATTCTACTTCATCACCTTTGTCATGTCTTGATTTATAAAAACTCCAAAAGATATTATATCATATTTATCCGTGCATTGCAAGTATTTTGTTTTCTCCCCGCATCGGGCGCAGAGCTTTTACAGCAAACGCCATCAAGAACTTCCCTGCCTACACGTTCTGTCACATCAATTCTTGGTCAGGTAAGCGGATATATCCACTTCCTTGCCGTCGCTCCAGAGTCTTTCCAGCTTGTACTGGTCACGGGTCTCCTTATTGAAGATGTGTACCACTATATCACGGTAATCCAGCACTATCCAGTTGTTGGGACCATAGCCCTCGGTGTGGTGTGGCTCGATACCCTGCTGGGTCAGCCTGAATTCTACCTCTTCAGCCATAGCCTTGGTCTGTACGGTAGAACCGCCGTTTGCTATCACAAAGTAGTCAGCGAGTATAGTCAGGTCGCCTATGCCTATAGCCTGTATCTCCTCGCCCCTCTTTGAGTCAAGCGCCTTAACTATCAGTTCCAGCTTCTGCTCGGTAGTCATTTCTGCCATATTATTTCCTCCTGTATATATTGACAAAGATCTTTTTTCGTGTTATAATAATATCATAAAAGAGGGTGTCGCACGGCTGTGCGGTTCTCCCCCATTAAGATGTTATCATATAATAACCGCCTTATGTGGAAGTTGGGCGGTTATTTCTTTTTGTTATTGTTTACAAGTCCTATTATGCCTATCAGCACATTTATCAGAGTAAGTACTTCAAGAATAGTCATTGAAACTCACCCCCGTTTCCGGAGGAAGATTTGAACCGCCGCGTCTTTTAGACGTTTTGCCGCTTATGTGCAACACCCGATCTGTATTATACCATATATTTCGGGGATTGTCAACATTTGCGGTCGTTTTTTTGTACTCATTTTTTGAAGTGTATGTATTCGTTATAAGCTTCAAGTGTCGAGAGGGGTATGCTGTTGCCCTTGCTCACCGAGTCGCTTATGGAGAACCTCAGTGCCTCGCACATTGCCCTTTCTATACTCTTATCCGCAAGCTTTCTCATCCTGCCCACGTCTTTATAATCACGGTCGGCGGAGATAAGGTCTGCCAGATAAACTACCACCGCAAGCCTGCTCATACCTCCTGCCGCCACAGTATGCCATCTTATCGCCCAGATAAGCTCTTCATCCTCTATATCGAAAAGCGTCTGCACCAGCTCTGCCCCTGCAATGGCGTGGAATAGCGGCAGCGCCTCTTTCTCCACATCGCTGACTTTCAGCGACGATGCCAGCACTATCCTGCGCTGTTCCTCGGCAGGCATTTCCTTGGCTATATCGTGCAGAAGTCCTGCGGTATACGCCTTATCGGTATCAGCCCCGTACTTCTTTGCCAGCTCCACCGCTGCGCCTGCCACATTGATGGAATGTGTATAGCGTTTTTTCGACAAATGCTCTCTCAAATATTTCTTATATATCCCTATCTGCTTGTTTTCCTTCAATTCATATGCTCCCTCTATCTGATGATGTGCCGTAAAGTCCCTTTGCCCTTATGTAGTCAAGCACCGCTTCGTCAAGCAGCCCCGTGCAGTCATCACCATTTTTCAGCCTTTGGCGTATCTCTGAACTTGACACCTCGAAAGCCTCCGCTGCCACGATGCGTATTCTGCCGCCCTGTGCTCTGAGCCTGTCTGCGCTTGCTTCAAGCTCTGCATCATCGCCCTTGTATCTGGACATACATATCAGTCCCGAAAGGGTCAGTATCTCCTCATAGCGATACCATGTATGAAAGCTTGTGAGCATATCGCTGCCCATGATGAACCACAGCCTGTCCTCGTGGTAACGCTCCTTGAAATGTCTGAGACTCAGCACCGAATAGCTCTTGCCCTGCTGTGCAAGCTCCCACTCGCTTATCTCAGCATCCCTCAGTCTTCCGAAAGCCAGCCTGCACATCTCGGCTCTGTCCCTGCCCTCAGCCAGACCCTCCGCCTGCTTATGTGGCGGTATCCTGTCGGGCAGTATGATGAGCTTATCCAGTCTGCAGCTTTGTGCCGCAGTTTCCGCAAGCCTGACATGACCCTTATGCACAGGGTCGAAAGTTCCGCCGTAGATGCCTATATCCATCACTTGCTTTTGAGCTTTATCACAGGCTCTTTCTCGTTGCGCTTGTACAGCACCAGATTTGAACCTATGACCTGCACTACCTCGGCATTTATCTTCTCTGCCAGTTCCTCTGCCGCTTCCCTTGCGGTATACAGCGAATTATCCAGCACCTTTATCTTTATCAGCTCGTGTACACGAAGATAGTCGTCTATCTGCGCTGTCTGCGCATCGTTCAGTCCGCCCTTGCCTATCTGGAAAGAGGGCTTCATTTTCATTGCCATGCTTTTAAGCTCGGCTCTCTGCTTTGTAGTTATCATATCTTTACTCCTGTTATTTTATGCCTTTTTCATTTTCAACTCGTTTACCAGTTTTTTCAGCGCATCACCACGGTGTGATACTGCGTTTTTCTCCTCGGCAGGTATCTCGGCAAAGCTCCTGCCCTCGTACATGAATACGGGGTCGTATCCAAAGCCGTTCTCACCCACGGGTTCACGGTTTATGCTGCCGCAGACCTTGCCCTCCACAGCGATCTCACTGCCGTCGGTATCAATAAAATGTATGGTACAGACAAATCTTGCTCCCCTCTTATCATCGGGAACATTCTCCAGATTTTTAAGAAGATATGCGCATCTTTCCTCATCGGTATCAAGTCCGCCGTATCTTGCGGAATAAACTCCGGGCGCACCGTCCAGCGCATCCACCATAAGTCCGCTGTCCCAGCAGCTCCCTGTACTCTCTTATCTTGCCTTTATTGTTGCTTGCTATTACAAGTTTCATTATTTCACTTCCGCTCTTATTGTTATCCGCAAATTATCACTGCTTACCATATAAAGCTCGTTCCACCTGACATCTCCCGCTCTCAGCATCTCCATGAACTCATCGAGACTGCATTCTTCGTGAGTCACATTTTCAGACTTGTCCTGTATCCTCGGCAGTACGGCTATCTTGTGTATCGGTGATGATCCGAGATAAAACTCCAGTATCTCCCTTACCGTACCCTCCCATTCGGGGACGACATATATCCACGGACTTCCTTTATCTGCGATATCGAAGAAACTCTGTTCAAGGAATATATCGTCGCTAAGCCATGCAAAATACCATATACCTGTCAGCTTATCGGCAGCTTCAAAGTGATAGTAGTCATAATACATGGGGTCGGAGTTTTCTTTCCTGATATGGCTCTCAAATCTCACCTTCGGTATATGCTTGGGTACCGTGCGCCTTTTCTGCTCACGGCATATTATGCCAAAGTCGATAAGTATCATTGATACATACCTTACTCAAACAGCGCATCCACGAAATCTCTTGCTATGAAAGGCTGTATATCGTCTATCTGCTCACCAACAGTTACCAGCTTAACGGGTATCTTCAAATCATCTGTGATGGTGATTATGATACCGCCCTTTGCTGTGCCGTCAAGCTTTGTCAGGATTATACCTGTGATGTCGGCTACTTCATTGAACTGCTGTGCCTGATTTACCGCATTCTGTCCTGTGGTCGCATCCAATGCCAGCAGAACTTCCAGCGCACAGCCCTCTGCCTGCTGATGAACGATACGTGAGATCTTCTCCAGCTCTTTCATCAGGTTCTTCTTGTTGTGCAGTCTTCCTGCGGTATCGCAGATGACCACATCAGCCTGCCTTGCCTTAGCCGCAGTCAGTGCATCATAGACAACTGCCGCAGGGTCGGAACCCTCGTTGTGCTTGATGAGTTCCACATCAGCCCTGTCTGTCCAGACCTCCAGCTGATCTATAGCTGCCGCACGGAAGGTATCCGCAGCCGCAACGATAACGTGCTTGCCCTCATTTTTCAGCTGATAAGCCAGCTTGCCAATGGTAGTGGTCTTGCCCACGCCGTTTACACCTATCACCAGTATAACGGAAGGTGTTGTGGACATATCCAGAGGCTGTTCCTCGCCCAGCATCTCTGTGATGACATCTTTGAGTATATCCTTGATCTGGGCAGGGTCTGTGATACCCTTCTGCTTTACATAGTCCCTGACCTTATCGCAGATCTTCACCGAGGTATTCACACCAATATCCGATAATATCAGTGTTTCCTCCAGTTCCTCGAAAAGGTCCTCATCTATCTTGGTGAATGCATGGAGCAGACGCTCTATCCTGCCCATCATCGAATCCTTAGTCTTTTTCAGTCCGTTTTTAAGCTTTTCAAAGAAGCCCATAATTCAACCTCCCGTTATTATATTAAACAACTAGTTTTCTTCCAGCATCGAAGTCTGTCCTGCGTTCATTTTCAACAGCTTCGATATGCCCTTTTCCTGCATCGTAACACCATACAGCACATCAGCTTCCTCCATAGTGCCACGTCTGTGTGTAATGGTTATGAACTGTGTTTTATCTGTGAGCCTGTGCAGATACTGCGCATATCTGGTGACATTTACATCATCCAGCGCCGCCTCTATCTCATCGAGCAGACAGAATGGTGCAGGCGAATACCTGAATATCGCAAAATATATAGCTATCGCCGCCAGTGACTGCTCACCGCCCGATAATGACATCAGGCTGGTTATCACCTTGCCGGGCGGCTGCACGCTTATCTCTATGCCGCATTCCAGTACGTTTTCGGGGTCTGTCAGTATCAGCTCGCCCTCACCGCCGCCGAAAAGCTCCTTAAAGATGCTCTTGAAATTACGGTTTATCGTATCAAAACTCTGCATGAACACCGAGCGCATCTTTTCGGTCAGGTCGTCTATCAGCTTACACAGCTCTTCCTTGGATACGTTCACATCACTAAGCTGTGCCCCTAAGAAGTCATACCTTTCCTTGACCTCGGCATACTCTTCTATCGCCCCGAGGTTAACACTGCCCAGTGCCTTTATTTTGTTTTTCAGTTCAGTCAGGTGCTTTTCAGCCTCCTGCATATCCTCCACAGGCTGAGCCTGTTCGGCTGCGGTAGTTCTTGTCAGCTCGTACTCGTCCCACAGCTTGTTCACCAGCTTGTCGAAATCCGCCGTGACCGCATTCCTGCGTTCTTCCGTGCGGCTCACCTGTGCAGCCAGAGTTTCTTTTTCCTCCAGCTTGCTGCGCTGTGCAGCCCTGAGTTTTTCGGCGCTGTCGCCATACTCGTGCTGCTGTCTGCGCTTTTCTTCCAGCTGTTTTGCAAGCTTTTCTGCGAGCACGCCGCTGTCGGCTATCTTCTGCCTGATGCGCTCTATCTCATCACGCTTTTCCTTGATCTTTTCTTCCTCGGCAGCTATATCCAGTGTCAGCCTGCCGCCGTCGCCCTCACGGTCTGTGATGGTCTTTTCCAGCGTCGCTATGGACTCTCTGCAAGCCTGTATATCCTTGCCCGTTTCGGCATTTGCGACTCTCATCTGCGAAAGCTGTGTGCTTATCTCGTCACGCTTTGCTTTGAGCTTGTCCTGCTCCTCCACCGAGTCAGACAGCAGCGACTCATTCTCCTTGATGAGCTTGTCAGTCTCTGCCTCTGCTTTCAGAGCTTCGTCCAGTTCCTTATCAGCCTGTGCCAGCTTTTCACGCAGTTTCTTTTCAGCTTCTTCGCTGTCTGCCAGCCTTTCCTCGTAGCCCTTTGCAAATTCGCTGACACGCTTTATCTCCAGCTCAGCCCTGATACATTCCTCGCCCAGTATGCCCAGCTGTTCCTTGATGCCTTCTATGTCGGCAGCCAGCTTGTTTGCCTCATTCTGATATTTTTCCTTTTCCTCGAAAGCCTTTGCGCTCTGCTCTTCAAGCTGCGCCTTGCTGCGTTCGAGCTTTTCTATCTCATTCTTACGGGTGAGTATGCCCGTGCTTTTTGAGGTGCTGCCGCCCGTATACGAACCGCCTGCGTTGACCACCTGACCATCGGGGGTCACTATCCTGAACTTATAGCCGTTGTTCTTGGCGATGCGTGATGCAGCGTCGATATCCTCTGCTATACATATCCTGCCCAGCAGATACCTGACTATGCCCTCATAGCGCTTATCGTATTTGACTATATCGCAGCCCAGCGCCACGAAACCGTCCTCATTTTTGAGCCTTGCATCATCGAGCCTTGTACCCTTGACTGAGGTCATGGGCAGGAATGTCGCCCTGCCTGCCTTTGCTTCCTTTAACAGCTTTATGCCACGCTTTGCCGAATCCTCGGTCTCGGTGACTATATTCTGCAAAGCGCCGCCCAGTGCAGTTTCCACCGCCACGGAATACTCTGCCTCAACGCTTATCAGCTGTGCCACCGTGCCGCATACACCGCTTATCCTGCCCTGCTTTACCGCATTCATGATATGCTTTACGCTGTAGCCGAAACCCTCCATCGAGCGCTCCAGGTCGCCCAGTATGCCCAGCCTGCTGACAGTCTCCGTGAGCCTGCTCTGTGCCTGTGAATATTCCCGTTCTGCGGCTTCAAGGCGCTCCCTGCGCTTTTCCAGCAGCTTTGTCATACCGCCCAGCACATTTTCCTTTTCCGCCTTGTCTTCCTGCTTACGCTCATGCTCCTTGCGCAGCTTTTTGAGCTCCTTTTCAGCAAGTTCGCTGTTGGCTTCCAGTTCCTTGCGGTCAGCTTCATTTGCTTCAAGCTGTTCGCTTGTTTCCTGCATGGTGTTTTTGAGGTTCTCCGCCGTGAAGCTAAGCCTTGATTTTTCAAGATAAGCCGCACTTATCTTCGAGTTTACCTCGCTTACCGCCTTGTCGGACTCGTCCGCCTCGCTTATGAGCTTATCGAACTCCTTCTCCTTAGCAGTTATCTCCTGCTCGGCATCCGACTGCTTTGTACTGAGTTCTTCCAGCTCTTTCCTGCGCTGTGCAAGCTCGCTCTCCAGAAAATACTTATCCGCCCTGGAATTCTCTATCTGCTCTTTTAATCTTAAAATATTCTCTTCTATATGCGATATGTCGTTCTCGCAGACAGCTATATCAGCCTCGCCGCCCCTGCCTTCGAGTTCGGCATCATGTATCCTGCCCTTTATCTCATCGACCTCTGCGGCACACTCTGCGCTCTTTCTCAGGTCAGCCTCTATCTTCGCCTCACTGTCAGCCAGTTCATCGCTCAGAGTGCTGTACTGTGTTTTCAGCACTTCGAGCCTTTCCTCGGTATCCGCCAGCTTCTGCCTGTACTGTTCGAGCCTTGTTACCCATACAGATATTTCCAGCGCTGTTTTCTCATCGTCCAGCACCTTGAAGCGCTTCGCTTTCTCGCACTGCTTTTCCAGAGGTCCTATGCGTGCCTCCAGTTCAGCCAGTATATCCGTAAGGCGTGCGATATTATCCTCCGCCTCGATGAGTTTTCGCTCAGCTTCCTGTTTTTTATATCTAAACTTTGCAACGCCTGCGGCTTCCTCGAAGATCTCTCTTCTGTCGCTGCCCTTGCCGTTGACTATATCCGCTATCTTGCCCTGACCGACTATCGAGTAGCCGTCTTTTCCCAGTCCCGTATCCATAAACAGCTCGTTTACGTCTTTTAGCCTTACGGGACTGCCGTTTATCAGGTATTCGCTGTCGCCGTTTTTATAGAGCTTTCTCGATACCGACACCATATCGCTGTCGATACCCAGCGCCCCATCCTCATTATCTATGGTCAGTGTCACCTGTGCAAAAGGCGACTCTTTCCTTGTGGCACAGCCGTGGAAAATAACGCCTGCCATTTTCTCGCCTCTCAGCGCCTTTGAAGACTGCTCGCCCATTACCCAGCGCATGGCGTCGGAGATATTGCTTTTGCCCGAACCGTTAGGTCCCACCACGGCAGTTATGCCCTTGCCGAAGGTCAGCACCGTCTTATCGGGAAAAGATTTGAATCCCTGTAATTCAAGTCCACGCAGATACATTATTTTTCACCGCCTTTCAAATATTATTGTATACCAAATACCATGCTCTGAAATATTCGGTATATCTAAAGCAAATGCTCATACCTTTTGGCTATGGCTTCAAGGTATGCCTTTACATTTTTCTTATATGCTTCTTCTTTGTCTTCAAGATATGTCCTGCACATCTCATCTAGCTCACCCATGAATTCTCTCATGGGAACAAACTGCTCGGACGGCTCATCAAATATACAGTAAAAGCCCACGCAGTCGGGGTATTTCTCCCTGAAGCGCTCCTCTCTGTCAGGATTATCGGGAAACTCCGGCATTATCTCGCCCTGCTGCACTCCCGACCCCTGCGAGAACCATCTCAGACCATCGAGAAGGTTCCGTTCGCTCCTGAACAGCAATGAAAAATAGTGATCCATCATGTTCCGCTGCCTGCCTTGCATTCCATATTGTTATTTCAGATCGTACACATCGAAGATATAATCATCGCCTCGGGAATCAAGCCCAAAGTCATACAGTTTCTTCTTGTCCTCGGATATCAGCATTATAGCTTTGTTCATGTCTGTTTTCAGCATACCGAGCATAGCATACTTCTCATCAAGTATCTTCACCCCAACGATCAGCTCATCAAGTAACATATACCATACCTGCCCGTTCTCTATGCCGATAAGGTCGATAAGCTTCGCTGCCAGCGTATCGGTATCGGTGCCGTAGGGTATGATAACATCGGGTTCCCTGTCTTCATCATAGACCCCTGCGGCTTCCATGACACGCAGATCGAACTGATTGAGCTGCGCCATTTCCAGCAGCTCGATGCCCTCTATCTTCGAGAGCTTATTTTGTACTATGCATATTTTCTTTTTCAGCTCCATCTGCTGTCTGTCGTTCATAAACATTTTCTTACACCTTCATATCTCAGAACCACCGCTCATGCATTTTCCTCATGAATCCCTCTGTTATGGGATATCCGCTTGCATCGCCTATAACGCTGTCGATACCGCAGTACGGACAAAGTGCCGTGCCGCAGCCCTCGTTTATCCAGCCCGACACTTCATCGGGGGCAAATATTTTTCCGCAGTAAAAGCACCCGCAGACCTTGCTGCGCTTTATCTGTTTCATGTTGTAAATAGAACAGCTGTGTGCCGCTTCCACATCATCAAGCAGCCTTACTTCGTAAAGCCCGATGTTGGCTCTCTCGACTATCTTCACCCTAAGACCTGTTTTCTTAAAATATTCGATGTTCACCCTTTTCTGACCCACAGCCTTGCTCATGCAGCCTTTTTTAACTGCAAACACAAGTTCCTTGTTTTCGGAGAGTCGTCCATCTTTCTCAGCCTTGTCCAGTTCAGTCTCCATGCGCTGCCTGTATAACAGACCCTCGCACAGTTCCCTGAACGCAGGGTGATAAAATCCGCCCACCATATCCTGCTCAACTACCTCGCTTGCGTGCAGACCGCATTTTATGACCCTTATGCCTGCTTCGGTGAAAGCCCCCAGTGCCCTCGCAGAAAGCATGAGCACCTCATCAAAGCTCATGGGTTTGTACTCGCCGCTTGCCAGCAGTTCGGCAAGCCTGGTATTATTAAGTATCACCACAGGATATATCCTGACCGTATCGGGATGTATCCTCATTATCTCATCAAAAGTCTCGTCCTCCTGCTGATGACCGCTTTTATAAAGCCCTATCATCATTTGCAGACCCAGTTCAAAGCCGTACTCACGTATCAGCCTGCTTGCCTGCCTTACGTCCTCTGCGCTGTGCCCTCTCTCGTTAGCTGTGAGCACTTCGTCCGACATGGACTGCGCCCCCAGCTCGATGGAGGTCACACCATACTCTTTGAGTATATCGAGTATCTCCTCATCTATGCAGTCGGGTCTTGTGGATATCCGTATGCCCTTGAACCTGCCCTCGCCCACATACTTATGTGCCGCCGTGAGCAGTTCCAGCATATATCCTCTCGGTATAGCCGTAAAGCTTCCGCCAAAGAAAGCTATCTCCGTATCGGTGATATCGTCCACCCTGTCCAGCGCCTGCAAACAGACCTTTTCAACGTCCTCCTTATGAGGGAGCTTTTCCTTGCCTGTTATGGCATTCTGGTCACAGAAAGCGCATTTGTGCGGACACCCCACATGGGGCACGAATATTGATATGTTACTGTGCATCGTATCACCTTTATGTTTGCTTTCTTATCGTGCCAAACTATGACCCTGTCAACGATCAAATAGATATCCCCATGAGCAGAAGCGCTTCCTTTGCCGCATTCTGCTCGGCACTCTTCTTCGAGCGTCCTACGCCCTCGCCTATCACATTGCTGTTCAAAAGCACCTGCACCGTGAATCGCTTATCGTGGTCGGGACCCTCTTCGCCCTTTAAGAAGTATTCTATCTTCTCCTCGGGATTGCGCTGTATTACTTCCTGCAATACTGTCTTGTAATCGTGGAAGGTATCGGTGTGCGCAGGGCTTATGTCACGGGGCAGAAAGCCCATTATATGCTTTCTTGCCGCTTCCAGTCCGCCGTCAAGGTATATCGCCGCTATCACAGCCTCCATCGCATCGGACACTATTGACGCTCTCTCTCGTCCGCCTGTAAGCTCCTCGCCCTTGCCAAGGAAAATGTGCTTGCCAAGCTCCAGCTTATGCGAAAATTCAAACAGCGCCTTTTCGCAGACCAGCGATGCCCTCAGCTTTGTCAGCTCGCCCTCGGGCAGGTGCTTGAAGTGCTCGAAAATGTAGTCCGATACCACTATCGAAAGCACCGAGTCGCCCAGAAATTCCAGGCGTTCGTTGCTTCTTCTCTGCTTTTTGTTCTCGTTGGCAAAGCTGCTGTGTGAAAGTGCCTCGAACAGCAGTCTGTCGTTGTGAAAATGATAGCCTATCTTGTTCTGGAACTCTTCCAGATTTTTCTGCTCATCCATCACTCTGCCGCCTGCGCTTTCTTCATCTGTTCAAGAGCCTCTGTTATAGTCTCGATGACTCCTGTCTCCGTGAACTGCTTAGCCTGCCTTACAGCGTTGTAGAATGCCTTTGCGTCCGAGCTTCCGTGAGCTTTTATAACGGGCTTTGCCGTACCCAGCAGAGGTGCTCCGCCGTATTCGGAGTAATCCACTTTCTTCTTGAAATTGTTTATATCCTTCATGACCATCACAGCAGCCAGCTTTGATTTTGCGCTGCTCTTGAATATGCCCTTGAGCTCGCCCGAGAAGAACTTGCCCATGCCCTCATAGAGCTTGAGCATCAGGTTTCCGCAGAAACCGTCAGCCACGCAAACATCGCAGTCACCCAGCGGCAGCTGTCTTGCCTCGATATTTCCCACGAAGTTCACAGGCGCTTTTTTCAGCTGCTTGTAAGTCTCCAGCTCCAGCTCTCTGCCCTTTGACTCTTCCGCACCTATGTTTGCCAGCGCAACTCTGGGCTCCTTTACACCCAGTATCTTGTTCATATAAGCCGAACCCATTATTCCGAACTGTACCAGCATCTCGGGGCGGCAGTCAGCGTTTGCGCCGCTGTCCAGCAGCATCGTGGGTGCGCCTGCTGTGGGCAGTACCGTTGCCAGTGCAGGGCGCTTGATGCCTTTAAGTCTCTTGACGATGAATGTCGCACCGACCACCAGTGCGCCCGTCGAGCCTGCCGAAACGAAAGCATCGCCCTCGCCGTCAGCCAGCATCTGCATACCTACAGCCATCGAGCAGTCTTTTTTGCCCTTGATGACCTCTGTAGGCTCTTCGCATATCTCTATGACCGTATCTGCGTGACGTACTTTCAGCGCAGATATATCTATGCCGTTCTTTTTAGCACAGTCCTTGATCTTCTGCTCGTCACCGACCAGCGTTATATCAACATTAAAGTCTCTGTGAGCGTCAACAGCTCCCTTTATGACTTCCAGAGGAGCGTTATCTCCACCGAATGCGTCCATTACGATATTCATGTATTTGACCTCCTTGTATATAAATAGAGATCGGTTATAAGCGGTAAGACCCGGAATAGTACAAGACCCTTCCGCTTACAGCCGACCTATGGTTCAAAATCTTCTATTTCCTCGGGTATCTCAAAAGCCCCCGTGTTTTCCCGGAATGATGTTACCACCATACGGCTCTTGTTGGTGGATGCACTCATAAGATCACCGCTTTCACGGTCATATGTAAGAGTGTACACTTCCTCACCCTCTAAAGTTTTTATGATAAAACTCTCCTTGACAGTATTCCCGTCAGCTTCGGAGCTTATAAATCCCAGCTTCTCAGGTTCCTGCGAAAACACTCTCATCTCCAGCCTGCCTATACCTTCATCGCCCGAAAAGTCATTTTCACCCAGTATGAAGACCTCTCCGTTCAGCATAGAATAAGCCTCGTCACCAAAATAGTACTGATGCTCCACGTAAGGTACACCGCTCTCGTCACGCTGTCCTCCGTCATTGAAAAGATATACTTCATCTCCGTATACCTGTGTTATGCTGCGTTTTTTCCATTCAAGCTCTTCACTGCCCTCATCTTCCGCAGTGTGCACTCTGTACTCTTCCGTTTCCAGCTGAAAGTCCCGCTTGGCGAGCCTTTGACAAAATGCCGCCGTATAGCTGTCCTCGTAGCGTTCAGCCACAGTCACATCGTCCTCATCGGAGCTTTCGTTTGCCGCTTTGCTCTCCACGGTCACAGCAGTCACGGTCTTTGTGGTCGCTGCCACGCTTTCCAGCTCATCAGCAGCGCCGTCCCACTCTTCATGACAGCCTGCGAGTAAAAGGCTCACCGCTGCCAGCAGCACCATCGCACTCTTTCTCATCATGCACCTCAATAGCCTCTGCGCTTTTTGTTTACCGAATATATTATTATGCTCAGCACCAGACCCACCAGCGAGAGTATCACCGTTTCGGTAACGCACTGCTTAACTGTCGAATGCAGTATCGCACCCAGCTCCCAGTGATACTTCTTCTTCAGATCGAACAGCGCATATGCTCCGTAATATCCGAAGCCCAGCACCACGCCCGTAACGATATGAGCCAGGAAATTCTTCACCAGCTTTTTCGCATCATCTTTCAGGCAAAAGCTCACATACTCGATAATGACCGCCAGCTTCGAAGCCATCCATATGGCAGCGTCCTTTCCGGATACCGCAGAAAGCGTCCCGACCGTCAGCCTTACGCCCATGCCCACCGAGAAATGCACTATCCCGTAAATGAGAAATACCATCGCAGCCAGCCTGAAAGCCGACCTTACGACCTCTATCTGCATATCATCCTTTGTCATATCAACACCTCACAATGCCGCTATGAACTCATCCAGTTCAGCCAGCCCACGTTCAGCCAGCTTTGCATATTTGAGCTTCTTGTCACGTATCCTTTCGCCTATATCGGGGAGTATGCCCATATTGCAGCCCATAGGCTGGAAATTCTCCGTATATGGCGAGCTTATGTACTTTGAGAGCGCACCAAGCATAGTTGTGGCAGGCAGGCTCACCGCTTCGAGCCCACGCACCTGTCTTGCCATGGAAAGCCCTGCGAATATGCCGCTTGCCGCACTCTCGATATAGCCCTCGACACCCGTCATCTGTCCTGCAAAATACAGCTCGGGGCGTTCTCTCATGTTGAACTGTTCGTTCAGCAGTTTCGGCGAATTTATGAAAGTATTGCGATGCATAACACCATACCTCATGAACTCTGCGTTCTCAAGCCCTGTTATCAGCGAGAACACTCTCTTCTGCTCGCCGAATTTCAGATTAGTCTGAAATCCCACCAGATTATACATACTTCCTGCGGTGTTCTCCGCCCTCAGCTGCACCACTGCATAGGGACGCTTGCCCGTCCTCGGGTCAGTCAGCCCCACAGGCTTCAGCGGACCGAAGCGCAGGGTATCTTCGCCACGCTTAGCCAGCACCTCCACAGGCATACAGCCCTCGTAGACCTTGAAGTTATCCTTGCCGAAATGCTCCTTGTCATGTTCTTTCAGCGGTGCGCTCTCGGCATTTATCAGCTCGTTGTAGAACCTGAGATACTCTTCCTTATCCATCGGGCAGTTTATATAGTCCGCATCGCCCCTGCCGTAGCGTGAAGCGAAGAACGCTTTGTCCATATCGATGCTCTCGAAGGTGACTATAGGCGCTGCCGCATCATGGAAATACAGATATTCTCCGCATATCCTGCCGATGCTCTCAGCCAGTCCGTCCGAGGTCAGCGGGCCCGTAGCTATTATGACCCTGCCATCGGGTATCTCGGTGACTTCCTCCTCGATGACCGTTATATATCCATTTTCCCTTATGCGCTTTGTGACCGCATCGGAGAACTTCTCTCTGTCCACCGCCAGCGCACCGCCTGCGGATACTCTCGCTTCCTCGGCACACTCCATAGTCACCGAGCCCAAGCGCCTCATCTCCTCTTTTAGCATACCTGCCGCCGACTCAACTCTGTCGGCTTTCAGAGAATTTGAGCATACCAGCTCCGCAAAGCCTTTATACTTATGTGCAGGTGTGAACTTTTTGGGCTTCATCTCATAAAGCTCGCACTCAATGCCTGCCTTCGCCAGCTGCCACGCAGCCTCGCACCCTGCAAGCCCTGCACCTATTACTTTTACTTTATCGCTCATATACAGTTATCCTTATTTTATCACAAATGACATTATGTCGTTTAAGGCAACACCGCACAACCACCGACTAAAGCCTTTGCACACCATACACTTGCAGATTTTCCGTCATCTTTCCCAAATTTTCCTTGAAAGGCGTCAGCCTTCCTGCGTCAAATTTAGAATCTGAAACATCAGTTTCACTGATGTTGGGCGTATCTGGCGCACAATGGTTGTGCGGTGTTGCCTTAATATAGTTTCGCTTTAGTATGCTAAGCAATACCTCGGGGCAGTGAACCTAAAACACAATATTTTAGTTTCCGCTCTCCCCCTGCAAAGTCCCCGGATCACTCATCGCTGCCCGCACTCTCGCCCGAAAGGCTTCTCTGATAGCCGCAGTCGGGCTTGTGGCAGATGAGTATGCCGTTCTTGCCGCCCTTCTGGAACAGTGTACTTCCGCACTTGGGGCACTTCTCCTCGGTGGGTATGTCCCAGGTCATGAAGCTGCACTCGGGGTTGTTCTCGCAGCCGTAATACTTCTTGCCCTTCTTGGACTTTTTGAGCAATACCCTCTTGCCGCAGAACGGGCAGTCGCCGCCTGTTTCCTGAACTATACGCTTGGTGTTCTTGCAGTCGGGGAAACCCGAGCACGCCATGAACTTGCCGAACCTGCCTATCTTTATGACCATAGGCTTGCCGCACACCTCACAGACCTCGTCCGTAGCCTCATCAGGAACTTTTACACGCTTGCCTTCCATCTCTTTTTCAGCCTGTGTCAGCTCGCTGTCGAATTCCTTGTAGAACCTCTGCAAGGTCTTGACCCAGCCTGTTTTGCCGCTTTCCACGTCATCCAGGCTCTTCTCCATATTAGCTGTGAACTTTACATCAACTATCTTGTCGAAGTGTTCGCTCATCAGTTCATTGGTGACTTCACCCAGACTTGTGGGTTTGAGCTGCTTGCCGTCACGCTCCACATAATTGCGGTTTATGATGGTCGTCACAGTGGTAACATAGGTCGAAGGTCTGCCTATGCCCGTTTCCTCGAACGCCTTTACGAGGGTAGCCTCGGTATATCTCGGGGGCGGCTGAGTAAAGTGCTGGTTGCCCAGTATCTCTTTGGCAGTGAGTATATCGCCCTTTGCCAGCGGCGGCAGCACGTTTTTCTTCTCTTCCTCTTCGTCCTTGGACTCCTCATAAAGCACAGTAAAGCCGTCGAACTTCACGGAATATCCGCTCGCCTTTAAGATAACGCCCTTAGCCTCTATATCCACCGACATCGTATCCATCAGGCAGTTAGCCATCTGCGATGCTAGGAACCTCTCCCAGATCAGCTTATAAAGCTTGTACTGGTCGTTGGTAACACCGCTTGCCTTAACAAGCTCGGGTGTGATGGCAGGATTTGTGGGACGTATAGCTTCGTGTGCGTCCTGTGCGCTGCCCTTGGTCTTATATATCCTCGGCTTTTCGGGGATATAGTTCTCGCCGTACTTCTCCCTGATGAAGTCGTAAGCCGCAGCCCTCGCCTCATCGGAGATACGCAGGCTATCGGTTCTCATATAGGTTATAAGACCCGTAGGACCCATGCCGTTTATATCAAGACCTTCGTAAAGCTCCTGTGCAGCCTTCATGGTACGTCTGCCCTGAAATCCCAGTCTTCTCGAAGCTTCCTGCTGCAAAGTCGAGGTCGTGAAAGGTGCCGCAGGATTTTTCTTGCGCACGCTCTTTTTAACTTTGTCCACCGTGAACTGCGCACCATCGAGCCTTGCCAGCACCGCATCAGCATCTGCCTTGCACTTGAACTCGGGCTTAACACCGTCCACCGTATCGACCTTAGCCGAGAAAGGCTTCTTAGCGCCCTTTGCAGTGAACATACCGTCTATCGACCAGTATTCCTGCGAAACGAAAGCCCTTATCTCGTTCTCCCTGTCGCATATCATCTTTACCGCCACAGACTGTACACGTCCTGCGGAAAGTCCACGCCTTATCTTCCTCCAGAGGAAAGGTGAAAGCTTATAGCCCACTATCCTGTCCAGTATACGCCTTGCCTGCTGTGCATTGACCAGGTTCAGGTCTATGGTCCTGGGATTTTTCATACCTGCGTCTATACCGCTTTTGGTGATCTCGTTGAAGGTCACACGGTTCTTATCGTTCATATCCAGTCCCAGCAGCTGTGCAAGGTGCCAGCTTATGGCTTCTCCCTCACGGTCAGGGTCTCCTGCGAGATAGATATGGTCGCTCGCCTTAGCCTTCTTCTTGATCTCCTTGATAAGGCTCTCCTTATCCTTGATATTTATATAATGGGGTTCAAAATCATTTTCTATATCGACACCCAGCTTGGATTTCGGCAGGTCTCTCAGATGTCCCATGGACGCTATGACCTCATAATCTCCGCTAAGGTATCTTTTTACCGTTTTCGCCTTATGGGGCGACTCCACAATAACCAGATCCGACAATGTCTTTCTTCTCCATTTCCTGTTATAGTTCAGCTTTTCAGCCTGTACTGCTTGCCCGGCAGGCTTTCCGCCAGTCCCTCCAGTTCAAGCTCCGTCAGGTACATGAGCACCTCCAGCACAGGCAGCCCTGTTTTTTCAGCCAGTTCATCAGCCAGCAGCGAGCCATGCTCTTCCAACAGTCCGCATATAGCCTTTGCCTGTTCGCCCAGCCCCGAATAGTCGGGCTTTTCAGTTTTATGTACAGGCTTTTCACGGGTATTCTTCCTCTGCTTCTTCGCAGGTTCGGCGCTGATCTTCACGCTGCCGCCCTGCAAGCCGTAGCTGCCTTTTTCGACTTTGCCGCATTCTGTCAGCACCCTGACTGCGTCCTCGCCGTCGAATATTGCAGTATGCCCCTGCCTTAACAGCTCCTTCTGCCCGAAGTATCTCTCGCTGTACAGCAGATGGGGCGGCACGACCATGACAGGTCTGCCCAGAGCCTGCGCCTGTTTAACATTATCAAGCCCCTTGCTCTGCTCACCCGCCTCGGCGATTATCACCGCCGAAGACAGCGCCACAGCCACTTCGTTTCGCCGCCTGAAATTCATCATACCCTTGTAGCCCGTGGGGTATTCGCTTATCATCAGCCCCTTTTCGGCAACCAGCTCTCTCAGCTCTTCATTGCCGCAGGAGCGTTCGCTCTCCAGCGGTGCAGGACAGACCATCAATGCTCGTCCTCCACGTCCCAGCGCAGTTTCCAGTGCTTTTGCGTCAACGCCCTCTGCTCCGCCGCTGGATATTGTAAACCCTCTCACCGCCAGCTCCGCACACATCACGTTCACCAGCGAAAGGGTATATTTGGAAGGCTGTCTCGTACCGACCATATGCAGTATGCTGCCTTCATTCATCAGCCTCGTATCTCCCCTGCAAAACAACACCGCAGGCGGAGCCGCCAGCTCTTTAAGTCTCTCGGGATAGTTCTCATCACCGTATGCCACGACCTGTATGCCGTCATTTTCAGCCGTTTCTATCAGCTTTTGTGCGTCCTCAAAGGTTATCCTGTCCGCACGGTCAAGCTCACCGTCGTTCATTCCCGTGAGTTCATGCGCCTTTGCCGCTTCACAGAGTTTCTGCGCATCCATGCACCCGTCCGCACAGTTCCACAGCCTTTTGCTGCCTGCTCCGAAAACCAGCACCAGCCACATCCACAGCTCATCGCCACGTTTTGCCATGCTCATTCCTCCCGTCCGGACATCTCCCACAGGAAGATAGTAGCCGCAGCCGCCGCATTCAGCGAGTCGATATGCCGCCCTTTCATGGCTATGGAAACTTTGTCTCTGCACATCTCCACATGGGCTTTCGGTATCCCTCTGCCCTCGTTGCCGATGACCACAGCGCAGCCCTTTGAGAAGTCGTACTTCATCACATTCATGCCGCCCTCTATCACCGCCGCAGCCGTAGGTATACCCTTTAGTGCGAAAGTCTCTGCGACCCTCTCAAAGTCCTTCTCCACGAAAATATCCACCCTCGGCATACTTCCCACTGCCGACCTTACGGTCTTGGGATTATACAGGTCAACACAGTTGCCTGCAAGCACTATACCGTCCAGTCCCATAGCATCACAGGTACGTATCATCGTCCCAAGATTGCCGGGGTCCTGCAAATCGTCCAGTATCAGGTACTTGCCCCCTGCTTTCAGCGCCTCCTCCGAGAACGGCTTATCCATGCACTTCGCCGCCACGAATATTCCCTGACAGCTGTCGGTATCGCTTATCTTGTCGGCTATCTCACGGGTTATGACGAATATCTTGTTTTCGCCCAGTTTTTCAAGCTTCTCGGGGAACCACTCCAGCTCATTATCGAAAGTGCCCTCAACATAATACACACCCTCAACGCTGATGATGCCGCCGTTCTCCACATCATCGAGCACCGCATCGACACAGCCCCTTATGCCCTCTATGACAAAAAGCCCGTTTTCACGGCGATATCTGCGATTTGAATACAGCTTCGCCAGCTGTTTTATCCTCGGGTTATCTTTAGATGTGATGACCATGCCGACACTCTCCCATTAGTGATAATAAACAAACAAAATAAACATCAGCGTAATAATTTGTACAAATATTACAAATTAGTTACAAACCGACACCTTCCTCATTATAGAACAAAACACGCATAGCCGATCGACCGGCCTGCGTGTTTTTACGATATTAAAGAGCTGCCTTAGCCTGCTCAACGATTGCTGTGAAACCTGCGGGGTCGCTGATAGCGATCTCGGAAAGCATCTTTCTGTTCAGGTTGATGCCTGCCTTGTTAACGCCGTTCATGAATGTCGAGTAGTTGATGCCGTTCATCTTGCAAGCAGCGGAGATTCTTGTGATCCAGAGTCTTCTGAAATCTCTCTTTCTCTGCTTTCTGCCGATGTAAGCATACTGACCGGACTTCATCACAGCCTGCTTAGCCATCTTGAAATGCTTGCTCTTAGCGCCGAAGTAACCCTTGGCGAGCTTCAGTGTCTTATTTCTTCTCTTACGAGTCATCATTGCTCCCTTAACACGAGCCATAGTTATAACCTCCTAGAATATTCTTAAAAATCAACGTCCCTACAACTCGTATTACTTCTTGTAAGGGATAAGTGCCTTTACGTTTGCGATATTTGTATCGTCAGCGTATGCAGCGCCTCTGAGGATCCTCTTCCTCTTGTGATCCTTCTGTGTGAGTCTGTGTCTCTTATTTGTGTGCTGGAACTTTACCTTGCCGGTGCCTGTTACCTTGAAACGCTTCTTTGCACCGGAATGTGTCTTGATCTTAGGCATTTGATTTATCCTCCTTATTAAGTTTACTTGCCTGCTTTAGGCGCAACGAACATTACCAGGCTGCGCCCTTCCATCTTGGAAGGCTTATCAACAACGCCGACCTCAGATACAGCTTCCTTGAATTTCACAAGCAGCTCCTCACCGAACTGTGGATGAGCAACAGTACGCTTGCGGAACCTTACGGATACCTTCAGCTTATCTCCGCCTTTGAGGAACTTTATTGCCTGATTGACCTTTGTCTCAAAGTCATGAGTGTCGATCGTGGATGACATCCTGATCTCCTTTACTTCAATGACCTTCTGGTTCTTTCTCGCTTCCTTCTCACGCTTCTGCTGCTCGAACAGGAATTTGCCGTAATCCATGATCCTGCACACGGGCGGCGCAGCCTGAGGAGCGATCTTTACCAGGTCAAGATCCTTTTCAAATGCGATCTTCAGCGCCTCATCAGCACTGAGTATACCGAGCTGTGTTCCGTCAACGTCGATGACCCTGAGTTCCTTGTCTCTGATCTCTTCGTTGATCTGATGTTCTTTGCTGCTAATAGTCAAGCACCTCCAATATAAAATTTAAACGGGCACAGAAAATTCCGTACCCGTAATGATATCGATATCTAAGGATAATGCCTGCATCATCCCAAAATTTCATCATTGCGACCTCTTCACTGCCCAAGGCGTTTGAGGTGAGAACGGAGTGTTCTGCTTTGTTTACCAGAGTATTATACCACCTTTTCTCCGATTTGTCAATACCCTTTCCAAAATTTTTCCCTAGCCCGGGTCACCAACTCGTCACATTGTTTTGCTTAACGGCATATATAGGCGCTCGGTAGCCCAACATAGCTTGTCGCCGCAGGTAGTTTACCCTAGCCCGGGTCGCCAATTCGTCACATTGTTTTGCTTAACGGCATATATAGGCGCTCGGTAGCTATCAATAGCTTGTCGCCACAAGTAGTTTACCCTAGCCCGGGACGCCGATTCGTTACGTTGTTTTGTTTAATAGATAAAACAGGCGCTCGGTAGCCCAACATAGCTTGTCGCCACAGGTAGTTTTCCCTAGCCCGGGTCGCCAATTCGTCACATTGTTTTGTTTAATAGATAAAACAGGCGCTCGGTAGCCCAACACAGCTTGTCGCCGCAGGTAGTTTTCCCTAGCCCGGGACGCCGATTCGTCACATTGTTTTGCTTAACGGCATATATAGGCGCTCGGTAGCCAAGCTGTCCAACTGCCCTGTCAGCAATTATGAATCACTGCAAAGCACCTCTGTTGAATTCGGAAAGCTCAAGACCCTCGTTCTTTTCCAGAGCCCAGCGTATGTTCCATTCACTGGTGAAAAGCAGCAGATAGTTGCCCCTGAAATCCTGTACGAGCTTCGTATCGCTGGATAATTTCAGCTTCTTTACGTCAATATCCTCGTTGTCTATCCACCTGATGTGCGAATAGGATAAGCTCTCCTTGAAGAGCTCAACATTGTATTCGTTCTTCATGCGGTACTCGAAAACTTCCAGCTGCAATACGCCCACAACGCCGATGATGACCTCTTCCATACCTGTCTCGGGCTCCTGGAAGATCTGTATCGCACCCTCCTGCGCTATCTGGGTCGCACCCTTAACGAACTGCTTGCGCTTCAGGGTGTCCTTCTGGCGCACTCTCATGAAGTGTTCGGGCGCAAAGGTCGGTATGGGCTCGAACTCGAACTTGCGCTTTGGCGAGCATATGGTGTCGCCTATGGAGAATATGCCGGGGTCGAACACACCGATGATGTCGCCCGCATAAGCCTCATCGATTATCTCACGCTCCTGCGCCATTATCTGCTGTGGCTGAGAAAGGCGCATCTTCTTGTTGCCCTGAACGTGCAGCACGTCCATATCCTTGTCAAACTTGCCCGAGCATACTCTCAGGAAAGTTATCCTGTCTCTGTGTGCCTTGTTCATGTTAGCCTGTATCTTGAATACAAAAGCCGAGAAATCCTCGGAGAACGGGTCTATCAAACCTTCGCTGGACATTCTCGCCATGGGCGAAGTCGTCATCTCCAGGAAACGCTCCAGGAAAGGCTCAACACCGAAGTTAGTAAGCGCCGAACCGAAGAACACAGGCGAAAGCTCGCCCTTGCGTACCTTTTCTATATCAAACTCATAGCTTGCGCCGTCAAGCAGCTCGATATCGTCCGAAAGTGTCTGATGAAGGTTCTCGCCCAGCATATCATCAAGTGCAGGGTCCGAAAGCTCCACTTCCTCCATCGCTACCTTGTGCTTGCCGAAAGCCATCTCGGAATCGCTGCTGAAAGAGATTATGTGCTTGTTATCCCTGTCGTAAACGCCCTTGAACTCCTTGCCGCAGCCTATGGGCCAGTTTACGGGATAGGTCTGTATGCCCAGTTCGCTCTCGATCTGCTCGATGAGGTCAAAGGGGTTGCGTGCCTCTCTGTCCATCTTATTGATGAAAGTGAATATGGGTATATGGCGCATAACGCAGACCTTGAACAGCTTTCTGGTCTGGTTCTCAACACCCTTTGAAGCATCTATGACCATGACCGCAGAATCCGCCGCCATAAGGGTACGGTATGTATCCTCCGAGAAGTCCTGATGTCCGGGGGTATCCAGTATGTTTATGCAGTAGCCCTCGTACTGGAACTGCATTACCGATGATGTTACAGAGATACCTCTCTGCTTTTCTATCTCCATCCAGTCCGAAACTGCATGGCGTGAATTCTTCTTGCCCTTTACAGCACCTGCCTGTGCGATAGCACCGCCGTACAGCAAAAACTTTTCGGTCAGTGTGGTCTTACCTGCGTCAGGGTGAGAAATTATCGCAAAGGTACGCCTGCGGTTGATCTCTTCTTTCAAGCTAGCCAATTTTACTTCCTCCGTTTCAAAGTCACAAAGTCACATACTTAATTAGTATACCACACTTTCATCAATATTACAATTGCGCACAGCTAAAAATTTCAGCGCTCACAGCAAGCATTTCTGGTATAAAAACACCATTTTCCCCCACCACAGCCTATCTTCCGCCGCAAAAAAAGAGTGAATAGTCAATCCACCACCAAAGGCGATACCTTAACTATCCACTGTTCACTTTTCATTATTCGTTATTCACTCAGCAGGCACCGCTTTAGCCCTGCGTTTTTTCTCACCTGTCATCTATTATCGACTTCACAGGCGCAGTCTCACGCATATGTCTGTCCTGCCTGTATTCCTTTATCTGCACGACCATCGCCCATACCGCAAGCCCGAGGGCTATCACCGCCACCAGCGCCAGCGGATAGAGGTGCAGCATATATTCTCTGTCCATCAGCACAAGGTCTGCCCCGACCGAGTGCGTGTCCAGCTTTTTCCTTATCATGATGACGATGTGGTGCGCACCCCTGAAATGTACGAACGCCCCTGCCGCCGCCTGTATGAACGATAAATAGTACCGTCTGAAAAATGCCGTCGCTATCCCCGATGACACCAGTACAGTGCCGGCCGACAGCGCCGCCGATACCCGACGAGGTGCTTCAAAACTACCGTTTGATATGAGCATCAGCACCGTACCCGTATAAAAAACGCCCGAGTATATAAATGGTATCAGCATCAGCAGCTTCGCCGCATTCACGAGCGCAGGTTCTTTATGAACTATCTTTTCACTGTCTTTTTTTGACATGATATACCTCTTGTTTATAATATAATTTTCCTGATGAACATTATAACACGATATAACCAAGTTTTCAAGGGCATTATCGTAATCGGAATAAAATATATGTCGTTTTATATAATCGACATTTTGAAGATTATACCGTTTCTTCCATAGCAAATAATACTTGCTCTGCCGACGTATCATTTAAGCATTGCCTGTCAAAAATACTATTGAAATAAACCCGATCATAAAAAAAGGATAGTGATAACGAAATGATAAAAAACTTTAAGACATTCATTCGCACGACCGCTGCGGTCACAGGACTTGCAATGCTGTGTACCCTCGGCACGGCAGGCTTTTATGAGCGCACTCTGCCCGACAGCTACCACGTCGATACAGGCGGCACCCTCATGCTCGATACATTTTTTAAAATAACCGCCGATCAAAAGCCCGATACCTGCACCGTAGCCCTCAGAGAGGTATCGGGCAGCAGTGCCCACGCCTCCGATGCCAGGCTGATGCTTTTTAACAGCATTCCCGTCAAGTCCGTGACCTCCACCGCCGCCCCCAGACCAAAGCTCGTCCCCTGCGGCGAGACCTTCGGCATAAAGCTCCTTACCGACGGCGTGATCGTCGCAGACCTCTCAAAAGTCGGCAAACGCTGTCCTGCCAGCGAATGCGGCATCCGCAAGGGTGATATAATTATTTCCATCAACGGCGAAATTATACGCTCCAACAGCGATGCCGCCCAAGCGGTCAAAGCTTCACGCAGCGGCGAATGTAAAGTTCGCCTGCGCCGTGAGGGTGTCGAGCAGACCCTTACTCTTATCCCCGAATACAGCGAGGGCAGCTACAAGGCAGGTATGTGGGTGCGTGACTCTTCCGCAGGCATAGGCACCCTCACCTTTTATAACGAAACCACAGGCACATTCGGCGGACTCGGTCATCCCGTCTGCGATGCCGACACCAAGGAGCTTCTGCCGCTGTCTCAAGGCGCAGTGGGCGATATAAAGATAACGGGCATGATCCCTTCCTCCGAGGGCAGCCCGGGTCAGCTTCTGGGCGAGTTTTCGGGCAATAAAACTTTAGGCGAGATAACCCTCAACTGTGAAGACGGTCTTTTCGGCAGACTGTTCAGCCCTCCCGACGATAAGCAAGCCGTCGAGCTTGCCTACAAGCAGGAAGTAAAATGCGGTGCCGCCCAGATATTCTGCTCCCTTGACGGACAAGCCCCCAAAGCTTATTCTGTGGAGATAGAAAGCATCGACCTCTCCGATGATGCCGTCCACGATATGGTCATACACGTCACCGACCGCAGGCTTTTAGATGCCGCAGGCGGTATAGTGCAGGGCATGAGCGGTTCTCCCGTGATACAAAACGGCAGGCTCGCAGGGGCAGTCACACACGTTTTCATAGATGACCCCACCCGAGGCTACGGCATATTCGCCGAGGAGATGGCTAAGCACTAAATTTACCCCGACAAAACGACATGATTTTCTTTCGATATGAGCTATAATATCACTATCGCAAAACAGACAGAAAGGACTGAACGATATGACAGAGATAATGACCATGGGCAAAGTCACCGCCGCCTATATAAGCGGCGACCTTGACCATCATTCTGCCGCACAGATACGCAGCGAGATAGACCGTGAGATAGCCGATAAGCACCCCAAGCGCCTTATCATCGACTTTGCGGGCGTAACTTTCATGGACAGCTCGGGCATAGGACTTATCATGGGCAGGTACAAGCTTATGAGCGCTTCGGGCGGAGATGTTATAGTCTCCCGTCCGCCTGCCTACATAAAAAAGGTACTAAAGCTCGCAGGCATCGACCGCTTAGCCCCCGTCTACGATAAAGCAGACGGTATACTCCCCCGTGAATATCATAAAGAAAAGGAGGTCACTCCCATTGAGCAGACGACCACTCAAAGCCATTAACGAGATGAAGCTGTGCTTTCCTGCACGTTCCGAGAACGAGCGTTTCGCCAGGATAGCCGTCAGCGGATTTCTCTCACAGCTCGACCCCAACATCGGCGAGATATCCGACATCAAGACCGCCGTTTCCGAAGCCGTCACCAATGCCATAGTCCACGGCTACCGTGACACCTCCGGCGATGTCATGATGCAGGTGAAGATACTCGAAGGCAGTCGGGTATACATAAAGATACAGGACAAAGGCTGCGGCATCGAAGATGTGCAAAAAGCCATGGAACCCCTGTACACAGGTGCTCCCGATGAGGAGCGTGCAGGTCTGGGCTTTACCATAATGACCACCTTCATGGAAAAGGTCAGGGTCATAAGCCACCCCCACAAGGGCACCACCGTAGTCCTCGAACGCACCATACAGGGAAAGAACCGCCTATGAACCGCAGCGACAGCACCGCACCCGAAGATAATCTGGGACTGGTACACCTTTGCGCCAACCGTTTCCGTGGACGTGGCATCGAGTATGACGACCTGTACAGCGCAGGCTGCATAGGTCTGGTAAAAGCCTCACGGGCATTCGATGAAGAGCGTGGCGTTAAATTCTCCACCTATGCAGTCCCTGTGATACTGGGCGAGATAAAGCGGCTTTTCCGTGACGGCGGCACCGTAAAGGTCTCACGCACCCTTAAAGAGCTTGCCCTGAAACTCTCCCGTGAGAGCGAGATATTCCGCCGCCGCCAAGGCCGTGAGCCTACCCTTGAAGAACTGTCCGAGCTGACAGGTGCGCCAAAGGAAGATATCATCGAAGCCCTTAACGCTTCTCAGCCTGCGCTGAGCCTTACCGTCAGCGACGATGATGATAACAGCACCCAGACTGACCTGCCCGTACCTCCGCCCGATGAGGAGATAACCGACAAGCTTTCCCTGAGACAGGTCTTGAACGAGCTCTCTCCCGAGGACAGGCTGCTCATCGAACTGCGCTACTACAAAGGTCTCACCCAGACCAAGACCGCCGAAGCCCTTGGCATGACACAGGTGCAGGTATCAAGGCGTGAAAAAAAGCTCCTGACCTTCCTGCGCTCACGGCTCATATAGACGCACAAAAGCCCGAGAACAGCTTAATGCCGTCCTCGGGCTGATCTTTTATCAGAATAGCATGAACTGCAGCAGATCCCAGAACATATGCAGTGTTATGGGAACAAGTATATTCCTGCTTTTTATAAAGCTTACACTGAATATCACACTGAGTATCATCAGCACGATAAATCCCATACTCGTAAAGCTCGTAACGAATATACCGTTTTTTATCCATATGGGAAAATGTATCACCAGAAACATCACGGCATTTAAAAGCACCGCTGTCCACTGCTTTTTATTGTCCTTGCTCAATGTGGCATTGAGCAGCCAGCCACGGAAGACCATCTCCTCCGTAAGCCCCACGAACAAGACGCATATTATTTCTCCTATGCCGAATCTGCCGCTTATCCCGAGCTTTCCATGTGAAAGATAAGCCCCGCATAAATTGTATACCGCAAACACTAAGAACACAGGCAGGTATCTGAGCCGGTTCACTTTTTGGGTGAACATATCTTTCAGCCCCACATACATATCCGATGAATAATAATGTACCAGCAGCATCGCAGGCAAAGTCCATACAAGGTTCTTTATAACGCCATCTTCCAGTATCGAAAACAGCGCCTCATTCTTTATATTTTCCGACATCCACGGTTTCGCCGCCAGCTCAAATACCGCCCACGCCGAATAAAACAGCACCGTGAATATCACCATTGCCTTCTTTAAAGATATGTTTCTTTCATTTCTTTCCATTACCATTTGACCGTTCAATATAACTCTCCTTTTACACCTTACTTATCTTCATGCATCCCCTGTTTTGCAGGCTTTCAGCGCTGCCCTGCATGATATTACATACCCTGCCGCAACCACAAGCACCACCACAGCACCCACAGGCACAGACAGCCTGCTTACGGGCGGTCCGCCGTCTTTATCAACAGCCGCAGCAAATATACCGCTCGAACCCAGTATCGTCGTGATGACTATTATCGTTCCGCCCAGCACAGCAAAAACCTTCGATACCCTCTGATATCCGTACTTGAAAAACAACGGGTAAAATATTATGGGCATCACCGATGTGCCCAGCACCGAAACTGCCGCAGAAAAGCATATCTCCTGCATCAGGTACGGCGACATACCCTTTTTGCAAAGCAATGACCCGATCAGCGAGAATACTGCCGACGAAACAACGCTCATCACCGTCAGACTTATCGGTATTATGTATTTTGAGAATACCAGTTCGCTTGCACGGTAAGGCATTGCTTTCTTGAATGCCGTTACCCCACGCAGGCTCTCCGTCTGGAAAGTAGTGCTCACAAAAACCATCATGATAATGCTCGCATTTACGTCCATCAGGAAACTGCAATTGCCCGATGCCGCAGAAACGAATAAATTGAATATCATCTTGCAGACCATTACCAACAGCACAACTATGTACATGATCGGCATCTGATAATAGTCCGTCAGCATCAGCGCTTTTATCCTTTTCTTATCCATGCTCTGTCCTTTCACCTTGCATCGCTCGTACCGTATATTTTTACAGAAGCCCTGTACGACAAGCAGAATATCACGCAGATCACCGCAATTATGACCAGCGCCAACGGCATGGGTATGCACAGTAGATCCTTTGGCGACCATTTTACGCCCGACTTTGTAACAGCCTCATCTGCAAATGTCAGTGAGCCGACCATCATGCCGCCGACGATAGATATCGAAGATATTATAGCGTAGAAAAACTGAACTTTCTGATACCCGAACTTATAGAATGCAGGGTAGACCGCCGCAGGTATCAGCATGAAATACACCGTGAATACCACCAGCGAGAAACCCAGTGCTCCCGAAAAATCCCCGACAAATCCTCCATACATCGCCGCCCCGATAACAGCGCAAAGCGTGTTCAGCACGATGGTCATAAGCCATGCAGCCGCCATAGTGATATACCTTGCCATCACCGTTTCACCTGCGGTATAGGGCAGCGACTTTCTGAATACCCCTGCGCCCTTCAAACCATCAGTAGCAAATACCATCGAGATCAACAGTGACATAACCGCCCCTGCAATAATGCTGAATATCATAGCCACAGTCCCCGAATGCAAAGCTATCATGAATACCGAAGCCGCACCCAGTAAAGTTCCGAGCGCCATAATTATGTAAGCCGCCTTCATCTGATACCAGTCACTGAGCACCAGCGCTTTGATTTTCGTCTTGTTCATGCGCAGTCCTTCCTCTCAAATATAGATACGGATACCGCCCATGAAATAACAAACAGCACCAGCATCACTACAAAGAACCAGAAAGATCCTGTCATCAGCCTGCTGCCGTCAGGCACTTTTTCCATAAATGACATATTCATTCCGCTGCATATGCCGCCCACAAGACCGCCTGTTATCATCCTGCCTACGCCCACTCTGTCATACATCTTATAATTGATGGGCAGATAAACTGTCGCAGGTATAAGTCCCATAGCAAAGCCCCGGAATATCAGCTGAATGATGACACCCATGTTCGCTCCCGCACCCATCAGGCTGCAAATACCGCAAACCACCAGTACTACCACAGCCATCGCAAGATCGATAATGAACGAAGTAAGGTATTTGCTCGTCACTATCTCTCTGCGTGAATAGGGCATAGTCAGGCAGCTTGTGTTCCACCTGCTCGTAAGCTCAGTATTCATCACATTTATCGGCATTATAGACATGAACACGAAGATAAACCCCACAGGCATCGACCAATTATCATATCCGCCGCCTTTTATCGCCGATATTATCAAGACCGCTGCAAAAAACAGCGGTATCAAAAAAAATGTTTTGCACGAAGTCAGTATAATATTTTTCTCTTTTATCAACAGACCCTTCATACTTGCTCTCTCCTTAAATATCTCTCTTTTTGAATATCCTCTGTGAGATCAGGCAGGATACCGCCGCCAGCAAAAGCGCCGCTGCCAGTATCACCGCAGATGTTCCCACACTTATCACCATGTTTTCAAGATCATATCCGAAAGCCGCCGCTACGCCGCCTGCGGCACCGTAAAGTCCGCCAAAGATCACATATGCCAGTATAAATATCAGCTTGATCTTTTCAGTGCTCACAATATATACCACAGGCATTATAATAGCCGCAGATATCGCACATGATGCCGCTATCAGTATACCGCCCGCCAATGGCTGTGCTGCCGAATTATTTCCCAAAAGCGCCGCAGCACAGGTCACTGCCGCAAACAGCGCACCGCTCACCGCAGAATTTATCAGCGTCAGCAGATACTTCTCTGCGACCATTTCCCTGCGGCTCACAGGCAGCGTCATCGCAGTCCTGATATATCCCGTGCGCACATCGTCCATCATCAGCACCACAGGCAGTATCGACTGAAACATCGCCATACCGGGCACAGCTATGAATGCTATCTTTCCACGGCTGTACGAACTGACTGCGCTCATGAATATCATGAACAGAAAGTACGGCAGCATCGCTATGAATGAGGTGCGTATATGCAGCCAGTCCTTTTTCAGCAGACCTTTCATCAACCCACGTCCTTTATCATGAATATGAACAGCTCTTCTATCGTAACAGGGCTGAGGTTCATGCCGTCGGGCACAGCGTCCCTGCGCACCAGCACCTGCGCTCCGTACTTGCTTACCTTCTTGCCTCGCACCGCTTCGGGATCAAGCTCGGCCATCTCCGCCTCGGTGCAGTGAGCTATGGCGTACCCTTCCAGCAGAACGTCCTTCTCCTCATTGAGCAGCACATTTCCCTTATGTATGAATGATATATAGTCGCACAGCTTCTCCAGGTCGCTGACTATATGGGAGGATATGAGTATCGAATGTTCCTCGTCCCTTGTAAACTCATAGAATATGTCCGTTACCTCGTCCCTTACCACAGGGTCAAGACCGTTCGTTGCCTCGTCCAGCACCAGCAGCTTAGCCTTGTGCGAAAGTGCTATGGCTATGCCCATCTTCATTTTCATACCACGGGAGAATTCCTTGAATCTCTTGTCCTTAGGCAGGCTGAATTTATCCATGTACTCTTCAAAGCTCTTCTCGTCCCAGTTGCGGAAGGTGTTCTTCATGACCTCGTTTATGTGCTTGAATTTGAAAGCATCGGGTATGCCCACATCGTCCAGCACCACGCCCACATCTTCCTTGATGTCAGCCAGTTCCGTATCGGCATCTCTTCCCAGTATCCTGATGCTGCCCGAGTTCTTATGGATTATCCCCAGCAGACATTTTATAAGTGTCGATTTGCCTGCGCCGTTCTCACCGATGAGTCCCAGCACACAGCCCCCGGGAAGCGTCAGATCAACACTGTTCAGTTTGAAACCCTTATATTCCTTAACGAGACCCTTTATCTCGATCGCATTCATACTCATATCTCCTTACTCCTCCTCCGAGATATACTCAAACATCTCGATCAGTTCTTTGTTTGTCAGTCCGCAGCTTGCCGCAAGCTTGCTTATCTCTCCCATAAGCTCCTCTATCCTGCGCAGATTAGCCTCTTTTATCAATTCCATATTCTTAGGTGCGACAAAACACCCCTTAGCAGCTATCGTATAAATGAAACCCTCTCGTTCCAGTTCATCATACGCACGCTTAGTGGTGACTACGCTTATTTTAAGATCCTTTGCCAGATTTCGGATAGATGGCAGTGCATCATCCTCTTTCAGTGCGCCGCTTATTATCTGATCCTTTATCTGATTGAAGATCTGATCGTATATTGGCGCACCGCTTTTATTATCAATAAAAATATTCATTTATCCACCCCACTCATGATCGTATCATGTCATCCTTTCTTTAAGGCAGCACCACACACAAAGCCTGTGCGGTGTTGCCATTGTCTGTTATCTTTGACACACTACAAAGCAGCCGTGTTCGCCGCTTTTTCGTATCATGCCCTCTCTGTCCAGTTCATCATAGACCCTGCCTGTGGTGAACCTGCTTATATTCAGCTTATCCGCCAGTTCCCTGACCGATGGTAGCTTTTCGTTCACCCTGAGTATACCGCTTGCTATCTGTTCTCTTATCTGTCTCAGCAGCTGTTCGGTTATGGGTTCACGACTTTTGCTGTCTATCTGTATCTCCATTTGTCGCATCTCCTTTGTTCGATCTGTCTCTATTTTGTTTTGCTGTCTCTTTCTTTTTTTCTGCACATTATTTATCTTTATTCTTTTTATCCATCTTGCGCAGTCCCAAAGTCAGCGCAATGCCCATAAGCAGCAGTATCACCGAGATCACTAACAATTCCGTACCGCTGCCCATGCCGGCGATGATCCTTGTTATGCCCATCAGAAAAAACACAAACGCATTTATGAATACAGGCACAGCCGCCAACGAACTGTCTTTTTTCCTGATATCTTTCTTCTGTTCAACTGCCATAATTTTGTTCTTATTGTCCTTCATTTTAATTATCTCCTTTGTTTTGCTGTCTCTTTCTTTTTTCTGCACATTATTTATCTTTATTCTTTTTATCCATCTTGCGCAGTCCCAAAGTCAGTGCAATGCCCATAAGCACCATCAACACCGAACCTCCCATAAAGAACGCACCGCCGTCCATGCCGCCTGCCAGCCTTGATATACCTATCAGCATAAACGTAAACGCATTTATGAATGCAGGCGCAGCCGCCATCGAATTGTCTTTTTTTCCGGTATCTTTCTTCTGTTCAACTGCCATATTTTTGTTTTCAATGTCTTTCATTTTGATCGTCTCCTTATTTCTTTCTCTCTTTTACAAGTTCTGTGATGCCTATTGCTATGAATACTATGCCTATAGGCATTAGCATCGGCATCCACATAAGTCCCAGCCCGATGTAAGCTGCCGCATCAGCCTGAACGTTTTTCTTGCTGCCCTCAAATATCTTTCTTATCTTTTCCAAAATAATGTCTCCTTTTCTTTTTGTGTCTCTTTTGTCTGTTCTTATCTCTTTTTTATTTTTCTTCTTTATCCTGTTCGTTCTTTTTCTGTATCACAGCACCCACAACGATGCCCAACGCCATCAGCATGACCGCACCTGCGATAAATACCGCACCGCCGTCCCTGCCCGCCGACAGTCTCATTATCCCTATGGAGAAATACGTAAAAGCATTTATGAACGCTATCGCCACCGCCAAAAAGCTGCTCGCCTTCACGTCCTTGCCCCTCTTGAATTCTACTATCGCTTTTTTGTTTCCCTTGTTATCTTTCATCTTTCTATCCCCTTTTCTTTAATTTGGTTTAGTCTCCTTGGTTTTGTTGTCACCTTTCATTTGTCCTGAATTTCATTCCGAAACTGTGTTCACTGTTTATTTTGTTTGAACTGTATGTATACAGTATACACAGTTTAAACAGTTTTGTCAACACATCGGCGATTTCTTTGTATATGTGCACATTTTAAGCACCACAAAAAGTTTATCAGATATGCATATTTCACAAGTCACACCCACATCTGTGTATATACACCCCCCTCCGACCTGTACAGCTGTATATACAGTTTGACAACATCACATATACAGTTTCGCCGTGTCGTTTTACATTGACACGACAATTATATTATGCTATAATTTATGCAAATGAGGTGAGCGAATGATAGAAATTCGATATTCAAGATCTCAGGCAGGGCTTGATAATATTTTTGATCTGTTCCATATAAGTGACTATATCCCCGTCCCGATATCGGAACAGCACAGCGCAGGGACCGAGCTGAGATTTTATTTGTCATTGTTCAAAAAGTTTGATATCTTATCCCCTCCCACAACAGGTACAAAATATATTTGGAATACTCATTTCACTTGTCAGATCAATGGTCACACTTTTAAAATGATCTATGACAATGAATATGATACAGTAAGTTTCGCTGTCGATGAGGAGTTTATCGAACAAAGACGCTCCATCGCAGAAGCCGTCAGATCATTAGTTGAAAAAGAAGGACTAAATACAAAAATATAGCCCGAGGCAAAACTCGCTGTACCGCCCCGTGCTGTATGTTCAAAATTTAATATATGTAAGGAAGGTGCTCTCATTGAAGTATCAGTCTGTTGCATTTGTGGTAACGCCCGAAGAATTAAAAGAAGCGTTGTCGCCTTTTACACTGTTCATCGACAACGCCCATGTTCCCACAGATTACAAATCCACACCTCAAAGTGTATTCACAGATAACTATACAAAATTATATGATAAGCTTTGCAGCGGTATAAAAATAGACCATCGCAAAGACAATGAACTGCTCAAATATTTCGCTGTAACGACCGAACCAAACTCCGTCAGGTACGGCGATAAACACCTTTACAACGGCGCTGAATATATGAAATATAAAGGCACCGACAGAGGCTATGCCCCCTATTTTGCGCCTTTTACATTCGCAGTGTATACCGAGAACGACAAGCTCAAAGTTTCAACAAGAGGCTCGTGGGCTTTAGATCAAACCGATATTATGGGTCTTCAGCTCGTGTTCCCGAAATTGTCAGCCAAGGAAGCTCGGGAATACAATATCACAAGTGAAAAAGACTGGGATTCTTATAACGACTATTTATTATTCAAAGAGCATATTTTTAAATCAACATCTCCATTCAGTTTCTCTCTTAACGGACAGAAAAAGACCACCGATATTAGGATCAGTGATGAGGTCAGCTCTGTGATCCCGGAATTTTATTGTATAAAGAAAAACGATCTGATCGTACTAAGATAGCCCCTCACCGACTTTTCAGCACAGAAAATACAATGCCCTCAGCGCTTAACCACGTTAAACGCCGAGGGCAATTTTTATTATCAGAACTTGTTTTTCTTACTGCCGCCAAATATTATGACCAGCGCCGCCGACACCGCAAATACCGCCAGATACAGCAGCGAACCTTTCATGTAGCTGTGATGTATCACAGTCACCATCGCATTATCGCCGTTTACTTCACGCATCTTAGTGGTGTAGCCGCCAAAACCGTAACTTCTCTTGACTTCGCTCTTGTCGCCGCCCTCGAAAATATCCTGCGTCGCCAGAGCCAGCGCCTTCTTGTCCACACTTCGCTCGCCCAGACGTGCATCTTCGAGCTTGCCGCTCATCTCATTTACTTCGTCCACCATAGAATCAGGAAGGTTTATATAATAGCTGTCCGCAGTCTTCGTTTCACCCTCGCAGGGTATGTCAAAGGAGCGCACCTCGCCGCCGTCTTTTTCAAGCACGGTTATCTTCGCAGGCTTTATCATATGGTTTTCTTCCGAATATTCGTCGATTCTTATGCGCCTTGTGAAATCCTCATCGAGCAGTTTCTTAACTTCATCGGCACAGTCAGCCTTCGCAAACTCCCTGACATCTATCATGCCTACCGTTTTCAACATATCTATTTTTTTATCACCAAGATCCATATCCTCGTCCGCTACCGCTGCAAATATGCCCTTGGAAAATTCGTTCATACCGTCCTTGTCGTACATCACGATAGATACGTCTACATCCATATTCAAAAACAGGAAATTATACAGAAAACTATTGCGATTTCTTATACGTGCATCATCGAGCAAAGACCTCATATAAAATCTTGCCCTTGCCGAGTTGTTCTCTTTGTCATTAACAGCTTCAAATTCAGGGTGTATCATTTCATATGACCTCTCCGCATATCCCTGATGGCTTCTGTCCAGATCATCCCCGACGACCTTTCTTATAAATACCGCCGCAGCCGCATTCACAAGTACCGTCAGTGCGATCACCACCGACAAACTTACTATCACACGTTTCTTCATGTTAATTCGTCCTCCGTTCTTTCCAAAACCACAAGCCAATTATATCACAACCATGTCCCAAAGTCAATAATATATTAAACAGCATAATTTCACCCATTTCCCGACCACAGTCCTAATATCAAACCCCTGCGGTGGGGCTATTGGAAAATTTTAATGTCATTTGCTTATATCAAAAAAACAGCCCGCAGAAACGCTTAAAGAACGTCCCTGTGGGTCTGTGGTTGATCTTCCGGCTCAAAAACGATTTGAGGCTCTCCTTTTTTCCTAAGTCTGAAACCGGCAACAAATACATTGTCATTCAGGATATACACTGTACAATAAGGAGAAGCAAGTACTTTTTCGGGTAATTTGCGACCTGTTCCTACAGCGCACTCCTGTTCTCCGTTATCATTAAATCTGACATTCAGGATAGTATAATTCGGCTTATGCGGTTATTATGATAGTAATAGCAATTGCATATTTATATAGTAAGCAGCTTTCTCAACTTGTCTTACAATGTTTGTCTGAAAAATTCTTTATACCCCCTGCCATAAAAAACAGCAGGGGGCTAACATCATTTCTCTTTATCCTTCTTTTCCACAGCAGGCGCTCTGCCGTAGATCTCGGTGAGTTCCGCCAGACGTTCTGCCAGCTTGTCATCAAGCCTGCCCATGTCGTCCAGCCGCCACTTCCAGTTCTCGCCCACAGTTGAGGGCGTGTTCATTCTTGCGTCATTGCCGAGCCCCAGCAGATCCTGCATCTGTGTCACGGCAGTATCGCAAATGCTCGACCAGCACAGCCTTATCATCGCCCAGGGTATGTCGATATCCCTCTTGACGTTCAGATATTTCCTGCACTGATCCAGAGTCTCCTTGTCCGCAGATTTCGCCCAGCCCAGTATAGTCTCATTATCGTGAGTGCCCGTATAGCATACGCTGTTTGCGGTCTTGTAGTTATGGGGAAGATACCCGTTGTCCGCACCGCTGCCGAATCCGAATTCCAGCACCTTCATTCCGGGATAACCTGCGGCATCGAGCATCTTGTTCACCTTCTTTGTAAGAAAGCCCAGATCCTCCGCAATTATATCCAGCTCGCCCAGACTCCTGCTGACTGCCTTGAAAAGCTTCATATCAGGTCCCTTGCTCCAGTGACCCTTCCTAGCATTCTTAGCCCCGTAGGGTATGCAATAGAAGCTCTCAAATCCACGGAAATGGTCGATCCTCACCGTATCGTATATCTCGAAAGCCGAACGTATCCTTTCGATCCACCAGCGGTACTTGTCCTTAGCAATTATATCCCAGCGGTAAACAGGGTTGCCCCACAGCTGACCGTCCGCCGTAAAATCATCGGGCGGACAGCCTGCCACCTCCACAGGCTTCCTGTTCTTATCAAGATAAAAATATTCGGGCTGACACCAGACATCCACGCTGTCATAAGCACAGTATATCGGTATATCACCAATGATGCGCACGCCGTGGTCGTTTGCGTACTTCTTCAGCTTCTTCCACTGCCTGAAATACTCATACTGCACAAAGCACCAGAAATCTATATCCTCCGCATACTCCTTGCTTGCCTGCTTTACAGCCTTGCCCTTGCGCATTTTCAGTGACTCTTCCCATTCATACCAGCCCTTGCCGTCATGGGCATCTTTCAGCGCCATGAACAGACCGTAGTCATAGACCCAGTCACGGTTCTCTATAACAAATTTTGCGAACCCCTTTGCAGGGTTCTTGCGGAAACGCTTGTGTGCTATCCTCAGCACCTTGAAAATGTTCTCGTAAATGATGCCGTAATCGACCTTGTCCTTAGCCTCGCCCCATTTCACGTCCTTGTAGTCCTCCGCTTTCAGGTAGCCGTCCTCTTCAAGCTGTTCAAAGTCGATGAAGTACGGGTTGCCTGCGTGTATGGAGAAACTCTGATAGGGCGAATCTCCGTAGCTTGTGGGCGATACGGGCAGTATCTGCCAGCAGCTCTGCTTGGCTTTCACCAGAAAGTCCACAAACTCATAAGCCTCTTTGCCCATTTTGCCGATACCGTAGTCATTCGGCAGGGACGATATATGCATAAGTATTCCGCTTTTTCTCATATCATACGCTCCTTCGGGGAAACCTCCCCTGATGCTTATATATCTCAGGTCGTTGCCTACAAAATATATTGTAACATATTCCCCTGTTTTTTTCAAGAGCGTTTGCCCATAAATCAAAAAAAGACCCCTGAATGGTCTTTCAGGGGTCAAGCGGATTACGAGACTCGAACTCGCCACATCCACCTTGGGAAGGTGGCGCTCTACCGGATGAGCTAAATCCGCATTTTAAAAAATGTGCCGAACATTACATTCGGCACATAGCTTGGAGCGGGTCACTTGAGTTAAACAAGTATCACCTCTCAGGAAGAAAGGCATTCTAGCGTTGAAATAAACCCGCATTGTAAAATCACGCCCCGACGCAGAACATCGGGGCGATAAGAGCGGATTACGAGGCTCGAACTCGCTACCTCCACCTTGGCAAGGTGGCGCTCTACCAGATGAGCTAAATCCGCAAAAATGGTGCTTCCGAGTGGAATTGAACCACCGACACGGGGATTTTCAGTCCCCTGCTCTACCGACTGAGCTACAGAAGCATATAAGCGACCCGGATGA
>CADALT010000038.1 GCA_902788785.1 uncultured Ruminococcus sp.
TCTGAACACGTCCCCACAGAACTTCGTGCGGATAAATTCGCCGCCCGTCAGAGGTCAAACAACGAAGTGCTTTTGACCTCTTCGACCCGTAAGGGGCGACGACAGCGACCTATCCACCCAAACAAAGCTGTCCATAAGCCTAGCGAAAATACGGCTCGGGTATGTCTAGCAAAATTCCAAGCAACGGACAAAATAACAAAGAACCCCCACAGGAGTTGCGTTTTTCTGTGGGGGTCGATATTTTTGCTGTTCTTATCTCGAAATGGAGATAAAGGAAAGTGGTCGCAGCTAACGCTGCGAATGACTTCAAATTCGCTATCGCTGTTTGAAGTCATCGGGCGGCGATGTCACTCGCACTTGTCTTTGCTCGTACGGGCAGTTAGGCAGACGTTCAGAAGTTTTGTTCCATCGCCGCCCGTGTTGTTTGCTTTGCTCTCCCTTTTTTTGGAGAACGCTCTTTTTGTGCCTTGATGTGGAGGACTCTGTCCCCCACACCCCCTGCAAGCCTTTCGTGAAAGGCTTGACCTAAAGCTTGTCTCGTCACCACTTTTTGCTTTGGTGCATGGTTTGGCGCTCGGAGCTTTCTTTTGCTTTTTTGCCTTTCTTCCCGTCGCAATCCTAAATCAAAAAGTCATTTTGCCCAATTTCACCCCCTCGTCCCCTCCCCCATAATCGTGAAAATCTCCCTTTGAAAAATTGACGAAATTAAGCTATAATTATATATAGGGGTATTCTAACCCCAATATTTCTATCTTTTGAAAAGGGTGATATGATGTTTAGTACAGGTGAACTTATCATCTATGGCAGCAGCGGCGTTTACAGGGTCATAGATACGGGTAATATCAGTATAAAAGGCTGCGAAAACAGGCTGTATTATACTCTTGAACCCGTTTACGGCTCGGGTACTTCCTATGTACCCGTCGATACTAATGTATTTATGCGCAGGATAATGACCGCTGATGAGGCTAATGGTCTCATCGACAGTATCCCAAATATCTCGGGCGAAAGCTTTAATTCTCACAGCCCCCGTGCTATCAAGGAACATTACAGCGCTTCTATGAAAAGCCATGACAGCACCGTGCTTATAGGTATGATAAAGGAACTCTGGGAGAAAAGCAAACGTGTCGGCATCAGCAAAATGAGCCGTATCGAACAGCAGTACATGGAACAGGCGGAAGACCTGGTCTACGGCGAACTGGCTGTGTCCCTCGGTATCGAAAGGGATGCCGTGGTCGATTATATCCACGCAAGATTGGCTGATGCATAAAACAAGCACAAAAAAACGGACAGTTTTCACTGTCCGTTTTATTTTTTATCATACTACAAAGTTATTGCTGTTTCCCTGCGAAGATGAGTTCGATGCCGCCTTGCTGTCAGCATCCTGCTTAGCCTTGACTGCGTTTTCGTAGGCTTTCAGCTTGTTCTCGTAGGTGGTCTTTGCCGAACCCAGCTCGCTCGATGCCTTCTGTGCGGCGCTTACCTTATTGTTTACAGCTTCCTTAGCCTCATTCAGTTCCTTCTCGGCACGGTCGAACGCTGCCTGAACATCGTCATACTTTCTGCCACGCTGTGCATCGTTCTTAAAGCTGTCCAGCTTGCTTGCCATTTCACCCACAGACATCACTGTACCTGCGTCATAATCGCCGTTCGCAAGCACAAGGTTGTGTACGTTCGTGCCCTTGTTGCTGAAAGCAAAGCCTGCTACGACATAATCTTCATTCACAAGGCTCTTATAGTTGCCGCCCTCGGAATCTCTCTCATCATAGTACCACGCATCAAAGGGGTCATCGTAACCGAAAGCCAGATTCTGGTCAAGGTCGCTGTCATTGTTCGCATTGCTGCTCATTGCAGACATATCGTTGTTCAGTGCAGCCAGCGCCATCAGCTTGCAGCTGACTTTCAGCTCGCCCTTGCCCTCGCCTGCACGCAGCTGATTTGCTTCATTCAGGAAATCCAGAGCTGTTCTCATATTATCCAGCGCAATAGCGTCCTTATCGCTGCCGACCTCTATAGCGGAAAAATAGCTCGAACCGTTGAGCATCGAAGTGGCATCATTAGCACCTATGCTCTCCATGAAAGCGAACATACCTCTGTTATAGTTTGCAGCCTGACCCTCGTCAAAATTGCGCTTTGCTTCTTCAAGCTTGTCCTTGGCTTCGTTATAGGCAGCCTGCTTGCTTTCACGCTCAGCCTTAGCCTGGTCGAGCGCTTCATTGGCTTTATCCAGCTTTTCCTGCGCCGCATCCATCTTCTCCGCAGCGGAGTCTGTCTCCTCTGCCAGCTTATTGATATTCGCATAAGCCTTGCTGTCATCGCTCGCCTGTGACTCCGCAGCAGCCTTGCTGTCCACAGTAGTCACGGTCTTGCGGCGGTTATCGAGCTTTTCGGTGGACTGTGTCTCCTTGGGATAATCGCTGTTGACGATATCGTTCTTATCATCGTCCTTATCCGTCTTGGTGGTCACAGCCTCAGCCTCGCTCGTATCACTGTCAGCGCTGCTGTCCGTCTTTACCTCATTTACCTTTTCATTATCCTGCTCATTGCCCATCTCATCGGAAAGTTCGATGGTAGTGGGATCGACCTTCATGGCATACTTTATGACCATACCTGCAAATACAAGTATTATCGCAGCCACTATGCCGATTATCAGCTTTGTATTACTTTTTACCATAATAGACCTCGTTTCGACTTGATATCTTCCTAACGCCCATAAACCGACACATTCCGCACCGTTTTATATAAGCGTATTAAATCTCATTGCCCATGCACGCATTAAAAAAGCACAAACACGAGCAAAGGTCAATATACCCAATCAAATTTGATTATAACATACAAGGATAAATAAAATAGCAAAATATAATGAATAAAATATGAATACGCCTTCTTCAGATGTAAGTTTTTGACACATATTTCAGGCTGAGACCTGTTTATAATGAACAAAATCCGCCGTATCAAAGATGATCTTCCCTGCATAAAAAAGCCCGAAAGCAGTACATTCAGCAAAAATACCTTGACTTCCTTTTGCGCACATGATATAATATATGTCGCAAATGTTTTCACGAAAGGCTGTGACTTAATGAAAAAATTATACACCGTCATCGTTATGGCGGCGATGCTGATACTCATGCCGCTGAATGCTGCGGCTGCACTGCATTTTGACCCTGCACGGGGCGAGATAAGCTGCAAGAACGCCCCCGAGGGCACGGTATATCTCGATATACTGGTAGCTATGCCCGCCGATGATGAGAATTATACCGCTTTCAACGGTCAGATACCGTACTTTTCCAACGACGAGGAAACCTCGGGCGGTGAAGAACTGGACATCGACGAGAACAGCGAGATAGCGAAGTACAGCGAGGACGGCTATGTCAGCCTTTCGCTGCACCACAAGCGTGCAAAAGCCTATCAGGTAAAGACCGATGGCAGCCCTTCCCTGCTGGTCATGGACAGCAATGAGTCCAACAGCTGCGACTTCATCGACCTCTACCACGCATACGGCGACTACAAGGCAGCTTATGTGGATGCTGAGGGTCATGTGCTGGGTGTCACGGGCATATCCGAGCGAAAGTTCTCACGCTCGACTCCCTACGGTTTCTCGGCAGACGGCAGCGCCCTCATCTATCACCAGCACGGTGCGCACCCCGTGGTGATAGGCATCACTGTGGCTGTCATGGCAGTATTGCTGATGTCGCTGCCCGTGACCTTCATGATAATATCTTCCAAAAGGAAGCGTGGAAAGTAACACAAAAATAACGTATATAACTTTGCCCCGAGGCAGTATTTGAACCGCCTCGGGGCATTTTATTATATCAGGTGTCTTTGATGGCAGATCATTTCTCCATGATGTTCACCTTTTAATTTTTCCACCCGTCGGGCCAGTATTTCAACTCGTCATAACTCAGCCCGTCATAGACCGAGAACCAATCGTTCTCCTGCGGGGCAGTTTTCCGCATCAGGCTTTTATCGGGATACACGGGCTTTGTACCCTCCGCAAAGGCGATATAGACTATGGTGTCCTCATCGGCGACAATGGCGTATTCGCTCTCGAATTTATGCATGAGCGCCACATAAGCCGTTCCCTCAAAGTTCACATCGTCCCTGCGTATGCCCTCTATGCTTTCCAGTCTTGCTGTCTCACGCTTCATGGTGTCCTCATCATAGGTACATTCAAGGCACACCAGCGCAGAGGGATCAAAGGAGGCATCGTTATAAAAGCTGTATTTCGCATCAATGGCGGCTTCGGGGATATGGTCGGGGAACACCTCCATATTGCTGCGCACCAAAAGACCGTCCCATCTGCCATAATCCGAAATATCATTGGTGTCACGGGCAAGGTCTTTTTCACCGAACACAAAGCCCAGCAGCACAACAGCAACCGTCGCTGCCCCCAGAACAAGTCCCACGCAGGTCAGCACCGTGGCGGTCTGCACCTTTTTCATGCGGTTTTTGCTCATACTGCCCTTTATCTGCAAAACGTTCAGCACGCTTATGAACATCTCGATAAATCCCAAAACTGCGATAGTTTCGTTGAGAGCCTCCAGCTTTGCATTTACATATGAAGAAATATCTCTCAAAGGGATAGTGATAATAAGAACAAAGAAAACTGCCGCCGCCAGCACGGTATTAAAGTGCAGCGACTTTATCATCTTTTCCTTTTCCGCATCGGAATACTCCGCCACCTTTATCAGGGTGTCCTTCATCTGTTCATCCATTTTCTCACTTTTCCTTTCGCCGTCGATGAGTTCACGTATATCCACATCGTAAAATTCGGCGATCTCCACCAGCATACTTATATCGGGCATATTGTTGCCGTTCTCCCAACGGGACACGGTCCTGGACGATACACCGAAATTTTCTGCAAGCTGTTCCTGTGTCAGGTCTTTTTCCTTACGCAGTTCTTTAAGAAAGCTGCCTATCTTTGATTGATCCATTCGCTGCCCTCCTTATGCTGTCAGTATAACATACTGCCCTGCAAAAATCCACGACACAAAGTGAGAAATGCCATGTTTTTGCCGCAGGACAAGTCTTGTCTTGTGCAATGCGCATTAAAATAAAGTGCCTGCTTTGTACAGCTTGACATGGTCACTGTTCTGCACGGGCAGGCTTTTTTATATTCAGTATTATGGCGAACGCTATTATCAGTGCCGAGGTCACATAGCCTATCCACCCGTTCTCAACGGAAGTCGTCTGAGCAAAGGTGTTTATGAGCGCATGGGTCATGACACACAGCCACAGGTTTTTACCAGAGTTATACAGTGCCGAGAGTATAAAGCAGTTTGTCAGCAGTCCCACGCAGAAAGGCAAGGTCTGTACGGCTGAGATACTTCCGTCGATATAGAAGAACATGAAATGCCATATCCCCCAGCATAGGAAAGTCAGCAGTGTCGCAGGGACATAGCTGATACGTTTTTCGACCCACGGCTGAAAAGTATAGCGCCAGCCCAGTTCCTCTATGCCGCCGAAAGCTATGGCTTTTACAAAAAGCGCAACAAGTGTGCCCACCCCTGCATCAAGCCTGCCAAACAGTATCACGCCGAGAAAATCGACTGTAAGAAAAACTGCCGCCTGTCCGTATGCCTTCGGGTCGACTTTAAAACGAAAGAAGTCAAGGAATATCTCTTTCGGGCGCTTGTCCCCATATCTCAGCTGATATATGCACCCCCACATTGCCGTGGATACACCGCCCAAAGCTATCATCATGAGCCCTATGCCCGACTCATATCCGCAGACCGCACCGTTCGCTCTCAGCACATAAGTCAGGACAGCGGCTGCCGTCATCTGTACATATACGGGCAAAATGTAGCTTTTAAGCAGTTTCATTCCCGTTTTGTCACCTCGCATCGTCCGTCTGAGCTTGTTGAGCCCATTTTCTGAATATTTCAAGAATGACCGTTAGCTTCCCCGGGTCTCCGGCACCATTGAATTTACCTTCCTCTACCCAGCAGAATACCCAGTCGTCATCCGAATTATCTATCTTTATTCTCTCAAATCCCCTGTCTTCAAGCACAGTCTCCAGAAGATTTATTTCAACCGACCAGCCGGGGTTGTCCAATGTCCCTATTTTGATACCATACAAATGTTCCCAGTCACCGTCACAATTCGAGCTGTACCAGTTTTCCAGCCATTTTAATATATCCATGCTACTTCTCCTTTTTAAGTGATCTAAGCACCCTGCAAAGCTTGTCCACTTCATCGGGTGTAAGTTCATCAAAGCGGTCAAGTTCTGCCTTTACCGTATCAAGCACCGCATCGGAGGACTTCTTCATTCGCTTATCCATAAAAAACGAAGTAAGCGTACTGGTCAGCGAACCTATGAGCCCTATACCCACCAGCATCAGCACCATGGCGATGAGCCTGCCGTACACCGTACTCGGGGAAATATCGCCGTAGCCCACGGTGGTCGCTGTGACGAATGCCCACCATATGCCGTCATCGAAGTCCATGCCCTCGGCATAATGTATCAGCACGCCGCCTGTTATGACCGTCATGAAGGTCGCAAATACCACGTATTTAAAGCCGTTGGTATTATAGAAGCGCTGTGCTTTCCTGAGCGGACGGGACAAAAACGCCACTATCCTCACAAGGTCCAGCACGCTCAGCACCGCATCGACCTTGGGGTCGGGCATGGGCGGCAGAACACCGTGCAGGGGCAGCACAGCTATGATATCCCAGTAATTCTGCTTAAAGAACTTATGCTTGTCCTTTGCGGCATATACCCTCACAGCGAGGTCGGCTGCGAAAACTCCGTGCAGCACGAAGTACACCGCCTTTGCAAGCCCCGTAAGCTCTCCCGTGGCATCAAGCAGTATCAGCACCGCAGCCAGCACTGCCAGTGCGCTCATTATAACATCGTAAATATTATGCTGAAGTTTGCCCAGCTTCATATGCTCACCGTCCCAAAAAGCCCCTTATCAGAAGGGTGCAGCCTCATCGTTGTCATCTGCGGGCGCATCGGGCTGTTCCTCGGGTTGCGCAGGTGCGCTGTAGGAGGGTGCAGACGGTCTTTGCTCCAGCTTCATCTCCAGACCGTTTATGGAGATCTCGGGGTCATCAAGGGCGATGACCAGGCACTTTCTGCCGCCTATGACCTGGGTCTTGACCTTATCCACGCCGCCCTTGCCGATATTGACTGTTATGCTGGGCACAGATACCACGGTCTTTCTCTCCACGAGGTTCACAGCGGTCAGGGGCTTATTGTCGGTCGCCTGCTGATATACAGCGTCCAGATGTTCGAGCTTTTCCTGGCTTACGCCTGCCTCCCAGAGGATAGAATTTAGCTTATGGCTGTCGATGGTAGTTACCTCGGTCTCATGAGAGGTCTGGTCGATGAGGTTCTGTATCTTGCCGTTTACGGAAGTTATCAGGTCAAGGTCAAGCTCATCGCCCACGACTTTGCCCAGTATGGAATGGAAGACTTCCTTTTCGCTCTGCCCCGTCATATTGAACTCACAGCCCAGCAGTTCCTCGATAACGCTGGTATTGGGCTTTTTAGCATTTTTAGTATAGTACAGCACGCCGTTAACATCAGCCGCCCTGTCATTGAACAGAGGGAAGAGGAAGCCGTCGGTAGGCATTTCAACTATCCTGTCGGAGCCTTCCTTCTTGGCGATGGCATTAGTTTCCTCGTTATAGATAAGACCGTCGATACGCAGGTTTACGGGGCAGATAGCGGTGATGATGAAGTTATAATCGGTATCAGCCTCTTCTTCGAGTTCGTCCATGCTGTTCTTTTTGAGCACGGAGTAGGAGCAATGTGCGCAGAATATGGAATATGTAGAAACGTACTCGACTTTCTCGACGATGGTATTCAAGAACTCATCAACTATCTCGTCCTCAGCCAGTTTACTTCTCATGACTTTATAGAGGAACTGCTGAGTACCGCCTTCGAGCACCTGATCTTTCGGGAAGGGGTACTCCAGCAGATTAGCGCCTATCCTGCCGCTCAGGACTTTTTTGAGCATAGCGAGTATAAGTTCACTGTCGTCCTGAGGAATGATATTATAAAGCTGATTTGTTTTACACTTGATATTTTTCTCTGCATCGACGAACGCAGTTACCACACGGTTTATTGTAAAGAAATTACAGTCGTCGCTGAAATTCTTTTTTATCTCGGCTATTTCTTTTTTATTCATGATATATTCCTCCGTTTACTATAGGTATATAGTTTTTCATCAGTATATAAGAGAAAAGAGGGCTGCCACGCAGCAGCCCTCTTTCCTATATTGTCCTCTTCGCCTTAAACCATTTCGCCCAAATGGTTCCGCCAGATAATAATATAGCACATTTTTCCTATTTTGTCAAGTGGGGGAAGTTGGATTTTTTTATTCTGTTTTTATTTTTTTGCTCGGCATACCCGAGCGTGATTTTGCTTGGCTTATGAATATTTTTGCTTGGGTGGAGAGGTCGCTGTCGTCGCCTATTACGTTTTTTTCTTATCGTTTCACTTGCAAGAAACACACAGGCGCTTCGAGGGTCGCCCCTTACGGGTCGAAGAGATCAAAAGCGTTTCGGCTGTACTAAGTCAGCGCTTATCAATACGCTTATCATTCTTTTCATTCGGGTATCTTCAAAGAATGTAAGCGTAGGCTTCGCCTTTGATAACCGCTGACTTAACTCTGACGGTCGGCGAATTTATCCGCACGAAGATTTATGGGAACGTGTTTAAATGTTCACGCACAAATTTTTGCTATTCGCCGCCCGTGTTGTTTGCTTTGCTCTCCCGTTTTAGCTGTTAGTCCCAGCTATGTGCCTTGATGTGAGGGCTCTGCCCTCACGCTCCCGCAAGCCTTTCGTGAAAGGCTTGACCTAAAGCTTGCCTCGTCACCGCTTTTCGCTTTGGTGCCTGTTTTTGCGCTCGGAACATTATGAATTACCTTCTTGGCAATCCTTCGGCTATCTCGAATTCTTCTACCTCTTCTTCGGTAAGCTCGAGATCTTTACTGAAATCGTGCTTGATGTCCCCACGCTTAGTTTCTATAGGTACATCGAATTCCACGCCCTCCGTTGCATCGGGCACAAACACTGTCCTTACCGTGCTCAGTATTATCTTCAGATCTTCCCTGACAGACTGATGCTCGATATACATAAGGTCAAGCTTCAGTTTATCATAAGGTGTCGTATTATACTTACCCATTATCTGCGCATATCCCGTAAGACCTGCCTTAACTTTCAGGCGGTACTTGAACTCGGGCATGGTCAGCTCATAACGCTCCGCAAGTTCGGGGCGCTCGGGTCTGGGTCCCACAAAGGACATATCGCCCTTTAAAATGTTTATCAGCTGGGGCAGCTCATCAAATCTTATCTTCCTGATGACCTTGCCCACGGGTGTTATCCTGTCGTCATGCTCACTTGCGAGCCTTGCGCCGCCCTTTTCCGCATCAATGACCATACTGCGGAATTTCAGCACCTTGAACTTTCTGCCGTTTTTGGTGAGTCTTACCTGCGAATACAGCACGGGGCCGCCGTCATAAAGTTTGATGATGAGCGCTGTTATCAGCATGAACGGCAATGCGACTATCAGCAGCATCACCGCAAGCAGCACATCGAACATACGCTTCATTATACGCTGTTCAAATTTAAGGCCGTCGTTTCGTGACAGCAGCAGCGGAGTATCGAACAGATGGAAGTCGTCCGCACCCCTGATAATGATGTCGGAAAGCTTGGGGTTTATATACATTCTGATGGAGTGTTCAAAGCAGAACTTCACCAGCTTGTTTCTCAGGTCGCCGGGTATATCGGTGATGATGACGCCCTCGTAGCGCAGTATACGGCGCTCTATCTCCTCTATGCTCTCCTCGCAGCTGACAGCGGCGCATATCTTATACTTATCGGTACGTTCCGCCATCTTATTTACAAGGTATTTCGCATTGGAGTTGCCGTAGAGGATTATAAGCCGCCTTGGCGGATACATCTTGGTGTATATCACCGTGAACAGATAGCTCCACGGTGCCGCAAAGACCAGCTGTATCGCAGCCAGTATGAAAATTGGTTTAAGGTCCATACGGTTTCTGCCTATGAGGGCGACCAGCACCGACTCGATAGCGTTAGCGCCCAGTATACCCAATATCTGCGAGCCGTAAAGTCCCATAAATTTAGAGTATCCCAGCCTGAAACCGTTGAACACGCCTGCTGTGGTGACATATATTATACCATACAAGCCCACCATCAGCAGATTTCCGTAATGCCAGAAAGGGTCATGCATCTTGCTGTTATAATAATTATACCATACATGGGAGAAGCTGAACATACAGAAAAAGATTATGACCAGCGCAGCCATGAAATTCAGGAGCCTTTTATACTGCTCCCTTCCTTTAGTAGTATATCCCAAAAAGAAAACCGCCTTTACAACGTTGATCTTACCGCCGCACAAAACGGCGCATTATTTATCAAAATTCAAAGCAACATCAAAACGCAGAGCATTTCTGCGTTTTTGCCTTTATGCATTATAGCACATTATCCCCCAATAATCAAGGGATATGAATTTTTTTCAGCTTTTTGTCACACTTTTATCATCACAATAGTGAAAAATTCGGGACAGTTCATCATCCAAATTTCCAGAATATCCCATAAAAATGCGGACGCCTGAACGTCCGCAGAAATATATTTTATTGTTTTTACGCACCCAGCCCCATGACATTGAGCAGCAGTATCCAGCTCAGTCCGTAGTAGGTCACAACAGCCACAAGGTCGTTTATAGTGGTTATCAGCGGACCCGAAGCTACCGCAGGGTCTACCTTTATGCGTTTAAAGAACAGCGGTATGAGCGTGCCCACCGCACTGGATATGAGCATTGCCAGCAGCAGTGATACGCCTATGCAGCCCGAGACTGCAAAGGAGAAGCCCGCATCACGATTTTTGAATATCATGATATACAGTCCCACCATCGCAAAGGAGATACATCCAAGCAGCAGACCGTTGCACAGACCCACTCTTGTTTCCTTGAACACCAGATGCATCTTCTGCCCGAAGGTCAGGTTCTCATCGGTCAGCACCCTGATGGTGACAGCCAGCGACTGCGTACCGACGTTACCTGCCATGTCCAGTATCAGCGACTGGAAGGTCATTATAAGCGTCAGCTGTGATACCACACGCTCGAACACGCCCACAACGCCCGATACCAGCATACCCAGGCACAAAAGCACCAGCAGCCACGGCAGACGCTTTTTCATACTCTCTTTAAGAGGTTCCTGCAAGTCTTCCTCAGCGATCAGACCTGCCAGCATGGCGTAGTCCTCACCCATCTCGTCATCCACTACCTCGATCAGGCTCTTGGCGGTGATAACGCCCAGCAGCTTGCTGCTGTTATCCAGCACGGGTATCAGATCCTCGGAGTAATCCTTCAGCTTTTCGATACAGTCATCTATCTCTTCATTTGCATATACATACGGGAAAGAAGTCATTATAAGGCTTTCCAGCGCCCTTGTGCTCCTCGCCGTGATAAGCTCTTTCAGGTCAATCGCACCATAGAACTCATCGTCCTCGTCCACCACGAATATGGTGGAGATATTATCGTTTTCCTCAGCCTGCCTGACAAGCTCGCTCATCGCCTGCTTTACCGACAGATCTTCCTTTATAACGATATAGTTCGTGGTCATCTTAGAACCTATCTCATCCTCATCAAAGCTGGCGATCAGCCTGATCTCTTGCCTTATCTCTGGGGTGAGGGCATCTATTATGAGCCCACGCTTTTCCTTTTCTATCTCACGCAGCACGTCCGCAGCAGTATCCGTCTCCAGCAGTGACACCACAGCCGCCGCCTTTGTCAGGTCCATCTCGTTGAGATATACTCCCGCATCTTCCTCCTCCAGATACTCAAACGCCTCTGCCACCATATCAGCGCTGCACACTCTGAAAAGCTTCTTGCGCTCCTGCTGGTTAAGGTCGCCCAGAACACCTGCGATATCGTTGCCGTGGTAGTCCTCGAGCTTTTTGAGCATCACTCGGGGTGACGCATTGCTCCTGATTATATCTGTTATCTCGCCCTCATAGTCGGGCTTTGCCGCAGAGCTTTCCTGCTCCGCACCTGTCTCTCTGATGATATCTTCCGCCATCGTCAGCCCTCCGTTTCATAAATTTGCAGACCTCCCCACGGGGAGAGCCCAATAATAAAAATTATGACGTAAGGGGTTAAAATGAGCACAAAAAATCCTCTGAATAACCTATGGCAGGTCACACAGAGGCAGCATTTTACTTGAACTTTCAGGCACAGAACACCCGACCACCCCATGATAAATCACAGAGAGCCGTCCGCACCTTATGTTCGGTAAATATCCGCATCACATCTGCACACGCAGACATACAGAAGACGACGAACTGTCACAGCACATCGTCCGCAGGATATTAAAACTGCACCGCTGCCCTTTTGACCCGCAACTGTCACTGTTAGTCACTTCTGTTCTCACCGTCCTTTTTCCCTAAAATGAATGATATGCCCACGGGCACATCTCTAACAGTAATATTATATCACACAGCATACGACTTGTCAATTACATTTTTGTTACATATCTTTCAATTCAAAATTATCACGAAAAAAAACTCCGCAGTTATCCTGCGGAGCCTTGTCTGTCATACTATATCGGGGTGCTCGCCCGACCAGCCTGTCTGGGCAAAGCACGAAAGAAAGCTCATCTCATCCTCTGTGAGTTCAAAGCCGAAAATATCCGCATTCTCTCTCATGCGTTCAGCAGTCGAAGCCTTGGGTATCACGGGTATGCCCCTCTGCACAAGATAGCGCAGCAGCACCTGTGCAGGCGTTTTAGCATACTTTTGAGCAAGTCCTGCTATGCGCTCGTCACCCAGCAGTCTTGCCCTGCCGAGGGGGCTCCATGCCTGTGGAAGTATGCCCTCTTCCTTTAAATATGCCAGCGCATATTCCTGCATATAGCCCACATGGAGTTCCAGCTGGTCTACCGCAGGACGAATCTTAGCGGTCTCCAGCAGAGGTCTTAGATGATGCGGCAGAAAATTCGAGACACCGATGGTCTTTATCCTGCCCTCACAGCAGAGTTCTTCCATGACCTTCCAGCTTTCACGGACGGGCGTTATCCAGTCGCCCTGCTGTGATGCTTTAGGCCAGTGGATAAGCAGCATATCAAGATAGTCCGTGCCCAGGCTTTTGCAGGAAGCTTCAAAGGAAGCTCTTGTTTTTTCAGCCCCCAGATCGGTGCGCCAGACCTTGCTGCACAGAAAGATATCTTCCCTCTTTATGCCGCTTTTTTTCAGAGCCTCGCCTATCTCGTCCTCATTTTTATAGAACCGTGCAGTGTCGATATAGCGATAGCCTGCGTACAGCGCCTCGAGTACGGTATCACTGCCTTTGCCCTCCGTGGCAAGGTATGTGCCGTAGCCCACCGCAGGTATCTCTGCGCCGTTTGCGAGTTTAAAGTATTCCATCTTTACAGACCTCCTTTATATGGGTTTGATCTATAACTTCGGTACGTTTGCTTACAATGCTCACTCATGCCAGTTCTCGTTCATGAACTCAACTCTCGCTGTCAGCCATTCTTCGAGATAATCCGCAGCCTCTCCGTGGGTCTTGCATTCTGCCGCACGCTTTGAGAGCTCTGCAAGGAACTGTTCGTTATTCACGATATTGTTCCATTTGTCATAGTTGCGCCCGAAAGCTTCGGCGTACTCGGTCTTGTCGTTATGCACCATTGCGATGGTGTCGCTGAACACTCCTGCATCATAGGCAGCTGTCCACTTCTCCCTGATGATGTCGGTGTACCAATCCTCATACATAAGCACCGCCAGCCAAGGATTTATAGTCTCGTAATAACCGTCAACATCGGGCACTATATTCGCCGCATAGAAGCCCTTGCCGTTGGCGCACCTGTCCTTTGTGCCCATTGCCGAGTCAAAATCCCATGGGGCTTCAAAAGTCAGCTTTTTATTGCCCTCGGGACCGAAATCAGCGTCCATAAAAAAGCTCGACCAATAGATGTCCGCATCGCAGGTCATCTCGCTTATTATGTACATATCCGCCAGCGAGTTCACATCGACCACCGCCTCGACAGCTTCCTGCGGCGACATTTCGGTGGTCTTTGAGATCTCTTTATAGTCCGCATCGAACGCCCATGCTTCGTCATTATAAGCGGCATAGTACATTATTTTGTACACATTCTCAACGTAGTTCGCAATGAAATCGTGCTGTGCCTGCGAGTAGATATCGTTCTTGATGCTAAAGCCCACATCGTTCCTCTCATCGAAGGAATTTGCAGGCAGGCACTTCATCTTCCTGCTGCTGCCGCCCTTGCCGTCATAGGGAGTCAGTGCGGCATTGTCGGCATAGCTCACATGGAAATTCTGCAAGTCGTCCTCATTGTAGAAATAGCCGTCAAACTCCAGAAAATAGCCTATATCCGTACCCTGATAGTCCTTCTCGCACTCGGTTATATCGACCCTGTGGGAAGCTATCTGCTGCTGTTCGCTGACCAGATAAACTCCACGGTATTCGCCGTTGACGGTGACTTCCGCCAGCTCGCTGTCCGCAGAATACAGCCCGTCCGCCCCGAGGATATCCTCCGAGAAGTCCAGTGCCGCCTTGTCCCTGAGCATCGAGCCGTCCTTATACTCCGCCAGCAGCAGCCAGTTCTTCATCTCGGCGCCGTCATTCAGCCCCAGCATGGGCTGTTTCTCGCCGAACTTTATCCTCAGCGGTTTCTTGGGATAATTTGTGGTCCAGTTGCCCCTGACCTTCACATCAGCCTCGGCATCTTCGGTATAAACAGTGCCGTCCTTGCCGACCACGGTAACGGTGCAGGCTTCATAATAAGGCTCGGGCGGAATGACATAGCCGGGGGTCCAGGTCGAGATAGCCTCGGCAACGTGCCTTGCCACAGGCTCGTCGATGAACTTCATAACGTCCGCCGCCTGATTTACGGTGGTGATATTTATCTGTGCTATGCCCGTATCATTTTCCGTATGGCCGAGTTCCTTTTTGGGCGCATCATCTTTCTTTTGCGCCTTGTCAGCTTTTTCCGACTTATCCTGCGTCTCCTCGGAAGAAGTCTGTGCCTCGGTCTGCGCAGGTTCGGTATTTCCTCCCTGTGATGCACAGCCTGCCATCGTCATCACCAGCATAAGGCTCAAAAGAGCCGCTTTCGTTCTTTTCATGTCATTGCCTCCTTATTATAGTATATCATTTGCCGTTCTTCAAAAAATGCCTGTACGCCGGCACGCCCACAGGTATAAAATATATGCACCATATAAGCAGCGCTATATCTCCGCCCCGACCTTTGCCGGCGTCCTGTTCAATTTTGTTTTTGTATATAGCAAAAAAGCCCGAGTTCATCGGGCTTTCGTAAAATATAGGGTGGGTAGAGAGATTCGAACTCTCGATCTTCAGGACCACAATCTGACGCGTTAACCAACTACGCTATACCCACCATAACACGCCATACTGGATTCGAACCAGTGACCTACCGCTTAGAAGGCGGTTGCTCTATCCAGCTGAGCTAATGACGCATATTACTGCTTGAAGTATTTCAACAGTAAGAGCGGGTGATGGGAATCGAACCCACGTGGCCAGCTTGGAAGGCTGGAGTTCTACCATTGAACTACACCCGCAGTTCTTGAGGCGTTGACCTCATCAGTCAACGTTGTCTATTATATCACGATTGCAAGCGTTTGTCAAGCACTTTTTTCGAGATTCTCAAACATTTGATTTTTTGTTTAAAAATATTTAAAATCCGCCCCCCGTAATTGTAAGACAAGTCTTATCTTTATCCAAAATGCGTATCAGCTGTAAAAATTTATAAATTCCTGTTGACAAAAGAGAAAGTGTGTAGTATAATAGTGTTTGTTAAATTTAATAGCCTTATCAAGAGTGGTGGAGGAAACAGGTCCTGTGAAGCCCGGCAACCTGATATTGTTTTAAGGTGCCAAATCCTGCGGTTATTTCCGGAAGATGAGGAAATTTTATAAAAAATTTCAGCTCTCATCGCAAGAATGGGAGCTTTTCTTTTGGCTGTGATTTAACGCAAAAACATCACACACAGCAAGGCTCTGTACTATATATAATGTGACAGAGTCTGCGCAAGACCCTTTTAAGGAGGTATTTTTATGTCAAAGTTTTTATTCACATCCGAGTCCGTTACAGAAGGACATCCCGATAAGATCTGCGACCAGATCTCTGACGCTATACTTGACGCTATGCTGGCGCAGGACCCCTATTCAAGAGTAGCCTGCGAGACAGTGACTACCACAGGTATGATAATGTGCATGGGTGAGATCACCACCAAGGCACAGGTAGATATCCCCCAGATAGTCAGGAACACCGTGGTCGAGATCGGCTATGACAGAGCTAAGTACGGCTTTGACGGCCATACCTGCTCGGTAATGACCACTATAGACAAGCAGTCTCCCGACATCGCCATGGGCGTTGACAACGCTCTCGAAGGCAGAGAGGAGAACGCTTTCGATACAGGTGCAGGCGACCAGGGTATAATGTTCGGCTTTGCCTGCGACGAAACTCCCGAGCTGATGCCCCTGCCTATCTCACTGGCACACAAGCTGGCACTGAAGCTCACCGAGGTCAGAAAGAACGGCACACTCCCCTACCTGCGCCCCGACGGAAAAACACAGGTAACTGTTGAATACGTTGACGGCAAGCCCAAGAGGATAGACGCTGTTGTAGTTTCCTCTCAGCACGATGAGAAGATCTCCCTTGGTCAGATCAGGAGCGATATAATCGAGAATGTTATCAAGACAGTTATCCCTGCCGAGCTGCTGGACGATGATACCACTTACTTTGTCAACCCCACAGGCCGTTTCGTTATCGGCGGACCCCAGGGCGACAGCGGTCTGACAGGCAGAAAGATCATCGTTGATACCTACGGCGGATATGCTCGCCACGGCGGCGGAGCTTTCTCGGGCAAGGACCCCACGAAGGTAGACCGTTCCGCTACATATGCTGCACGTTATGTGGCTAAGAACATCGTTGCGGCAGGTCTTGCAAGCAAGTGCGAGGTCGAGCTGGCTTACGCCATCGGTGTGGCTAACCCCGTTTCCATCATGGTGGACACCTTCGGCACAGGCAAGGTCGAGGACGAAAAGATCAGCGAGGCTGTAAAGAAGGTATTCGACCTCAGACCCGCAGGCATAATCAAAATGCTCGACCTGAGAAAGCCCCAGTACCGCAAGCTGGCAGCTTACGGTCATATGGGCAGAGAAGACCTCGGTGCTGCCTGGGAGAAGACCGACAAGACTCAGGCTATACTTGATGCACTGAAGTAAAATGTCAGAGAACAGATCGACGAGAAATGGAAAGATCGAGCTTTACAGGTTCATCTTCTCCATATATGTACTGCTGTTCCATTACTACAGATATCTCATGCAGCCCGTGGAGATAGAGGAGGATTTCAGGTTCGGCTTTTTTCTCCACGGCGCCATGGGTGTCGAATTTTTCTTTCTGGTATCGGGCTGGCTGATGGCGGCTTCCGTCAAAAAGCGCATAGAACCATCGGCTGACGGCAGCGTGAAGTTCGACCCTGCAAAGGGTCTGGCCTTTATGAAGCGCAAGTACCTCTCGCTGATGCCAAAGCATATCGTGGCTTTCATCATAGCCTTTATTGTCTTTGTGATGTGTAAGGATCTGAGCGGCAGTTCAGTGGTGACGGCATTTATAAACGCCGTGCCCAACCTGCTGCTGATACAGAATACGGGACTTTCCTACTCCGAGCCCAATCATGTGGAATGGTACCTTTCCTCCATGCTGATAGCTATGGCTGTGCTTTATCCCATACTTTACAAGCACTACAGCGCTTTCGCAAGATATGTGGGACCCCTTATCGCTGTGCTGCTGTGCGGATATATGACCTATACAGACGAGTCCCTGACGGGTGTTTTCGTCTGGACGGGCATATGCTTCAAATCGGTGCTTAGAGCCATAGCGGAGATAACTCTGGGCTTTACAGCTTACGAGCTTTCATGCTATCTGGCAAGCCAAAAATATTCGGCTGCCAAGCGGTGGGGCTTTACCATCGCAGAATTCATATGCTTTGGGCTGTCAACGCTTTTTGTGGCATCAAGGCTGCCCATCAAATACGAGGCTATATGTCTCGCTCTCCTGTTCATCATGGTGACGCTGGCATTTTCGGGCGTTTCCCATGGAAGCAGGATACTTTCCAACAAAGTCTGCTTTTTCCTTGGCAAACTTTCGCTGCCCATCTACCTTTCGCAGGTGGCAGCCATCAACATGACCCAGCGCTATTACAGTCAGCTGCCCGAAAATCAAAGAGTGCTGACCGCACTGGTCTACACCGCCATATTCTCGGTGATGATAATGCCTGCGGACTTCCTATGGAAAAATCTTTTTACTATGGACAATAAGAAAAATGAGAAATGATAAAACTATCGTCAAGGGCAAAAAACGCCTTGACTACGTGGACTATGCAAAAGGTATAGGCATACTGCTGGTGGTGCTGGGGCATACGAACCTCATCATCGACGAGAAGGATAAGGCAGGCGATTTCCTGATACATTTCATCTACTCCTTCCATATGCCGCTGTTTTTTGTGATAACAGGACTTCTGCTGGGTTTTCAGGGCAGAAAGCTGGAAAAGCTTGACAAGATCCCCACCCTCAAAGTGGGCAAGCTGTTCAAAAGGCTGATGGTGCCCTATTACATCTGGTCGCTGGTATACATGGCGGCGGAGTTTTTACAGCACGGCAACCAAAACGAGCGCATACAAGGTATGCTGCGTGCGACCATCATCACCAGCGGCAATGCGCCGCTGTGGTTCCTGGCAACGCTTTTCTGCACAAGGATATTGTTCCACCTGTTGAAGAACAGGCTGTTCCTCACAGATAAGGAGATACTCATAGGCTCGCTCTTCCTGTCGTTCTTCGCAAGCAAGTCCTACATCTTAATGACCGACAAGGGCTGGATGGACCCACAGCTGCTGCGCTTTTTCACCATTGCGCTGTTCAGGATATTCCCTTCGCTGTTCTTTGTATCCTTCGGATATTTCCTCAGCGGACAGCTAGGCAGAAAGGACAAGCAGCGTGACCTGTGCATCGGTATCACTTCCATGCTGATACTGCTCATCTCGGTGGCACTGTACTTCCCCGGAGTGAATATGCACATATTCAAGCTCAACGATATGCTGTACTTCTTGCTGACAGGCGTTACGGGTTCGGTGGGTATGCTGCATTTGTGCAGATGTATGCCCGACAACATCAAGCCCCTGCGTGAACTTGGTCTTGATTCCATGGACATAATGGCGCTGCACTACGACCCTCTGCCGTTCATGTACATCGCTGCTGACATCGTGCTGAAATTCACAGGCGGCAAGAACATTATACTCGTGTGGATAATATGCTGTGTCATGGTCATACCGCTGACACTGGTTCTAAAATACATAAAAAAAGCGGCTGCGCTCCCCTTTCAGCCGAAGGAGAAACAGCCTGCACGATAAAAGAAAAGACCATCTGTCCGTTTTATGGGACTGATGGTCTGTTTTTTATTTGTTGTAATTGTTGACCACGTTCTGCGCATTGCCGTCTTTCCAGCGGCGGAGGTTTTCTGCCACCACTTCAAGCAGCCTTTCACGGGTCTGTTTTGGCGCCCAGGCGATATGGGGAGTGATGGTGATATTCTTTGCCCCCCTCAGCGCACAATCTTCACGCATGGGCTCAAAGGTCAGCGTGTCGATACCTGCGCCTGCGATGACCCCGTTATTCAGGGCATCAGCCAGATCCTGCTCATTCACGACACCGCCCCTTGCAGTATTCACAAAATACGCTGTGGGCTTCATCTTAGCCAGAGTATCCTTGTTTATCATCTCTTTGGTGTCGTCCGTAAGAGGACAATGCATTGTCACCACGTCGGAGACTGCCAGCAGTTCATCAAGGCTCACCGCACGGGCGGCATCACCGACTTTCTGCGGTGAACGGGTGTAGGTCACCACGTCCATGCCGAATACCTTGCCTATCTCAGCCACACGCCTGCCTATATCCCCGAAACCTATGATGCCCAAGGTCATGCCTTTAAGCTCAAAGGTCGGTATATAGAAGTATGTGAACAGCTTGTAGTTTACCCAGTCGCCGTTATCGACCGTATCCGCATAAGCCCTTATCTTGTTGAAATGGTTGAGTATCAGCGCAAATGTATGCTGCGCCACTGAATCGGTGGAATATGCGGGCACATTGCAGACCGCCGCACCGTGCTTATCAGCAGCAGCAAGGTCAACATTGTTGTAGCCCGTGGCAAAAAGCCCCACGTACTTCAAATTCGGGCAGCGCTCAAAAACGTCCTCGGTGATAAGGCATTTGTTGCAGATGACCGCATCTGCATCGCCTATCTTATCAGCCACCTCATCATTTGGTGTAAAGCCGTATACCTGCGCATCGCCCAGCGAAGTTATGCCGTCTAAGGTCACATCTCCCCCACGGGAAACAGTCTCGGAATCAAGTATGACAAGCTTCATGGCATCAGTCCTCAAAAGCGTTGTCTACGCTGTCATTGTTCTCGGCAGGCTTCTTGCTTTCGCCCTCTTCAGCCTTCAGCTTCTTATTGTACTTGTGAGAGAACACAGCTGCGCCTATAAGCAGCAGCGCCTCCAGCACGAAAAGCACACCTATGGTCACATCGGATGTATTGAGCTGTACTACGAAAGTCAGGTCACAGGCAAGCAGCAGGCACATATAGTGCAGCGATTTCTTGCTTATATACTGCAAACCGTATACCACAGTTGCGGCTATGCAGAATACCAGGTGCATACCCATCGGGAAAGGCGTATGTACGTTCTGTAAGGCAGGCGCATTGGCTGCCAGAACATTTGCGAATGTTTCAAACATTGTTTTCCATCTCCAAAAATAAATTTACTTTCCTATCGAAATTATCTTTTCGCTGTAGCCCATGTCGTCCATCTGCCTGATAGTTGAGGCGATATGGCTGTCATTCAGGAACAGCGGTGTTTCTTCTTTTATCTTGTCACGGTAATCATCAGCCACATAATCCCTGTAGCGCTGTATCAGCCCTGCATCGCAGGCGGCGATGTCACGGGGGATACCTGCCTTTACAAGCCTGCGGCACTCCTCAAAATCCTTGTCCTTGATGACCACACTGTTGAATCGGTAGAGCTCCTGCCATTTCTGGTAGGTCATATCATCGTAGCCGTAGCCCTGTGTCTCCAGGAACTTGAAGATCTTGGGCTGAACAGCTTCGTCCCACGCAATATCCGTCCAGCAGTGGAACATATAGCCTTTGAGGTAATCTAAGCAGTCAGCATAATGCTCTGAATTGGCATCGGCAAAATCTGTGAGCATACGCTTCCAGATATCATAGTCACGGTCACGTATATGCGCCCTGTAGCGCACAGCCTCACTTGCCTGCTCCATACCGTGGTTCACACTGTCGGGAGCAATGGCGCCCAGCAGAAAATCCGCCTTATCGTTTATTCCTAAGCTGTCAGCCATTCTGTAGGCGAGCAGCATATGTACGGGTGATGACGGCATTACTTACCCTCCAGTCCTTTGAGCGCTTTGAGCTCGTTCTTATCCACCTTGATGACGGAGTCACGAATGACCTCAACATCTTCCTTTTTAACAGTTATAACATTGTCCGACCTGTCGAGCTTGACACGGAGCTTGCCTGTGATTAGGTTTACCTCCTGCACAAGACCCTTGCCCTCGCTGGTCTTGACGATAGCGCCGACCTTTGGGGTGTGTTTGAGCAGATCCTCATAGCTGTCCTGTTCGTATTTCAGGCAGCACATAAGTCTGCCGCAGCAGCCCGATATTTTGGTCGGGTTAAGAGACAAGCCCTGTTCCTTAGCCATTTTGATAGACACGGGCTGAAAATCTCCCAAAAATCTTGAACAGCAGAAGGGCTGACCGCAGATACCTAAACCGCCGAGCATTTTAGCTTCATCACGGACGCCTATCTGCCTCAACTCTATCCTGGTTCTGAACACGCCTGCAAGGTCTTTGACCAGTTCACGGAAATCGACTCTGTTTTCAGCAGTGAAGTAGAACAGGAGTTTATTATTATCAAAAGTACACTCAACATCAATGAGATCCATTTTGAGCTTGTGGGCTTCAATTTTTTTACGGCAGATCTCGAAAGCTTCTTTTTCCTTAGCCTTATTGCGTTCGATAGTACGCAGGTCACGCTCATCAGCAATCCTGATAATGGGTTTTATCGGGTTAGAGAAAGAGTTTTCATCTATTTCTCTGCCTGTCATAACGACTTCACCGCACTCAACGCCACGGGAAGTTTCGACAATGACCTTATCACCGACCTGAGGGTCATAGGTTTTAGGGTCGAAATAATATATTTTTCCTACGCTTTTAAAGCGCACACCTATTATTTTAAGCATTAGCCATCCTTTCTACGTTAAAGGGTCATAACATACATAATATATTATAGCACATTTTGCAGAAAAATCCAACCCCTTTTTGAAAATTTTTAACAAGAGGGCAAAAAGCGCTAATAGGGCGAAGAAAAAAGCGGCTCCGAACGCCTAACTAGGCAACAAAGCAAAAAGTGGTGACGAATCAAAGCGCAGGGTCAAGCCGGGCGCTAGACGGCTTGCAGGGGGTGTGGGGGACAGAGTCCTCCACATCAAGGCACATAGCTAGGACTAACAGCTAAAACGGGAGAGCAAAGCAACTAACACGGGCGGCGATGAAACAAAAATCCTGAACGTCTGCCTAATTACCCGTACAAACCAAAAGGCGTGCGAGTGACATCGCCGCCCGTCCAGAGGTCAAACAACGAAGTGCTTTTGACCTCTTCGACCCGTAAGGGGCGACGACAGCGACCTATCCACAAAAACGTCCATAAGCCTAGCAAAAAATCGGCTCGGATATGCCTGGCAAAATTCCGAGCAACGGACAAAATAACAAAGTACCCCCACAGGAGTTTCGTTATCCTGTGGGGGGTTAGTATTTTTGTTGTTCTTAATTTATAGATGGAGATGGTGGTGAGGTGTCGCAGCTAACGCTGCGAATGGTTTTAAAAGCGCTACGCTGTTTAAAACCATCGGGCGGCGATGTCACTCGCACGGTATTTTGTGGAATTGGTTACGTGGGCAGACGTTCAGGAATTTTGCTCCATCGCCGCCCGTTTTAATAGTTTCATTCTCCTCGTTTTGTGGAGAACGCTCTTTTTGTGCCTTGATGTGAGGGCTCTGCCCTCACACTCCCGCAAGCCTTTCGTGAAAGGCTTGACCTAAAGCTTGCCTCGTGAGCTTTTTTTGTTATGCTTTGCTTTATTATCAAAATGATACTTATCACCAACGGTGCTCCCCCTAATACTATTATGCCATACATCAGGGAATGCTCGTAATAACTCGTTTGCGTCGTCATCGCCGTTAAAGGCAGATTCATTACGGTATCTATCACCATATGGCATATCGCCGCAGGATATACCGATCTCGTTTTCTCTGTCATCCATGTCAGTACATAGCTTAATGGTATACACGCTGCACACATCGCCAATATCCCCACATACGGGAAACCCGGATAGTCTATGCCGAAATCGTACCCGTACCATATCATTGGTGCGTGCCACAGTCCCCATACTACTCCCGTTACCGCACAGGCTGCAAACCTCGGCATGAGTTTTTCAAGTTTCGGTGTAAGGTACGCTCTCCAGCCGAATTCTTCACCGAATCCCATTACGATAAAGACTGCTGCGCTGAAATATGATGATATCACAACGGGTATCAGCATATCTATGCCGTTGCCGTCAAGATTTTTCCTCAAAAGCGCCCCCATGTCCGCTGAACTGTCAAACAGACAATGTGTCACCAACAGGTTTATTATCCCCACTATCAGCGGTCCGATGAGCGCTCCTGCGTATATCGCCTTATGCTTTTTTAGGTTGGCTTTCAGGTAGTGCTCACCCTTGCCCTCTTTGGTGATGATGCGTGTGAGTATGTTCGCAATGGCAGGGTACAGCATAAGTGTCTGTGATGCCGCTGCCGAGGTCAGTCCGCCCTTGTGGTCTGAAAAGCCTATTTCTAAGGCATAGTTCGGTATAAAGCACAGCAGTATGAAGATGCCTATGCGCTTTATCAGCAGTTTTTTCTCGTCAGCTGTCATAGTGTCACACCTCCCGATACTGTTGATACGATCAAATCAAGTACATAAATTTGTACACTTGTAAATTCCTTCACCATTGTAAAATTAAGGTACAGAAAGCTAGCCGCCACGAACAGCACTATGCGTATCAGCAATGATATCTTCTCATCATTTGTCATAGTGCTCAACTCCTTTCAGGTAGAACTTGCAGGATATCCTGTAGGATAAATAGTACAGCACAGCCACTGCACTGAAAAAGACTATCTGACCCCAGATAAGACCTGTGCTGTCATTCATGTTTTTGAGCAGTTGGAATGCTTTATCCCAGATACTTTCAAGATCTATCCAGCTCAGGTCTCCGAAAAGCCCGTAGACAACAGCCGACACCATAACTGCGATAAATATGCTCAGCCTTACCGTGTTGCCGTACTTTGAGGAAAATGCGATTATGAAAGGCACGCTTATGGCTCTCAGCATCAGCTGTACAAAGAACAAGACCATTATAAGTCCCATAGTAGGCGGTACATCACCGCCTACTATATCCGAGGTCAGTGCATTCATAAATACACATACAAATGCGGTCATCATTGAGTACAGTATCATCATGATGTATTTGCTGCCCACCTCACGTTTTATGCCGTCTTCGGTGGAAACCACAAAGTATGCCCACTTTTTTCTTTCATCTACCGAAATAAGGCTTTCCTGCAACATTCCCCCTACGTAGAATGAGATGCCCACTGCAAATATGCACATCATGACCCAAAACTGCGGTGAATCATTCATGGTGTCGGTGAATTCCTCAGCGCCTGCAAAATAGGGCAGTAAAATAAAGCCGTTTGAGATCATAAGCGCTATGAGCAGTGCGATGAATGTGCCCTTGCACACTTTAAGGTCTTTATACAGAAATCCCAGCATATCAGCACACCCTCTTTTCCAGTAGTTTCTTCATGAAATGATATGAAAGGGCGGTCGAAACTATTATCAGCACAGGCAATGCCGCTGCAAAGTAGGGTATGTAGCCCTCCAGCTGATCTGTCAGCATATTCAGATCGACCTCCTGCCCCTTTGCGTCGGCAAGCTTGTTGAGTCCGTCCGTCTTATCCTTAAATATTATCATAACTGGCACTAACAGTATCATCGTGATGACCATTGATATCAGCCCCGCCTTGTCGGTGCTGCGGAAATATGCGTTAAGCGGCAGCGATACCACCGTCAAGATGTAGCAGTAAGCTATTATGCAGGCTATCAGTAACAGTTCGGCTTTGCCCGACCAGTGACCGCTGCACAGCCGCAGTACGGTCAGTTCAGGCAGAACGAGTATCAGCGATGTGAAAATCCCGATAATGTTTATGCCGTATCTGTAAGTCAGCTGTTCCTTCACCGTAAGCGGGGTGGTGTAGATGAATTTCTGCCAGCCGCAGTTCATATCCGATATGACATTTTTTCCGCTGAATTCATTGAAAGGCAGTGAGCAGCACAGGGTCGTGAACATCAACATACTAAAGCGCAGCGTCAGTATGATATCTGCTTTTCCCTCTGAATATTTGCCGATGTTTCCGTACTTTGTGCTGAGAAATACCAATATCGTTATCATCAGGCAGACAAACCATGCCACGCCTGTTAAGATAAGCGACTTTTTGCCCAGCACAAGGTCGTGCTTTAGCATAGCGATGTGACGTCTGTTCATTATCTCCACTCCTTTTTCTCACGGTTGACGTAGAACAGCATTATCTCCTCTAAGGTGGTCTTGTCGATGGTCAGTCCCGAATACTTCTTTGCCGCCGCAAAACGGTCTGCCACCATCACATCAGTACCGAAATCAGTAAGGCGTGCGCTTATGAAATCCTGCTTGTCTATCTCCTTGAAGTCTGCCTTCGTACACTTTAAAACTGCGTGGTTTTCAAGTATATCGTCCTTGTAGCCCGTTATCAGCAGCCTGCCCTTGTCGATGAAAGTCACGCTGTCGGCTATCTTTTCAAGGTCTGATGTGATGTGCGAGGACATCAGTATGGAGTTGTCCTCGTCCTGAAGATATTCGAGAAAAATATCCAATATCTCGTTTCTCACCACAGGGTCAAGTCCTGTGGTAGCCTCGTCCATGATGAGCAGTTTTGCTCCGTGGGAAAGAGCAGAGGCTATCTGCAATTTCATCTTCATGCCCTTTGAGAACTGTGCGAACTTCTTTTTGCGTGGCAGGGCAAAGCGGTCAAGATACCCGAAGAAAGTCTTGCTGTCCCAGTTCTCGAACAGGTCGGAAAAGATGAAGTCGATATCGTTGGCATTGAGCTGTTCGTTGAAAGGCAATTCATCGAACACCGCTGCGATATTGCGCTTTATCTCATGCTCGTCCTTTATGTGGTCAAGCCCCATGACCTTTATCTCGCCCTCGTCTGCCCGAACTATATTCAGTATAGTATTTATCGTGGTGGACTTGCCTGCGCCGTTCTGCCCGATAAAGCCCATGATACTGCCTTTGGGAACATTAAAGCTCAGCTTGTCCAGCGTAAAGCCGTCATACCTTTTTGTCAGCCCTTTTATTTCTATAGCGTTCTCATATCCTGCCATTTCAGTTACCTCCGTAGATCATTTCCAGAATAGATACCAGCTCCTCCTGAGAGATCTCACAGCGTTTGGCATAGTCGCAGGCTTCACGCAGATGCGCCTCGACCTTTTTGAGATACTCCTCTTTCAGAAGCTCCATATTCTGTGCTTTTACGAAGCTGCCCCTGCCTGTATAGGATTCGATGAAACCGTCCCTTTCAAGCTCCTCATAGGCACGCTTCGTTGTGATGACGCTGATGCGCAGCGCCTGAGCCAGCGACCTCATTGACGGAAGAGCGTCCCCCTCCTTCAATTCACCGTTCATGATCTGTGACTTGATCTGTTTAACGATCTGCTCATAGATCGGCTCGCCGTTTGTGTTTGAAATAATAATATCCATAAGTGATCACCTTATTGTGTATATTTGATATATACATTATATCAGCCATATACACTTTTGTCAAGAGCTTTTTATTGTGACTTATCACAAATCATTCGTCGAAAATACGTATGATTTGCACAAAAAAAGAGCCTGCGGACAAATTTCCGCAGACTCTTTGAGCTGGGCTGTATATATACAATGTATACAGTTTACATGATATTCTTTTTCATATCGACCCAGTCGCCGTGGGTCATATCGCTGCCCGAGGGCACCGCACCTGTCATTTCGGTGGCAGAGGCTGTATTGCCGCCGTCTTTTGGCACAGCACAGGTCGTACAGTGTGCCGCCGCATCTCTGAGCGTTTCAAAATTGCTGATATCGTGCTTCATCAGCAGCCGCCTGAGTTCGGGCGAGAGCGTCGCAAAGAACTCCCTGCTTTCAGCGTCCCTTGCCAGCAGTTTTGTAAGTTTGTTTTCCATGAGCATACCTCCGTTCTCTGTCAGTATGCCACGCAAAGGCTTGATTATACCTTATATAGTACGGAGCTTTTGCCGTCATCGCAATGGCAGATGACCCAATCGAACTTAGGCGAGAGTATGTAGGCATCTTCAAGGTAAAATAATTCCCTCAGCACCTCAAATATCTCCCTTGCATATCCCTCATAGACCCAGCCATCGGAAAGGATCAGGAACAGCTTTTTATTTCTGTCCTCATCGGGGATAAGCTTGCTGACCTCATCGAAGTATCCGTCGTTTTTCCTCAGCACCGCTTCGCTGCTGCGCAGTCCGTCCCTGAAATGCAGCCAGCAGTAACTCAGGTCGGCAGACTTGTGCTTTTCAAGGTCGATGAAGGCAGATAAAAACTTTTTCACTATCTCCTGCCAGCCGTATTTTGAAAACTCGTGAAAGCGTTCACGGTCAATACTCTTTTCTTTTATCAAACTCTCGATCTCGTCCCTGACAAGATAGTAAGTTTCGGGCTTTTTAGGGAACTCCATATCACATTCTCTCTATGCTGTCATCTGTAAAAAGTGATGAGCATTTTTCAGCTGTCTGCGCCCTTTTCTCCAGGGTCTTCTCAAAAAGATCCTGCGCCGTATGGGGGAACTGTTCGTATATGACCGACGAACCGACCTCGGTTATACCGCCTTTTGTGGCGACCCTTTCAACGACCTCGCCGAAGGTCATGCCCTTTTTCAGCATAAGCTCGCCCGTGGCTGTAAGAGTGTTCAGCACCATGCTTACGACCTGCTCTTTCGGCAGCGAAGTATGCTCCATGGCAGAGGTACACATAACATCGAACACCGATGCGATAAAGCCCGGCATACAGCTCACAAGCTCCGAACCCATGCCCAGCTCGTCCTCGGCAAGCTCGATAACATCGCCCATGCAGCTAAGCAGGTCTTTGAGCTTATGCTTGTCGTCTTCGGTAACAAGGTCATTATAGCAGACCAGCGTCTGCGAACGGTCTATCTCGGCGGTGACGCTCGGGATCACCTTGGCGGTCTTTGTGCGCAGGACTTTTTCTATCAGGTCAAAGCGCACGCTGCCGTTCAGGGAAACTATGAGCGTGTCGGGGCTGACCGCTGACTTTATATCATCGAGTACGTTCTTTAATACATCGGGTCTTACACAGAGAAAGACCATATCTGATGCCGCTGCGACCTCACTGTTCGTCTTACAAACGTTTATATCATTTGGCAGACCTTCCAGCTTTGAGAGCGTCCTTGTGGTGACGAACAGCTCGCATTCTCCTGCGGCATAAAACTTATCCAGCAGCATACTGCCCATGCTGCCGCAGCCTATTATACCTACTTTCATTTTGTGCTCCTTATATCTTTATATACTATCTGATTATCTCCATCTCGGTCAGATCCCAGCTCTCATCACCGTAAGCGAAGGCATTTTTTATCGTGCCGCATTCGGTAAAGCCTGCCGCCTTATAGCATTCAAGTGCGCTCTGATTAGTCGTGAAAACGCCGAGGGTCAGCTTATCTGCGCCAAGGAATTCAAAGGCGTACTTCACCGCAAGAGTGAGCATAGCCTTGCCCAGTCCCTGACCTCTGCGGCTGTTATCCACTATGACAAAACCAAAACGGACGGTCTTTCGTGCCTCGTCGGTATAGCGCATTATCATATGTCCGCAGACTTCTCCGTTATCGGTCAATGTGAAAGGCAATGGAGATTCGCTGTAAGCAAAGCTGTCATAATGGGCGTTTAGCCCTTCTGCGGTCAGAGGATACTCATCAAATCTGTCTGCCGACCACAGCCTGAATGCACGCTCATCACCTGTCCACGAAACGATCTTTTCGGCATCGCAAGCCTTATATGGGCGCAGGCAAAACATCAGACCTTCTCCATCAGCACCACCGCTGTGGCGGAAATGCCCTTTTCTTCACCCGTAAAGCCCAGATGTTCCTCTGTGGTCGCCTTTACGGATATGCACGAGATATCGCACCCGATAACATCTGCTATGCGCTCACGCATCTGCTCGATGTAGGGTGCAAGCTTCGGCTTCTGCGCACAGATAGTCATATCCGCATTCACCAGCATATAGCCGTTCTCGTCGATGATATCGCATACCCGATCAAGCAGCTTCATGCTGTCTGCGCCCTTGTATGCAGGGTCGGTATCGGGAAAATGCTTGCCTATGTCACCCAGTGCCAGCGCACCCAGCATCGCATCCATAAGTGCGTGTACCAGCACATCTGCATCGGAGTGTCCGTCAAGTCCCTTATCGTGAGGGATATTCACGCCGCCCATTATAAGCGGTCTGCCCTCTACCAGTCTGTGTACGTCATAACCGTGTCCTATGCGCATTTATTATACCTCCTCGTAGTTGCCTAAGAATTTGAAATAGCTGAGCTCCTGTTCAAGCTCACTCAGCAGTTTAACGACCTCGGGGCTGTCCACCGAGCCGTGGAAATCCAGATAGAACACAACATCGAAATCCGTGTTCGCCACGGGCATACTCTCTATCATTGTAAGGTTGAGCCCTGCCACCGAGAATTTGGTCAGCATTCTGTAAAGCGAAGATGACTGGTGCGGCAGAGACAGGCAAACCGAGATCGTATCTGCATTATCCGATTTGAGAGTTTCCTTGGATATGAGAATGAACTTGGTGTAGTTCTCCTCAGCGTTCTGGATATCTTTTTGGAGTATCTCAAGCCCCATCTCCTCGGCACAGTTCTGTGAACAAACTGCCGCAATGGGTTCACTGCTGTTCTTAACCAGCTCTGCCGCAAGGGCTGTATTAGCGTAGCGGTGGGCTTTCAGACCGTTGGCTTTTAAGAATTCCGAGCACTGCTGAAGCGCCTGGTCGTGGGAATATACAAGCTTCAGGTCACTGATGGCTGTGCCTTTCTTCGCCGCAAGACAATGGGAGATACGCAGTTTCGTTCCTGCACATATCTTGAAATCGTACTGTCTCATCAGCTCGTAGGTCTGCGCCACCGAACCTGCGGTGGAATTGACGATGGGCAGTATGCCGAACTCCGTTTCGCCCGACTGCACCGCCTTGAAAACGTCCTCGAACTCCTCGCAGAACACAGGCTCAAAGTCCTCAAAAAGCTTGCCGCAGGCAATGTGGTTGTACGAACCGTTAGTACCCGGAACTGCCACGGTATGATGACCTGTCAAGTCCAGTTTATTGTACTGTATACTATCTGCCTTTGCGAAGAACCTGCTGTACTGCAAAGACTTTGATATATCCATCATCGTGCGGAAATAGACCTTTGTCGCACCTTTCAGCTCGTCGGGAGCCGCAGCGCTGACACGCTCGATTATCTCATTCTCCCTGCCTTTCTGGAACACGGGCAGATCGTTCTGTATCTTATATTCCGCCACCTGCTGACAAAGCCTCATACGCTCGGTAAAAAGCTCCTGAAGCTGAGCATCGACCTTGTTTATTTCTGCTCTCAATTCGTTCAGATCCATAAAAACCATCCTGTCTATAATTATATCGACTATAATTTTACCACATTTTCCGCCGAATTGCAACACAAATTTACAGCCATTTACACTTGCCGTTCTGCCGTTATGCACAAAATTCGGGCAAAGAGTATGTACATACATATGATTTTTCATTTGACTTGTACTTATTTTATTTAAGGCAACACCGCACAACCACCGACTAAAGCCTTTGCGCACCATCCACTTGCAGATTTTCCGTCATCTTTCCCAAATTTTCCTTGAAAGGCGTCAGC
>CADALT010000039.1 GCA_902788785.1 uncultured Ruminococcus sp.
CCGCAGAGCATAACACTCTGCGGCATGATATAAATTCATTACTTTCTTCTGTTTGGTTTGGACATTTTCTGCTCGTACATCCTTGAGTCGCTAATGGTCAGGAAATCTTCTATCCTTCCCTTATTATCGCACTCTGCGAGCAGTGCGCCGTAACTCAGCGACAGACTGTACGGCTTATTGTAGCTGTTATTATAGTTCTCCGTAAACCCATTCAGCCTCTCAAAGAACCGATCTAGCTTATCCTGAGAATACACAGGTGCGAATATATAGAATTCGTCACCGCCTGCCCTTGCACATATCTCTCCATTATCGCAGCATTTGGTGATTATATTCGCCGCTGCCTTTATTGCACGGTCGCCCTCATAATGTCCGTATGCATCATTGATATGCTTCAGTCCGTCCATATCTATGACCATCGTACATACAGTTTGCATTTTTTCAAAAGATCTTATAGATTCACGGGAAAGCTCATCAAAGCCACGCCTGTTGAGCATACCCGTTAGCCCGTCACGTATGCTGAGGTCTTCCAGCGTACCTATCAGCTTATTGATCCTGTCGTTTTTCAGCAGAGTTTCCAGCGTCAGCGCCAGGTTCAAAAGCCACACGTTATAAAACTCATTGAAGATATCCGATGCCGACATCTCCACCAGTGCATACCCGAACATACGCTCAGCACAATGGGTACTCATGATATAGTAAAAATGCGGTCTGTCCGACTTTGCATCGGGCAGCATCTTCGAGCGTTCAAACAACTCATCCGTGCGCACATACTCGTTTTTCTTATCGACCCACAGCGCAGGTCTGAATTTTCCCGACGGGCATATATAGTCACTGTCGCAGGACATCCTGCCGTCACGGTCTGTGTGCATCATCAGCAAAAACGTATCGAATTCGCCGAAGTTCACCGAACATTCCTCAAACACAGCCTCAATATCATCAAGATCACTTACCTTGTTGAGTTTCAGCATTGCCGATTCAGCGTCATACAAATTGCAGCTGAAATGTCGGTTCATCTCGTATACATGGTTGATGTTCTCAGCCTCACGGCGGTAATCGAGCTTTTTGCAGCCGCAGGACTGAGTGTATATGGGCTTCGGCAGTATCCTCATGGGCTCTGTGAACTCTCTGCCCTCTATCCTTGCAATCAGCAGTTTCAGCGCCTTTTGCGCAATATCTATCCTCTCCCTCGTGGCAGAGGTGATATGGGGCAAAAACTCCTGACCTTCAAGCGTTCCGTCAAAGCCTGTGACAACTATATCCTCGGGTATCTTTATATCCCTCTGCTTGAAAACAGTAGCCAGCGAGATCGCCATATAGTCATTTGCACATACTATAGCCTCGGGCTTTTCGGGCTGTGAGAGAAAAAAGTCCGCAGCCTCTTCACCCTTATGGAACCAGAAATCTCCCTCAAAAACACCTGCGCCGTCCTCGGGCATACCACGTTCTTTCATGACCTCACGGAATACTTTCAGCCTTACCACCGCATCGGGATGAGTAAGATATCCCGACATAAAGCCTATCCTTTTAAAATGGTGTACATCTATCAGGTGTTCGGTGATGATGCGTATACCCTGCGCATCATCAAACTCTATATTATCAAAGCCTTCGACGTAGCTGCTGATGGATACCACAGGGCAATTTGCCTGTCTCAGCTTTTTGATGACCTTTTCCGCCATGCCCTCCAGGTTATAGCCCTCGCCGTCGAAAACTATACCATCGAACTGATCCAGATCGATATAGTCGATCAGGTCGAACTCATAATCGCCATACTGTGCATTCTTGTTGCCTATTTTGCCGAGGGCGTTGAAATACACCATATTCACGCCAAGTTCTTCAGCGACTTTATTGAAAGAAAAACAAAGCTTCTGCCTGTACCTGCTTGTAAAAGCACAGCCAAACATAGCTATCGTTTTCAGAGAATTGATCATCCATCATCACCTCCGCCGCTCTACACTTTATCATAAATAAATTATAACACTGAATTGGTTTAATGTCAACCCATTTTCGGTGTTTTATACATAAAAAGCTAACAATTGCCGCCAAAATTAACCAGTTATTTTTGTGCATCAGGTGATATTGCACAAAGAAAAAGGACCGCACATCAACGAAATGTACAGTCCCTTTTTCGCAATTTTCGTAAAACGATTTTCGCTATCTTTTACTCTCTGTTTTTGAGTACCTCTGCGGGGGTTATCTTATTCAGCTTGCGTGTCAGCAGCATACTGCTCACGAAGTACACCGCCAGCACCATAAGATACAGTGCGCCGTATATCAGCGGTGAAAATCCCAGTTCCATCTCGCAGGCAACATTAGCGATAAACGATGGGTACAGCTTGTCCATGCACAGCTTTGAAAGCGGTATGCACGCCAGCGCTCCCACAGCCACCACTATCAGGTTGCCGTGCAGATAAAGCCTTCTCACCTCACGGGGACGGTAGCCGAATATCTTGATGAGCGATATGCCGAATTCGCTGCGGTCTATCATAACGCCTATCATCAGGTACATTACCACGCAGAATATGATGACACCGCCCGTTATCAGCATCGTTACCATAGGCTTCATCTCTTCGACGAACACGCCCGAACTCTTGCGCATATCGTCCTTTGTCGTGATGCTGTAAAGCCTGCCCTCGTCTATATCAAGCTCCTTAGCCGAGTAGACCACATTGTAGTAGTCCTCCTCTTCCCCGAAGAGTTCGCACATACTCTCCTTATCCATGAATATGGTAAATCCCGGGGCATACTGCACCACGTCCGTCACAGTAAAGCTGTGGTCCATATCGTTCGTCATATCCGTCAGCGTGATGCGGTCGCCTTTCTTATAGCCGAAACGCTGCATCATCGAGTTGTTTATCACAGCTTTGTTCTTGCCCTTTTCGGGTACGGCATCGAAGAATTTGCTCTTGCCGTCGAGACCGATGACAGTCACATCCAGTGTATAACCGTAGCAGTCGGTGCTCAGCGTTTCGATATACGCAGCCTCGCCGCCCTCGGGAGGTTCTTCCTCGGGGTACTTGTAAAAGTACATATACTCATACTGCGTATCCCTGACATTATCGTCCTTCACCGCCTGACACATCACCGCACAGTTTATGCCCAGCATGACCACCAGCAGTGATACGAACATTCCCAGCACCACAGCCGCTGCCGAGCGCACTTCCCTTATCATCTGCCTGATGCGGAAAAGTCTCGGGAAGTTCGTGGTCTTCAGTGTGAACTGCCTGTAGCTTGATGCGTCCTGCTCGTTCTTTATCAGCGAGAGCGCTGTCCTTGAAAGCTTCTTGTTGATGACCAGCGCATTTACCGCCACTGCTATCACAGGGGGCATAACCACCGCATATATCACCAGATATGCAGGGTGTATCCACTCATAGGCGGGTATGGAGAAATAATCATAAGTCTCAGCACCCATCATGCCTATGCCCAGCTTTGAAAATCCCAGCGAGCCGCCGATGATACCGCCTGTCAGCGCTATTATCGCAGGCAGTGTCATGTAGTGTCCCAGCAGATCGTTCTTCTTTACGCCCAGCGCATAAAGCGTACCTATCACCGAGGCTTCCTCCTCGACCCTGTGTGCCACGAAAACAGATATGACATATCCGAACAGTATCAGCACCACTACGCCTGCCGCCAGACCCACGTTCTTGTCCATGACCTTGTCGCATGCCGCCGCCTCGATACGCTGATTGTCCTTTGCGGCTATGAACGAGGTCAGGTTATCCAGGTCTATGTCGTATACCTCGTCCAGCATCTCCGTGATACCGTCACGCAGTTCGCCCACACCGTCCGTCACTTCCGCCGAACCATCTGCCGCATCAGCCGCACCTTCGGTGTACTCGTTTATTCCGTCACGGAACTCTATCATTGAGCTTATCGCCTTTTTGAGCTCGATAAGTTCCTCCGACTTAGCCGCCTCTGCCAGCCTGTCCAGTTCCTCTTCGTAGTTTTCCTCTGTCAGTTCCGTATCAGCCCCCAGCGCCACTATCGAAACGCTTGCCTGATCTAGGTATGCCCCCACCAGATCGTCTGCCGCATCTCTCAGTTCCTCGCTGTGGCTGTCCAGTTCTTCAAGTCCGTCGGTCAATTCCTCCGAACCGTCATACAGTTCGTTCACGCCGTCCTCAAGTTCCTCACGGCTTTCCATTATCTCGTCGATGGTCTCTCTGTAATACTTATCCTCCACCGTGGTGTAATCGAAATCCAGATCTTTTATAGCTTCTTTGAGATCATCATCGGTAACGCCGTTTCCCAACTTGTAGGCGTAAACATATTCCTCTGCCTTCTGTGCCGTGGTCCTGCGCACCTCATCATACTTTTCTTCGGTCACGAAGATCAGTCCGAAAGCCTCCGACTGTACCGCCGTATCCGCAAAGCTTGCCAGACACGAATCGTAATCAGGCGCACAGCCCAGACCCGTTATAACGAAATCCGCACCGCCTGCGCTGAACTTGTCGCCGACCTTTATCCCGTTCGATCTTGCAAAATTCTGCTCCAGCACAGCCTCGCCGTCATCTTCCGCAAGCCTGCCCTCTTTCAGCCACAGCTTATCCAGCTTATCACGGTTCTTGAACATCCTGACCTTAGTCTCATCATCTATCACAAGGTCTGTATAGAACTCGGGCACTATCTGCGTGCCGTCCTCTGTCAGCTTTTCAATATCCCTGTCAGTCAGCGGCAGAAATACCGAGAAACACCCGTCCTGAGTGCAGAAGTCCTTCCGCATATTCTTAGAGCCCGTTATGACTATCTCCGCCGCACCGACTACTCCTATTACCATGTATAATCCCAGTGCAATGCACAATATCAGCGCCAGATACCGCCCGAAGCCTGCTTTCAGGTCACGGGGCAGCCTTTTCATGAGTATCCTTCTCATCACAAGTCCTCCAGTTCTGCCGCAGGGACCCTTGTCTCGTTCTCATAGTCTTTCTTTATCATGCCGTCCTTGATGACGATGACACGGTGCACCATATTCTTGATAGAATTATTATGCGTAACTATCAGCATGGTCGTACCGTACTTTTTATTTATGTTTTCCAGCAGTATCAGTATATCTCTCGAAGTTTTTGAGTCCAGCGCACCCGTCGGCTCGTCGCAAAGCAAAAGCTTGGGATTTTTTATCAGCGCTCTCGCAATGGCACAGCGCTGCTGCTGACCGCCCGACAGCTGTGACGGGAACTTGTTCTGGTGCTCCGTCAGTCCCAGCGTATCCAGCAGCTCCTCCATATTCAGGGGACGCTGTGCCAGATAGCCGCAAACCTGTATATTCTCCTTGACAGTCAGGTTAGGCACAAGGTTGTAGAACTGGAAAATAAACCCCAGATAATCTCTCCTGTAATCCGCAAGCTCCGATTGTTTCAGCCCGAATATCTCCTTGCCGTCCACCCTTACCGAACCGCTGTCCATGGTATCAAGTCCGCCGATACAGTTCAAAAGCGTGGATTTTCCCGAACCGCTCGTACCCTGTATCACGCACATATGGCCTTTCTCAATGCCCGTGGATACGCCCTTTAATACCTGTATATAGCTCGTATCCTTACCGTAGCTTTTCTTGACATCTTTTATCTCCAGATACATTTCATTATCCTCCTTACATTTTTGTGAGCGTCGATATAAACGCTCGTTTGTTATCTCTAACCAAGTGAGCTTTAGCTAACTCGTTCCCGAGCGAAAAACATTTCCGCTCATATATCATCTTCCAGACTGTATTCCAGCCAGCCCTTGATTATGTAATCCATAACAGGCATTATGAATCTCATTGCATCTTCTCTCGACTTCTCATGCTGCATCATATGTATGTATGCGTTTATCTCCACATGAGTCAGCCAGTGCAGCATCTGCCTGTTAACACGCTTGTTCGGGAACATCTGCGCATATCTCTGCGCCAGTTCAGCCGAGCTCTCGTCCAGCATATTTATGAGTTCGTCCACAAAGCCCTCGTATTTCGAGCCATGGGATTTATACAGCAGTATGGTCATCTCATCATAATTATCATATATAAGATCGACTATCTGCTTTGCCAGTTCCGCATGATCTCCGTCCTGCCTGACATATGCCGCCAGATCAGCCTCAGTGTCCTCCGCAAAATGCTGCTTTATCACCGCCATCAGCTGTCCCAGCGCCTCACCGATGACACCGCCCAGCAGCCCGTCCTTATCCTTGAAGAAAAAGTACACAGCCCCCGTGGTCATCTCAGCCTCCGCCGCTATCTTCCTAAGCGATGCCTTGGCAAATCCGTTTTCAAGGAATTCCTTTTTAGCACATTCCAGCAGCCTTTTTCGCTTTAAGTTGTCTGTATTCTTCTCATCCATCATGATGTCTCCTTTCGGATAACAGTGTTACGTAACACTGTTATCTTAACTCATTTCCGCCCCAAAGTCAAGAGGTCCGCCAACATTTTGTATATCTGCACAAACCGACGATACATATTCCCTGCTCCTTAACGTTATCCACAAATAAAAAACACCGAAAGTCCTCTGACCTTCGGTGCACCGAGTTATCCTCCGAATATTATAAATCTCACCGCATCTACCGCAAAATGCGATACCATAGCCGATGTTATATCACGTTTTCTCTGCAACAACGAGAAAGGTATCCCGAAAATGATACTACACATAACGCATGATAATATTCCCATATTGTGCATCAAACCATGTGGAAGAGTCATCATGACATACATCGTGAAGACCTGCCACTTTGACATTTTATTCTTTGTCAGGTATACGCAGAACGCCATGAATAGCGCACGAAACGCCATATCCTCCGATATGCCCGGCTTTACTGCCCGGAATATCCTCTCCACACTGAATACAGGTGCCATCGTGCCCTCTGTATTCGCAAGCGTATTCACGACCGCAAGCGGTACAGCCACTGCCGCACCGATCAAGACCGAGATCAGCACCGACTTTTTATCCGCAGCACGTATGAGCTTAACGTCCTCTGTCTTTTCACTTACGGATATCACCGCCAGTGATGAAAGAGCCGTCAAGATCGTGAACAATACCATTTCCAATGCGCCGCATCCGCCTGCCAGCCCGGATAGCACCACAAGCAGCGTCAGGACACCCGATACCGTCAGCCCTCTCTTTGACGGTATACCGCTTTTTATCAGCAAGAATACCGACAGTGCCGCCGACCACACCATGACTTCCAGCCCCGGCAGACCGCCGCCGGAAAGCTGCTTTGACAGCTTTGTGAGTACGAGCAGCACAAAAACTACCCACAGAGAGATGAAGCCTTTCTTCTGAGCTTTGTTTTCATTATCCATTGTTATTCTCCTTTTGTCTATATCTTATATTATAACACCGTCCTCCTCAAATGTCAATTCTTTTGGTAAGATGCAAAATATCCTGCAATATCAGGTACTTATCGGGTTTTATATTTTACTGCAAAGCTTCTTCGCTTTTTTTCAGTCTGCTTTGTTTGAGCTCCTTGTTCGAGAGCATACCGTATGCCAGCGCAGGCAGCATTATCGCCCATGTTACAGGCTCACTGATGATTATTCCCCAGTAACCTATACGTGGTGCCAGCCAGAATGCCACGACCACCTTGCCCACCAGCTCGATAAATCCCGACGCTATAGGCATCAGCTTCATATCTATACCGTTAAGGCCATTCCTCAGCACGAATATCATGCCCAGTATATAATAGCACGGCATATTGAAATGTGTGTACCTGCACGCCAGCTCAACGATATAATCGTTCTCCGTAGCCGTTACCGCACGCACGAACATAGGCGTAGCCGTATAAGCCGCAATGACCGTTGCCGTGCTCCATATCCAGGTCAGCAGTATCGCATCTTTAAAGCCCTTGCGTACACGGTCATATCGTCCCGCACCGAAGTTCTGTCCTGCGAAGTTTGCACCTGCCGCACCGAATGCCATCATCGGCATCATAAACAGCTCGCTCATCTTTCTTGCCGCAACATGGGCAACGATAGTGTCTGTGCCAAGGTCGTTTATCGCACTCTGCAATATCAGCGAACCCAGTCCCACCATCGAAGACATCAGTCCCACCGAGCTGCCCGATGCATACATATTTAACGCCAGCTTGCTTGAAAACTTGAAATGCCTTGCGCTCGGTATAAGTATCGGGTACTTCACTTTCATGTAAGCTATGCACAGCACCGCAGATATGCCCGATGATATGACCGTAGCATAAGCTGCGCCCTTTATGCCCATAGATAATCCCTTTACAAAAAGTATATCCAGCCCGATGTTTATAAAAGCTGAAACTATCAGGAACACCAGCGGCATCACCGTATCGCCTATCGCCCTCATCAGCGAGGCTGCTATGTTATAGCTCAGCAGCACCGCCATACCCACCAGTATTATGCTGATATAACCCTTTGCATCATCGAATATATTTTCGTTCACATTTATGACCCTGAGCAGCGGCTCCAAGAACAGCAGACTCGCCACCGTCAGCACCAGACAAGTCGCCGCACTCAGCACGATATTAGCCGCCACCGATTCTTTCAGCTTCTCCTCATCCTTAGCCCCGAAGAACCTTGCCGAGGTCAGGCTGAATCCTGTTGACAGTCCGTGCATGAAACCCAGCACCACCGTGTTTATTGAAGATGTCGCACCTACAGCCGCCAGTGCGTTCTCGCCCAGATACTGTCCTACTATCCTCGTATCTGCCAGATTGTAAAATTGCTGAAAAATGCTGCCCATCAACATAGGTATAGCGAACAGCAATATCATTTTCATAGGGCTGCCCTTTGTCAGATCTTTCATGTTTTTTCCTCACTTCTAATAGTAAACGACTTTCTGCGACATAAAATTTTTCCACAGACCGACCACAAAACCTGTGATATCCGTAAACGTGGTCGGGATATGGCGGAAAACTTATGTCGTTTAATATTCCTGCATCAGCTGTCCCGAACAACGCAATATGCCGTGTCGGGCACCGAATGGTTAAATATTTATTTCGTTTAATATATTTTCCTTTTTTTCATGTAATGGTAATTATAGCACTTCCTTCCGCCCAATTCAATAAACAATAAAATAATATATTTAATCTATTTTATGAACACGCCTATTCAGCCCGAAATAGTATAAAAAATCTCCAACGAAACATAGTCCGTTGGAGATTTGTTCTATTTTTTATTTTAGTTGACACCCTCTGCGAAGGTTATCGGCACACCGAACATCACACCTGCATTAGGCTGTGTCAGGTCGCCTGTCACCTTAGTGATAGCATCTCTAGCGATCTGCACCTGATCGTCATGCACAGCTACAAATATGGTCTTGCACTTCTGATCGGGGTCCTCACCGCTCAGGAGTGCTCTCAGCACACCTATCATCGGCAGGTTATCCATATCGGATATACTCTTCGCCATACCCACACTGTCTATGCAAGTACCGCCCTTTATACCTGCGCTTGCCAGCGAATGCATTATCTCATCCACCAGTTCGACCCTCTTGATTATCAAAAACAACAGCTGCATTATAATGCACTTCCTTTCCGTTTTGCTGTTTCTCCTTTCGGAACATTTATCCCATAGGTGCGGTAAAGGCTGCCGCCACCCAATCTTCCTTCTCTCTGATCTCGTTAAGCTCGAAGCCCTGTGCCTTTATGACATCAAGCACCTCGTCCTTGCGCATATCTATTATGCCCGACACGATCAGTCTGCCGCCCTTTTTCAAAAATCCCGCAAAGCTGCCGCTCATACCGATAAGCACATCCGCCACGATATTTGCGCAAAGCATATCATAGCCGCTGCCTATCTCAGCTTTCAGCGCTTCGTCCTCGATGATGTTTCCGCAGTATGTACGGTATACATCCTTGCCAATGCCGTTCTTTTCGGCATTCTCTCCTGCTATCTTGACAGAGTTCGCATCTATGTCCACCGCCGTGCAGCTCTCTGCTCCCAGCAGCACCGCACCTATGGAGAGTATACCGCTGCCGCAGCCCAGGTCAAGCACCTTGTCGCCCTCACCCAGATATTTCTCCACCAGTTCAAGGCAGAGCTGTGTGGTGTTATGCTGTCCCGTGCCGAAGCTCGATGCAGGGTCTATCTCCAGTATCTTGCGCTTCTCATCGGGAGATACCTCTTCCCAGCTGGGTTTTATCAGCAGTTTGTCGCCTATCTCCAGCGGCTTGAAATACTGTTTCCAGTTATTCGCCCAATCCTCTTCACGGACATTTTTCAGCTCATATTCCAGCCTGCCGAAAGCACCCTCACTGTCCCTTGACTTCAGCGCCTTCAGTTCGCCCTTGACACTTTCCAGATAGTCCAGTCCCTGTGCATTTTTCGGGAGATAAGCCGTCACCGTGGTCTCGCAGTTTTTGAGCCCCATCAGGTCATCGTCGATATAATCCCAGTTCACGCTCTTATCGCTCAAAAACTCCTCGAAGTCCTGCGCATCTTTAATAACAAAACCGTTTATACCCAACCCCAGCAGGCAGCCCGTAACAGGTTCAATGCCCTCTGTGGAAGTAAAAATATCGACCTCTACCCAATCCATATTATCTGACCTCTCTTAAATATTATAGTTACCAAAAATCAAATATTAAACTTATAGTATTATACCACACTTTACATAATTTGTAAAGCGTTTTCATGGAATTTTCATATGTTTGGAATATTTTACATAAAAAGACACCTCTGCTGTGATACAACAGAAGTGTCCTGATAAAACTTCTTTATTGCTGCGCTTATCCCGTAGATGTCTTGCTCGTATCAGAGCTGCATATTCGTCCTGCGCTTGCCACGTTCGGGCGGCGTGAACAGTTCGCTGCGGCTGCTGTCCCCGAAATGTGCATCCATTCCGTCAAAGCCGCTGTCAGTCTTGTTTATCATATCATAGTAGATTATCGCATTGGATATATCTATTATCTCGTCCGCATAGCTCGTATACTGCTCCACATAACCCTCGGGCACCGCACCGTCGTTCACCCTCAACTCGCAGGCTGCCGCATTGTAGGTATCGTCCTGCGAGAACTTGAAAAGACCGTGTACGTTCTCGCTATAAAGCGGATTAGGCGTATCCTTGTATACCTGATTGCAGGAAATAGCCGTCATCACGTTCTCGTAGCCGTCAAGGTCAAAGTACGTGGTTTTCTGGCTGTCGTAGTATATGCTGTCCGTAACGAAATTTCCGTTGGGGAATATCACCACATTTTCCTTATCCTCAGGTATCGAGAATATATCATGACCCATTGCATACTTGTTCTCAAAGCCCAGCATATTGCCCAGCGTCGGCTGAACATCGTACATACCCATCACACGGGTTATCTCCTTAGGTTCATATCCGCCGTCCTTGGACCAGATTATGAAAGGTGTCCTGCGGTTGAGGTTGTAGTAGAAATCGTCCACAGGCACATAGCCCGCATCTTCCTCGGTGAGCACACGATCATTGAATGGGTCGTAGTTCAGATAATACTCATACTCCGCACGCTTTATCTTCGCATCATGGTCACCGTACAGCACGAACACCGCATTGTCCAGCAGACCCTTTTCGTCCAGGTCATCCAAGAACTGTCCCAGTGCCTCATCCGCATAGTGTACCGACTTGAAGTACGAGCCCAGCTTTGTCCCCTCCAGGAACGGTGCCGAGATATCCTCATAAAGTCCCGTTTCACTGTTGAATCGCTTGTAGCGGAAGTCCACCTCATAGTCGCTTACTCTCTCTATATCCGTGAATGGTGTATGATTTGTCAGCATCAGAAAGCATCCGTACCAGTTATCGTGTACCTTGTCTATCTTCTCGACCTTAGGCACAGCCTGGCGGAAGAAAGACTTATCCGACAGTCCCAGACCTATAGTCTCATCGATCACAAAATCGTCCGAATAATTATAGAACTTGTCATATCCCAGCGAGCTGTGCAGGTTCAGCCTGTTCCAGTACGAGCCGTTATTTCCGTGCATACTGAATGTGTAGTAATCCTGCTCTTTGAGCAGCTTCTGTATCGAGGTGTAATCTCTGTCCCAGTAGTTTATGGCTACCGTACCGCTTGATGCAGGCATCAGCGAGGTCGAGAACGTAAACTCCGTATCCGAGCTCGTTCCCACGCTCTCCTGCGCATAGAAATTCGAGAAGTACAGCCCCTCCTTAGCCAGCCTGTTAAGGTTTGGCGTAAGCTCCTCACCGTTTATATAGGTGTCCATACAGAACTGCTGTATGCTCTCACCGTGTATCACTATAACGTTCTTGCCCTTGAATATATCCGTGTACTCGTTGCTGTTCTCGGATACTTCCTGCTCCTTGGGAGTTTCCTCCTCGTCATAAAATTCGTCGAAGGCTTCCTTCTTCTCCTCGTAGCCCCTCATCAGGTTTATCTGCGAATACGCACTGGATACCGCATCACTGGTCTGATAGGTATACATACCGAAAGTCCCCAGAACATATTCCCTGTTCCACTGTTTGCGCAGCCTTGAATAGTCAGTACCTGTCAGTGTTGCCGCAAATACCGCCAGCAGCACAGCGCCCACGCCTGCGGTCGCCCCGAAACTGCGTCCACGCTTTTTCTTCTGTGTCTTGCGGTCATCATATACCACCGTGCCACGCTTTGAAAGCTTGTATGTCACTATCAGCGCAGGTATGCCCCACAGATAGATAAGGTCCTTAGCCTCCATTATATTCTTTGTCACCGCATCTATAACACCCGGCAGCTGCGACGCAGTCGACAGCAGCGAGAACGACATGAACGACTTGTAATTAGAATAGTATATCGAATTGCCTGCTACCAGTATGGTGTTTATGATATTCACCGTCATGAAGTAGCCAAATCTTCCCTTCATGCTTTTGAACAGAAAAGAAAAAGCCGCCATTATCAGCATCACCGCCGTATCAGCCATCAGCGGCTTTATCTGATTATATGCGAACCTTACCGTGAATGCCCTCAGCATAAATCCGTTTATCACGGACACAGCCACGAACACACAAAGCATGGGGTTCTCTTTACAGAAGCTTTTGAGCTTGCTGCCTATTTTCTTAAAAAATTTGCCCATCGCTATCTCCTCGAAATGATCTTAGCCGTCTTATTCTTGTGATATACATTTTAATTCTTTTTATTATAAATGTCAAGTAAAGCTCTGTTTTTTCGTCGTTTTTCACAACTCTCATCCCCCCCGAAAGAGGCTGTACTGTGCGCATACAAAGCTTGGCGAGGGTATTTATGCAAAATGCAAAAGTAAATATTTCACCTGCCGTTAATTATATCAATATCTCTGAAAATTCTGCGGCAGTTAATGAAAAATGTTGATTTCTGCCCGAAAATCCGATATAATCATAAAGGCGGCATCAGCAGTATGTAAACCATTACATCTGCCCTGAATCTCTGCCGTCGGCGGACGTTGTTTTTAAATTGAAACGAGGTATACATGATAAAACTTATAGCCACCGATCTTGACGGAACTATGCTTGATGACAGCAAGCACCTCCCCGACAACTTTGATGAGGTCATTCATGATCTGCGCAGCAGGAACATCCGCTTTGCCGTATCCAGCGGCAGAAGCTTCTGTACACTGAAAAAGCAGTTTGAAAGCTACCTTAACGACCTTATCTTCATCTGCGATAACGGCGCATATGTCTACGACAAAGGCGAGGTCGTTTCCACATCGCTGCTGCCTGCGGACGCTGTGCAGAACATTATCCGTTTCTGCGAAGCCGAAGGACTGGTGATATTGCTCTGCGGCAAAAAAGCCACATGGCATAACGGCACAGATTCCGAGACCCTTGGTGAGATACGCAAGTATTATCTTAACGAGCAGTATCTTGATGATCTCTCATCTTTTGATGATGAAGTCTTCAAGGTGGCGATATTCGAGCGCAAAGGCGGCATCGAGAACACCGCATACCCCAAGCTCCGTGCACGCTACGGCGAGTATTTCAACGTACAGCTTTCGGGCGAGCGCTGGGTGGATATCATGAACACAGGCATCACAAAAGGCTCTGCTCTTCATCATATGCAGAACAGGCTGGGAGTAGACTATGGCGAGACCATGTCCTTCGGCGACTATCTCAACGATATCGAGATGCTGGAGAATTCCTACTACAGCTTTTCTATGGAGAATTCCCATTCGCTGGTCAAAAAGGCTGCGAACTTCTCCACAGGCTCCAATAACGATAACAGCGTGATGAAAGAGATCATCAAGCTTTGCCTGCAATAACGCAAAAACACAGCCCCACAGGAACATGAGCTTCCTGTGGGGCTTTTTCATTATCGTATTTCAGACCTTGTTTATCTTCCAGATATTTTCGGCATAATCCTTTATGGTCCTGTCCGAACTGAACTTTCCTGCGTTGCAGATGTTCAGCCAGCACTTTCTCGCAAAGGCAAGTCTGTCCTTGTAGTCCGCATTAAGCCTGAGCTTAGCTTCAACATACGATGTCAGGTCGCCCAGCACATAGTAGTGATCGGGTACGTGCCAGCTTGCGCCGTCCGTCAGCGCCTTGTACAGTTCACGGAACGAACCCTCCTGATCCGAGGAGATCCCACCGTCATCAAATTCGCCGTCTATCAGCTTATCCAGCACACGCTTTACCTTCTCGTCCTTGAAGAGTACCTCTCTCGGGTCGTAGTCGGGCATTATCTTCTCCAGCTCTTCTACCCTTGCCCCGAAAATGTAGTTGTTCTCCTCACCTGCTTCACGCACTATCTCCACATTCGCACCGTCATATGTGCCCAGTGTGACAGCACCGTTGAGCATCAGCTTCATGTTGCCCGTGCCGCTTGCCTCTGTGCCTGCGGTGGATATCTGCTCCGAAACATCCGCTGCGCACACCAGCTTCTCCGCATATGAAACATTGTAGTTCTGCACGAACACAACCTTCAGCTTATCCGCCGTATCGGGGTCAGCATTCACCAGTCTGCCCACCTCGTTTATGAACTTGATTATCGCCTTTGCCCTGCGGTAGCCGGGCGCTGACTTCGCACCGAATATGAATACCGTCGGTGTAAAGTCCCTGATACTGCCGTCCTTTATGCCGAAGTAGATATACAGTATCGAAAGTGCGTTCAAAAGCTGTCTCTTATACTCGTGCAGACGCTTTATCTGTATGTCGAATATGTGATCCGTATCAAGCTCTATGCCCTCACGCATCTTGATGAATTCCGCCAGCTGATGTTTTTTAGCTTCCTTCACCGCCATGAATTCGTTCAGCACATTTTCATCGTCCGCATACTTTTCAAGCTTTTTGAGCTCATCAAGGTCCTTGACCCAGTCCGCATTCCCCAACAGCCTTGTTATAAGTGCCGAAAGCTCGGGGTCGCACAGCGCCAGCCAGCGCCTCTGCGTTATACCGTTCGTCTTGTTCTGAAAACGCTCGGGATAGATCTCGTACCATTCTTTGAGCGCATTGTTTTTGAGTATCTCCGTGTGTATCTCAGCCACACCGTTTATATACGAGCTTACATATATCGCCATGAAAGCCATCTTCACCTTGCCGTCGCCCACAGGTGCCATAGCCTTTATCTGCGCCTTGTCCATGCCACGCTCGTACATATCGGCATAGAATTTCTCGTTGATGCGCAGTATCACTCCGTATACCTCGGGCAGAACTTTCTCCACCATCGCACAGTCCCACTTTTCCAGCGCCTCTGCCATTATGGTGTGATTAGTGTAGTTGAATACCCTGTGCGCCATCTCGAAAGCCGCATCAAAGCTGTAGCCCTCGCCCAGCATCTGCCTGATGAATTCGGGCACTGCTATTACAGGGTGAGTATCGTTGAGCTGTATCGTCACGAAGTCTGCGAAATTATCCAGCGTGCCGAACCTTGCCTTGTGCTTTCTCAATGCGTCCGTCACCGATGCCGCCGAGAAGAAATACTCCTGCTTCAGCCTCAGCACCTTGCCCTCAGGGGTGTTGTCGTTAGGGTAAAGCACCTTCGAGATATTCTCCGCATCGTTCTTCGCCTTGACCGCCCCGTCATAATCACCGCTGTCAAAAGCCGCAAAGTCAAAGCCCTCTGCGCTCTCTGACTGCCACAGCCTTAAATTGCCTATATTCTTAGTGCCGTAGCCGATGATAGGCATATCGTAAGGCACAGCCAGTACCTTACCGTCACCGTAAGCTACCTCCACCGTATCTTCCTCACGCCTTACCGACCAGGGGTCGCCGTATCTTGTCCAGTCGTCAGCCTCCTCGTGCTGAAAACCGTCCACGATAGTCTGCTTGAAAAGCCCGTACTTGTATCTTATACCATATCCGTCCAGAGGTAAGTCATGCGCCGCCGCCGAATCAAGGAAACAAGCCGCAAGCCTGCCAAGTCCGCCGTTGCCCAGCGCCGCATCTTCAATGTCCTCCAGCTCCGCCAGGCTCCTGCCGTGTGCTTTCAGCGCCTCCTCTGCGATCTCCGTAAGCCCCAGACACAACAGGTTATTGTGCACCGCTCTGCCCATCAGGAACTCCATCGAAAGGTACATCGCCCTGCGTCCCTCAAGGTGAGCCTCCGTGCTCTTTTTCCACTGTGCGCTTATATCCTCCATCACGACACTGCCTATGCACTCATGCAGCTGCCATACCTCAGCATCTTCGGCTCTCCTGCCGAACCTGCGCAAAAGCGCCTGTTCCAGCGCCGTCTCGAATTCGTCTTTGTTCATGTTTATACCCCCTTAGCGATCATATCAAACGTCATAGTTATCAGTCCATGCACCCGACTATCCCGTCGAGCTTTTCCTTGTCCACCTCTAGCTTCTGCAAAATATCCTCATTCATGCCCTTGCCGTCAAACACCGCACGCCTGCTCTTTTTGCAGCGCTCCTCTATCACAGCTACAGCCTCTGTGATGGTTTTCACCACCATCAGATACCGCATCTCATCATCTGCATTTATAAAGTCTGCATAGGGCATCGGCAGCCTTATATCCGCACTGCCCTCCTGATATTTTATGAGCTTTCTCACCTTCCCGAAACCTGCTGCTCTCAGCTCATCGGGAAAACAGCATACCACTATGCATATGCTCCTTATGTCCTGCGAGTACGGCGATATATCGTAGTCATCTGCTCCAAGTTTCACGCAGATATCTCTGACTTTATCCGATACCGCCTTATTTGCTCTGCCGCCCGTTTCCGAGGTCACAAAAAATGCTCTTGCCATATCTTGTCTCCTTGATACCATTCCCGCAGCTGATCTGCCTTATGCAAATAAGCCTCGGTTCGTCTTTGTACATATTATTTTTCTTTTTCTAGCTTTGCCAATTGTACATTTTGATTATATCACAATCAATTCCCCTTGTCAACATATCCTGCCATACATTTGCTGCGTTTTCTCTCGATACATTCACGCTGAAAGTCCGACCGTGTAAAGGTCAGCGCCGTATCAAAGTACCTGTTCGCAGCCTCCATATCGCCCCTCTTTGCAGCACACTCTCCCAGCATCTCGTTGCCGTCCAGCCTGGCCGCATATGAATCGACCGCCATGATGCCTCTGATGAGCTGCTCTGCATTGTCGATCCTGCCATATGCTATCTCACGGTCGGCATTTGCCTCATCAATACAACAATCGACCATAACACTTATTCCCCGACATTCCGTGAACACTCTCGATGCATCGCCGTAAAACCTCTCCATCAGCCCAATATCGATCCCGGCTGCCGCCATTATCCTGTATGTATAGTAGTTCACCATCTGTGTTTTTCCCGTGGGGTACTTATACATTCTCTGCATCTCATACATATCCATAAGGTCCAGCAGTCTCATGGCTTCACCATAGTTCATCACATTTACATTATATCCAACAAGCGCTATCAGCCAGCTATTATAGTAACTTGCGTTTGTAGGTGTCTTCTGAAATGTCCTGAGGTGCGCATCTATCTCCGCCGCCACCTGATGGTTCACGCCCTCGGTGTTGATCTTCTCAAGGATATACTTGCTGAACTTTTTCTCTTTACCCAGCAGCATCGGGAACACCAGATAGTACATGATGAGCATAATCACAAAGCCTTCTATAAGACAGACTACCGCCTTCTTCCCAAAACTCATATCAGGCGATACCGATGCCATTATAAAAGCAGAAAACAACGTGCATATTATCCACCATAATCCCATCGCCGCAAGTTTCATCTTCAGTACGCCATTCTTGCTCCCGAGCTTTTCCCCTTCTGCGATGTAGCCCATATTGTCCTGCGCATTTTTGTCTTTCATTCTGTTACCACCATCCTACCGAAAAAAGCACGGAGAAACATCCCTTATTCCTCCGTGCCGAAACTTAGAAATAATTATATAGCCGCAAAAGCCTGCTTGAGGTCATCAAGTATATCCTCAACATTTTCAAGACCCACGGAGAATCTTATCATTCCTCCGTCGATGCCTGCTGCTGCCAGCTGTTCATCTGTCAGCTGTCTGTGTGTTGCAGATGCAGGGTGCAGTACGCAGGTCCTTATGTCAGCAACGTGTACCTCGTTCGATGCCAGCTTCAGGCTGTCCATGAACTTGACTGCCGTATCTCTGCCGCCCTTTATTGAGAAGCTGATAACGCCCGATGCTCCCAGAGGCAGATACTTCTGCACCAGCGGATAGTATTTGTTGCCCTCCAGTCCCGGATAGAACACGCTCTCCACCTTGTCGTTTTTGTTGAGATACTCAGCAACTACCTTTGCATTCTCCACATACTGCTTCATTCTTACGTGGAGTGTCTCCAGACCCAGGTTCAAAAGGAATGAAGAATTAGCCGCAGGATAGCATCCGAAGTCTCTCATCAGCTGCATCCTTGCCTTTACTATGTAAGGCGCAAATGGATATTTCTCGGTGTAAATTGTACCATGGTAGCTCTCATCAGGCTCTGTCATGCATGGGAACTTTCCGCTTGCAGCCCAGTCGAACTTGCCCGAGTCAACGATAACGCCGCCCACCTGAACAGCATGACCGTCCATGTACTTCGATGTGGAATGTATAACTATATCAGCGCCCCACTCGATAGGTCTGCAAAGTATAGGTGTAGCAAAGGTGTTGTCCACTATCAGCGGCACACCGTTTGCGTGGGCTGCCTTTGCGAACTTCTCAATATCCAGTACAGTCAGCGCAGGGTTTGCGATAGTCTCGCCGAATACCAGCTTTGTGTTTGGCTTGAATGCTGCATTCAGTTCTTCCTCGGTGCAGTCAGGGTCAACATAGATACACTCTATGCCCAGCTTCTTCAGGGTTATGCTGAACAGGTTGATGGTACCGCCGTAGATGGCAGTGCTGGATATAAAGCTGTCGCCGCTCTCGCAGATGTTCAGTATGCTGCACAGTGTAGCTGCCTGACCCGACGATGTACACATAGCTGCCACACCGCCCTCCAGCGCTGCTATCTTCTTCTCGACAGCATCAGTCGTGGGGTTCTCAAAACGTCCGTAGATGAGGCTCAGTGTGGGGTCGTCGAATACGGCTGCCACGGCGTCGGTGGAGTCGTAAACATAGGTGGTGCTCTGTACTATAGGCACTACTCTCGGTTCTCCGTTCTTAGGGGTGTAACCCTCATGCAGACATTTGGTTTCGATCTTCATTTTTATCTGTCCTTTCGTGTTAGATTAAAACAACACCTTTCAGTGCTGCCTTTAAAATACATTGCGCAATATAAACAAACTTTATCTGAAAGTTTTATGCAAACATATGTTTTTATATTTACCTGAAAAATATTTTATTTAAAGTTGTACAAAGACGTACAACTTTTCTGCTTTATTAGCTGTAAGTAGAAGGGCTGTCCATAAGCCCGACCAAACCTTACCTCCATGCACGATGGCAGGCTGCCGCCAAAACAGAGCATAGCATGAAAGATGCCTGTACAGTGACAGTGTCATACTATGGAGCAGCAGCTTGACAATTTATATTAAGGCAACACCGCACAATCATTGTGTACCGGATACGCCCAACATCAGTGAAACTGATGTTTCAGATTTTTCGTCAGGTTTTCTAAATTTGACGCAGGAAGGAAATTTGGGAAAGATGACGAAAAATCTGCAAGTGTATGGTGTGCAAAGGCTTTAGTCGGTGGTTGTGCAGTGTTGCCTTAAGGCTCATAAACTGTTAAAGTCCACCTTGCTCATGCTGACAGCGCTCTCCATCGCTATGCGTGCAGCCTCGGTGACATTCATGCTCTCGCCTGCCGCATAGACTGCCCTTTGCAGCGCTATGCCGTAGACTATGTGCAGCTCGCCGTCCTCGGCATACTGCGTGGCTATCTCGTTCAGAGGTTTCCATAGCTGCGAAAGATAGGTCTTCATATCATCGCCTGTCTCGCAAGCCCTCGCCTTGCCGAACTGTTCTCCGCCGACCACATATGAGATGTACCTGAATATATCGTTCACATCAGGCAGACTCCCTCCACGCTGTTTCACCGCACCGCCTATCATCGACCATACCGAGTATTTGTCATTTACCAGCGGTTCGTTGAGCAGGTCGCCGAAGAATACTTTCCGACCGCTCTTGTCAGTCATCACCGTGAATATCTTGTCCTCGGGAAATCCCCTCTGCTTCATGTAGATAACACGTACATCTTTCTGACAGGCATACCCTGCCAGACTTCCCACAGCACATACCAGTGACTGCGGATGTATCTCGCCGCCTGCGCCTCTCATGGCATTTATCAGCCGATCCAGCACAGCGTCAGCACCTTTTTTAAGTTTTTCTGTATCCATTTTATCTCCATTCAAATCCGGGTATATCAAAATAAGCCCTGCCTGAAATATCAGCACTATCAAAGCAAAAAACGAAAGACACTAAAGCTATCCGCCCTGCTTTTATCATCCCAAATTCCCTGTAAGCTTTAAAAGCATCTTTCTTATCAGCCATGAATAAGCAGCCGCCTGCCCGATACCTCCCAGAAATCCCGTGACCAGTCTGCGCCTGTTAGAAGACTCCAGTATCTCCAGCCTTTGCAGCGACCAGTCCGCCAGAGTTATACCGCAAAATACCGCAGCCGTCCTTATAGGTATGGCTTTTTTTATGCCTATCAGAATACCTGCTAGATATCCTGCCAATACTCCCGTACATCTTGCGCACACAGGGAACTGGTATCTGCCTATGAAAAAGCTTCGCTCGGGCAGCTGATGGCAGCCGCATTTTTCACCTATCTCCATAGCTTTCAGCCAGATATGCTCTTTTCGCTCCTCGGTCATACCCTGAACTTTCTTCCGCAGTTTGGGCAGACCCAGTACGCCTTGTTCTTTATCTTCTTATCAGCACCGCAAAGTCCGCACAGCAGACCCACAGGTCCCAATATAAGGTATCCGCAGATACCGCTGAACACGCCGTAATCCTTGCCCGTTGTTTTTGTCTCGTTTATTATCTGACAGTTAGGGCAGCCGCATCTCGGGCATACCTTGCCTGTATTGCTGTAGACATCGTAGTATTGCTCGTTATTGTTTCTGCTCATTTTGCACTCCTTCAAATCTGACGGTATTGCTCTGCAAGCTGTGAAAGTTCCCCCACGGGATCTTTCTTCCAATGCAGCAGCTCCGTTACTTTTTCGCACGGAAATTCTCTGCACACTCCGCAGAACAATGCACCGTGCTCTCTTACACAGGCAAATATCCTGCACCGTCCCGACTCTTTCCATTCGGGAACATAGCCGTCCGCTTCGAGACAGCCCATGCAGATACCGTCCTGTTTCTTTTTACAGCCCGTACAGTTCTCGCCGCATGGCGTTATACCATCAAAATATGTTCTGTCTTTCATATCATTATTTCAGTGCAAGCTCCATAAAAACATCAGACCTTGCCGCCTGATGATAGGGCTCACATTCTTCAAATCCAAGTCGTTTATAAAGCTTTATCGCTTTTGTGCTTGTGGAAAAAGTATCAAGATACATTTTCTTAAAACCTGCTTTTTTCGCACAGCCTATAACCTCTTCCGCCAAAGCCCTGCCAAGACCTTTGCCGTGATATTTTTCAAGCAGATACATGGATTTCAGCTCGCAGTCATTTTCATTAAACCGCCTGACTGCCGCACTGCCTATGATATCCTCGCCGTCGAACATCACGAAAAACTCAAAAAAGCAGTTTTCTATATCCTTATAAAAGCTGTGCCTGCCCTCCAATTCGAGCACTCTGCCCGACTGCGGCAGGCACTCTTCAAGGAAAGCAGTCAGCTTTTCAAAGTATTCGTCTTTATACCGTACAGGTATAAAGCTATCATTCATCATACATTTATTTCAGCCACATCGTCGGAAACGCCGTTTGCTTCGATAACAGGCTTTACACAGTTCTCGATGAACTCGTCCACCTGCTGCGAGCATCTGCCGATGAAGTTAACAGGCTTCATGATAGCGTCCATCTCTTCTTTGGTTATCATGAAATCGGGGTCTGCAAGTATCAGCTCGCAAAGGTTGTTATCAAGACCCTCCTGCTTTACTCTTGCACCTGCCTGCATAGAATACTGTCTGATCTTCTCGTGGAGCTGCTGACGGTTGCCGCCCTTCTTTACAGCGTCCATCATGATATTCTCTGTAGCCATGAAGGGCAGTTCAGCCATAACTCTTCTGGTGATGATCTTATCGTATACCACAAGACCGTTATCGGGATCGGTAACGTTGAGCATGATGTTGAGTATAGCATCAACACCCAGGAAAGCTTCTGCCACGGAGATACGCTTGTTTGCAGAGTCATCAAGTGTCCTCTCGAACCACTGTGTACCTGCGGTGAATGCAGGGTTGAGCACATCACACATAACATATCTTGCCAGCGAGCAGATACGCTCATCTCTCATGGGGTTTCTCTTATATGCCATTGCGGAAGAACCGATCTGTGTCTTCTCAAAAGGCTCTTCGATCTCCTTGAAGGACTGGAGAAGTCTTATATCGTTGCCGAACTTCATAGCGCTCTGTGCGATGGCTGCCATTACCTGGCAAACTGCAAAATCGACCTTTCTTGAATAGGTCTGACCCGATACGGGCACTACTGCATCAAAGCCCATCTCCTCAGCTATCATGCGCTCGAGTTCCTTTATCTTATCTGTGTCGCCCTCAAACAGCTCCATGAACGATGCCTGAGTACCTGTTGTACCCTTAGAGCCCAGCAGCTTCAGTCTTGAAAGCTGGAAATCCAGATCTTCCAGATCCATCAGCAGTTCGTTGCACCAGAGTGTAGCTCTCTTGCCCACTGTAGTCAGCTGTGCGGGCTGGAGGTGGGTATAAGCCAGGCAAGGCAGACCCTTATACTTATCTGCGAAATTTGCCAGCTGGTCGATTACCTTAACAAGCTTTCTCTTTACTACGTTCATAGCATCACGCATGATGATAATATCGGTGTTATCGCCGACATAGCAGGATGTAGCACCCAGATGGATGATACCGTCAGCCTTTGGGCAGCACTTGCCGTAGGTATGTACGTGCGCCATAACATCGTGGCGAACTATCTTCTCCTCGGCAGCAGCCATATCGTAGTCGATATTGTTTACATTTGCCTCCAGCTCGTCCACCTGCTCCTGTGTAACGGGCAGACCAAGCTTCATCTCAGCCCTTGCCAGTGCGACCCAGAGCTTTCTCCAAGTGGTGAACTTCTTATCAGCAGAGAAGATATACTGCATCTCCTTGCTTGCGTATCTTGTGCAAAACGGTGACTCATAGCTGTTTGTTGACATAGCGATTACCTCTTTCAGATGATTTTGTACGGAGCTTAACTCCATTATTATACATACACAGATATTATAGCATATTTCAGGATATATTGCAAGCCCCGTGATGTTCCGAAAACAGAGCATTAACAAAAACAGAGCCTCATCACTGAACTGACCCCAAAAAGTTAGACAAACTTTTAAAAGAAAACTTATGCAAAGCGACTAAGAGGAATCTTGGTCGCTTTTGTTATGCGGCATTGAGTCTG
>CADALT010000040.1 GCA_902788785.1 uncultured Ruminococcus sp.
TGTCCGCTTTGCGGACATATTTAAATATATCGCCAAAGGCGATACCTTAACTATTCACTATTAGTTATTCATTATTCACTTTTCATTTAGCAGCAGCACACAACAGCTGTAGTTTTCAAATACTTCTTTATTGCTGCTGCGATTATCCTCGCCTTTTGTTATCATGAATTTGGCAGTGCCTTTATTCCCTTGATGTGGGAAGCTATCATGGCAATGTCGGTCACGTTTATCTGTCCGCTCAGATCAACATCGGCAGCCTTCAGACTATCGCCTGTCAGTGCCTTGATGCCCTTGATATGGGATGCGACCAGTGCAATATCAGTAACGTTTACCGAACCGTCAAGATTTACATCGCCCAGCAGGAACTTGAAATTCTTGGGGTCGATTATGCTGAAAGGTGTGCGTACTGTGCCTGTGTATGCGCCTATACCTTTTGCTACAACATAGCCCGTGCCCACATTGGTGTTGCTCTCATAGGATACTGTGAAGTCCTTGCCCTCGGTCAGCTTGCCCTTTGACGATTTAAGGGAGATGGTGGGCTTTATAGCCTTGCCTGTGTATACAAAATCTTTCTGTGAGAGCTGTACTTCGCATTTGTTCAGATTGATTGGATCAGGTTTTGATTCGGGCTTTGTCTCTGTTTTAGCCTTGGGAACAAAGCTCATCTTGCTGACAGTAACATTTCCGCCCTCTGCCGAAACGAAAAGCTGATATGCGTTGTAAAGCTTTGATGCGGGAGCGTTTCCGTAAGCGCTCTTGTATCCGCCTTCATAAGCCGAAGCTATGTCCTCCGCACTAAAATATGCCACACCGTTCTGTACCTTGGTGGGGCTGACCTTTGCCCATACCTCATGGGGCTTGTAGTCCTGTACGATGAGGGTGGGTATATCGTTTGAAGTGTAGGTCAGTGCGATAAAGCTGCCGTTTGTAAGTTTTGAGAAATCAAACTGTACAGCACCCGATGGGTCGTAATTTGAAGCACTCAGCGTGCCCGAATATATGGTCTCCTCATTGCCTGAGGGCTTTATCTCGGTCTGCTGTTTGGGCTTTGTGCCTGTGTAAGTTTCGATGACTGCATCGACTACAGGTTCGCCCACGCTGTACCATTTGTTGGTGCTTCTGTCGATGTAGCCGTGTGCCTCGGAGATATCGCCGTTCGTGGGCTTGTTGTTATCCCAGAGGACTATGGATACACCCAGCTCCTTGGCTTTTTTAGCATAGCTTTTAGCCCACTTGACACGTTCATCGGTCTTGCCCGATTTGTTTGATGCGCTGAACTCACCGATGACCACCGCATGACCCTGAGATACCAGGCAGTTGTCAATGTCCCTGAACTGTCCTGCCAGTGCGCTCTCCTGATTGCTGTCGAACACATCTGTGCCGCCAGGATTCATGGTGAAATCGTATGGTGCATAGGCGTGTATGGAAGCTATGAGGTTCTTGTCGTTGTTCGGGAAAGTGAGTGCGTTCATTGCGGCAGTTGTGGCGCTTGCGGCATATGTGGGTATCATCAGGCAGCGGTCCTTGTTCTTGCCGCCTGTCGCCCTGACAGTATCAACAAAATCTTTATTGAGTTTGTTCACAACGTTCCTCATGGAGTCCGTACCGCCGTTCCACTCATCAGAACCATTGTAGTTTCGGGGCTCGTTCATGCCCTCGAAGATCAGGTGTCTGTCATAACCCTTGAATTCCTCTGCTATCTGTTTCCAGAGGACTTTAAGTTCCTTTGAAGCGGCAGAGTAGTTCTCATCGGTAGGTCTGTTCCACTGATCGTGATGCACGTTGAGGATAACATAGGTATTTTCATCAATGGCATAATCTACCACTTGCTTGACCCTTGCCATCCACGCACCATCGACCTTGTAGTTACTGTCCATATGTTTATACCAGCTGACGGGAACACGAATGGTGGTGAAGCCCTTGGCTTTTACAGCGTCGATAAGTTCCTGCGTTGCCTTGGGATTGCCCCAGCTTGACTCGGTATCAAGTCCCGAACCGTCGTGGGCATCAAGAGTGTTGCCTAAATTCCAGCCCACACCCATATCAGCGGTGATCTCCTGCGGAGTCATGGACGATACGTCCTTGGCGGAAACATTCAGCGGCAGAACACTTGCCGTGATAGCGCCTGCTGTCATGACACCGATTACCTTTTTAATACAAGCTCTCATAGAAAAGCTCCTTTCGATGATAACTGCGCACGATCCTCATCATGTGCAGCACTATATTAAACGACATAATTTTATGTACATTTCACACTCGTCGAAACATGGATCATAGTTCCGACAAGTGTTAAATGTAGAAATTTTAATGTCGTTTACCATAATATTATAGCACAAATGCAAGTATTTTTCAACCTTTTTATGTTTTGTCGGAACTTTGGATATATAAAGTCAAGTTTAATTATCTAATTATTGCATTTTCCAAAAAGCTGCTTTATCGGCATATCAGACTTAGTAAAGTATAACAGGAAACATATGCGTTTAGATGGTAATTGTGAATTAATTGACGAAAATAATTTAACCAATATGAAAATTCGTTGACAATCTTTGAATAAAATGGTAAAATTCTAATATGTGTCTGTATGTATTTAGGAAATACAGGCTATAGAATATAATGGAGGGGAATGTGTAATGACAACTACACGCAAGAGACAGTGCAGGGCATTTGCCGCACTGGTGTCGCTGATCTGTATGTTCACAGTGCTTTTTGGCTCTGCCGAACCTGTGTTTGCGGATAGCGACTACAATGATGTTGCTGTCAAACTTCAGTTCGTCAATGACGATGAGAGCGTGACTACGCTGACTGACAATGACAGAAAAGCAGTATACGATATGTGTGCCGATGGAGATATAAGGGCAAAGCAGATATCGCATATTGCGCTGAGACTCAGGATGAACGGTCAGTTCGAGGAGGGGCAGATAGAGATAAGAGTGCCCTACTATGCGTTTTTGAACCGTACAGAACCTGCAAGCGATACGCTCGGAGTGACTTTCGAGAGCTATCGTAACTTTGCGGCGCAGATAGACGGAATGTCTGTACTGCAAGTGGATAAGACAAAGCCTTTTGATGTCAATGACCCCAATGCTGTGGTCGTGCTGACAAACAAAAAGACTAATGCGCTGCAGGCCACCATCAACCTGAATTATCAGGTGAACGGTATGGACATAGTGGACGAGTTTCCCTATGACTTCGGCGTGACCATAACCGATACCAAGACTAAAGAGGATCTTTCGCCCGAACATATCAATGCGACTTTCAAAACGGGCATAGACAATGTAGAGATATATAAGGGCCTTGATAATTACGCAGCAGACGGCGGCTGTTATTACAGATGGGACTCCAGCCTTATGACGAGGTATGATATGAAGTCCGTACTGGGCATTTCCGATGAAGAGGCTGAGGGGCTCGATGATGCAGCACTTGAACGGCTCTGCAAGGAACGCTTCACAGAGCAGGCTGAGGAATATGATTTTGTAAGCTTCTACATCAAGAAGGATAGCATAAGGGCTAACCAGAGGTATGTGATGTATCTGGAAGAGACACCCGGCAACGGCGGCGAGACTGTGGCTGTATCACATTGGTACAGCGATACCAGGCTCACTCCTCTTAAAAAGGTGACAGAGGGCAGATTTGCAGGTCAGTGGCTGGATACAGATATAAAGAATACCGCTGACAGGATGGTGGTACTGGTAAAGTATCCCAAGGATCAGACCGAGCCTAATGAAAGCGGTGTAAAGCGTTATAAAAATAAAGCAAAACTGACTCTGGCAGGTGTTGACGGCAATAACGATAATGTAACATCGGACTCGGCATCGGCGACTGCAAAGTGGAATACCATATCAAACGTGAGCATAGGCGATATATGGGACGTTGAAAAGCGTGGGGCTGCCGATCCCTCATGCGCTATGCCTTTGCTGGAGAACGGCAAGGACGTTACCTTTAAGTATGACCTGACAGGTCAGGGCAAGACCTTTAAATATGCTATTCCCAACGACCTTGACTATATGGGCGAGGAATACTGCCTTGAACTGGTGGACGATGCCATGTTCCTGACAGGTATGGGCGATGACGGAAATGATTTCGTTCAGCTTGGTCCTACGGATTTCTTCTTCAGGACATTCACTGCCGACCTGAAGCATAACTATGTGGTCAGCGTTAAGCTCAATAATGAGCCGCTGGAATCTCACCATGTTAAAGAGGCTGACAGAGAACCTCTGGAGGTCTGGGTAATGACGGCCGAAAAGCCCGGCGAATGGGTGCTCGACCAGAAACTTACTCATTTTTCAAGAGAGAACAGGCATTACTGTGATGAGAACGGCAACGAGACTTTCAATGTAAAGCACAAGGATGCCTATAAGCTTAAATTCAGATACCCCAAGGCTAACGGCGATGTGAAGCTGCAGTCCCATGTTGAGGGCGTGCTGAGAGGTTCGGGTGAGAACGTGGCTAAGGTGATGGCTAACGTTAAGGATAAGGATATCAGGAACGTTCAGCTTTTCAACAGCGACGGTGTGATCGGTACAGATAAGGCAGGCAACTGGCTCAATCCCGATTCGGGCGCTAATATATCAGCTTCCATATCCGATATGAAGAAAGCTCTGCTCGAATATGATGAGAGCGAGTATACGGGTCATAAGTATACAGGCGAGGAAACTCCCAAGATAACCATGAGAAAGTTCGCCGATAACAAAATGACCGATACAAAGCCTATCAGCGGTGCGGCAAAAATGCTCGATGCTGATAATGATTCAAACGGTGTGACATTCACCGAGGAAAAGAAGATAAATGTAAAATATCTGCTGGCTGCCGTAAACGGCGGTGCGGCATCTGCGGATGACCTTGAAACACTGGCTGATGCAGGTCTTATCGGCGACAGCAAAAAGATAGTTTTCCATGAACTGCTGCCCCGTGGACTGGCTGTAAAGAGCGTTAAGGAATTCAAGGGCGAAAAGGACTTCACAGGTCATTATACCTGGGATTCCTACAGGTCGAATGCAGGCTATCTGGGTACATATAATGATGCACAGGCAAATATCACCATCGAGACCGAGGATAACTACAAGGGCACACTGCGCCAGATGGCGACCATCACACTGGAATATGATGAGATGCCTGTAGTATATGCAGGCAAGAAGAGCGATGCTGAGCAGAGATTTTTTGCAGGTGCAGTGATCGCACTGGAGCTTGAGGCTGATTTTGCCGATGTTACAGTGGAGAAAGCCGAAAACAATGTGGCTGTACAGTTTATAAACGCTGACGGCACGGCTGATGAACTGGAAGGCGAGAATGTCCATGCGGACGATGGCTCGGTATTTTCTGCCATCAAGGACAGGAACGGCAAAAATGCCCTTACCGATCTTGACAACGATAATGATACAGCCAAGAAAACTGTAGTGGGAGCATCCTGCTATACAGACATGACCAAGGCGTATACCGCAACACAGCTCACCAAGAAGATAAAGGCTGATGATTACGACCTTGTGTTCAAGGATTTCACCCAGACCTATGCAGGTCATAACTATACCTACAAACTGCACTTCTTTACCAACGACGGTACTGCACGCAATGTGGTCATATTTGACTCCATCGAGCAGGCATGGAAGGACAGAGAGTATAAGGGTATGCCTCACTGGCAGGGTACACTGACAGGTGTTGACCTGACAGAAGCACATGATATGGGCTTTGATAAGATCGAGGTATATGTAAATACCGAGAAGTATTATGAGAACAGCGAGATAGCTTCGGATTATGACGGCAGAACAGGTCTTACCTATGATTCGCTTTCGGGCGAAGGCTGGCAGAAGGTAGACCCCGATACCTATAAGGGCTGGGCAGATGTAAAGACCATTGCTTTTGCACTGGGCAAGGATACTCTCTTTGGTACCAAGGAGGGTATGCAGAGCGAGGTAAACCTGTATTTGAAAATGCGTGCGCCCGAAGCAGTCAGCCCCGAACAGACAAAGAGCGAGCAGATACTGGCATACAACCAGCCTGCATTCTACAGCGAGAAGTCTGTGGGCAATGATGTATGGGATGCGGATACCACTATATCCAACGTTGTTACCATAGGCATAAAGGGTCAGGAGGAGAAACTGCCTGCAATCACAAAGAAGATTTCGGGCGAGGGCATACCTCTTGCTTTCAGTGATGAATGTGAGTTCGATATAAGACCCGTGGGCGATGCACCGGTGCCGAGAAGTTTCAAGGACGGCAAGTGGAGCGAACAGATAAAGTCCGTTAAGCTGACTGTGGGCGGCAGCAAGCTTTCCGCAGTAAGTGAGGATAACGGCAGCCTTTACTTCACAGAACCTTCCATCGACCCCGAGGACCCAAATGTATATGAGTATATCATCTCCGAAAAGCAGGGCAATGCTGCACCTGTCAGCTACAGCAAGGAGAAGTATAAGGTAGTATACAAGGTATCCGATGACAGAAGAGATGTGCAGTATGACGATGATACCGAACTTAATGTTGAAACTGCGATATACAAGATAACAGATGCACAGGGCAAGTCCCTTGAAACACCTGTACAGGTATCTTCTATAGTATTCGAGAACGGCTATAAGGCAGAACCCGTAAAGGCAAAGCTGCCTGTAGTCAACAAGAAGATAGAGGGCGATGACCGTCCCCGGGACAAGACTTTCACATTCACACTCACAGCTGACAGCAAGACACCTATGCCAAAGGCTGATGCTGTAAGTATCACAGGTGAAGGCGAAGCTGAGTTCGGCGAGGTAGAATTCACAAAGGCAGGCACCTATGAGTATATCGTATACGAGAACAAGGGTACTGACGGCGGATATACCTATTCCGACAAAGTATACAGCGTAAAGGTAACTGTTGTTGACGACGGCGGCAAGCTTAAAGTCGATGAGACTAAGATAATGTCGGGCAAGACTCCCGCTGAGGGCAGTGCACCCGAATTTGACAAGACCGAGGAAAGCATAGTATTCGTAAATACCTATGATGCGGAAGCTACCGATAAGGTAAGCATACCTACAGTATCCAAGGAGTACACTGGTGCGCCAAGACCTGCGGACAAGAAGTTCAGCTTCACCATCAGCGGTGAAAATGGCGCACCTCTGCCTGAAAAGACCACGGTAGCTGTAACAGGCATAGGCACAGCGGATTTCGACAGCCTTGTATTCACAAAGGCAGGTACATATATCTACAAGATCACCGAAGATGACCTGAGCGAGGACGCTGTAGGTTATACCAAGGACGAGAGCGTTTACGTATACACAGTTACCGTTACCGATAGGGACGGCAAGCTTTATGCACAGGGCAAACTCACCGACGGCGAGGGCAAGTCCGCAGAGGCTGCTGTGTTCATCAACAAATATGAACCTCTGCCCACGGAGTATACTTTCCCTGTGGCAGTCAAGAAGGTAGATGGCAATGTGCCCGAGGGCGAGGAAAAGACATTTGCTTTCGTACTCAACCCCGTTACCGAGGGCGCACCGATGCCCGAGAAGAACACAGCTTCCGTTAAGGGCAGCGGCAATGCAACAGCCTTCGGCAAGGTGAAGTTCACTGAAGCAGGCAGCTATACTTATGAAGTTTACGAGCAGGAACTCGGCGATGACTGCACAGGCTATACCAAGGATAACAGCGTGTATACCCTGAATGTAAGAGTTTATAACGACGACGGACAGCTTAGGACCGAAGCTAAGCTCGCAAAGCAGGATAAGGCAGCCGACAAGGCAGAATTCGTGAACGTATATAAGCCTGCAAAGACCGAGATAGAACTGCCTATGGTCAATAAGACCGTTGAGGGCAATACCAATGGCAATGAGGATAAGACCTTCACATTCACTATAAAGGGTGAAGATGGCGCACCTCTGCCCGAAAAGACACAGGTAAGCGTAACAGGCAGCGGCACAGCATCGACAGGCAAGGCAGTGTTCGACAAGGCAGGTACTTACAAGTACACCATTACCGAGGATGAACATAACAACGCAGGATATTCAAGAGATGCTGCGGTATATGAGGTGACTGTGAACGTTGCCGATAAGGGCGGCAGACTTGAAGCCGCATATGTTCTGACTAAGGACGGCACAGCCGCTGAACAGGTAAGCTTCGTTAACAGGTACGAGCCTGTATCTGCCGAGGCAGTATTTGAGGTCAGCAAGACCGTAACAGGCAATGCTCCCGAAGAGGGTGAGGAATACACATTCGTTATCAAAGCAGCTGATGGCGCACCTGTTCCCGAGAATGAGAGCGTGACCATCACAGGCGAGGGCAGCGCAGTATTCGGCAAGGTAAATTACACTGAAACAGGCGTGTATACCTACACCGTAAGCGAGAATGCAGGCAGCAGCGAGAACTGCACCTACGATGACCGCATTATGACCGTGACCGATACCGTTACCGATGAGGACGGTGTGCTGACAGTCAGCAGAAAGATCACATCGGGTGATGAGGAGTTTGACAGCATCACATTCGTAAATGATTATGAGCAGGATGAGGAGACTACTCCCGAGGAGGAGAGCGAAGTCAACGAAGAGAGCAGCTCATCAGTGGCTGAGTCTTCGGAGGATAAGCCCGAGAGCAGCAGCTCCAAAGTTATCGAGCAGGATACAAATTCCAAGGCGACCGAAAAAGACAAGACCTCTAAACCCGACGAAAATGATGAGAGCCGGGATAAGAGCCCTGTAGAGGAAAGCTCATCAAAGAGCAGCGAAGAGAGCAGTTCATCTGTTGCAGAGTCTTCCGAAAGTGCAGAGGAAAGCAGTTCTTCAAAGGACGAGTCCTCCGAGAACGTACCCGAGAGCAGCATACCCGAGGAGAGCAGCAATGCTCCTGCAAGCAGCTCTGAGGACAGCAGCGATATCTCAAGCAAGCCTGTTCCCGAAAAGGATCAGAGCTCTGAAAGCAAGAGCAGTTCTTCAAGCAGGTCTGCAAGCTCATCGAGCAGCAAGACTGAAAAGACGAGCACTGCTGTCACCACGAACACACCTAACCCGTCCACAGGTTCAAAGACGCTTATAGGCGCTCAGGCAGCACTGTTGGCAGCGGCACTGGTGGTGCTCAAAAGAAAAAAGAATAACTCCGACGATGAGGACGAAAGATAAGTCCCGTTAAGGAACATGAAAACCCCCGTGAACATTGGCGTTCACGGGGGTTTTGCGTATATGGAAAGTTATTCTGTGATGTCTACGGGTCTGCCTACGAACTCAGCCATGCTGCGGAGTTTTTCCATGGTAGCAGCGAACTGTTCGGGAGTCAGTGACTGCGCACCGTCGCTCCATGCGTGTTCGGGGTCGATGTGAACCTCTATCTCCAGAGCGTGAGCACCTATGGCTGTTGCAGCCAGAGCGCAGGGCTCCACCAGAGAAGCTATGCCTGTGGCGTGGCTGGGGTCGATGGTTATGGGCAGATGGGTCTTCTGTTTAAGCAGCGGAACTGCGGCAAGGTCAAGGATATTTCTTGTGGCAGTCTCGAAGGTGCGTATGCCCCTTTCGCAGAGGATGACTTTGCTGTTGCCCTCGGACATGATGTATTCTGCCGACATCAGCAGCTCCTGCAAAGTGCCCGAAAGACCACGCTTGAGCAGTACGGGCTTGTCGCATCTGCCAAGGGCTTTGAGCAGTGTGAAATTCTGGGAATTACGTGCGCCCACCTGAATGATATCCACATCCTCGAACAGGTCTAAGTCGGATACGTCCATTATCTCGGTGACTATGGGCAGACCTGTTTCGGCACGGGCTTTTTTGAGTATGTCGATACCCTCTTTGCCCAGTCCCTGGAAAGCGTAGGGCGAAGTCCTGGGCTTGAAAGCGCCGCCCCTGAGCATTGTCGCACCCGCCTGCTTGACAGCGATGGCGGTCTTGATGGTCTGTTCCTCGGTCTCAACAGAGCAGGGACCTGCAATTACCTGAAGGCGGTCGCCGCCCAGCTTTCTGCCACGTACATCAATGACTGTATCCTCGGGGTGGAAACGTCTGTTGGCGTTCTTGTAGGGCTCCTGCACACGCTTTACTGTCTCGACTATCTCCTTAGCCTGCACCGACTCGATATCAACGCTGGTGGTGTCACCCACCAGACCGATTATCTTTGAGTGAACGCCCTCCACCAGATTTGACTTTACCTCGAACCTGGTGAGCCAGTTTATCAGCTCGTCGATCTGCTTTTTGCTTGCGCCGTCTTTCAATACGATTACCATAATGATTACCTCCTGATTTTGATGTTTTACCATATAATACTAAATAATTACATTTTATGGGAATAAGATCCACAAAAAAAACGTGCCTTCGCAGTACGAAAGCACGGTATCAAGCTAAGTTATATATCCTACATCTTAGTTTGCATATCTTTCATACCACGACAAAAAGGCTTAAAGCCGTAAAACCAGCTAAAGCCGAAAAAGTATGTAAAGACTGCAAATGTTGATGCAAGTATCATACCTGTTATCCTTTCAAGTTTAATTATTGTCAGCCATATCAGAAAGCTTCGCCAGACGTTCTGTCAGCTGGTCAACAAGACCCTCTCTCCTCAGATACTCCAGTATATCCGACCTGTCCTTACCTGTAAGGGCATTATATACGAATGTTTTGTCGCTGCCTTTGCGCCTTGCACCTATGATGAAAGTGCGCTTGCCGATATAGGGTACGGCAGCATTGTCAAATACGAATACAGCCTCATTCTTTGTGCCGACTATAGGCATCGTCAGGCTGACGGGCTGTGCCACACCTTCCTCGGGGAGATGTTCTGTTACTATCTCCTGCAATTTGATGACAGCTTTTGTAAGCGCCAGTTTGAATTTCGCCTTATCTTCTTTTTTCATTATTACTCACGCTCACTTTCCCGTATAATTACATATTATACGACCATCACAGGCACTTTGTCAAGCAATTTAACATTTTTTTTACATTTTGCATCATCATAATTATATGTCACGTTTCTTGATAAAAGCCACAGCTTACAGATTTTTCCATGAATAAGAAGATTTATGGTTTACAAAAACGTTTTTATATGATATAATATAAGGGTATGTAAAGATAAGCATACGATAGAAAGGATTGATAGCATGGTATTTTGCTGTGAACTGAAAAAAGTTGTTGACGATACTTATGATATAGAGATAGGCCATTCTCTGGAGGAAAAGCTGGTGGATGACCTGAAACACGGGCTTACCGGGAAAAAGCGCTTTGCTGTGATAACGGACTCCATCGTTGAGGGGCTGTACGGCAGGGATATTTATGAAAAGATAGTTGCGGCAGGCTTTTCTGCCGAACTGTTTGTTATACCCGAGGGCGAGAAGTCCAAGACCAGGCAGATGAAGGAATTTCTGGAAGATTCCATGCTTGAAAAGGGTTTTCGCCGTGACTGCGCAGTTATCGCAGTGGGCGGCGGAGTAGTCACAGACCTGGCAGGCTTTGTGGCAGGCACTTTCGGCAGAGGTGTGCCATTTGTGAATTATGCGACCACACTGCTTGCGGCGGCAGATGCTTCCGTTGGCGGAAAAACTGCTGTGGATACCCCCCTTGCTACCAATCTTATAGGTATGTTCAACCAGCCTGCAAAGGTATATCTGGATATAGATACCTGGAAAACTCTGCCAAAGGTGCAGATATCCAGCGGTCTGGCAGAGACCATAAAGCACGGCTGTCTGGGCGATAAGGAGCTTTTCGAGTATCTGGAAAAGAATGTAGATAAGGTCTTCGAGGGCGATGTGGAAGCCTGCGAATATATAGCACAGCATAACTGTGAGGTCAAGTATAAAGTGGTCATGCAGGATGAACGTGAGAGCGGACTGCGTGAGGTGCTGAACCTTGGACATACGGTGGGCAGAGCTATCGAGACTGTATCCGATTATAAGCTTTTCCACGGCGAAGCTGTATCCATCGGACTGGTGGCTCAGGCAAGGCTCGGTGAAAAATACGGATTTATCTCCACAGAGGACAGAAAGCGTGTGGAGGATCTGCTGGACAAGGCAGGACTGCCTGTACGCATACCCGATTATATCGACAGGGAAGTGCTTGTCAGAAAACTCTACACCGATAAAAAGGTGCGTGACGGCAAACTGAGGTTCGTGTTCGAGAAGGGTATAGGCGAGGTAGTGCAGTTTGGTGAGAATAATTTCGCCAAGGAGATCGCCGAGGACGAGATAAGAGATATCATAAAGGATATGTAAGATAATGGATATAAAGATAAACCCGAAAAAACTGGAAGGCAGCGTTATGGTGCCTCCATCAAAAAGCGTGGCGCACCGTATGCTTACTGCGGCGGCGCTGGCACAGGGCGAGAGTGTCATCGACAGGCTGTATCCCTCGGTGGATATACTTACTACCGTTGAGGCTATGCGTCAGCTTGGTGCGGATATACGTGTCGAGGGCGACAGGGCAATTGTCATGGGGATAGAGAAAGTCCCGGAAAAAGCGGTGATAGACTGCTGCGAGAGTGGTTCGACCATGAGGTTCATCATACCTGTGGCGGCGGCACTGGGCGTTGATACGACTTTCCTTGGCAGGGGCAAACTGCCGCAACGCCCCATAACGCCATATTTGCAGGTGTTCCCCGAGCATGGCGTGGCTTTTGATTATAATAACACTATGCCTTTTTCTGTGAGCGGCAAGCTGACAGGCGGACGGTTTGAGGTCGAGGGCGGCATATCCTCGCAGTTCATAACAGGTCTGCTGCTGGCACTGCCTGTAACAGGTGAGGACAGCGAGATAGTGCTGACCACAAGGCTGGAGTCAAGACCCTATGTGGATATAACTGTCGGCGTGCTCAAAGACTACGGCATCGAGGTCATAGAACAGGGCAGCAGCTACATCATAAAGGGCGGACAGAAGTATCGTCCGTTCAGCGGTGCTGTGGAGGGCGACCATTCCCAGGGCGCTTTCTTTACGGTGGCGAATGTGCTTGGCAGCCGTGTTGACTGCGAGGGGCTAAATGTAAAATCTTTTCAGGGTGACAAAAAAATCATTGAAATATGCAGTGATATGGTGTATAATAAAAATAGTGCTCCCGAGGGCTTCGAGGTAGATGTTTCGGATATACCCGACCTTGTGCCCATACTGGCGGTGCTCGCAAGCTTCTGCAAGGGCGAGAGCCGTATAACGGGTGCAGCTAGGCTGAGACTTAAAGAAAGCGACCGTCTGGCAGCGATGGAGGAAACTCTGAACGCTCTGGGCGGTGATGTGAAAGCCTCGGCGGACAGCCTGACGATACAGGGCAAAAATATGCTCAAAGGCGGTGTTACGGTGGACGCTCATAACGACCACCGCATAGCGATGGCTATGGCGATAGCTGCCACACGCTGCGAGCAGCCCATAACTATACATGGTGCTGAATGCGTGGCGAAGTCGTACCCCGATTTCTGGGAGGTCTATGAAAGTCTCGGCGGAGAGATAGAACGTTCGTAGCGGCTATGGATACCGAGCCGAAAAAGTACATAGATGAGCATAAGATAAAAGGGCATGATGTGCTGATATTCCGTGACGGCGAGGACGAGTTCCTTAAACTGCTGTATGACTGCGGCGGCAGGGTCAGCATGATAGTGTGGTATGAGTATTGCAGGATAAACGAACAGCGCATGGGTATGGGCGGATATTCCGATACCGACAACGACGGCTTCATGTGGGCTGAAACACAGCTGTTTATGAATGTGCCTAAAAACAGTCCGCCGGAAAAAGTGCGTGCTTATATTGCGCAGATACGCAGAAGATATCCCGAGATAATGCTTTATCCCGAGTTTTATATATAAGGATAAGGGCGGTATCGTCTGCGGTACGATAGACTTGGAGGTAATGATATGTTCCCCGAAAGCTTTGAATTTGGTCAGCCTTATAAAGGCGAAGTGATGGAAGAGGTCAGCGGCGTGCTGCTGCCCGAGGATTATCTGGCATTCATAAAAAAGCACAACGGCGGCGAGGGCGATATAGGCGGAACATATCTGGTGCTGTTTCCGCTGGAGGAACTGCAGACCGTCAACGATAACTATGCCACCGCAGAGGTGCTGGAGGGCTGTGTCATCATAGGCGGCGACGGCGGCGGTGAGCTATACGGTGTTACCGAGGACGGCAGGTATTTCAATGTTCCTGCCATAATGGATAAAGAGGATATCACATATCTCGGAAATACGATGGAAGAGTTTATCAGGGCGGTCATAGCCCTGTGGACCTGAAAGGAGCGCAATATGGCTATTGACAGAGCGGACTGGCACTGGGAGAGCGCAGAAAAGCTGTACCGTGAAACGAACGGTATAACAGGTGAACTTACAGAAACGCAGGAAAATGATATATGGCTGCTGGCAGCTAACCATATCGGGCTTTTTCTCAGATGGGTGATAGAGAACGGCTTCGAGGGCGAGGGTGCCGATGAGCAAGCCTGTGAAATGGTGCGTGAGGGCAGGATGACAGGTGCGCAGTACCTTATGAGATATTGCGACGGCAAACTCTGGGACGAGGATATAAGGTCGGATATACTGCCTTTTGTCACAAAATATTATGATGAACAGTTCTTTGATGATTATGGGCTCAGCTGCGGCAATGAAGATGAGGAACTGCCGTGCTACAGCTTTATAAGCGGCGATGATGACTATATGAGGCTGCGTCAGCGTATAGATGCGGCTTATGAGAAGTTTATCGGAGGAGAGCCTGATGGACAAGCTTAAAAAGGTGGGCGATACCATTGCCTATGTGCGTGGTATGGTCGGGCATAAACTGGTGTTCATGCCTGCGGCTTGTGCTTGTATCGCCGATGAAGAGGGAAGGCTGCTTTTGCAGAAAAGACCAAGCGGCAAGTGGGGGCTCCCGGGAGGAATATGTGAACTGGGCGAGACCGCAGCCGAAAGTGCAGTGCGTGAGGTCTATGAGGAAACAGGGCTCGAAGTTAACGTGACCGAGCTGATAGGCGTGTATTCGGGCTATCAGGTGGTATGTGCCAACGGTGATGAGCTGCAGCCTGTGGTGACGCTGTTCAGAGCCGAGATAACAGGCGGCGAACTAAAAGCAGACGGCGGTGAAACGCTGGAACTGCGGTATTTCTCGCAGGACGAGCTGCCAGAGATATATTGCAGGCAGCATGAGGATATGACAGCCGACTTCTTTACGGGGAAGACGGGTATATATAGATAGAATATCGGGTGACAATGATATGGGTTTTCTAAGCAAACTATTTGGCGGCGGAAATAATTCGGATAATGAAAATACCGGCGGTCATTCTTCTCTGAACGGCATAGGTACGCTGAGGACAGCGAGAGTCGGCGGATATGATAAGAGCGACACATTGATGATGCTGGATGCTTTCAATACACAGATATTCATGCTTGAAGAGGCTGTGAAAAATGCTGATAGGGGACTGCCTTACGATATACCGCCCGAACAGACGGTGGAAATGCCAAGGTCTGTGGCTAACGGCGGATTTAATGAGGAAGATGTGAACGTGTATGCAGCACAGCTTCAGGAAAAGATAGATGTACTTCGCAGCAAACTGGCAGAACGTTCTGCCGATAACCGATAGACAGGCTGCGCTGTCATATGGGCATTATAAGGAAAGTAAATTATTTCGGTCCTGACGGATCATGAATCATAGAAGAGGGAGGACAAATCAAATGTCATCTACATGGAAAAACAATTTAAGCTTCACCGTTTTCGGGGAAAGCCACGGACCTGCGATAGGTGTGTGCATGGATAATGTTCCCCCCGGGGAGAGTATAGATATCGACAAGATCTATAAGTTCATGGCAAGACGTGCCCCTAAAAAGGACGGCACGACCACCATGCGAAAGGAAAGCGATATCCCTCAGATAATCTCGGGCTGGCATAACGGCAAGACCACAGGTACTCCGCTGGTGGCTATGATAGCTAACAGCGATCAGCATTCGCAGGATTATAATAATCTCTCGAAGCTTGCAAGACCGGGTCATGCGGATTACACAGGTGCGCTGAGATACAGAGGCTTCAACGATATAAGAGGCGGCGGACATTTCTCGGGCAGACTTACTGCGCCTTTGTGCTTTGCAGGTGCAGTGGCACAGCAGATACTGGAAAAGCGTGGTATCTATGTGGGCGCACATATCTCGGAGATACACGGTATCAAGGATAAAGCTTTTGATCCAATAAATACATCAAGACAGGATATCATCGACATACATGAGAAGGATTTCCCTGTTATCATCGATGTTCAGGGCAACGAGATGCGCAAGGAGATACTTAATGCAAGGGAAAATCAGGACAGCGTAGGCGGCATCATCGAGTGTATCGCAATAAATGTGCCCGCAGGCATAGGTTCGCCTATTTTTGACGGTCTGGAGAATTCCATAGCACAGCTCATCTTCGGCATACCTGCGGTAAAGGGTCTTGAATTCGGTGCAGGCTTTGATGTGGCAGATATGATGGGCTCGCAGAACAATGACGAGTTCTATGTGAATGACAGAGGTCTTGTGGTTACAAAGACAAATAATCACGGCGGAATACTGGGCGGTATATCTTCGGGTATGCCCATAACATTGAAGGTAGCTGTTAAGCCTACACCTTCTATCTCACAGCCCCAGGAGACTGTGGACTATTCTGCAATGAAGAACGAAACACTGGTGGTCAAGGGCAGACACGACCCCTGCATAGTACCCAGAGCAGTACCCTGCGTAGAGGCAGCGGTGAACCTTGCGGTGCTGAGCCATATGCTCGAATACCCAAATTTTTAGACAGCTTCCCGAAGGAGAGTGATAGTGAAGATGCATAATCCCGAGGCATATATTTCAGGGAGCATGAAAAATGTCACAGAGGTCTACAGGGTGCAGATATTGCTGGCGTACTTCCTGAATCGAATAAATCAGCTATGTACACCTAATCAGCTGACCGAGATAGCCACAGGCGAGGGGATAGTGAACTATTTTGATTATACCGCAGCTATTTCTGCTATGCTTGAAAACGGCACGATAGAACTGGTAGAGGTCGATGGTACGGAGTATTATCAGCTGACCGAAAAGGGCAGTGCAGGTGCTGAAAATTTCAAGAAGCAGGTGGAGAAAAGTCTGCGTGACAAAATATATGCATCCGGACTAAGATTATTTGCACAGCTGAAAAATGAAAGAGATATCAGCTTTGATATCTCACCGGAAAAGAACGGATATAATGTGCGCTGTACCTTTAAAGAGGGCGACCTTACACTGATGGATATACAGCTGTATGCCCCCGATGAGGATCAGGCGAACTTTATAAAATCAAAAATAAAGATGAACCCCACGGATTTTTACTGTAGGGTCATAGACTATATAATAGAAAACGAAGAGTATGTCCCCAGCGTTATCGCCGAGGAGGAAGATCAGCTGAGTTTTTGAACGAATAGCCACGGTATTTTATCGGAAGATAAAGATGCTGTGGCGTTTGTTTAAGTGAAAGGAAGATAAAAATGAATTATGATATCGAAAATTACTATAGGGATATAATAGAGAGAACGGAAAAGAATCTGAAATTTATAGATGAAAATAAAGGAAAAAAAGAAGTTTATGAAGTTACACAACTGGTAAACTCACTTAGATCTTTTTTAGTTATACCAGACAGTATGTACATTTCCGAGAATTGTGAAGAAAAAGCAAAAGAGCAAAGAGAAAATAATATTAAGGAAATATACAAAGTGGTTAGGGAAGAAAATGAATACAAGCAAATAAAGGCAATAGTTTTTAAATGTATAGAAGACAATAGATATTATTGTAGTTATGAGGATGAAATGAAAATAGGAGAAGAATACAATTCTTTTTATCTTATACATCATATGAGAGATGCAATATCACACGATAATATACTATATACAGTAGAAGATGATGAGGAAGAAGGAGGAGAAAACACAATATCACATATATATTTTTATGATATACTTAAAAAAAGTAATGGAAATATGGAATTTTGCATTAAATTGAACATTGATGAATTAAAAGAACTCATAGAGTGCAGTACAAAACTATTTGAGGTATACGCAGAAAATGGAGATATAAACAAGAAATGGAAGAATGATTATAAAAATAGAAAAAAGTACTATGATGAACTTTTTAGATAAGAAGTATAAAAAAATATAAAAATCAATGAGATAGTTTTACTTGACAACGGAGCCAAAAGGTGCTATAATAATTAAGCTGTCAGGTGAGAGGAAAGCCCCTCAGGCGAGCGGAGCGCTTCTTAGAGGACAGCAAAAAATATCACGAAAAGGACT
>CADALT010000041.1 GCA_902788785.1 uncultured Ruminococcus sp.
AGACTCGCTGCCGCATAACAAAAGCGACCAAGATTTCTCTTAGTCGCTTTGCATAAGTTTTCTTTTAAAAGTTTGTCTAACTTTTTGGGGTCAGTTCATTTGCGATCACTGCTTTTATTGATTTTTAAGAAATTGCCACAAAAAAACTCCCCTGCTTTCACAAGGGAGCGTATCTTCGGTTTATTCAGCAGGGCTGAACTCGTCTTTGCCCACGCCGCAGAGAGGACAGACAAAATCCTCGGGAACATCTTCCCAGGCTGTGCCTGCTGCTACACCTGCATCGGGTGCGCCCTCCTCGGGATCATAGATATAACCGCAGATATTGCAAACGTACTTCATAGAGAACTCCTCCTTTTATAAATTTTTATAAGTATAACACAGTTTCGGATAAATTGCAAGATTTTTTTGCATATATCACACAATTTTCATTCTCAAAAGATCCTATGAAGTTCAGAAAAATCTAACAAAGGAGAAATGTATGGAACTTTTCATTTCAGACCTCGACGGCACACTGCTGAATAAAGATGCACAGCTTTCGGATATCTCACGGGATAAGATAAACGCTCTGCTGGATAAGGGCATGAACTTTACGGTGGCGACCGCACGCTCGCTGGTCTCGGCAGGCAAGCTGCTGGAAGATCTGCACCTGAAACTTCCCATGATACTCATGAACGGCGTGCTCATCTACAGCAACGCCGAAAAGCGCTATGAGGTCGTAAATAGGCTCTCACAGGAAAGCAGAGCAAGGATCACCGATAAGATAAAAGAGCTTGGGATCGGGTGCTTTATGTATACCATCAACGGCGAGATCATGCAGACCTTCTTTGAAAAGCTGACAAACGACGCTTCAAAACGCTTTTACGAACAGCGCCGCAATAAATATAAAAAGAAACTTTCGCCGGCGGACGATCTTCGGGCTGTGCAGGAGGATGTGATATACTTCACCCTGCTGGATACCAAAGAAAATCTTCAGCCCCTGCACGATGCCTTTGAAAACGATAAAGAACTTTGCATGACCTTTTATAAGGACATCTACGAAGAAGATATGTGGTATCTGGAGATCTTCTCATCAAAGGCTTCAAAGGAACTGGGGCTCAGATATATCCGTGAGAAGTACGGTTTTGATAAGGCGACCGCATTCGGAGATAACCTGAACGATCTGCCGCTGTTCAGAGCTTCTGAACGAAAGATCGCTATGGGCAATGCGATGGACGAGCTTAAAGAATGCTGCGATGTGGTCATAGGCACAAATGAAGATGACAGCGTAGCAAAATATCTTGAGGAGGTATATGATGGCTAGGATGTATCCGCTTTTTTCTTCAAGCAGCGGAAACTGTACATATATAGGCGATGAAAAGTCGGGGCTGCTGGTCGATGCGGGGGTGAGCTGCAAGCGTATCTGCGCCGCTCTCGATGAAAGAGGCATACCCGAAAGTGCAGTGGGCGGCATACTCATCACCCACATACACAGCGACCATATATCGGGGCTGAAAGTTCTCTCGAAAAGGCTGAAAGTGCCTGTGTACTCGATCATCGGCAATCTCAGGCTGCTCGAAGATGGCGAAAAAGTCTGGGAAGGCTGTGCTATGCACGAAGTAAGCCATATGCAGACCGACATCTGCGGTTTCGGGGTAACAGCCTTTGAAACTCCCCATGATACCCCTGTAAGCTGTGGGTTCAGAATAACTGCACCATCGGGAGAAAGCTGTGCGGTATGCACCGACCTGGGTGAGGTCACGGACAGCATACATGAACAGCTGCGGCAGTGCAGACTGGTACTGCTGGAATCAAACTACGATGAAGATATGCTGAAAAACGGTCCCTACCCATGGGATCTGAAAAAGCGCATAGCCTCGGGCCACGGTCATCTATCGAACAAAGCCTGCGCCGCAGAGGTGGCAAGGCTTGTTAAGGAAGGTGTATACAGCTTTGTGCTGGGGCATATAAGTCAGCACAACAACACTCCCAGACTTGCGGAAAGCTGTACTTTGCAGAGCCTTTCGGACTATGAACGGGGCGAAGACTATCTGCTGACGACAGCAAGACCAGATGGCACAGGAAGGGCGGTAATATTCTGATGTTAAGGATAAATCTGATAACGGTGGGCAAACTCAAAGAAAAATACTGGCGTGATGCGGCGGCGGAATATTCCAAAAGACTTGGGGCTTTCTGCAAGCTGGAAATAGTTGAACTCAATGAATGCAGGCTGAGCGACTCCCCATCCGATAAGGAAACTGCGGCTGCCCTTGACAGCGAAGCTGCGGCAATGGCTAAATATCTGGATATAAACGGTGCATACAATATCGCCATGTGCATCGAGGGCAAACAGCTGACCAGCGAAGAACTCTCCGCACTGATAACGGACTGCCCCACAAAAGGCTATTCCACTATAAATCTGGTGATAGGCTCTTCCTTCGGCATTGCCGAAAGCGTCAAGAAAAAAGCTGACTACAAGCTTTCAATGTCAAAAATGACCTTTCCGCACCAGATGGCAAGGATAGTTTTGCTCGAACAGATATACCGTGCCTTCCAGATAGAGAAAGGCTCGAAATATCATAAATAGCAGCGATTTGTATTGTGGGTTTCTACCAATTCTTGGTTATATTATTTGTGCAGTTCGGCTTTGAAAGTGTTGGTTTTGTGTAAAATATTCAAAAACGCTTGCAATTGTGTCCGATTTATGGTATGATTATATGGTCATATCATATTAAATTTCAATACGATATTGGCATATTCTAATCAGTTTTTGGAGGAATTTAAAATGACCGGTGATCTGCATTGTCATACGACACTTTCGGACGGCTCTCTCGGAATAGAGGAGGTCATTGCACAGGCAAAGCGCATGAACCTGGATTTTCTTGCAATAACAGACCACGACACCCTCTCTTCCACAAGCAGGGCCCAGATATTGGGCGACCGCTACGGAGTTAAGATAATACAGGCAGTAGAGCTTTCGGCATGGGATAAAAAGCGCAATGAGAAAGTACACATACTCTGCTATGCGCCCCAGAAGCCCAACCGTCTGGAGGGACTGTGTCTCAAATCCTGCCAGATCAGGACAGAGTGCGCAAGAGAAATGATCGAAAAGGTAATGGAGCGCTACCCTGTTCCCAGGGACGCCATCATGAAATATACCAAGGGCTCAAAGAGCATTTATAAGCAGCACATCATGAGGGCGCTGGTAAATTACGGCTACGCTACCGAGCTTTACGGCTATGTGAACGATAAGCTGTTCGCTGCCCCAAACGGTGCGTGCCTTGTTACCAGAGAATATCCCGATGTTAATTTCGTGCTGGATCTTATACACTCTTCAAAGGGCGTGGCAGTTTTGGCGCACCCCCATATGTTCGGCAATATCGAGCTTATGAAGGAGCTTACCGAGGCAGGCAAGCTTGACGGCATCGAGTGTATGCATTATTCGGCTACACCGATACAGCAGGAGGCTCTTAAAAAGTACGCTGAGGAACATGACCTGATAGTTACGGGCGGTTCTGACTTCCACGGGCTTTACAACAGCACCATCACCCACATCGGCAGCTACACCACCGATGAGGAAAATCTGGAGAAGCTGTTCAAACTTATCCATCAGAATGCAAAGAAAGCCAAGAAAACAGGTGAAGCCTCCGACGGCGCTGCACACAGCGAGACCGCACCCGCAGAAACCGTTGCGGAGAATGCCTGACGGGACTTTACTTTTGTAAAAATATGTGTTATAATATCAGGGAACGCTGTTTTGTGCGTTCCCTGATTTTTTTATGTATATTATTTTTGAAAGGAAGTAAATATAATGAACGTTATGGAAGAATCCTTACAGTGCCATGAACAGTGGAAAGGCAAGATCGAGGTCATCTCCAGAGCTAAGATCAATAATGCAAAAGACCTTACTCTGGCTTACACCCCCGGTGTAGCTCAGCCTTGTCTGGAGATCGAGAAAAATCCCGACCTCTCCTATGTTTATACAAGAAGAGCTAACCTGGTGGCTGTTATCACAGACGGCTCCGCTGTACTTGGCCTTGGCAATATAGGTCCTGAGGCAGGTATGCCTGTTATGGAGGGCAAGTGTGCCCTGTTCAAGGAGTTTGCCGATGTGGATGCTTTCCCTCTCTGCGTAAGATCAAACGATGTTGACGAGATCGTTAATACTGTGGCTATGATAGCAGGCAGCTTCGGCGGCATCAATCTGGAGGACATCGCTGCTCCAAGATGCTTTGAGATAGAGGCTAAGCTCAAGGAGAGAGTTGACATACCCGTATTCCATGACGATCAGCACGGTACTGCTATAGTTGTGGGCGCTGCAATGCTCAATGCCTGCAAGCTCACAGGCAGAGATATAGGCAGCCTGAAAGTCGTTATGAGCGGCGCAGGCGCAGCAGGATGTGCTATCGCTAAGTTCCTTATGAGCCTGGGCGTTAAGGATATAATCATGCTCAACTCCAAGGGCATCATCTGCGAAGGCGACGATATCAAGAACCCTGCACAGGCTGAGATGGCTAAGATAACTAACCGTGAACACCTGAGAGGCGGTCTGGCTGATGCTATGAAGGGCGCTGACGTTTTCGTAGGCGTTTCCAAGCCCGATCTGGTAACAGAGGAAATGGTAAAGAGCATGAACGACAAGCCTTTCATCTTCGCTATGTCCAACCCCGTACCCGAGATCATGCCCGACAAGGCTAAGGCAGCAGGCGCATACATCGTAGGTACAGGCAGATCGGACTTCCCCAACCAGATAAACAACGTTGTGGCTTTCCCCGGAATATTCAAGGGTGCGCTGGCTGTAAGAGCAAGCGATATCAATGAGGAGATGAAGCTCGCTGCGGCACACGCTATAGCTTCCTGTGTACCTGAGGACAAGCTTTGCCCCGAGTTCATACTCCCCGATGCTTTCGACAGAGCTGTTCCCGTGGCTGTGGCTGAGGCTGTAGGCAAGGCTGCAAGAGAAAGCGGCGTAGCACGTATCTAAACCATGATAACATCGTGGAATGTCGGCAGCTTCAAGGGTAACCGCAGCAAGATCACCGCTTATATATCCGAAAATATCAATACAGAAGATGACCTGGTGATACTTCACGAGGTCACTCCTGCGGGATATAAATTTATGAGCGAAAAGCTTTCGGACAAATTCGAGATACTCTCTCCAATTATCCCCGAAAACACCTCACCAAGATTTTTCACAGCGGCAGTCTGCCAAAAAGGTGCATACGTGCTTGATGAGACCTATAAAAACAACGTGCTGTGCGTGTTTGAGGAATACAGCAACCGTGTGACAGTGCTTTGCAGGACATTAAAAAAGGATATGACGGTGGTGGGCGTGCATATACCCATAAACGGCAATTCGGGATATGGTGAAACGAATTACTGGGAAAGCCTTATGCGGCTGCATGATATGCTCCCGAAAGACAAGGCTCTTATATATGCAGGCGACTTCAACACATACTCTCCGGGTACGGTGAACAAGCGCAAGCTTTATGAGCTGATGTCTAAAGGTTTGGTCGACTTCTGGCTGGAATGCGGCAGATGTCATAACTTTCCCACCTATGAAAAAGGCACACGTATCGACCTCATGCTCGTCTCAGGCAAACACTTTGATGAGCTTTCAGAAAAATATGTGATGCAAATCGATGACACGGTCATGAAAAATAAGCTTTCCGACCATTCTGCGATAATTCTTAAAGAAAAAACACACCCGAAACTCTAAAGACAGGTGATCAAAAATGATAAGAGATATTCAGGACAAGATACTTGAACTCAAAAAGAAATACGATATCTGTATACTTGCACACAGCTATCAGGGCGCAGAGATACTGGAGGTCGCTGATATCACAGGCGACTCCTACAAGCTGAGCGTTGAGGCTGCAAAGGTATCAAATGCCAATATCCTCATGTGCGGCGTACACTTCATGGCGGAGACCGCAAAAATGCTCTCTCCCGATAAAAGGGTATATCTTGCCAACCCCGATGCAGGCTGTCCCATGGCTGAACAGATGGACCCCGAAATGATCGAAGCGATAAAGGCTAAGGAGCCGGACCGCAAGGTGGTCTGCTATATAAACACCACAGCTGCGCTGAAAACAGTCTGTGATGTTTGCGTTACTTCATCATCGGCGCTAAAGATAGTAAAGGGCATGGACGCAAAGAAGATACTGTTCATACCAGATATAAATCTCGGTACATTCGTGGCTGAGGCTTGCCCCGATAAGGATGTTATGCTCTTAAACGGCGGATGTCCCGTACACGCATCTGTTACCGAAGAAGATGTGCTTGCGGCAAAGGCTGCGCACCCAAATGCAAAGGTGCTCGTTCACCCCGAGTGCAGACCTGCGGTAACAAAGCATTGCGACTATGCAGGCTCGACCTCGGGCATAATGGACTATGCCGCAAAGAGCGATGCCAAGGAATTCATCATCGGCACAGAGATATCCATAGTTGAGCATCTGCAGCTGAAATATCCCGAAAAGAAGTTCTATCCCATGTCGAAAAAGATAGTCTGCCAGAATATGAAGCTGACTACCATAATGGACGTGCTCAACAGCTGTAAAGCCATCGGCGGTGATGCAGACTGCGACAAGCATGAGATCATCATGGACGCTGAACTGATAGCAAAAGCTAAGGTCTGCATAGACGAAATGATAAGACTCGGCGGCTAATAGTTTTGCGGCAGTGTACAATATGTATAATTAAAGGCGGAAGGCTCTATGCTTTTCGTCTTTTTTAATATTTTGTCAATATTTGACTTGACTTTTTTATTGTCAGGTAGTATAATATTTTAATATTGGGGGGAATAAAAATTCCCATGTCAAATGAATAATTATTCATAGACCGAAAGGAGAAGTTTATTATGATGAAGAAGACCGTGGCTGCGCTGACAGCAGCTATAATGTGTTTCGGCACTATGGCTGTGATGACAAGTGCAGAGGAAATCTACGATACAGTTGATACTGTAGACGCTGTAGTTACTTCCGATGATACCGAGACTTACGAGGATACGGAGGAGTATGTTGAACTTGATGACGAAGAACAGCTGACAGCCAATGAAGAAAAGCTTATGCTCATCGAGCAGGGGCTGAATGCAGCTATCGATGCTTCCCAGGAAAAGGCTGATTTTACAGAAGGTGAATACGCTTGTAAAAACAATAGTGACGGCTCCGTTACAATAGTAAGACATACCGGAAACAGTGTCAATATTACTATACCATCTAAGATCAAAGGTAAAACTGTTACTGCTATCGGCAAATATGCATTTTATGGCGATAAAGTGAAGAGTGTTGTTATACCTGATACAGTTGTCACTATAGGTGACCATGCTTTTATTGCCTGCTTTGAACTGGAAAGTGTAAAGATCGGCTCAAAGGTAACTACAATGAAAAACAGTATATTCTTCGGCTGTAAAAACCTCAAAAGTGTATCTGTCCCCGATAGTGTAAAGAATTTTGACATACTGATGTTTACAAACTGTGAATCACTTACATCTGTAAAACTTCCAAAGGGGCTCAAAGAAATACCGTTTGGTACTTTTGAAGGCTGCAAGAAACTTCCAAGCGTTACTATACCATCAGGCGTTACCGAAATAGGTGCGACTGCATTCTGCAAATGTGATTCGCTGAAAAGTCTTACTATACCTGCGGGTGTAACCAAGGTCGGTACCCTGGGATTTGGCACTACATATGACAAGAATAGTAAAAAAGTCCTTGTAAGCGGTTTCACCGCATATGTTGCCAAGGGCAGTGCTGCTGAGACCTACTGCAAAAACAACAAGATAACTTACAAGTACGGTACAGCTCCCGGCAACGGTGGAAGCGGTAATGGCGGCAGTGGTAACGGCGGAAGCGGTAATGGCGGCAGCGGCAACAGCGGCAACAGCGGCAAAAAATTCATGAAGGGCGACGCTAACGGCGATGCTAAGATAGATGTTTCGGATATAGCAGTTATCGCTACCCACATCAAGGGCATAAAGGCACTTAACTCCAACGGCTTCAATGCAGGCAATGTTAACGGCGACAAAAACCTGACAGTTACGGATATAGCTGTGATAGCTTCTCACATCAGGGGCATTAAGGCAATAAAATAACAGCCCTGTGCACCTAAGTCGGCACCCGATGCCTTGTTTGGTGCTGCCAAAAACTTTGTGCAAAAATACCATTTGAAAATTTTGCGCAAAGCTGATATAATATTAGTAACGAACGTGTAGCAAATTTCTGCGTAAATCCAGTTGTTTGCTGCACGTTTGATTTTTTTTGGAGGTGCATACGTATGAAAAGGATCAAAGCTGCGTGTATCTGCCAGACTCTGCATTTTATGCTGAAAGACGATACCGAACACGACTATGCTGTAAAGCTGGTCAAGGAAGAAGTCGAAAAATACAAATCGGGACTTGAAAAAAGCAGTACCAAGTACAAGATACTCGAAGAAACCGAACAGCCCGACGGCTCTGTTATCATCAAGCTGATAAAACAGTATAATACTTCTCCTGTCGGCACATATCTTGACTGAGAAAACTAAATAAAGGCAACACCGCACAACCATTGTGTACCGGATACGCCCAACATCAGTGAAACTGATGTTTCAGATTTTTTGTCAGGTTTTCTAAATTTGACGCAGGAAGGCTGACGCCTTTCAAGGAGAATTTGGGAAAGATGACGAAAAATCTGCAAGTGGATGGTACGCAAAGGCGTTAGCCGGTGGTTGTGCGGGGTTGCCTAAACAATAACAGCGTGTGGCGTAAGCGTAATTCCGGCTTATGGCTCCACGCTGTATTTTTTTGGAGGTAAATTATGGAAAACAACACAGATCAGTTTTTAGGACAAGAACCCGTGGGCAGGCTCATGAAAAAATATGCCGTCCCATGCATCATCTCGCTGCTGGTGGGCGCACTTTACAACATCGTCGATCAGATATTCATTGCCAATGCAAGCTATCTTGGTTCTTACGGTAACGCCGCCAACACCGTGGTATTCCCCCTGACGGTCATAGCGCTGGCGATAGCCGTTATGATTGGCGACGGCTGCTGTGCTTTTGTAAGCCTGAGCCTCGGCAAAGGTGAAGCGCATAAAGCAGGAACAAGCGTGGGCAACTCCGTTATCATGACCATCGTGCTGAGCCTTATGCTCTGTGTGGTGTATCTTCTGTTCAGCGACGGCATAATCGCCCTGTTCGGTGCAACGGTAAATGCCGAAACATTCAGGCACTCTAAGGAATACTTTTTCTATATCTCCTTAGGCATACCCTTTTATATGTTCGGTCAGGCAATGAACCCCGTTATCCGTGCGGACGGCAGCCCGAAATTCGCCATGATCTCCACCCTCGCAGGTGCCGTGCTCAATATGATACTTGACCCTGTTTTCATCTTTATTTTCAAGTGGGGCATGATGGGTGCAGCGGTCGCCACAGTCATCGGGCAAATAGTAACTGCGGCGCTGGCGGTATGGTACCTTTGCCATATGAGGCTCGTTCGTCCGTCAAAGGCTGACTTTACTCCCCACCTCACCATCATCCGCAAGACCCTGACACTGGGACTTACCAGCTTTCTCTCACAGATCTCGCTGGTGGCTGCCATGGCAGCTATCAATAACATGATACGCAAATACGGTGCGCTGGACGAGATTTTCGGTCAGGAACAGTTTGCGCAGATACCTATGGCAGTGGTCGGCATCGTCATGAAATTCTTCCAGATCGTCATCTCGATCGTCGTAGGCATGGCAGCAGGCTGTATCCCCATAGTAGGTTTCAATATGGGCGCAGGTCTTAACAGCCGAGTAAAGGCACTTTTCACAAAACTGCTGACTGCCGAAGCCGCTGTAGGCGCAGCAGCACTCGTGACAGTCGAGCTTTTCCCACGTCAGCTGATAAGCATTTTCGGTGCTGCCAACGAGAGCAGCTACTATACGGATTTTGCCGTACACGCTTTCCGCATCTACCTCTGCATGATAATATTCGCCTGCGTGAACAAGGCTTGCTTCATCTTTTTGCAGGCTATGGGCAAGGCAGTGGAGTCAACCGTGCTCTCAATGGTACGAGAGATAGTATTCGGCGTGGGCTTTGCAGCATTGCTGCCACGTTTCTTCGGACTTGACGGCGTGCTGTATTCAATGCCTGTATCGGATATACTGACCTTTGCAGCATCAGCATACCTCATAGCCAAGACCATAAAACAGTTGAGTGCCCAAAGCGAACCTCAGCACAGCCGCAAGCTTTCAGCCGCAGGCGCAAGATGAGCATATATATTGCTAATGTGAGCACAGGTTGCGAAATTGCAATGAAAAGTTGCTTGACTTTATTGACATTCTGCTCTATAATTTGTTTGTAAACAGATTTAAGGATTATTTAATAAATCATATGCTAAGCTTTATAACAGTAAACAACAATGATCTTTAACAGGAGGAGCAAACATGAAGAAAACAACAGCATTAACATTCGCACTGGTAATGGCACTGAGTATGGGATCAACACTTCCCGCAGCAGCAGATACTGATATCATCGATCCTGCCGAGACCGATCAGGTCGTGACAGATGAGATGGATATCATCGAGGCAGCTGCCAATGCCGACAAAAAGAGCGACGCAGCAGATTATTCGGCTGTAAAGGATTGGAACGGCTTTAAGTACAAGGTCAGAAAAGACGGAGTTTCCGCAATGATCGTAGGCTACCAAGGCAAAGAATCTTCCGTTACTTTCCCCTCTAAGCTCGAAGGCAAGCCTGTTACCATAGTTCAGGGCGATATACAGATAGGCTTTTCATCTACTCTCAAGGAAGTAACTTTCCAGAACGGCATCAAGAAGATAAACTGGCCCCTTTTCAATAACACCCAAAATCTCGAAAAGGTCTACATACCGGGATCGGTGGAACTTATTGCTTCAAATACATTTTCAAACTGCACAAATCTCAAGGAGATCACCATAGAACAGGGTGTAGGCCGTATAGATACAGCTGCTTTCCAAAACACAGCCATAAAGGAGATAAGTATCCCTGGCGGTACTTCCATAGCTTCAAATGCTTTCAAAGAATGTAAAAACCTGGAAAAGGTAGTTCTGCATGAAGGCACGACTTCCATCGGTGAGAGCGCATTTTCTTACTGCCCAAAGCTGAAAGAAGTTTATATCCCAAACTCCGTCAAGACTATCCCCAAAAACATAAGCGGCGTTCTTATGTATGATCCGTTCTGGATGGGCAAGACACAGAAATATCCCGAGAACCTTGTTATTTACGGTTATCCGGGTTCGGCTGCTGAAAAATATGCAAAGGATACAAAGCGAAACATAACCTTCAAGCTGCACCCCGATCTCGCAGGCAAGGGCGATGTGAACGAGGACGGCAATGTGGATGTTACCGATATAGCTATGATCGCATCTCACATCAAAGGCATAAAAGCCCTGAGCGAACAGGGCAAAAAGAATGCTGATGTGAACAACAGCGATACTATAGATGTTTCCGATATCGCACTGATAGCATCACATATCAAGGGCATAAAGGCACTGGTATAATATAAGTTCAAAAGGCAGGGCACTCCCCTGCCTTTTTTGTTTGCAGAAAAAAATTTGCGCCTGCCTCTTGACAAATGGCTATTAAACGTGTATAATAATTATTAAACAAGTTTAATTAGAGGTGATCCCATGGAAAAACGAGACCTTAATGCCACCCGCAAAGCCCTGATAAACGCCGCAGAAGAACTGCTGAAAGGCTGTAACTCCCCCGAAGAGGTCACAAGCCGAAAGATAGCTGCACAGGCAGGAGTCAATGCGGCAATGATAAATTACTGCTTCGGTTCAAGGGAACAGCTGATGTATGAGGTTTTCAGGGGGCTGCTGACTAAAGCACGTGAGCTCCGCCCCGAACTGGATGCAGCCATGAGTGATGACCTATCCCCTGCGCAGAAGCTTATCGAGATACATTTCACCCTTATGGAACTTATGCTTGATAATCCCAAGATATCCAAAGCGGTAACGAAATTCATACTCTTTGACCGTGACCTGAAAACAGGGCTTGACAGTCTGCCGCTTGTCATGGAACATTTCGCAGGCAAAAAGTCCGAAGATGAATGCAGGCTCATCACCTTTGAGCTGACAAGCCTGCACGAACTGGCTGTGCTGAGAAAAGACGATATAAAAGCGTGCTGCGGCACCGATCTTTCGGATAAAGCTCAGCTCAGAAAATTTGTTGAAGAAAATGTCAGGAGGTTTCTTTATCAAGTATGAACGGCTATAAAAACGGTTTTATGCACAGCTTCAAAGGAATAATGGTGCAGCTGGCGATATTCCTGGGTATGATGTGGCTCATGAGATACACCGCAGGCGTTGTCAGCAAACTTAATTTTTCACAGGGCATAGTAGACCTTGTGTTTGCCCCTTCACCACAGTATACTGCGGCAGTGCTGACCTCAATGGAGGAGAGTGCGGCAAAGTTCTACAGATGGGTGTTTCTGACGGTGGACTTTGTATACGTGCTTGCATACTGTACATTTTACAGATGCTCCATAAGATATATGCTGCAAAAGGACTATGCCCCGACGCACATAATAAACAGGCTGACCATGCTGCCCGTCATAGGCGGCATAGCTGACCTTACAGAGAATACGCTGATCTTCATCATGCTTGGCACAGGTGCCGCACCCACCGCACTTTGTGTAATGCTGATGATAGCAAATATCATAAAATTCTTGTTCGTTTATTCGTCACTGATGATAGTATTGGGAGGTACGATATGGAAAATAAGAGGGCTCTTGTCGTCATAGATATGCAGAATGATTATCTTTGGGATAAGCGCAAAGCGATGTTCGGTTATGACAGCAAAGCGCTGACAGCTGCGGTAAATGAAAGCATACACAGGTATAATGAAGAGGGCTGCGAGATAATATACATCGGGCAGATATTCCCAAATATCATCACAAACAAGTGGTTCATAGGCTTCTCCATAAAAGGCACGCAGGGCGCAGAGCTTTACAGCGGCATGGATAAGATCTCAGAGCTGTATTTCGAGAAGAACCTGCCCGACACTTTTACAGCCAAAAAATTCCGTGAATACATCACTCAGAACGGTATACGTGAGGTTATTCTCTGCGGACTTGATGAGTGCGGCTGTGTGGGCGCAACAGCCAAAGGCGCAGTAAAAGCAGGGCTGAAAGCAAGCATAATCTCCGCCGCAACAGGCTGTCGTTTTGATAAAGCCAAACAGCAAAAAATGCACGATAAGCTCATAGCCCTGGGCGTAGGATACATATGATATTGTGCAGTATCACAAAATCTTTTAAAATTTCTTGACCTTTACGCCACGTAATAGTGTATCATAAAAAAAGAGGTGATACAATATGAAAGTAAACGTATTAAGATCGGAAAATATATACAGAAAAATGCTGAATGCGGCGGCTGAAAAGCGTGATGATATATTCAGATATGAGCTTATGCAGCCTTTTCAGCATAAGTGGGACTGCTACCGTATACCGCTGAAAGCTTCCCATAAGGGCGGATATGATATAGTTATGGCGTGCAGAATGATGGGGCTGCTGACACCTGCCAAATTCGGTGAGGACACAGCTGCGCAGGCTGATATGCTTGGTGACGAGAGCTTATGGGAGCGCTGCACGGAGTCGATAAAGCGTTCGCTCGACCGCTTTGAAAAAGACGGTATAGTGCCGCCTGTTCAGGAGTATCTGTTCACGCTGCTGCTGGCTGATGGGGATAACGGCTACACCATCATGAACGGCAATTACTGCGGTGACGGCGGCATACCGGGATATATCATGGCATGGCTGGTGCCCGAGGAAAAGACCCTTTCACGTGTACACGCTGCACTTGCCCATGAGACAAACCACAACATCAGGTTTCAGTATCAGCTTTGGCACGATGATATAACCCTTGGCGAAATGATAGTCAGCGAGGGGCTGGCGGAGTGTTTTGCGGTCGAACTTTACGGTGAAGAGTTTGCAGGACCGTGGGTGACAAATGTGGACTTTGAAAAGCACAGCACCGAGATAAAAAGCAAGATACATCAGGCGCTGGATGTGCAGGGACTTGAACAGCTGAACGCTTATCTTTACGGAGATGAACTGGCGCAGCTGCAAGGGTATCTGCCTGTGGGACTTCCCTACTGTGCAGGATATGCCTGCGGTTATCATCTGATAAGGCACTTTTTGAAAAAGACGGACATCAGCATAACTGCGGCAACTATCCTTCCTGCACGGGACATACTCAAAGCTACGGAGGATTTCTGGAATGATAAATAATATGATGACAGTAAATGAGGCGGCTAAGCTTTCGGGCGTAAGCGTGCGGACTTTGCAATACTATGACAAGATAGGGCTGCTTTCTCCTGCGGCTATGACTGAAGCGGGATACAGGCTGTATAACAGCGATTCGATGGAGCGTTTACAGCAGATACTGCTTTTCCGTGAGCTGGAATTTCCGCTGAAAGAAATAAAAATGATACTTGAAAGCAAAGATTTTGACCGTGACAAAGCACTTGAACAGCAGATAGAATTACTGACGCTGCGCAAGGAACATCTTGAAGAGCTTATTGCTTATGCAGAGCGCCTGAGAGCGGAACGAAACGATACTGACTTCGAGGCATTCTCAAAAGAAAAGCTGGAGGAATATTCAAGGCTCGCAAAGGAAAGGTGGGGCTGCACCGAACAGTATACGGAATATGAAGAAAAATCAGCCGAAAAGTCGGAAGACTTAAAGATGATGCAGGCAGCGGACTTAATGAAGATATTCAAGGAATTCGGCAGCATGAAAAAACTTGAGCCCCTGGACGATAAAGTTCAGGCACAGGTCAGGAAACTGCGTGATTTCATAAGCGAGAACTACTACAACTGCACGGACGAGATACTGCTCTCACTCTCGAAGATGTATGCCGCAGGGGGTGAATTCACAAAAAATATCGATAATGCAGGCGGCAAAGGTACAGCGGATTTTGTTTACCAAGCGGTGACCGTCTATGTTATTTTGGAACGTATGGAAAAATTCTTAAACTCGACAGATGATGAGGAAAAAGAAGAAAAATCAAAAAATTCTGAGCAGTTTCAGGAAGCTGAATTAGAAAGGATATTTAAGAAACTCGGCATCACGTAAGGCTGACTTTTTATACCGTGCGGAGAACGGCTATGCTCCCGTGGTGCGCCTTTATATCTCCAAAACTTGACAGATGACGAGGAATAAAGTATACTTTATTTTGATATAAGTAAAAACACGGTATATGCTGAGGACTACCAAAACGGGAGAATGACTATGAACATCATCGCTAAGATACATACAGACCTGCCCACCAAATTCGGGCTGCCAAGACAAAGCAGTCTTATAGACGAGTTGGAGGGGCTGATAATATTTGAGCCGGAATACCGAAGTGCCGAGGCGCTGCGTGGGATAGAGGGCTTTTCACATCTATGGCTGATATGGGAGTTTTCCGAGGCAGTGCGTGAAAACTGGTCGCCAACGGTACGTCCTCCGAGACTGGGCGGCAACAAGCGCATGGGCGTATTCGCCACACGTTCGCCCTTTCGACCTAATCCTATCGGACTTTCCTGTGTGCGGTTGATAGGGGTGGAGAAAACCGCAAACAGCGGACTTGCCATCAGGGTCAGCGGAATAGACATGATGGACGGCACACCTATATACGATATAAAGCCCTACCTTCCTGCGGCAGACTGCCACCCCGAAGCTTCGGGCGGCTTTGCCAAGGAAGTAGAGGGGCATCATCTTGAAGTGGGATTTCCCGAAGACCTGCTGAAAAAGGTACCGAAGGACAAGCAAAATGCGCTGACAGCACTGCTTGCGCAAGACCCAAGACCTTCTTACCAGAACGACCCCGAAAGAATATACGGATTTTGCTATGCAGGGCTGGAGGTCAAATTCAGAGTGGACGGCGAAAAGCTTTACGTCACGGATATCGAATAATAAGCAAAAACGGCTGCCTTACAGACAGCCGTTTTATTATGTTTTTACTGAGGAAGAGCTTTTATGCCTTTGATATGTGAAGCTATCATAGCAATATCTGTAACATTTATCTTGCTGTCAGCATTCACATCAGCCGCAGACTGCCCATCAGGATCAAGCGCCTTGATACCTTTGATGAAAGATGCTATAACTGCTATATCCGAAACATTTATCTGCTCATCACCGTTTGCATCACCCGTCATGATATCGCCGCCGATGCCTTCCTTATCCTTCGGATCCCTGATACGCAGGATATATGGAAGCTCGGAATGCTTAGATGAACTTCTTACCGCAACATAATATTCACCCTTTGGCAGATTAAGAGAAGTGCTGTAATCAGACTTGGTCTTATTGCCTTTGAACCCTGTCTCAGCAAGCTTATTATTGCTGAAATCATACACTCTCATTAACCATGTATTATCGGGCACATCAGCGTTGCCGTGCTTGAATCCGAACGTTATCTGCTGCTGTTTATCGAGACTGAAGCGGTAAACATCGACTTCATTGGAATCATAAATGGTGCCGTTATAGTTCTTATTAAGGCTTACAGCTGTAGCAGTCTCAAACTTATTGTTCAGCTCCTTTTCCCATGCATCGGATACGGTGAAGTTAGCTTTGAGCTTATAATCCACATCGCTCCAGCGGCTTGATGAACCATGCACCTGTATATAATAATTGCCCTTATCAAGTCCGAGTTCACAGATGCTTGCTTTGCCTTTCTCATTGCCGTAAAATGCCTTATCGGTTATCTGATTATGTTCAAAATCATAAACATAGATATACCAGTATTCTTTGGGGTCATCAACATATTCATGGGAAAAATCTATCTTTACCATGCCTGCTTTGGCAAGATTTATCCTGTAATAATCATCTTCACCATCATCATCTATAGTTCCGCTGATCTCGGTATTGACAGGTATTGCCGTAGCCGAATCAAACTTATTGTTCAGCTCTTTTTCCCACTTATCCGATGCGGTAAAATTAGCTTTGAGCTTATAATCAACATCGCTCCAGCGGCTTGATGAACCATGCACCTTTATATAGTAATCACCCTTATCAAGTCCCAGATCACAAATGCTTACAGTACCTGTTTCACTGCCTGCAAAAGCCTTATCGGTTATCTGATTATGTTCAAAATCATAAACATATATATACCAGTAGTCATTGGGATCATCAACATATTCATGCGAAAAATCTATCTTCACAACACCTGCTTTGGCAAGATTGATCCTGTAATAATCATCTTCACCATCATCATCTATAGTTCCGCTGATCTCGGTATTGACAGGTATAGCTGTAGCCGAATCAAACCTATTGTTCAGCTCTTTTTCCCACTTATCCGATGCGGTAAAGTTAGCTTTGAGCTTATAATCCACATCGCTCCAGCGGCTTGATGAACCATGCACCTTTATATAGTAATCGCCCTTATCAAGTCCGAGATCACAAATGCTTACAGTACCTGTTTCACTGCCTGCGAAAGCCTTATCGGTTATCTGATTATGTTCAAA
>CADALT010000042.1:0-626 GCA_902788785.1 uncultured Ruminococcus sp.
CTGCCGACTTCGCCTCTGAATGAATTGTACTTCTTCATGCGCACACGGCAGAATATCCCCATTTTACGCATCAGTCGCTGAACAGTCTTGTGATTTATCTTATGTGTTTTTCTAAGCTCTTTAGTTATTCTTCGATAGCCATAGCGTCCTTGATTATCATCATATATCTTACGAATCATAGCTTTTATCTCAGCATATTTATCTGCCTTGGGGCTGCTGAACTGTTTACTGTAATAATAGTAGGTACTGCGAGGGATTCCGGCAACATCAATGAGCAGACCTATCTTGAATTCATGCCTCAGCTCCCATATCACTTGTGCCTTTTCTCTTGCCGTACCCTTTCGGAAACCAAGGCATTCAATTTTTTTAAGTATGCATTCTCCGCACGAAGACGCTGTACCTCTGCTATGAGATCTTCTTCGACTTCTTTTTTCAGTTTTGGAGGACGACCTGTTGATTTGCGCCCACGACGTTCAACATAAAAGCCTTCTTTACCTTCTTCAAGATAGATGCGCTCCCAGTCTGAAACTCTATTATGATTACTCACATCGAATTCTCGAGCTGCTTCCCTGTGACTCAACTTTTCTTTGTGCATTGTTTCAACAACCTTGATTTTGAATTCCGGT
>CADALT010000042.1:644-17274 GCA_902788785.1 uncultured Ruminococcus sp.
TTTGGTTTTCCTTTAGGCATAAAAATGCCCCCTTTCATTAGATTTCTGATTGGTACACTTCTATTATACCACATTGTCTAACAAAAGGGGAGCATTTCATAGCAGGAGCGGCCTGTTTTGCTTTATTTAGTGCTGCCGATGAATTCCAGCGGATCCACCCAGCTGCCGTTTTTCTTGATGGCGAAGTGCAGGTGAGAACGTTCGGCGGCTTCGCTTTCGGCGGTATCGCCCACGGTGCCTATGATCTGACCCGAGCTTACGCTTTCGCCCACGGTGACGTTCACTGCCTTTGAAAGGCTCTGATACCATGCGACCACACCGTTGCCGTGGTCGATGATGACGGTGCTGCCCATGAGGGGGTCATCTCTTACTTCGGAGACAGTGCCCTTGTTCATGGCTTTTACGGAAGTGCCCACGTCAGCCTTGATGTCAACGCCGTCATGGGTACGCCACACACCGAGGGTCTCGTCCTTGACCAGTTCTCCGTTTGAAAATGGGTTGATGATATCTCCGTGTACGGGCATGATGTCAGGCTGGGTCTTGGTAGTCTCTGAAAGCTTAGGGGCAGTCTCGGTGACTTTTTCTGATACGGAAGAACTGTCCGCCGTGTTTTTTGAACTGTCAGCTTCCGAAGATGTCTTTGGTACGCCCTCGGTCTTGTTGTCAGCCTGCCTGACAGCCGATGGTTCATCCATGATGATGGTCTCGCCCAGTTCCTTGACCGTCTGCCTGTAAGCGGCTACACCTGCGCCTGCAAGGGCAGCCATGCAGGCAGCAAGGGTGAAGCAAAGTCCTTTCGTGCCGAGAAGCTTACCGAGTTTGGTTTGAGAGATTAGATTACTCATGATCTACGTCCTTTCAAAATAAATTGGGTCATCGGGATGACCTTTGAATATAGTCTTGACGAAAAATCCCCCATTATTCACCCCCTAGCCCGGGACGCCTTGTCGTTACGTTATTTTGCTTAATAGAATAAATAGGCGCTCGGTAGCCGTACATAGTTTGTCATCATAGGTAGTTTACCCTAGCCCGGGTCGCCTTATCGTCACGTTATTTTGCTTAAAAGAAAAAATAGACGCTCGGTAGCGATCAATAGCTGTTCAACATAGGTAGTTTCCCCTAGCCCGGGTCGCCTTATCGTCACGCCTTTTTGCTTAAAAGAAAAAACAGGCGCTCGGTAGCACAACACAGGTGGTCGCTAAAGGTAGTTTCCCCTAGCCCGGGTCGCCAACTCGTCACGTCTTTTTGCTTAAAAGAAAAAACAGGCGCTCGGTAGCTGTCTATAGTTTGTCATCATAGGTAGCTTACCCTAGCCCGGGACGCCTTATCGTCACGTCTTTTTGCTTGAAAGCATAGAAAGGCGCTCGGTAGCACAACACAGGTGGTCGGCATAGTTAGCTTACCCTAGCCCGGGTCGCCAACTCGTCACGTCTTTTTGTTTAATAGAAAAAACAGGCGTTCGGTAGAGGAAGTCACTGATTTGGTCGGCGATCATATTTTTCAACCACCGGCAACAGACATCAGCCAACATTGCCTTTTGGTGCTTGAAAACACCTATGTTTCGGGAAAAATCAGGCAACATACAGAAAATCCACAAAATCCAATAAAATATTTTTTGTCCCGTAGAGTGATCTATGATCGGCAAAGATACTTATCCATAATGCCAATAATTATGAGTGTTGCGTATTTCTATTGTTAAATTCGCCACAGCACTGCCTGTGAATTTTGGCTATAATGGGCATTGCATGAAAATGTGAAACGGTGTATAATTATATTGAGTAATTGTGAATTGTTTATGCGATATTTAGCTGGTGAATATAAAAACAGACCGAACGGGGGTCTTAAAATGATGATAAAAAGAATGCTTTGTGCATTGGGCGCAGCGGCAGTGATGGGTACATGGGCTTATCCTGCGGCGGCTGAGGTGCAGGATAAATGTGATGATGTACATATAATTATGATGGCGCAAGATGATGAAGATGACAGCTCGAAGACTGATTTAAAAGAAAAAACACGTTCTCATTGGCAGATATATGCCTGTATGGGCGCAGGGGCAATAGTGGTGATCTCGGTCATAAGTCTGCTGGCGGATAAGAAGAAAACCGTCGAGACTAAAGATAAGAAAAAATAATAACACAGAAACCGAAGTGTTGATGAACGCTGAAAGCGCAGCGTCGGTGAACACTGAAACCGAAGTGTCGGTGAACGCTGAAAACGAAGCATCGGTGAACACTGAAAACGAAGTGTCAGTGTGTTCATTAAGTATTGACAGATCGTATAGGTATTTTGCTGATCTTAAATCATGGGTTATAACAAAATTATTTTTATTGGATTTTGTGAATTTTCTGTATGTTGAGCGATTTTTCCCGAAACATAGGCGTTTTCAAGCAACATAACGCTGTGGGGGCTGATGTTGGTTGTGGCGGCTGAGAAATATAATTACCGACTAAATTGATAATATGCGCTGCCAACCAACTGTGCTTGTCGGTGCGTTTGTAATTTTTTGCCAAATCAGGTAAGTAACTGCTCGGATGACCAACAAAAGTGGTTTCTGCCTTTAGCGACCAACTGTGCTTGTCGGTGTGTTTGTAATTTTTCACCAAATCAGGTAAGTAACTGCTCGGATGACCATCAAAAGTGGTTTCTGCCTTTAGCGACCAACTATGTACAGCTACCGAGCGCCTATTTTTTCTATTAAATAAAACAACGTAACGAATCGGCGTCCCGGGCTAGGGCGGTTACAAGATGGTTAAAATTTTACAAAGGGACTTGAAATTGTAATCAATATGTTGTATAATGTAACTGCATAATATACCACGGGGCGCATTTGCCTTGCGGTGAAACGGAGATATTCTCGGAAAGAAGCGTGATATCATGGAAAAGACATTCTTTATCAAGAAATCGGCTTCCGGCGATGAAGCAGGCGCACCTGCATATGACAGGTTCAAACGCATCGAAAAGCTCAATCTTCTGGTTGACAGCGGTTGGGTCATAAAAAGCTTCGAGAGCAACGCATATGAGGAATACTTCATCCTGGAAAAAGCGGATCAGTGATGTCTAAAGGAGAAAGTGTCGCAGCTTTCTCCTTTTTTTCATACCCAAGCAGATAAGAAAGGTGGTAAAACTATGGATATGCAGGTAATGAACAAGATAAGCTACGGACTATATGTACTGACAGCAAGGTGCGGCAACCAGTATAACGGCTGTATCATAAATACGCTGGCGCAGGTAACATCAAGCCCGAACAGGGTAAGCGTGACTGTGAACAAGAGCAATTTCACGGAGTATATGATAAGATCAAGCGGAAGATTCAACGTGTCTGTGATAGATGAGAGTGCAGATTTTTCGCTGTTTACGCATTTCGGATTTCAGAGCGGAAGATGGTGCAATAAGTTCTATGACTTTGTAGTAGATAAGGCTGAAAACGGAATACCTTACATTAAAAAAGGCGTGTGCGCATATGTATCATGTACCGTGGTGCAGAGCGTTGACCTGGGTACTCATACCATGTTCATAGCCGATGTGGATAACGGCGCTGTGATCTCTGATAACGCACCAATGACATATGCATATTACCACGCTAACGTAAAGCCTAAGCCACAGGCAGCTGCCGCTTCGGAGGATACGGGCGAGCGCTGGATCTGTAATATCTGCGGATATATCTATGAGGGACATCTGCCCGAGGATTTCGTCTGTCCGCTGTGTAAGCACGGGGCTGAGGATTTCTCACAGATAGATAAGGACGGCAATGTAATAAACGATAAGAAAGACGGACCCGTAAAGGCTTCGGATGAAGGCGAGGAAAAGTGGGTCTGCAACGTATGCGGATATATCTATGAGGGTCATATCCCCGATGATTACGTCTGTCCCATATGCGGTGTCGGCAAAGATGAATTCTCTCGTATGTAAGGGGCGCAATAAAGGCTTTTTAGGCGCAATAATCGGTCAGATATAAGCAAGAGGATACTTGACAGAAAAAGTTAAAATAGTGTAAGATATAGAAAGGAAGATCATAATGATATGTCCCGAGTGCGGTGAGCAGATGACTGACGGCGTGCTGATGGGAGGACGTGACGGCTTGTGCTGGTTCTCGATGGAGTACCGCAAAAAACACGCTATGGCACCCATGAGCAAAAAAGCAGTCAAAGAGTCCGGAATGTTCAAACTCAGATCGGGTACGCTCACTACGGCTAATGCTGATGTGTTCCACGTCTGCAAAAGGTGCGGCATAATGCTGGCAAAGCTGCCGCAGATCAAGGAGGAGCAGTCATGAATGCTTCATTGAAAAAAGAGATAATCGACCTGTTGAAAAACGAGGAAGAAAGTAAGATCGATATAAACAGTCTCAGCGACGATGACCTGAGAACGTATATAACCATGCTGAACCTGAAACAGGAAGCCGAGCGCAAAAACATGAAGGTGGAGTATGCGGTGGAAACTGTACGTGACAGGGATTACGGCGGCGCTGATGAGACTCAGCTGGCTGAGATGCTGACCATGTACGGCGAAAAGGGCTGGAAGCTCAAATTCTGCTTTACTGATGAGGTAGGTGTGGAAAATCACAGCACCACTGTTGCAGGCGTTACCACGGGTACGAATGCTACCATAAATGAGATAGTGCTGATATTCGAGCGCTTTGTCTGATAAAAAGGACGGTGATCTTATGGAGACCGAGCTTTTTGTCAAGGAACTGCGAGAGGGTATATATCTGCTGGATGAGGGGCACCGTGCATCGGGTTATCTGGTCATAGGCGAGGATAAAGCCTGTGTCATAGATACGATGAACGGGCTGACCGATGTGTGCTCGGCTGTGAAAAAGATCACGGACAAGCCCATCGTGCTGGTCAATACCCACTGCCATCCCGACCATATCTTCGGAAATATATGGTTTGCGAATACCGTAGATAAAGCGTTTATCGAGCCGAGAGATAAGGCAATGGCGGAACAGTTCTATAAGATGGTGCCCGAGATGGCGAAAGCCTGTGAAGCTATGGGCATTCAGCCGCCGCCTTTCGAGGAGATACACGAGGGCGATATCATCGAACTGGGCGGCAGGACGCTGGAAGTGTTCTCGATGCCCGGACATACCGCAGGCAGTATTGTACTGCTGCTGAGAGAAGACAGGATACTGTTCACGGGGGATTCGGTGAACCATCATCTGTGGCTCCATATAGATGGCTGTCTGCCGCTTAAAGAGACGCTGGCAGGCTTTGACAGACTGCTGTTCCTGGAAGAACGTGCTGATGTTATACTGCACGGCCATGCACAGAACTTTGATGATATATCACTGCTGAGATGTCAGCGTGACGGTCTGGCAGAACTCTGTGAGGGCAGGACCGAGAACGATCAGCCCTATGAGTGGTGGGACGGTGTAGATATGCAGCACCCTTTTAAAACCATAGAAGGCAGGCAGTATGCCTGTGATGAGAACATCATCTGTTATAAGAAAGACAGTCTTCCAAAGTGAAATTATTAAGGATATATCGGACGGTGTGTTATCCAATACCGTTTAATATATAAAGAAAGTTAAAAATATTTTTTGATAAAGGAGTAGTAACTATGGCATATGTAATAGGCGTAGATTGCGGTACCAGCGGTACCAAGACAGTCCTGTTCGACGAGAAAGGTACGGTGGTAGCTTCCTGCACCATCGAATATCCCATGTATCAGCCCAAGAACGGCTATGCAGAGCAGGATCCCGCTGACTGGGCAAACGCAATGGTAAATACCATCAAGGCTGTAATGGCTAAGAGCGGTGTAAAGGCAGAGGACGTAAAGGGTATCGGTATCTCGGGTCAGATGCACGGTCTTGTTATGCTCGATAAGGATAACAACGTGCTGAGAAAGTCCATCATCTGGTGCGACCAGAGAACTGCTGCTGAGGTTGATGAGATGAATCAGAAGCTCGGCAGAGATAAGCTCATCAAGATCACAGCTAACCCTGCACTGACAGGCTGGACAGCTGCAAAGATACTCTGGGTAAAGAACAATGAGCCCGATATCTTCGAGAAGTGCAGACATATCCTGCTGCCTAAGGACTATCTGAGATTTATCCTGACAGGCGAGTACGCAACTGAGGTATCCGACGCTTCGGGTATGCAGCTGCTCGATGTGCCCAACAGATGCTGGTCTGATGAAGTGCTGACCACACTGGGCATCGACAAGAGCTGGCTGGGTAAGGTTTACGAGAGCTGCGAGGTAACAGGTCAGCTGACAGCTCAGATGGCTGAGGCTACAGGTCTGAAGGCAGGCACCATCGTTGTAGGCGGCGCAGGCGATAACGCAGCAGCTGCTATCGGTACAGGTGTTTGCGAGGACGGCAAGGCATTCACTACCATAGGTACTTCGGGCGTTGTATTTGCACATACTTCGGGCATCGCTATCGACCCCAAGGGCAGAGTACACACCTGCTGTGCAGCAGTTCCCGGTAGCTGGCACGTAATGGGTGTTACACAGGGCGCAGGTCTGTCCCTGAAGTGGTTCAGAGATAACTTCTGCGGCGCTGAGATGGAAACTGCAAGAGGCATGGGCGTTGATGAGTATTATCTGATGGACAAGGCTGCTGAGGAAGTTCCCGTAGGCGCTAACAGACTGCTGTATCTGCCTTACCTGATGGGCGAGCGTACACCTCACCTTGATCCTGATGCAAGAGGCGTGTTCTTCGGTCTTTCCGCTATGCACAAGAAGAGAGATATGCTCCGTGCAGTTATGGAGGGCGTATCCTACTCACTGCGTGACTGCGTAGAGGTATTCAGAGAGATGGATATCAACGTTTCCGACATGATGGCTTGCGGCGGCGGCGGAAGCTCACCTCTGTGGAGATCTATGCTGGCTGATCTGTATAACTGCCCTGTTAAGACAGCTTCCTCCAAGGAAGGTCCTGCACTGGGCGTTGCACTGCTGTCCATGGTAGGCGCAGGCATTTACTCCAGCGTTCCCGAGGCTTGCAAGGCTGTTGTAAGAACAGACAAGGTACAGGAGCCCAACGCTGCGGCTGTTCCCGAGTATGAGAAGTACTATCAGCTGTACAGAGAGATCTATCCTGCACTGAAGGCTGAGTTCGCAAAGCTCGCTAAGATGTAATACCGGATAAAATAATAATACCGCAGTATCTCCGAAACGGGAGGTACTGCGGTTTTTATATATCAGTGTTTTCTTTTTATCAGCAATCCTATACCAAGCAAGAATACTGCTGTGCCTAAGAGTATAAAGAATGACCATATGATGTTCCAATAGGGTGATGAGGTGTCGAACATCTTATCCAATAAGTCGTTCCAGAATTTGAAGCCCACTGTAATGGCAAAAAGGTCGAACAGCACATATACTCCGCCGAACAGGTATATCCACCGCCAGAGAAAGTTACTGCCCGTGTTCTTAAAAAAAGTCACTATCCCCAGCACGCAAAGTGCCGCCAGTATGCCCATCAGCCCGAAATAGAACAGCCCCTTTTTCGCCATCACACCAAGCCAGAAGTCCGCATAGCCCTGCCTGTCCATCAGCGCCCATATCCTGTGCATATGAAATATACCGAATGCCATGAAGAACCAGGGTTCCCACGCATATATTTTCTTTTCCATAGTTGTCTCCTTATAAAAATAGTACCTCCGAACTCTGCGGAGATACTATAAAACGCATTTTTTGATAATCGAAAACATTTTGTGAATATGATAACGCATAGGCGTTGTCTGTGAGTTTTATATCTGTTTGAGCGAACCTACAGCGGCTGTCCTGTCATCTGCACCGAAAATATACGAGCCCGATACGAACACATTTGCCCCTGCCTGTCTGCAAAGTTTGACGGTCTTAGCGTTTATGCCGCCGTCAACTTCGATATAGGTATCTCTTTCCAGCGTATCTACGATGTACCTTATCTCGCTTATCTTGTCCAGTGTCTGCGGCAGGAACACCTGTCCGCCAAAGCCGGGATTGACTGTCATCACCAGCACCAGATCAGCGCTCTTCAGGTAAGGCTTTACCTCTGCCACGGTGGTCTCGGGCTTGATGGAAATGCCTGCCTTTATGCCACGGCTGTGTATCTTGTCTATGACCGCCTGCGGATCATCTGCCGCCTCAAGGTGGAAAGTTATTATTTCGGGTCCCAGATCGGCATAGGTATCTATATACCTTATGGGATCCTGTATCATCAGATGAACGTCCAGCGGTTCATCGGTTATGCGCATGACACATTTCAGCACAGGCTGACCGAAGCTTATGTTATCCACGAACGCACCGTCCATAACATCACAGTGCAGCCAATCTGCCCCTGCACGCTTTATATCATCTATTTCGTTCTCGAGGTTTGCAAGGTCACAGCCCAGCAGCGACGCCGAAACGAGAATATCCAAAATCATCACCGACCTTTAGCACACATCCGCTAAAAAGTGTATTCGCAATAAATGTTATGTCTGAATCTGCAAGTTGTCTCATATTCATCTTAACGACATAAAATTATTTTTGGATGCGGAATATTTTTATTAACTATGTAAATTATAGCCTATTATTTGCCGCTTGTCAAGGGTCGGCACGCAAGCCTTATGACCAAAAATTGCGATATTTCGTCAGGGTAAAATTACGGCTGCTGTTTGCATATGACCTCATTGATAAGCTAAGGCTGTTTTAACTTCTTATTTGTCCGTTGCCCGTAATGAGGTACTTGGTGGTCGTAAGTTCTTTGAGTCCCATGGGACCTCTTGCGTGGAGTTTCTGGGTGGATATGCCAAGTTCTGCGCCCATGCCGAACATCTCGCCGTCGGTGAAGCGTGTGGATACATTAACATACACTGCAGCCGCATCTATGCGCTTTTTGAACTCTTCCGCAGAAAACAGACTTTCCGTCACGATGCACTCGGAATGTCCTGTGGAATAGGTCTGTATGTGTTCTATAGCCTCTGCAAGATCGTCAACGACCTTGATGGCTATTATATAGTCAAGGAACTCGGTGGCATAGTCTTCCACGTCAGCAGGTACTACACAGCTGCCCAGTATCTGCCTGGTCATCTCGCAGCCACGTATCTCAACATTGTGCATATCAAGACGCTTTTTCAGTCTCGGCAGAAATACCTCCGCCACATCACGGTGAACAAGACAGGTCTCCACCGCATTGCATACCGACGGACGCTGGGTCTTGCCGTTATCGACAATATCCACAGCTATCCTCAGGTCAGCAGAGGAATCCACATATACATGGCAGTTGCCCGTACCTGTTTCGATGACGGGTATGGTCGCAGTCTGTACAACAGCCTTTATCAGCTGTGCGCCGCCACGGGGCACCAGCAGGTCGATGTACTTGTCTGCGGTCATCATATCCTGTGCGATACCTCTGTCCGTGTCCTCGACCAGCTGTATTATATCAGGATCGAGACCGCTGCGCTTTACTGCGGTGCGCATCAGTTCTGCCAGACATTTGTTTGAGTTTATGGCTTCCTTGCCGCCTCGGAGTATAACTGCATTGCCGCTTTTAAGGCAGAGTATCGCCGCATCTACGGTGACATTGGGCCTTGCTTCGTATATCATGCCCACAACGCCCATGGGGACACGTATGCGCTCTATCCTCATGCCGTTGGGACGGGTGCTGCCGTCAATGATCTCGCCCACAGGGTCGGGATACTTAGCCAGATTTTCGCAGGCAGCCGCCATAGCCTCTATACGGTCTTCGTTAAGCGTCAGCCTGTCCAGCAGCGACTCGCTCATTTTTCTGATCCTGCCGTTTTCCAGATCAATGGTGTTTGCCGCCAGTATGTCAGCCTTGCTGTTTCTGAGTATGTGTGCTATCTCCAGCAGGGCATCATTTTTGGTATCTGTTGAAGCCAGTGCGATGTCGGTCTTTGCAGACTGCGCACGCTGTCCCAGTGTGTCGATGTAATTCATTTTCGGCGCTCCTTTCGTGGTTTTCTATCCTGCAAGCGTGCGATATCCGCAGATACAGTACACGCCGTTATCTTCCTCATAGGGGATATTATATTTATCAAGTATCTTCTCAAGTTCGTCATGTGCATCTTCCAATTCGGGCGCAATGAGCGTACCACGGCTCTTTTTCTTCACAGGGCGTATCTTTATCCATTCGATGGCGAGTGCTGCGTTAAAAAGCCCCTCATAGACATATGCTTCGTGCCATGAGGTCTCCTCGGCACACGGCGCATCGTCCGTGAGAAATTTCACTGTATACGGCGGTTGGAACGGCATTTCGTTCATCATGGCGTACCTCAGTTCTTCCCACTTTGTATCGTTCATGATGCTTGACATCCTGCGTTCTTCCACTATCCGCAAGACCATTTTTCTGAGTTTGTCCTTGTCTGTCACCATACTGTTCTCCTGTTCAGAGGTGTTTTATCATAAAATATTTATCGAGCTTAGGGTCGTTCTTTGATTTGCGTATGTACTCCACTTTATATCCGCATTTTTTATAGAATTCGGGTGCCTGAAAACCGTAGGTCGTCAGGTTTATGTTTTCATATCCCTTGCCCGTGAAGTGTTCTTCCACTGCTTTTACAAGCTTCGTGCCTATGTCACGACCACGGCAGTCTTTATCCACCATAAGCTCGCTGATATGTACCTCATTATAGTACGAATTGCCCGTTATCGCTCCGACAGTCCTGCCGTTTTCTTTTGCTGAAAATCCAAAGGGCTTATAATCGCATAATATACCGTGCTGTTTGGCATATTCCTCAAAGCCCATGTCCTGAAAGCGGTAAAGCCCGTCTTCCTCCGGTGTCTGAGTATAGCTTATCTCTATCATATATGTTTCCTTTACTTTATAAGCCGAGTATAGTGAAGCAGCCGCACTCAGCGAAAGCATCTTCCACCCAGAGCGCCGCTTCGTTTATGACTTCCTCAGTCTTGCCGCCTTTCTTTTTGGCAAGTCTGCATACTTCCTCCCAGTCCTCGGGATAGATGAGATTCTCGCCGCAGTCATCGTAATCAGGCAGGACGTTTTTCAGTATCTCTTCCAGCCCGCAGGTATACATTATATCGTCATGCAGGAATATGGAACCGTCGTTATGGTAGCGGTCGCCCTTATCCCAGTCCCATTCGCCTTTGAAAAACTCATAATATACAGTGCTGACACGCTCGTTATTATGGACGAAATACTTCATGCTATCCCTCCTGTGCGGTGCTTATGATTTTCTTGTTCCCGCCGTGCCTGATATGCCTAAACAGTGCGTATATCCCGTAACCTGCCATAACGCCTGCGGTGTTAAGTATAAGGTCGTCGATATCGCTCGCCCTTACCGCAAAGGGCAGCTGCAATATCTCTATGCAAAGTGACATCCCTGCCCCTGCCGCGGTAACTTTCCAAAAGCTGTCAAGACGTTTGAAAAGTATGGGCAGTATTATTCCGCTAGGTATGAACATCATAACGTTGCCTGCGATATTGAGAATTATATCAAAAGGGTCGAGGTAATCGAGGATATTCACGAAAGGGATCATATTTATCCTCAGAGGTAAGATATTCGCGGTATCGAATTCCAGCGGCAGCACCCTGCCGTTATTTATCTGCCACGGAAAAAATGTTATCCTCAGCAGCACAGCTAAATTGACATACATCAAAAGCATCATAAGTTCACGCTTGATACCGAACTTCTTGTTCTTTACAGTCAACACCGTTCTTATGATGACCCACAACACTGCGAATATTATCTCGGTTGGTATAAACGGTATGTATATCATTATTCCTCCACTATATCGCTGTCGCCGCTTTCATCAAGTTTTGGCTCGTCCTTTGCATCACCGCTGCCCTTAGATTTGAAGCGTGTGCCCAGCTTGCCTGTTTCAAAAAGCCAGTACAGATTATCGGGGTTCTTGCCGTTAAGGATTATCATATCTATGCCGCTGTTGACAGCTATCTCTGCGGCGTTTATCTTGGTTATCATTCCGCCTGTGCCCATCTTAGTGCCTGCGCCGCCTGCCAGCTTGCGGATATCGTCATTTATCTCCTCGACCACAGGTATCAGCTTTGCATCGGGGTCAAGTCTCGGGTCGTAGTCATAAAGCCCGTCAATGTCAGACATGATTATCAAAAGGTCAGCACCTGCTATCTTTGCAACGGTAGCCGCCAGCGAATCGTTCTCGCCCATTTCAAGTTCCAGCTCGTCGATAGCAACGGTGTCGTTCTCGTTTACGATGGGTATTACACCCAGCTGTATAACTCTCTCCAGAGCATTCTGCACATTCTGCCTTCTGTCTTCGAGAAGTACGAATTTTGTCAGCAGAAACTGCGCCACATTCAGGCTGTATTCAGCAAACAGCTTGTCATACAGGTACATCAGTTCACACTGACCCACTGCAGCGCAAGCCTGTTTTGTGGGGGTATCCTTGGGTCTTTCCACAAGACCTATCTTCGACATACCAAGACCTATCGCACCGCTGGATACAAGTATTATCTCGTGGCCTGCATTCTGTAGGTCTGCAAGGTTCTTGACAAGACCTTCCACACGCCTTATGTTCAGTCTGCCTGTTCTATGGGTCAGGGTAGAGGTGCCCACCTTGACAACTACTCTTTTCTTTTCCTTCAAATACGACATTTTACTTCCTCTTTTCAAACTTATATATATTTTACCAGCGTTCCATGTTTTTATGGAATTTCTCGGTGTAGGTGTTTTTCAGTTCCTCGGCGGTTATGCCGTAGCACAAAAGTACATCATTATAGTACATCAGCACATCTGCAAGTTCTTCTATAAGCTGCTCTCTCTGAGGGTTGTCACTGTCTGCACAATGGTCGCCGTGTTTTTTTATAATGTCGATGACCTCGCCTATCTCGCCTGTCATCCACAGCAGCTTGTTCTTGCCGACCACGGGAGAGATGCCCTCCCACTTATCTTTGTATTTTTCCTGTAAAGCTCTTTGCATATCAAGCATCTCGTTTATAGTGAAATCGTTCAATGCTGTATCCTCCGTTATCATCAGCTGCCGAGTATCTCACCTAAGTTCTCGAACACGAATTCCTGTGCGGTCTTCGGGAAAAGCACCGCTGTATAGGCACGGTTTATCGAACTGAGCTTTTCTCTTTCAACTATGCCTGCCTCCTCGGAAAGTATGGTGGCAGCCAGTTTTTTCTGTCCGTTCTCTATCTTTTCGGTAAGATAGTTCTCGTTTATCAGCCAGCTTTGTATGGCTTCCTTCAGGGGCTTTTTATCGGCGCTGATACCGAGCTGCGTCAGTATATCATCGCTTAGCTGCGTAAGGCTGAGTTCGCTGTCAGTGCCCTGCAAAGATTCCGCCCCGTTCTTTATTATATCCGTAAGGCTGCCGCTTTCGCCCAGCGCTTCGGGCTTGAAATTCTTTTTCTCGGGGTGTTCACGCAGATACTTTTGTATCTCGGTGGTGAAATAGCGCCCGTAACGTTCCTGCTTGACTTTGCCCACACCCGGTATCTCGGCGAATGCGCTTTGCGTAAGTGGCATCATCACGCACATCTCACGCAGGGAAGCATCGTTGAACACCGTGTATGCAGGCAGTCCCGCATCGCCTGCGAGCCTTGCCCTAAGCTTGCGCAGCCGCTCGAACAGTGTCTTGTCGAAACCGAGTATCTGTTCTTTGTTTATCGCAGTCTCGCTGCGCTTTGTCCTGCCCTTCTTAGGCAGGCGCATCATGACGGTGTTCTTCTGCATCAGCACCTCAGCGGATTTTCGTGTCAGCATCAGCGTGCTGTGCTCGCCCTCGGTCAGGTAGCCCTCGGCTTCGAGAAAACGTATTATCGTGCGTATCTTCGTGTTAGTCTCATCTTTCATAATACCGAAGGTCGAGAGGGTATCCAGCCCGAACTGTTTCACCCTTTGCGAGCCCGAACCCTTGAGTATCCCCGAGACTACGACCGCCCCGAACCGCAGGTTCCGCTGATGCAGTCTGTAAACGCAGGACAGTATCTTCTGCGCCTCGATGGTTATATCGGTGAGTTCCGTTTCGCCCGAACAGTTTGAGCAGTTTTGGCAGCTGCATTTGCGCTTTTCACCGAAATAGTCCAGTATAAACTGCCTAAGACATCCGCTCGTATTGCAGTAATCGCTCATCCTGCGCAGCTTGTAAAGGTCACGCTCACGTATCTTTTCGAGGGTCTCATCATCGAGGTCGGGGTTCTCGTTGGAGTTTTCTATCAAAAATCTGTTTGTCTGCATATCACGTCCGCTGTACAGCAGTATGCACTTGGCATCATTACCGTCACGACCTGCACGTCCTGCTTCCTGGTAATAATTTTCGATGTTCTTGGGCATATTATAGTGTATCACGAAGCTGACGTTCGATTTATCTATACCCATGCCGAATGCGTTTGTTGCAGCGATCAGATTCACACGGTCATATATGAAATCGTCCTGATTTTGCTTGCGCTCTTCGGGCGAAAGACCTGCGTGGTACCTGGTGCACGGTATTCCGTCGGCAGTGAGTTTTTCGCTGACTTCTTCCACGGCTTTTCGTGTGGCACAGTAGATTATTCCGCAGCTGCCCTCGTTCTCACGGACGATAGCCTTAGTCTCGGTGTACTTGTCCTTAGCGTGTACCACTCCGAAATACAGGTTCGCACGGTCAAAGCCCGTGGTCACACAGAATGGGTCACGCAGTGCAAGCAGCCTTACTATATCCTGCCTTACCTGATCGGTAGCTGTTGCAGTGAACGCACCGACCGTCGGACGATAGGGAAGTTGCTCCAGAAACTCGTGTATCCTCAGATAATGCGGTCTGAAATCCTGACCCCATTGGGATACACAGTGGGCTTCGTCCACCGCCACCATGGATATTTTCACCTGTCTTGCCAGATTGCGGAAAGATGCTGTACAAAGCCTTTCGGGGGCAACGTATATCATCTTGTACATTCCCCGTGAGGCGTTGGCTATTGCAGCCTCATATTGTGCGGGAGTAAGGGACGAGTTAAGGTAAGCCGCACGCACTCCCGACTGTATCAAAGCATTGACCTGATCCTTCATCAGCGAGATAAGCGGAGATACTACCACGGTTATACCATCAAGCATCAGCGCAGGTATCTGGTAACACATGGATTTTCCTGCACCTGTCGGCATAACGGCGAGGGCGTCCCTGCCGCTAAGGAGTGCATCTATCACAGGTTCCTGCCCTTCACGGAAGGCACGGTGCCCGAAGAAATCTCTCAGAACGCTGTATTTATCTGAAAAATCGGTCATGCTAAGCTCATTCTTTCTAATAAAAATATTTGTGGATATACACAGATTATTATAGCATATTTTGTGATAAAATGCAATAGCGAAAATTGACCATATCTTATAAAGGAGAACTGACAATGCTGATAGTTATAATACGTGCTTTCATACTTTACTTTGTGATAATACTGGCGGTGCGGCTGATGGGCAAGCGGCAGATAGGCGAGCTGCAGCCCTCGGAACTGGTGGTCACGCTGCTTTTGTCAAACATTGCCACCCTGCCAGTGGAAGATATCAGCATACCCATGACAATGGGACTTGTGCCCATATTCACGCTGGTCAGCATAGATGTGATAGTATCCTGTCTGACACTGCGGTTTCGTGGGCTGCGCAGGGCAGTCAGCGGTTCTGCAAAAATAATAATTTCGGGCGGAAAGATAGACCAGCACGTTATGCGTGAACTTCGCTTTACAACTGATGATCTTATGGCAGCGCTGAGATCTCAGCAGATTTTCGATCTCAACGAGGTCCAGCTGGCGGTGGCAGAGACCACAGGCACCATCTCGGTTTACCCGAAAAAGTCAGCACAGCCTGTGACCTGCGAGGATATGTCCATAAAATGCGAAAACACCGATCCGCCTGTAATGGTCATAGCGGACGGGGAAGTTTCAAAGGCGGCGCTCAGGTATCTTGATTTGGACGAAAAATGGCTGGACAGCGTTATAAAAGCTAAAGGCACGACGGTTGAGAATGTCTTTATCATGACCGCTGAAAATGGCAGCACATACACGATAATAGAAAGGGAGAAAAACTGATGAAACGATTGTATATCAGCATAATTATGTTGGCGGCTGTGATCTCGGGAGGGATAGCGTCGGTGGTCTACATCGAGCACGCCGATGACCGCATACAGTATCTCGGGGCGCAGATACGGGAGGAATACAGCAGGGGAGAAGATGTGACGGACGACGTGGCTAAGCTATGCCGCTTTTGGGAGGAGCATTATCTGGTAATGTGCTTTATAGATAATTCCAACGATATAAGCCCCATCTCGGCGGAGATAAGCCGACTGCCCGAGCTTGCAGAGCAGCGCTCGGAGGATCTTATACCGCAGGTGGATTGTGTCTGTTATCTCAGCGGCAAACTGAACGACAAGCAGTTTCCGTATATACATTCTGTTTTGTGATAAAAAAAGACCGAGTCAAACGACTCGGTCTTTCTATATTCGTAACAGCACATTTTAAATGACGAAAGTCATTTAAATTAAATTATTCGTTGATAGCAGTAACAACGCCGGAACCTACAGTTCTGCCGCCCTCACGGATAGCAAAACGCAGACCTTCCTCGATAGCGATAGGAGTGATGAGCTCAACATCCATTGTTACGTTATCGCCGGGCATGCACATCTCCTTGTCAGCAGGCAGAGTGATGATACCGGTAACGTCAGTTGTTCTGAAATAGAACTGAGGTCTGTAGTTGTTGAAGAAAGGAGTATGACGGCCGCCCTCTTCCTTCTTCAGAACGTA
>CADALT010000043.1 GCA_902788785.1 uncultured Ruminococcus sp.
CGTAAACGCCTTGACTGTAAGCCCGGAAATTTCTGTCAGTGCGGCAAAAAGCGTTGAGAAATCGTCCTTCGCACTGTCTGAAAAGCTCTGGCTGTTACGCTCCATTTCCTGCGCTATCTCGATCATATTGATAGCGTGGTCGCTGATACGTTCAAAATCGCTGATTGTATGCAGAAGCTCGGTGACGGTGCGGCTGTCCTCGTCTGTCAGGCTGACAGCAGATAATTCCAGCAGGAACGTGGAGAGCTGATCTTCCATTTCATCAAGAAGCTGTTCTTTCTCCTCGACTTTGACCACAGCCTTGTCCGAACAATCGAACATTGCCCTGAGCGCTTCGTGGAGAGATTCCTTTGCACCCTGCGCCATGTCCACCGTCTTTTCTCTGCACTGCGAAACTGCAAGGGGCGGTGTGGCTATAAGGCGCTTGTCAAGCAAAACGGATACCTCGGCTTCTTTGGAATCGTGTATCAGCTTTTTTGCCAGCTTCACAAGCTGATTTGAGAAAGGCAGGAGTATCAGCGTGGTGACGATATTGAATATGGAGTGTACAGCAGCGATCTCCACCGCACCGATGGGCTTGTCCACAAAGCTGAAATGAATGAACGCATCAAGCCCGTAGAATAAAGCTAAGCAAACCACCGTGCCGATGATATTGAATGACATATGCACCACGGTCACACGCTTTGCATTCTTGTTGACACCGATCGACGAAAGCAGCGCCGTTACACAGGTACCTATATTTTGTCCCATGATGATCGGAATAGCCATTATGTAGGAGATCGTGCCTGTCAGAGAAAGCGCCTGCAAGATACCCACAGATGCTGCCGATGACTGTATCACACCTGTGAACAGCGCACCGAATGCCACGCTTAATAGTGGATTTTTGAATGCCACAAGCAGCTTGCTGAAGCCTTCCATTTCCGCAAGGGGCGATACAGCGTCCTTCATAAGCTCCATGCCGTACATCAGCACCGCAAAGCCCACCATGATAGTGCCTATGTCCTGACGCTTTTTCTTTTTGCTCATCATTATCATGATAATGCCGATAAGTGCAATTATCGGGGCGAAATTTTCGGGCTTTAGCATTGAGATAAGCACGTTGTCGCTCTTTATACCTGCGGTACTGAGCAGCCACGCTGTCAGCGTTGTGCCGATGTTTGAACCCATGATAACGCCGACGGTCTGTTCAAGCTGCATGATGCCCGAATTTACAAGTCCCACCAGCATTACCGTCATAGCCGACGAGGACTGCACGGCGATAGTGATGCCTGCACCGAGGGCAAGGCTCTTGAATGGGTTGGAGGTCATTTTTTTGAGAGTCGCTTCAAGCTTGCCGCCTGCTATTTTCTCCAGACTCTGTGACATAACGTGCATACCGAACAGGAAGAAGGCAAGTCCTCCGCATAAGGTACATATTGAAAAAATGTTCATTTGATACTCCTATCTGAATTTAACTGTGATGCTCGTTCCCACACCGACGGTGCTTTCCACATCTATCTTAGCCCCGTGGTGCTCTGCGATATGTCGCACGATGGAAAGCCCCAGCCCTGTGCCGCCTTTTGCACGGCTGCGGCTTTTGTCGATGCGGTAGAAACGCTCGAAAATACGTGGGATGCTTTCCTGCGGTATGCCAAGCCCCGTGTCGGTAACGGTCAGATTTTTGTCAGTGATATTTATTTCGATATTGCCGTTTTCACGGTTGTACTTTATCGCATTATCCACAAGGTTGTAGACCAGCTCGCCTAGCTCTGTTCTGCTTCCTTTGATGACTGTGCTTTCTCCGCTGACGGTGATCCTGATGCCACGCTTTTCTGCCTGCTGTAAAAGGCGGTCTTTACAGTCCTCGGCAACGGCTTTCAGATCTACCTCGTCATCAAGAGGCGTATCACCGATGCTGTCAAGCTCGGAAAGCCGCAGTATATCACCGATGAGCGCAAGCATACGGTCAGACTCTTTTCTGATCTTTCCTGCGAACTTAACGCTGTCCTCGCCCTGTGCCATTCCCGACTCTATCAGTTCCGCATAGCCCGAAATAGAGGTCAGCGGTGTTTTCAGCTCGTGAGAGACATTTGCCGTAAACTCCTGCCGCATCTCGCTCTGTGCATTTCTTGAATTGCGTATCTCTTCAACCAGCGGTACGACTTCGGGGTATATATCGGCATCGGTGACAGATATGTTCTTTTCAATTATCTCAGGTATCCTTTTTAAAGGTGCTATCATTTTTTCGGTCAGCTTTACCGATGCTATGAGCGACACGACGATGATGCCGATAATTACAAATACGATTATCAGCAACGAGCGCTCAAACAGTGCGATGATAGACTCTGTCTGTATCGAAACACGCAGTATGCTGTCATCTTCGAGCCGTACAGCATAATAATGATCCTCTGTTCCCAATGTGTCGGAAAATCGGGTGTCGCTGCCCGTTCCTGTTTGGGCGGCTGATTTTATCTCGGGGCGGTCGAGGTGATTTGTCATGGTCAGGTGATCCGCATCGCTCTCATACATCACATTGCCGTCCTTGTCGATCAGTGTGATGCGGAAGTCTTCGCCCGAAAACCTCTCCAGCTCGTCAGCAGAGGATAGTTTATCATAGCTTTCCGCCACCAGTCTGCATTCGTGGACGAGGTTCTCTTCGACCTCTCGTCGGAAAAATCCGTAATAAGATACAGTGGTTATCACGATGCCGACTATCGCCGTGATGATACCCATATAAAAAAGGCTTAGTACGATCTTTTTTTCCATATCACTCGTCCTTGTCCAGCTTGTAGCCTACATTCCTGACTGTCCTGATGTATTTGCCGCATTCGCCCAGCTTGGCTCTCAGAGTACGGATATGTACATCAAGGGTGCGTCCCGTGCTGTCATGTCCCCATATCGTATCAATGAGATAGTCACGGGCAAAAGCCTTCCCGGGACTAGCGATAAATGTTTTCAGCAGTTCAAATTCCTTGTAGGTAAGCTCCGTCTGTCTGCCTGATATAAATACCTTTCGGGTATCCTCCGAAAGCAGTATCTCGGCAAAGCGGTATTCGTTGTTCTTATTGCTCCCTCTCAGTCTCGCACGCACTCTGCTGACAAGTTCCATAACGCCAAAGGGCTTGCAGAGATAATCATCAGCCCCCATGTCAAGCCCTTTGACACGGTCAAGCTCGGTCGTCTTTGCGGAAATGATAATGACAGGGATATTCGCAGTCACAGGGTCATCACGCAGTTTTTTCAGTATAGTCAGTCCGTCGTCGCCCGGCAGCATAATGTCAAGCAAAATAAGGTCGGGAACAGCTTTTGCTGTCGCTTTGTAAAAATCTTTGGAGCTTTCAAAGCATTCGGTATCATAACCGCTGTTTTTCATTGCGAATGCTTCAAGCTCACGTATATTATCATCATCTTCAACGATGTATATAAGCATATCATCACACTCCTGACGATATCAGTATAGCATAGTTATGTAAATTTGACCAGTACCACTATGTAAAGTCCATGTTAAATCATAAGGGCTATGCTCATGACACAATTTGACGCAGTACAGTCGTAAATCAGCGCTTTCAGTAAACTGCAAAACAGAACTTTAGAGATCAGCAGTTCTGCATTTCATTATTATTTGAAAAATGTTGATCCATTATTCATCAATTTGCTATAATTTGAGATGCTGATTTGTATAAAGTTACGAAATTATATGGTTAATTAACTATATTTTTAATATTTGTTTGACAAAGGAAAATAAAAGTAGTATAATTATTAAAGACATTTTTTTAGCAAAACTGTTGCAATTTATTCATAATCGGAAAGGATGGTTCTTATGAAGAAGTTTTTGGCTGCTATGACAGCAGTGGCAGTGGTATTTGGTACAATGGGGTATGCACCTCGTAACATTGTACCGGATCAGGGAGTTATTTCGGCAAGTGCAGTGGGTCTTGATGATCATATTACCGATCAGGAGACCACGGATAATGAGGACACAGAAACAACTGATGCACAGACTACCGACAGTGAAAGTTCATATTCGGAGCCTGAAAACAGTTCGTCAGAACCCGACGAGAACTTATCTTCGGAACCTGAACCCACTTCATCTATACCCGATGATAGTTCTTCATCAAATGCAGAACCCAGCAATTCAAGTATGCTTGACCTTACGCCCAGACCCGAGATCTACAGTAATGGTGATGACGAGGAAGTAGCATTTGTCAAGGAAAACGGCGGAGCACTCACACTGAGGATACACAGGGATACTGATGATGATCTGACATTTGAGAGATTTGAAGGCGTAGTGGTTGATGGAAAGATCGTTGACAGAGAGAATTACACCATTAGAAAGGGAAGTCTGATAATCACTTTCAAGCCCGAATTCCTGAAAACTCTTTCCGAGGGCAAGCACGAGATAAGCATCAAGTTCACAGACGGCGAAGCTAATTTCAAGGTTCAGGTAAACGATACAGAGCCCGAGCCCAAAGACTCTGAAACAACAGATGATGAGACTACCTCAGATGAGGAAACTACTCCCGGTGAGGATGAGACACCCATGAAGGGTGACGCAAACGGCGACAACAAGATAAACGTCACCGATATAGCTGTTACAGCTGCTCACATCAAGGGCATAAAAGCTCTGACCGATGGTCAGCAGAAAGCTGCCGATGTTAACGGCGACGGCAAGGTCGATGTTACCGATATCGCAATGATAGCTTCCCATATCAAGGGCATAAAGGCTATAGAGTGATAGCTTGCGGTTACTTAACTGATGTAAAAACAATCATACCTTACGGTTTATTAAGTGATATGATCCCCTTAGGATGCACGCTTTTTTGTGTGGCTGATCTAAGGGGATCATATTATTTATCCCGTTTGACATCTCACTGCGAAAGTGGTATAATATCACAGAGAGTTAGTTACAACTAATCAATCGGATCTACGGGAGAGGACTAAAACTATGGAAAAGAAATATATATTTCAGGGTATAGCAGGCTTTGTGCTGTTCGGTATAGGCGACTGGATGCTGGGCTTTGTTGACCCTGCAAAGGTAAACGGCGATGTCTTTTACTTTATTAGTGCGGGGCACGGTGCAGATTATCCCTCATGGAAGATAACCGTTACGCTCGTAACTGCGGTCATAGGTGCGCTTTTTATGCATCAGGGGTGCGTCCATATCGGCGACCTGATGAAGAGCGATAAGGATAGGGCAGGAGCCTCAAGGGTCTTTGCTTTCCTGACTTACTCATGGCTCGTACTGCATTTTATCGTCACAGTCAATGTCTTTGCCTATTCCTGTATGTGCCGTGATTTCGGGCGTGAACAGGCGGCACTGCTTTCTCACAGCTTCAGCAAAGTCCTCGGCGGGGGACTGTATATTTCCTACTTTTTTATAGCCGCTGCTCTTATCGACCTTATACTCGTCATCGCAAGGGGACGTACATATCTTCCACGCAGAGAGGCTTTTTTCACGCCGCTGACCTGGATATGCCTAACAGGTGCAGTGTCGCTTATCCTGCCCGAAAGCCCATTCTCAAAGGGTCTGTACACATTCTGCATGAACCTGGGTATGATACTGTGGTTCGTAAGAATGCTTTTTATGAAAAGGGCTGAGCTTGATAGTCTTTAGTAATATTTTTTCGTTCCATACACGTTATTGTTGACAAAAAACACCATGTGCTGTATAATATATGTATACAATTTGCCTGCGTTTTATTTCGGGCAGACACCCCGGAGCGTATTGAGAGGTGTATCGGATATGAAAAAAAGATAGCCATATTTACAACAGGTTGGTGTGCAGAGATACTCACACAGTTCGTCAAGGGAATCTCAGAGGCGCTCAGCAGTGATAATGCCGATATTTTTATGTTTCTTTGCTATCCGACTTTTGTGGATACGCAAGCTATACTTCAGGGCGAGATGAATATTTTCAATCTTCCCGATCTTCATGATTTCGACGGCGCAATCATATTCGGAAGCGGTCTTGATTTCAAAGACAGGGTAGACCGCATAATCGAACGCTGCAACGAAGCAGGCATACCCGTTATCATTCAGGGTGCACGCAGAGACGGCGTTAGCTATGTCGGCTCTGATAATTATCAGGCTACCAAGGATATGTGCGCTCATCTAAGAATTGTTCACGGCGCAGAAAAGATCATCTTTTTTGCAGGTTCAAGAGATTCACACGACTCGGAATTAAGGCTCGGGGCTGTAAGGGATCATCTTAAGGATATCGGCTGTGAAGACGACCTTAAAGAAGTGTACTATACCAACTGGGAAAATGCCGCAGTTACAAGGCGTGTTACCGAGATGTGCACTTCGGGCGGAGAACTGCCTGATGTGTTCATCTGCGCAAATGACGGCCTTGCAATGGAGACCTGCATTACCTTGAACAAATACGGCTATGATGTGCCGGGCGATGTTCTGGTCACAGGCTACGATCATACAGACGACAGTCAGGTGTTTTATCCCTCGATCGCTTCTGTCGATCAGTGCTTCGTCGAAATGGGCGCAGCGGCAGTAAAGCTGTGGAAAGAACTGATGTCGGATGCGGAAAAGGGCTGCAGTGAGGTCATCGGCTGTAAATTTGTGCCTGCTGACAGCTGCGGCTGCAAAGAATGCAGCAACAGTGACGGTCTCAGACGGCAGAAGGGCAGAGAATCCTTTTCAAAGCGTGCCCTGAACACCTATTTTGACCGCAGACTTGATATAATCGACACCACCATTCTTTCATGCCGTACTTATCAGGAATTCAAAAAGGATCTCAGCGCACTTATGACGCTTAATCATACCTATGAGGGCGAATCCTTTCATATACTCCTTGAACCGAATTTCGGGCTGTCGATCCATGACCCTGCCATAAAGCTCAACACCGACAGATACAGCAAAAAAATGGAGGTCATCTATTCCACAGAGGACGCAGACGGTTTCAGTGAAGAGACTATCAGTTCACGAGACCTTATACCCGGCTATAACGGCGAAGGGCCGAATCATCTGTATGTGTTCCTGCCTCTGCATGAGGCAGACCAGGCATACGGCTATCTGATATTCAGGGACTGCATAAACAACATTGAAACACGCTTTCTGCACACCTATCAGAACCGCATGGGTCTTGTTCTTGACAAGTTCCGTCATGCTCTCACCCTTGACCTTATGAACAAGCGTCTGCTCGATCTGATGAGGCGTGATCCGCTGACAAATGTCAAAAATCGTATGGCTTTCGAGGACAAGGAAAAGCATCTGCAGGCGCAGATAAATTCAGGCTCCGAAGAGGGTTTTGCCATAGCAATGTTTGACGTGAACAGCCTGAAACTGATAAACGATTCTCAGGGGCATGATGCAGGTGATATCTATCTTCTGAGCGCCTGTCAGCTTATATGCAGCGTTTTCAAGCACAGTCCCGTTTACAGGATAGGCGGCGACGAATTCATAGCGGTGCTTAGCGGCGAAGATCTTAAGAACCGTGAGTCACTCAAAAACACATTTAACGGTATGCTGAGTCCTTATTCGGAGTCTCTGCCATTGCCGCCCGAATATGTGTCGATCGCCTTCGGTATCGCAGTGTTTGACCCTGAAACCGACAATTCGGTTTCCGAAGTGATGAAGCGTGCCGACGATGATATGTACAGGGACAAAGCGACAAAAAAGTCAAAAGCAGCAAACGGATGGCAGAAAGGTCATCGGTAAACCTTGTCGGGTCCGACTGTTTGAAAAGTCACTCGAAACAGGTTGATATGGGTTTTGAAACAAACTAAAGGGGCTGCAACAGCCCCTTTACGTTTTTTCTGTTCATATGACAGTTTGGTATCAGTGTTCATAAGCTTTAGTATCCATTCTATCAGGTTGTCGAGCATTACTTTCACATAATTACCTCCTTGTTATGAGATCAGAGTGGAACTTTTATTTTCCGTTCACATCAGTAAGACTATTTAAGGGAAGAACGGTTAGTATTTTTTAGGATTTTATATATCCGATAAAATCCAAAGCTGAAATACACCGTGTACTGTACAAACCTGACATATCCAACATAAAAAGCCCCTGCAAGATCGGTGAGCCTTTCGACATATTCTTTCTCAAAGGTCGCCTTGTTTTGACCTCCTTTCTATGGTTTTATTATATAAGCGTATCTCCCGAAAATGGGATTGCTTTTTCGGGGGCGGTGTGATATAATTCAGATGTGAAAGCAAGTACTTTGGATCGTAGGGAGATATTATTATGGAATGGGAAGAAAAAAAGAAGAAACCTGTACGATTTTGGAGCAGAATTGAAATAGAGGAAATCGTAAAAGAATATGGAGTAGACAGAAATCGTTTCTATGAGTATTCAAAGACCGAATATCAAAAAGTGCTTAACAAGTTTTATTACTCATTTGCCGACTATGAAAAATTTCCTACTGTTCATTTTAACTACCCTTGGTTGAATTTGAGAAGCAATCTAAAAAAAGTGTTTTTTCAATATGACAATGACTGGATTAATTTACTTGACAATATAAAGCAATACTTTATTCGCCGAAATATTCAAAAGTTGTTTTTGATATTATCTGACGGCTGGGTATATGAAGGTTATATTGATGAAATAATAACTGTACTTTCTGAGATAGATGGTGTGATCGAAGATCTTTATATCGTTACACCAAAATTTGATTCATTTGCTGTGTATTGTTCAGATGGTCAATGTGCAATCATTTATGAAAAATAATACTTGTAACATTGCTAAACACATAATCATACTCAAAAGCTGTGTTTTATCAAAATGGTGATTTTTTCTACTCAAATTATTTAGAAAACTAATGGTGAGACGAATATGGATAAGAATAATTTATTTGATGAAATATTACAGCTATATGATCCTTCGTTTTCAAAAAACTCCAAAGATATGCAGATCACCGAAGCGAAGGATACATTCAAGCGGCTGGAGTTTAAAGCAGCACTCAGACAAAAAATACTCGGTTACATTTCCGAGTATGACAGTTTTAATTTTTCAAAACAGGAAAACAGTTCGGGTGATATGCTGGAATTTTATTCAAGACCTTTGCGATTCTGTAATCCTGTTTGGGGAGAATTTGGTGAAAGAGTTGCATTTATCGGCGGTTTCCGTAATTGCAGCTGTAGTTTCTGCGGCAAGCAAGAAACCTTTTTTATCGAAGCTTTCTATATGAATTCATCAGGTGAGATCTATAATCAGCATAAGGCTCTTATCGCAGATGATATAACTGATTTTTGGAAGTATATCATAGAAAAGGAATACGACTTCCACCCTGTTATTTCCGAGGATGTTTATACTTTATTGAGACAAGCCGGATGGTATGAGGGACGACAGATCGATATTGACCCTCTGCTTGAAGAATGTATGAAAGATGATGTTTTTCCGACAGATATCCAGATCGCATTTATACGGGAATTCGGAGGTATCAGGGGCACAGACCTTAACAATACGGGATTTTTGATCGGAAATAACCGTGAAAACAGATGCTATGCGAATATTGCAAAGCAAGCATTGCTGACGGAAGAAAAACGTATGCTGAACAGTTACGGTGCGGACACTCTGTGTGTCGGATACTGTAATGACGGTGAAGATCAGATATGGCTGACTCCATACGGGCAAATTGTAGTACGTCAAAAAATCGTTGGCAGAAACTTTATTGAAGCAATGAATTGTATAGTTGGATATTGAATATTTCGACCACAAGCTGTGTATGCGGCATACTGCTCCCTTTTTTTCATATTACAGAAAGCTGTTCTTCCTTGACAGTGCGGCATATTGGCAGTATAATAAGACCGAACATTATTATATGCATGAGAACTTATGAGCGTGAACAAGAGAGCAGGTGTGTGATGTGAATGAATACGATCTCAAGCCTGATGTATTATCGCAGGAGCAAATAAAAGAGAATGGTGTACTGTATGACGACTCTGTTTTTTATAGTCAGGACTATGAGACGACTCCGCTGTATGACAAAGGCCCTGAACTCGGCGGAAAGCTGTTCACGGGTCTGTTGTACGAACAGTTCTATGACAGCGACATGATAAGCTGGTATGAGTATTATACCGATGGTTACGGTGATGGACCTTATGTTGAGTTCTATGACACTGGCGAGCTTGCATCATACTGTATTATGGAAGGATACGGCTTTGTCGGTAAGCTGTATAAATGGCACAGAAACGGAAGGCTTAAAGCATATACCGAAAAAGATGACCGTGACAGATATATCAAAAGTGTTCGGTGGGATGAAGACGGAAACATCACATATCTGTCAGAGAACGGCAAGTGCATTATCAATAAGGAGCATTAGACCATGACAACAGACGAAATGCAGGAAGAGTTCCTGAAAAAGCAAAATGAACTGCGTGACAGGATAGAAACTGTTGATAGATTTGAGCCGGACAGCGTTAAGTGTGTTGCGGGCGTTGACCTTGCCTATTGGAAAAAGGACGAGGCTGAATACGCAGTCTGCTGTATAGTTGTGATAGATATGGATACGCACAGGGTCATTGAAAAGCAGAGTGTATGCGGCAGGATAGAAGTGCCGTATATGCCGGGATTTCTGGCTTTCAGAGAACTTCCGCTGATACTTGAAACCGTAAAGCTGCTTGAAACGAGCCCCGACCTTTTCGTGTTTGACGGCAACGGATATCTGCACCCACGGCATATGGGCATTGCGACGCACGCTTCATTCTATCTGAACAAACCAACTATCGGTATCGCAAAGACATATTTCCGTGTGGATAAAAAGACTGACTATACAGAGCCCGAAAACCAAGCAGGCAGCTGGACTGATATCGTCATAGACGGCGAGGTCTACGGCAGGGCTTTAAGAACACATAAAGATGTAAAGCCTGTGTTTATCTCCATCGGGAATTACATTTCGCTGGACACCGCCTGCAAGCTTGCTATGAAACTGACGGACAAAGAAAGCCATATCCCTATCCCGACACGTCTTGCTGACTTAGAAACGCATATTGCCAGAGAAGCTGCAAAAAATGAAATGCAGTGAGCGATTTTTTGTATATAGATTTTTACCATCGAATGCAGAGCAGTTATAGTTCTGCATTTTTCTTTTTTCAATATATTTCCTCGGTCAAAACATCGAACAGAATAATATTATTACGCACCGATTTGTATAAAACGGTGCTTTTTTTGCTGGCGAAAGGCGATGGTTTGGGTATTGTTACAGAATTTTAGGCGAAGTCTTTACTTTTGAAGGCAATTGTGATATATTGAATATAAATTCAGTGAATAAATATTCAATTAAATTTCAGCAAAAGGAGACGGTAAAATGACACGGAAAGAACAAAAGGAAATGCGCCAAAAACAGATAATGCTCAAAGCGCTGGAGCTGTTTGTGACTAAGGGTTTCAGTGAAACGAAAATATCCGATATCTCCGCTGCACTTGATATAAGCGTGGGACTGCTGTTCCATTATTATGAATCGAAGGAAGCGCTCTATAAGTCGCTTGTTGAGATGGGTCTGGAGGCTGCAAAGCGTCCAGAGAAGATAGAATACAATGAGCCGTTGGAATACTTTACCAAGACCATAGATGGTCTGTTCGGTGCGGCTAAGGAACAGCCGTGGGTGTTTTGGATGTTCGTGCTGATGTCGCAGGCAAGAAGACCCGGTATCCCAGAAGATATCAGACAGCTTGCCCTATCCGTCGATCAGATCGGCTTTTCGGCGGATATCATAAAACAGGGTCAGGAACAGGGCGATATAAGAGATGGTGACCCGAAGGCACTGTCATCAGCTTTCTGGTGCAGTGTACAGGGGATAATGGAGCAGCATCTTATCACTCCCGAATATCCTCTCCCCGAAACGGAATGGATAACGGCAATTCTGAAAAAATAACAGAAAGGATGGAGACACAAATGAAAAAGATAGTAATCATCGGCGGCGGTATCGGAGGACTTTCAGCAGGTATATACGCTCTAAAAGCAGGATACAAGGCTGCGATATACGAAAAGAACCATGTGGCAGGCGGCGAGTGCATGGGCTGGAACAGAAAGGGCTGCCATATCGACAACTGCATACACTGGCTCACGGGAACAGACAGCAGCACCTCGGTATGGCAGGTGTGGAACACAATGGGTGCGATAGATGAGAATACACCTTACGCCGATACGGACAAGTTCTATTCCAGCCGCCTGAACGGTCAGGAGGCTACGCTTTGGAAGGACCTTGACAGGACAGAGCGTGAGCTTATCGCACTGTCGCCCGAAGATGAAGCGGAGATACGCAAGTTCATTCAGCACGTAAGATATGCCGAGAGCTGTACTATCCCGGGTGAAAAGCCTATGGATATGATGAAGATGGGCGACTACATAAAAATGGGCAAGAGTATGGCGAATATGCCCAAGGTCATGAAGGAGTATGGTAAGATCGACCTTAACGGTCTGGCACAGAGGTTTCATTCGCCCTTGCTTAAAAAGCTGATGACCGATTATCTCCCAGCAAACTACACGGCTTACTCATTCCTTGTATCCTATGCCACGATGACCGGCGGCAACGGCAATATACCCATTGGCGGATCACTTGCGATGACAAACAGGATAATTGAGAGATATAATTCGATGGGCGGCGAGCTTTACACCGATACGCCTGTTAAGCGCATTATCGTCGAAAACGGCAAGGCTAAGGGCATCGAGCTTGAAAACGGCGAAAAAGTCATGGCTGATGAGGTCATTTCTGCGGTTGACCCAAGCTTTTTGTTTGGCAGACTGCTTGATAAGTCCTATATGCCCAAAGAGTTTTCAGCGGCATACGCTGACAGCGGCAAATATCCCGTGACCAGCGGATTTCAAATAGCTTACAAGATAGATGATGATTTCAGCGGTGAGGATACCATATTCTTCGGCTGTGAGCCTATCAGTATCGGCGGCAGGAGTTTTGAGCGTATCTATATAAAGAACTACGGTTATGACAAGACCTTTGCTCCCGAGGGTAAGGCTGTATTGCAGACGAATATCCCTCAGACCGATGAAGATTTCACATACTGGAAAAGCCTTTCAAAAGAAGAATACAAGGCTAAAAAGCAAGAGCTTATAAAGGAAGTCACCGACCGTATCGTAAAGGAATTTCCCGAGCTTGAGGGCAGGCTTGAGCTTCTCGACTGCTGGACACCCATGACCTACGAAAGATACTGCAACGCATATCACGGAGCGTACATGGCATTTGTGACTACCATAGGTGCAAAACAGCTAAAGATCAAGGGTGTTCTGAAAGGGCTTGATAATTTCTATATGGCAGGGCAGTGGATAATGAGCCCGGGCGGACTGCCTATAGCGGCTATTTCGGGAAAATTTGCTGTACAGAGAATACTGAAGAAAGAGAAAAGGGATATAGATATCTGATGTTATCAGCCGAAAACGGGATATGTTGATGATGAACTAAGAGCAGACACTAAGGTTTCTCGTAAGGAGTGGATATGAGGTAATGAAAGCGGCAAAACGTAAAAAGAATATCAGACGGATCCTGCTGATATTTCTTGCGATATTGGGAGCATTCTTGCTGTTCACCTTTGTGCGGCACAGGATAATGCTTGCGCAGGAGAAAGATCTGGTAAAGCCTGTGGGTCAGATGGTCGAGGTGGACGGTCATAAGATGTGCGTATATACCGAGGGTGCAGGTGATAAAACGCTGGTATTCATGTCGGGCAGTGGGACGATAACTCCCATACTCGATTTCAAAAGCATATACCCGAAGCTGACAGATAAATACCGTATAGTGGTAGTGGAGAAATTCGGGTACGGCTACAGCGAACAGGTTGACAAGCCCCGTGATGTGGCATCACTGCTTGCTGATACAAGAGCGGCGCTTGCAGGTGCGGGACTGGAAGCGCCTTACATTCTCTGTCCCCATTCGTATTCGGGGATAGAAGCACTCTATTGGGCGCAGACCTATCCCGATGAAGTGGAGGCTATCATCGGATTGGATATGTGTGTGCCCGAGTGCTACGACTACACACCTGACGGCACATTTGCAGTGCCTTATTATGCTTTGCTGCACGGTCTGCTTGATCTGGGAATAGGCAGATACCTTCCCGACAGCACCTTTCTGCCATCGGGGGATTATCTCTCGGAGGAAGACCGCAGAAAGTGGGTGGCACTCGGCAACCGCAACTATGCGAACATAGATACCGCAAGGGAGGGCAACATGGCTAAGGAAAACGCCGCCTTAGTCGCCTCAAAGGGTGCTCCCGATGTTCCGATGCTGATGTTTTTGTCTAACGGCGAAGGAACACCTATGCCCGATAAATGGAGAAGTATATCTCACAAGTATGCAGATAATATCCCCGACACAGAAATAATTGAGCTCGATTGCGCTCACTACATATTCCATTTTGAATCAGACAATATCAGCAAAATTATAAATGAGCATTTGCAAAATGACAATCATTAAGGCAACTCCTCAAATAAATATACCCTCTCATAAGAAGTTCACCGTGACTTCTTGTGAGAGGGCTTTTTATTCATCAAGCAGATCGTATATACCGTCCTCCGAGAGAACTCCTCGTTTCAGGTCTTTCGGGAGAAGTCCTGCCTCATCGGCGGCAAAGTCGTTTTTCCACGCATCGCTTGTGTAATAGGCAGACAGCTCATCAAGGAGCTTCTTTCGCTCGGGGGAGTCAGTGTCCATAGAACGTACTGTGTCCATTATATCTTCATAGTATGTGATGCGCTCGATCTGTTTTTGCAGCGTATTGGGATATTCGGGCTTTATATGCTCAAATCCGTGCAGTATCTGTTTGACCGAGAACGATGATGTTTTTCCATCCGACCATTCTATGAAAACACTATCCGTTTCATCGGTGCAGAGTATCACTGCCGTTGAACCGACCTTATGGTCTTTGGTGACTGATTTGGTCATTCTGATCTTTGCACCGACCGTTATGTGATCCATCATGCTCATGCCCTCCAGATTTTTATATTTGATATATTATACTACAATGTAAAGTCGGTGTCAAGTTTACAGAGTGCAATCCTATCCTCACCGTCCCGCTGTAAAAATACTTGTACAATGTGCGCATAAGCTAAGATTATTTTTATGCATATCTCTAAAGTTGTAATATAAATATTGACAACTTTGATTTTATCTGCTATACTAATATCAGAAAGTTGAAATAAAGATAATTACAACTTTACAAAATCCCGTTTTTATGTTATATTTGAGGAGGTATTTATTATGAAAATAGCAGTAGTTTGTGCAAACGGCAAAGCAGGTCAGCTCATCGTGAAAGAGGCTGTGGACAGAGGTTTCGACGTTACGGCAGTAGTAAGGGGCGAAAACAAGACCTCGGCACAGAGTGCTATTGTGAAGGACCTTTTCGACCTGACCGCAGCAGACCTTGCAGGTTTTGATGCAGTGGTCGATGCTTTCGGCGCATGGGCACCTGAGACACTCCCTCAGCACTCAACCTCACTGGCACACCTTTGTGATGTTCTTTCGGGAACTGATACAAGGCTGCTGGTAGTAGGCGGTGCAGGCAGTTTGTATGTGAATGCAGAGCATACCGCCTGCGTTTCGGACGGTGCTGATTTCCCCGAGATATTCAAGCCGCTGGCTTCTGCTATGGCTAAGGCTCTGGGCGAACTGCGTGAGAGAAAAGATGTCAAGTGGACATACATAAGTCCCGCAGGAGATTTTCAGGCAGATGGTGAGCGCTCGGGCAAATATATTCTCGCAGGTGAGGAGCTTACACTAAACTCTAAAGGCGAGAGCATTATAAGTTATGCGGATTACGCTATCGCAATGGTCGATGAGATCAAAAAAGGCAGCCACATCGGTCAGCGTATCAGCGTGGTAAGAGAGTAAGGAAGAGATGAACATTTATGCAGATCAAAAGTAAATTTACAGCAGCAGTGCATATCCTCGCCTGTATCGACATTTTTGGCGGTCAGATGAGAGTGACAAGTGATGTCCTTTCGGGCAGTACGGGGATAAATGCGGTGATAGTCCGTAACGTCCTCGGACAGCTGCGCACGGCTGGAATAGTTGAAACTCGTCAGGGCAGCGGCGGCGCACACCTGGCAAAGGCACTTGACGAGATAACGCTGTATGATATTTACAAGGCTGTTGACTGCGTAGATGATGAGGGGCTGTTCCACTTCCACGAGAATCCAAATGCGGAATGTCCTGTGGGTCGCAATATCCACAGGGTCATGGACGGCAGGCTTGAAGCGGCGCAGGCGGCTCTTGAAAACGAGCTGAAAAGCACCACGCTTGCCGAAGTCGTTGCGGACACACGGAAAATGATCGACGAAGAATAAAAAGAGAGTGTGCTGAAATGATCGGCACACTCTTTCCATAGGAGGACAATATGACTGCGAATGATTATCTGAGATTTATCGTGGACGAGATACACTCAACCGTTGTTGCAACAGTGGACAGCGACGGTCTGCCCGTGACCTGTGTGATCGACATGATGTATGCAGACGAGAACGGACTGTACTTTCTCACTGCAAAGGGAAAGAACTTCTATCAACGGTTAAAGGACAAGGGCTATCTTGC
>CADALT010000044.1 GCA_902788785.1 uncultured Ruminococcus sp.
TTTGGTATTCCTTTAGGCATAAAAATGCCCCCTTTCATTAGATTTCTGATTGGTACACTTCTATTATACCACATTGTCTAACAAAAGGGGAGCATTTCAGTGCAGGCTCGTCCGTTTTTATGTTTAACTTAAAGGCTGCTGTGACAAGTATCGTGATTGAGATAAGGGTCTTGTGCAGAAATTTTAATATCGAACATTGTGGTTCATATGTTGGGGAATTTTTACGAAAATTTTTTCGGAGCGATAACGGAAAAGTTTGCAGAGTCAAACTTCGGGATAAACGATGAACGACCCCGTATCCACGGAAAATGCCGTGTTTTCAGGACAGTTTGCAGGCAGCTGCGGCGTTCGGGGAAATATGGTAAAAAAGACTAACGATTTATGCAACAAAACAAATTTTGAAATTGATTTTTGTATGGTGTTTCGATAATCTGAACTCGCTTTGTGTAGAATAAATAAATTGTCTGCGGCAATTATAGGCGAATGGCGCAAAAATCAGGTGGTTATACAAAACTAACCTGAACTAACTAAACCATTTTTGAGTATTTTGTCAAAAAATGTTCCCATAAGATTTTAAAAATCTATTGACAATTGTGGAAAATAGATGTATACTTAATAATGTAAAGTTATGAAAAATGTGCACATGGTTGCATATTAGTAAATTTAAATATCGTTTTGTTAATTTTGCCCAAGACTTTATCTTCGGGCTTTGGGAGGATGGTATAATGGCGGAAACTAGGTTTATGAGAACTGTAGAGTTCGGCGGATACGACAGAAATGATGTTATCAAAAGATTGGAATTTCTGAACACACAGGTATTCGACCTTAAAAATGAGCTTCGTGAGACCAAACTTCTCATGGAGGAGTATAAGAAAGGTACTGACGAGGAGAAAGCTCATGAGACCGTTCTGGCAGGGGAGAAGGTCAAGCTGACCAGTCTGCAGGTGCAGAACGAGACTGCCTCCGCCAAGCTGAAGGCTGCTGAGGAGGATAACAAGAAGCTCTCCGAGGAGCTGGAGGCACTTAAAGCCAAGTGCGCTGATATGGAGAAAGAGCTGGAGGATGCCAAGAGCAAGGTGAATGCCCTTGAAGCAGGCAGCGAGGCAGTTGCGCTGACACAGGTGTTCATCGAAGCACAGAAGTCTGCCAATGCTCTGGTGCAGAAGGCGAATGAAGAAGCTGAGAACAAAAAGCAGCAGGCAGAAGATCTGGTGAAGGATATGATCGAGGATGCTAACCATACTGCTGCCGAGATCGTTTATGAGGCTGAGAAGAATGCAGCCGAGTTAGATGCCGAGTCTAAGAACAATGCAGAGAAGATGAAGGTAGCTTCAAATAACCTCAAGGCTGTTATGCTCAAGGATGTTGAAGCTCTCTCAACACATTTTGCAGAACTCGGTGAGATGATCGCAGAGCTTGCCGAAAAGAGCTCGGAGAGAGTTACCGAGTCAAAGAAGCTTTTGAAGATAACCGAGAACAAGCTCACCGAAGGCGGCGTACCCGAGTTCAGATCGCCCGAGCTGGTTGATCCCGAGTATCCCGAGGCTCCCGAGCCGAGAAAGCCTTCCGAATCTCAGAAAAAGTCAAATGCTAAACTGGATGAGCTGGCTAAAATGGCAGCATCCATCGCAGGTGAAGGAAGCGCAGACGATGCGGCTGAGACCGAGCCCGCTGCTGATAAAAAGGAAGAGCCTAAGAAAGGCGGCGTAGATCTTGCTGATCTTATGAAACAGGCTCAGGCGCTGGGAGATCAATAATACACGTCATTTTGACGTTTTGTGTTGTAAGGAGTGTATAATATGAGTGAACTGATCATTGTAAAACCCGACAAGTGTGTCGGATGTAATGCGTGCATAAGAGCATGTCCCGCACCCGAGGCTAATACAGCTAAGATGCTTGACGGCGGAAAATTCGTTACCAGTGTCAATCCCGAAAGATGCATAGGCTGCGGCGAATGTGTTAAAGCCTGCAATCACGGTGCGAGAGATTATATTGATGATACCGAAGAGTGCATGAGTGTTATGAAGCGTGAGAAGATGATAATTCTTGTTGCGCCCGCTATAAAGACTGTATTCCCCACCAGATGGAAGGGAATACTGGACTGGTTCCGCAAACAGGGATGTCTTATCTATGACGTATCGCTCGGCGCTGATATATGTACATGGGCTCATCTGAGAGCAATCGAGCAGAAAAAGGTCGGCAATATCATTACACAGCCCTGTGCTGCGATAGTAAGGTATGTCGAGACTTATCAGCCTAAGCTGCTGGCTAACCTCTCACCTATCCACAGCCCCGTTTCATGTGCGGCTACATATATCAAGAAGTATCTGAGAAGAAATAATCCGATGGCTATGCTGTCGCCTTGTATCGCTAAGAAAAATGAGTTCGAGGAGACAGGTTCTGTTGATTACAACGTTACTTTCAAAAAGCTCGATGAGTATTTTGAGAAGAACGGCATAAGCATACCTGTTAATACTGCCGAGGACTATGAGTATAAGTTCGATGAGATGCAGGGTCAGGTAGGTGCTATATATCCTCGTCCGGGCGGACTCAGAGATAATCTGTGGCTCCACGACCCCGATATAAACATCACTACTTCCGAAGGTACACATAAGGTTTACCCCGAGCTTGATCTTTATGCTGAAATGCCTGATTTCAAGCACCCCGAGGTATTCGATGTGCTGTCCTGCGAATTCGGCTGCAACGTTGGTCCCGGTACAGGCAATAACCAGACGATGTTCGATGTTATGGCCACCATGAGAGAGATCGAGAAGGAGGCTAAGAGCCGCCGTAAATCGGGCTTCATGGGCAGGGGCGATGACAGACTCTTCAAGAAGTTCGATGATGAGCTGAAACTCTCCGACTTCCTGAGAAACTACAAGCCTGTTGAGCCTACACCTATCCCCAATGACAGACAGCTCGATCAGATCTTCGAGAGCATGGGCAAGTTCACCGAGGAAGACAGAAAGTATAACTGTAATGCCTGCGGTTACAGATCATGTAAGGATATGGCTATCGCTATATACCGTGGTCTGAATACACCCGATAACTGTGTTGTGCACGCTAAGAACGTTATGGTCGCAAGACACAGCGAACTGGCTGAACAGCACGAGAAGCTGGCTGAGATAACCTACGAGTGTCTTGAACTTTCCGATAAGCTCAAGGGCGACGTTGATAAGATACTTGAAAATATGGAGACCATCGGTCAGTCCACTACGAAGACCAGCGAGAGAGCAGGCGTCGTTAGAAATCTGCTTCAGAATATCGTTGCGTTCTGCCACGACAATCCCACCATGGATCAGAGCAGTGTGACACAGCTCATTTCCATACTGGAGACTACTATCTCTGCTTTCAGCGCACTTGATGACAACGTCAATGTGACCAACGAAAGCTCGGGTCTTATCAATAACTCTATCGGCGAGATCACTAACCTCGTTGATGAGATCAATAAGACTCTGCATAAGACTACAGAGAAGAAGGGTTAACCGCTTCCGGATCATGACGGAAAGGATGGGTGCGTTATGGATAATAAAGTCGCTATAGTTGCGATCATAGTCGAGAGAGGCTCTTCTGTTGACGGTATCAACAGTGTATTGCATGAGTACAGCGAATTTATCATCGGCAGGATGGGCGTACCCTATAGAAAGAAGGGCATAAATATCATCAGCGTTGCTGTTGATGCCCCTGAGAAAACTGTTGAGGAACTGGCTGCAAAAGTCGGTGCCCTTGACGGCGTATCCTCAAATACGGTCTATTCCGTCGGATAAATGAGGACAGATTTTTCCTTGGTGCACTGACTTTAATAGAGTCCGTTCACGGTGAGATCGGTCCCGGATCAAATTCTTGTTTGTGAGCGGTGTCAGCCTGACGGTGCGCAGGCTTCACCGCTGTTTTTTTGAAAATGCATTTGTTAAAGATAAGGGCAAAGTCTAATTTTTACGAAACCGTTATTTTTGTTTAAATTCCGTTAAATGTGGCTAATTACGGTGTTTTTTGCTTGACAATTTTATAGAAAAGTGATATACTAAAATAAATGTATGTATGGAGTGATTTTAGTAAATTTTTTACCTTTTAAGACTTGTCCCGTTGAGCGCCGATGATGAGCGGAAAGCTCGCAGATACGGCGTTTGCCGATGACCGGCAAAGGATGAGTCGGTATAATATTAGGATGTTAGGAGAGAAGATCTATGCAGTGTGAAAGATGTAATGCCGAACTGCCTCCAAACGCTATCGAATGTCCCGAGTGCGGCGCACCCGCTCCGCAGAACATCGAGGGCTTTGAGCATACCATCGAGATACAGCATATACTGAAGACCATCATGGAAAAGCACGGGAGCATTCTGATAAATGATCCCAGCCAGTTCGTTGCGACTTTGAATGATTACCTGAACGGTTATGATAAGGAGCGCAGGCTGCTGGTCAATGCCATGAGGGCAGGTGTGCTGCGCAATATGGTCAAGGAGGAAAAGACCAATAGGGAATATGCACTCATGAGTGCGAAGAGCTATATGATAAACGAGCTTTTCGTATCTGAGAATGCGGCGGAGTTCGTCCTTGCCTGCTTTACATATACCCTTGGCTGGCCCTATAGCTCTTCCATGACGAAGACTGAGGAGTCAGACAAGCCCGCAGAGCCTGTTGAGGAAGAAAAGCCTGTACGTGACCCCAAATTGAAGGTGGATTCCAAGATATACCAGCCCCTGGATGCCGCAAGGCACAGACTGGCAAGGAATATCGTGATACCCGAGGGCTTCACGAAGATCGACAGCTTCTGCTTCGACAGCTTCAAGTTCCTGCGCACTATCAAGCTGCCTTCTACGATGATGGGCATAGGCGACTATGCTTTCTCGGAGTGTAAGAACCTGCGCGGCATCGAGTTCCCGCCTGCGTTCAAGCTCATCGAGCAGGGCGCTTTCAGTCAGTGCTCAAAACTGGCTGTGGTAAAGATACCTAAAGGCGTACTGGAGATAGCAGATAATACTTTCTCTTTCTGTACCAGCCTTGAAGTTATAGAGATACCCTCAACAGTCAGCAGTATCGGTGTGGAAGCTTTCTCGGGCTGTGAAAAGCTCAGGAAACTGTTCCTGCCGGACAGCGTGAAGTTTATAGATAAAAATGCTTTTTCGTATTGTCCCGAACTTACGATACGCTGCTATGAGAACTCTTATGTTCATAAATATTGCCTTACATGGGGTATAGATCATGAAACTGTTGCAGTCGGTGTAGGACTGAAACAGAAACCAATATAAGTAAGGAACTGGAGGATGGATCATAATGATTGAACTGAAGATCGGCCAGGAGGTCGAGATGGAATTCGGCGGGCGTGCCAAAGTACTCAAAGTCATCGGCAGCGGTGGTCAGGGTATCGTTTACCTCGTTGAGTTCAATGCTCAGAAATGGGCACTCAAATGGTACGATGTGGATAAGATCAAAAGACCCAAGGAGTTCAGACAAAACATCAAGAACAATATCCAGGACGGCGCTCCCAGCAATAAGTTCCTGTGGCCAAAATATCTTACAAAGGAAAATGCCAACGGCACTTTCGGTTACATAATGGAACTCAAGCCCGAGAGCTTTGACTCATTCGTGGATATCCTCAATACCTATAAGCTGGTCATCGACCCGCTGACAGGCAGAGCCACCAAGCAGCCTGTAAGATTTACAAGCCTTTACGCTATGGTGACTGCGGTGATAAATATAGTAAATGCGTTCAGACAGCTCCACCGTGTGGGCAAGAGCTATCAGGACCTTAACGACGGCGGTTTCTTCATTAACGTCAACACAGGCGCTGTGCTGGTCTGCGACTGCGATAACATCGCTCCCGACGGCAGCAACTTCGGTATCGGCGGTAAGCCCGGATACATGGCACCTGAGGTAGTAAGAGGTATCGCTAAGCCTGATGTGCAGACCGATAAGTATTCACTGGCTGTGGTACTCTTCAAGCTGCTGTTCAGAGGTGACCCCATGGAGGGTGAAAAGGTCGTAAAAGACGTTTGCCTGACAGAGTCTTCCGAGCTGAAGCATTACGGTCAGGATGCGGTGTTCGTTTACGACCCCGATAATGCATCCAACAGACCTGTAAGAGGTATACACGATAATGTCATCAAGTTCTGGAGGATATATCCCAAGTATATCAGGGACGCATTCATCCAGTCCTTCACACAGGGCATCTCGGAGCCCAATAAGCGTATAATCGAGAATGAGTGGCAGAAGCTGTTCATCAGATTAAGATCCGAGATAATCATGTGCGGCTGCGGCAGAACGAACTTCACTTCGATGTTCAGCCAGGCTGATGAAAAGACTTACCGTTGTCCTAAGTGCGGTATGGAGTTTGCTACACTTGAATTCAGCAACAGGGAAAACAGGATGCCGCTTTATGTCGGCTGCAAATTCTTCGTTTGCGAGATCGATCCCGACAGCGATGACTTCCTGACGGTTGCAGGTGAGCTGGTCGAGAATAAGCTCAAGCCGGGCGTACTGGGTATAAAGAACTGCACCGAGCAGACCTGGACAGCAAGGCTCCCCGACGGAAAGAACTATCCTATACAGCCCGGCAAGGGCTTCCCGATCTGGAAAGGACTTGAGGTCGATTTCGGCAAGGTCACTGCCAGAATGTAAATTGCAAAAATTATAGTAAATGACATAACGGTATTATGTCGCTTAATATAATGTACAGTCTAATGAAAGGGCGTATATGATCTATGAATAAGAATATCAATGATGCTAAAGAAAACACCACTGTTGACGACCTGCTGGACTTCGACGACGATGATCCTCTGGGTGCCACAGCGGTATCTAAGAAGAGCCTGGTAATATTCTTCCTGATAGATACATCCGGAAGTATGAAGGGCAAGAAGATGGGTCAGCTCAACACCGTTATGGAAGAGCTCATACCCGAGATAAGACGTGTCGGTGAGGCTGATACTGATGTTAAGGTCGCTGTACTGACCTTCTCCACAGATGTTAAATGGATGTATTCCGCACCTATCTCCATTGAGGAGTTCGAGTGGGCTAGACTGGGCGCTGAGGGCGTTACCAGCATGGGTGCTGCTTTCACAGAGCTGGCTGCGAGAATGTCCAGAAACAGCTTCCTGAACTCGCCTTCACTGTCATTCGCACCTGTTATGTTCCTTATGACAGACGGTTATCCTTCCGATGACTATAAGTCGGGTCTGAAGGCTCTGCAGGGCAACAGCTGGTACAAGTTCGGTCTGAAGGCTGCACTGGGTATCGGTGATGAAGCTAATGACGAGATGCTGGCTGAGTTCACAGGTTCTAAGGACACTGTTGTTCACGCTTACACAGGCGGACAGCTGGCTTCGATGATCAAGATCATCGCTGTAACAGCTTCACAGATAGGCAGTAAGTCCATGACTCTGTCAGATGAGACTAACGAGGAGCTCAGTGAAGAAGATGTATATGCTGCTAAGCAGAAGATGCTCGGTCAGCAGATCCAGGAGCTCGTGGGAGATCAGACAGACGCAGCTGACGTTCCTTACGATACAGGCTGGTAAACAGTAGATGGTCGGAAGGAGTGTAGTGATAGATGTTTAATGGCTTTAGCCACTCTGTTATGGGTGCCAGCCACGTGGCAAAGGGTATAGTTTGCCAGGACAGCTCGGCACATAAGATCACGGACCGTTACGCAGTCGCTGTGGTGGCTGACGGTCACGGAAGTAAGAAGCATTTCCGCAGCAACATAGGCTCACAGTGCGCTGTAGAAGCAACTATCGAGACTATCGAAAGATTTTACGAGAATGCGGACGATTTTGAGGCTAACTTCCCGAAGAACCATAAGCGCATCATCAGGAATATCGAAAGGCAGATCGTAGCTGTATGGAATTCCAAGGTCATGAAGCACCTGGAAGAAAATCCTGTTACAGTTGTCGAGAAGAAGCCTTTCAAGCAGGAAGAATTCGAGGCTATCTCGCCCGAGTCATACTACGGTACCACACTTATCGCTGCTGTTGCAGGCAGAGGTTTCTCCTTTGGCGTGCAGATCGGTGACGGAAGCATGGTAGGTATATTTGAGGATGGCGAGGCTGTAATGCCTATGGATTATGAGGAAGCAAATCCTGCAAACATCACAGCTTCCATATGCAACACCAATGCTGCAAGTATGTTCGAGAGCTTTTATGTGGATGATAAGCGCATGATAGCACTCTATACATCTACCGATGGTTTGTATACTTCTTTCGGAAGTGAGTATGATTTCAGAGATTACCATGTTATAGTTTCCTCTCAGCTTAAAAATGCTGAGGCGCTGGAGGCTTCGGTGCTCAAGAATATCACTAAGAGATCGCACTTCGGTACGGAGGATGATATCTCATTTGCCTGCGTTTACGACCCTGAGTTTGCAGCTGAAAAGGCAGATATGCTTGCTGAGATGGTCGAGCGCAACAAGAAGAGAGCTGCTGAAAGAAAAGCAAAGCTGCACACGGCGAATTTCTGATTCGTCGTTCTGCTAACTTTTAGTTATCAGTTGGCTAATTTTTAATTAGTCGTTCAGCAGATCGCAGGTAATTATTTAAAATGATAGGCGGCCGCCTGATGTTCGGGTGAAAGGGCGGTCGATGATAAAGTCAATTGGATCTCGGTTGGCACAGATATCCGATGTATGGACAAACTTTGTGATACGGGGTGGTATCACAGGTCGGCTGTGCAGCGGAATGATTGGGTGAACGGGAGCTAACTGAAATTGGAAAATAAAGGAAATAAGAGTAAAATAGCGGTGACTCTCGCAGGAACACTGGCATTTTCGATATGTCTGTTCGTGCAGTCGAAGGTCTCACACGAGATAACAGGTATCATATCACAGATAGAATTGGTGATCTCTATCGCAATGGTGCTTTTCGGCAGGAAGTACGGAGTTGCAGCCGGATGTCTCCTGAACGGGGCGACGGCGCTGTATATATTGTTCGCAAAGGTGATAGCGGACGGTGATACAGCTGCATCTGCGAGAGCCTTTGTTTCAATGATAGCCATAGGTATAGTGCTGCTGATAAACTTCTATATCAGCAAGAACGAGCGCATGAATAATGAGCTGACTGAAAGCTATCAGCAGGCAATAGAGAATAACCGCATCATCGAAGAACAGGGCGAAACGCTGAAATATCTGGCATATTACGACAGATTGACTCAGCTGCCCAACCGACATCTCTTCCTTGAAAACCTCGAGGATCAGATCAAGAAAAATGGTGACTGTGTTGTGATCTACGTTGATCTGGACGATTTCCGCAGGATCAACGACGGGTATGGACACACCACAGGCGATGAGCTGCTCAAAAGGTATGCTCAGAAAATCGAGACCTATTGCGGTGAGGATGTTTTTGCGGCTAAGGTCGGCGGCGATGAGTTCGGTATAATACTGGGCTCGGGCAGGACCGAAGAAGCGATATACCAGTTCGCAACAGGGCTTTGCAAGGTGCTCAGCGAACCTGTGAACATCGGGGGCGATGTTTACACGGTGGCTGCAAGCTGCGGCGCAGCGACCTTCCCCGAGCACGCAATGACGGCGGAAGACCTTTTCAGGTGCGCTGAAAAAGCAATGTACAATGCAAAGGCGAGCGGAAAAAATCAGGTGTGTTTCTACACTAAGCACGCCGATAAAAAAAGTGATCTTTTTGAAAGGTAATGGGTGTATACTATGGAGATAAATGAACTTTATAACACAGCGAAACAGTATGCAGACATGATAAGGCAGGAGAAGCCCGATTTCGTATCCGAATCCGAGTCAGCTGTGTGCGTTATAGTCGATCAGAACGATCAGCTCATAACAGGTATAACCAGCGTGACTGTTAAGGGAGGACTTATAAACCTTATCCCTGCGGAGACAGTTGCGGTAAGACAGCTTATTGATAATATGAGCGGTCCTGCAAAGCAGATCGTTACAGTTTCTTTCAAGGATGGCGCTGTTCTCGAAACAAGCAAGGCATCACTGAGCATACTTGCTCTGTCGGGTGCGGCTGATGGTGAGTGCAGAGTGCTGACATCGGCTGATGCTGATGTTGCTTTGAAGGAGCTTGTTGATATTCCCGAGCAGGCTGCACCTGTTGCAGAAGCAGCTGTTGAAGAGGCAGCACCTGCGGTAGAAGAAATTTCCACCGAGCCCGAGAGCATGGAGGATCTGATGAGCGGATTTGATGTTCCTACCGAGGAAACTCCAGCAGAATCTCTTGGCGAGCCTGCTGAATACGCAGACGGATTCAGTGTTGATGAGAGCAATCCTTTCTTTGAGGAAGCAGCTCCCGATACCGAGGTCAAGACTGTTGATTCTGATGTAAAGTCTATGTTCGACCAGCCTGATGATGCGACCAAGATGGGTGCGGCAGGTTTCCAGGGTGTGCCTGTACAGGGTATGCCTATGCAGGGCGGCATGATGCCGGGTTATCCTCAGCAGGGAATGCAGGCAGGCTATCCTCAGCAGGGTATGAGGGCAGCATTCCCTCAGCAGGGAATGCAGTCGGGTTATCCTCAGCAGGGTATGATGGCAGGCTATCCTCAGCAGGGAATGCAGGCAGGTTACCCCCAGCAGGGAATGCAGGCAGGCTATCCTCAGCAGGGTATGCAGGCAGGTTATCCTATGCAGGGAATGCAGGCAGGTTATCCTATGCAGGGTGCTCAGCCTTATGCTCAGCAGGGCGGCGCTTCGGTACATATCCCGTCAGCAGCCGAGCCTTCGCTGATAAATCAGGCTGTGCTTGAATCTATAAAGGCAGAGGAAGAAGCAAAGTCTGCTCATATGGAAGAGGCAGCTCCCATACCTGAGCCCCCCACTCCATCATCTGAACTTGATGAAGAAGAGGCTCCCATGACCAAGGAAGAAATGCTCCAGGCAGCTAAGCAGCGTAAGAAGAATGCTAAGCTGAATGCAAACTTCAAGAAGAAGATGAGAGATCAGGGCTTCTGATACAAAAAGATCAGCCGTCGGGTGAAATATCCCGACGGCTTTTATATTTTGAAGTTAAGAATAATTGAACAAACAGAAAAGCCATGCAGTTTTAATACTACATGGCTTGTTTTGCTTATTGATATTAGTTTACTTGAAGGATACGCCCCAGTCAGAACTGATCTTACCGTAAAGGGCAAGCTTAACACGGCTCTTCCTCCAACGATAGAGGAACAGTACACCGCCAATAACCAGTATAGAACCGATAACGGCAATAACTATACCCAGTACAGGCTTGATAACAAACAGACCGAGCAGCCAGAATACGACCAGACCGATCAGTATGATAGGCAAGCCGAACTGAACGAAGCTTGTATCAGTGACCTTGATATAATTTTGGATCTCCTTCAGGTCGAAGGACTCGTAATGTCTGGCAATGAAATTATCGGGTCTAGCCCACTTGCAGAAACCTGCGACATTATCGAACTTGACAACATAATCTCTGAAGGAATAGCCCTTACCAACGTCGGTAACACGGTATTCAACAAGACAGCCGTCCTTACGCTTAGTTGCATTGAGGACATGGATGATGTTGCCGGGTTCAGCCTGCGCCTTCAGCTGCTTTGTAACGAGAAATTTTCTATCAATAGCGTCTTCAATACTATCGAGCATATATGTCATAACAATCTTCCTTCCTGATCATATACTTACTATATTCCTGTGGGGACGCCCCCGCTTATCAACTACTTCTTTGTACATTTATATTATAGCATACTATTTTCAAAAATGCAAGCAATTTTGAGAAATTTTCACGATTTTTCTGAATTATTTCCATGAAAATTTTACAAGGGAAAAAGCATACAATATATAGATGTGACTATTTGAACAAACCACAAAAGCCGTTATTTACGGAGTTTTGCGAGAAGAATGATCCCTCCGAAAACGGTAAAAACTGCCATTCCCATAAGGATCTTGAATGCGAGTGAATCGGGTTTGAGCGAATCTTCATCGCTGTTTTGATTTTCTGAACTTATTATTTCGACCGTTTCGGGGATACTGTTGGAAATATCTTCCTCTAAAGTTGCAGTTTTTTCAATTTCGTCCGTGAGATCTTCATCGGTAACTTCCTCATCGGTGATGATCTCATCTACAACAGCTATAGTGTCCTGTGCAGGCTCTTCGGGAAGCTCCTGCCAGTTCATTATATTCTCCAAAAAAGGGATAAGTTCCGTTTCAGCCGCACGTCGGTTTGAGACCTCCGTGGGGTGTCCGCTTATGGCTTCACCCTCGGATAATGGGTCGATGACGTTAAGCTTTATCGTGTAGATCTTTTCATCGGCGGTCTGTTCTTTATATGCATTAACTGCATTTTCGATGTTATCGAACAGCTCATCGCCCATCAGTCCCACCGTACATATTATTACAGCATTGGGATTGTTCTGCCTTACTTCGGTGAGAAGCGTGTTGTACGATGCCTCAAATGCAGCGTCATTATCATGATTTTTAAGGTAGAGCCAGTCGTTCGTACCCAGGTTCACAACGACACAATCAGGCTGATACAGGCTGAAATCCCAGTTTGTTTCTTCAAGACTTGTGCCGTCGGAAAAATAATAGGGGTCGAAAACATCGACTGAATAGCGCTCGTACCAGTTAGTCAAGGTGTTTTCGAGTTTTCCGCTGTAGCCGCAGTACACGCCGTAACCGCTGGCAGAAATGATGTTTATATCCGCATCGAAATATTCCGCAGTGAGATAAGCGTAGGTCTTGGTCACGTCCTCCGAGTCGGTGGAGAATTTGTTGTATTCGCCTGTTACCGGGTCTTTCATCGGCATATCAACGCCATAACCGCAGGTTATCGAGTCGCCGACAAATTCAAGCTTGCGCTGTTTCGGCTTGGTCGGAGCGATCTTTGCGTCTTTATCCAGCACGATGGTGTCAATGCCGAGAGTCGAATACTGTGCCTCAGACAGTTTAATAAATCTGACCGTGTTCTCCCCGGGATCAAGCTCCACTTCAACTGTCGAAATATAGTCCTCGAGTATTTTGTCTTCACGCAGTTCACCGTTGACAAAAATGCCTATCCTGCTGGGGTCGCCCTGATCGGTAAGCTCGAATGCTGCCTTTGAACCGCTTGCAGTAAATTCAACGCCCGATGCGGAATTTGGCAGCCAAAGGGTGTCGTCCATAAAATATGTTCTTCCCAGCGGTCTGACACTGTCGGTATCGGCTTCGACCCGTTTGACACCGTCCTCCTCCGCATGAGCAGTTATCATTGCCGTACACAGCGAGGCAGCGCAAAGTCCTGCGATAAAACTATGTATCTTAAACATTGTATATATCCTTTCTTTCGCTGACCAAATGGTCGGTATTTAGATTATAACACATTTTCTGCCAAAAGTAAAGTTGTAACTCATGTTTGGCTTAAAAACAGATTGTAAATAATATAGTTTTCTGTCCGGTGAGAGCATTATATCAAAAATCAGCCTTGACTTATTTTTCACAATGAGTTATAATAGGTATGATAATTTCAGCCGTGAACTTGCGGCAGTATTTTTTGAGAAGGGGTATTTTTTATGTCTAATAATGTAATTATCCTTGCAGGTGGTCAAGGTAAGCGTATGAAAACCAATATGCCTAAGGTGCTGTGTAATGTGCTGGGCGAGCCTATGCTCGAATGGGTGCTGACAGCCTGTGAAAGAGCTGAGCTTGACGATATTTGCGTGGTCAAGGGCTTTGAGGGCGAACAGGTAGATAAATATTTGAAGTCCAGAAATTCGGACAGCAGTATAATTACTGTTATGCAGGAAGAAAGACTCGGAACAGGTCATGCGGTAATGATGGCTGAACAGTTCCTGAGAGAGCATGAGGACGGCAATACGCTGGTACTTTGCGGCGATGCGCCTTTTATAGATGAGGACACAATAAACGGTGCGCTTGAGCTTCATAAGGAAAAGGGCTGCAGCGTGACTGTGGTCACATCTAGGGTCGAAAATCCTACGGGCTACGGCAGAGTTATCCGTGGCGAGGACGGTCTGGCAGGCATTGTTGAGCATAAAGACTGCACTCCTGCACAGCTGGCAATCACCGAGATAAACTCGGGATGCTACTGGTTCAGGACTTCTGATCTGCTGGAGGTTCTGTTTGAGATAAAGCCCGATAATGCGCAGGGCGAGTATTATCTGACTGACTGCGTGGAGCTTCTGATAAACAAGGGCAAGACCGCAGACGCTTTTGTTTCGGAGAATCCCAATGTTGCACTGGGTGCGAACGACAGAAGAGGTCTGCTGACACTCAACGATATAGCACGTTTCGAGATCATCGGCAAGTGGCTCGATGAGGGTATCGAGTTTACCTGTACTGACGGCGTTATCATCGGCAACAATGTTACCATCGGCAGGGGCACCAGGATCGACAGCGGAGTTAATCTCCGTGGAAATACCGTTATCGGCGAGGACTGCATTATCGGCAACAACTGCATTATCGAGAATACTAAAGTCGGCAGCGGCGTTAACCTGAACAACGTGCAGGCATATGAGTCTGTTATCGAGGATAATGTGAAGATAGGACCTTATGTACAGCTCAGACCTAATTCGCATATTCTCAAGGGCGCTAAGATAGGCGACTTTGTTGAGATAAAGAATTCTACCATCGGTGAGGGTACAGCTGTGGCACACCTGACTTACATCGGTGACTCTGATGTGGGCGCTAACGTAAACTTCGGCTGCGGTGTTGTAACTGTAAACTATGACGGCGATAAGAAGTTCCGCACAGTTATTGAGGATAATGCTTTCATCGGCTGCAATACTAACCTCATCGCACCTGTAAAGATAGGCAAGGGCGCATACACAGCGGCAGGCTCTACTATTACTAAGGACGTACCTGCGGACGCTCTGGCTATTGAGAGAGGCAAGGCTGCGATAAAGGAAAACTACGCTAAGAAAAAGCTGGAGAAGCGCACTAAAAAGTTCGAGGATTCACACAAGAAGTGATCTTTTATATATTAATATAGTATGGGGTGTATCATACGAAAATAATGTGGGAAAAAGGAGAAAGATTTCCAGCAGAAAATATTTTACCAGGTACTGATTTTGGAAATATTGAAGATGAACAAATGCCTAAGATGATGAACCGGATAATGTTATCTTATCCATCTGATTTTATAAGCTGGAGTGTTACACAATGAAAAAAAAGTGGTAATTGGAAATCTTATATTTGTCATAATTTTATTATTTTTCTATTACTTAAATAGTAAAGGTATATATTTTTGGGTTTCAGAAATTCCGGATGGTACAATAAGAATGATAGTGTTATTTTCAATTCCATCTATACTAATACTTATAAACAGCAAAAGTATCCGGTTTAAAATTCTTTCTATTGTTTTAAGCTTTTTATTTATTTTATTATTTTTCAACTCATCAATAAGAAATCTTTTTGTTGCTGAGCATACAGAAAATAAAACTTATATTTCAACAGATAATAACATAACAATCATTGTACAGAAATATAGGTACAGTATTCAGGAGGGAATCAGAATATATAAAAAGAAGAAATTCTTTTATGTGGAAGATCGTACATACAACCTTTTTGTATCTACAAAAGAGCATTTAGATATATCTGAACCGGTTGGTACTTTAAATTGGATAGATGATTATTCTTTTACTGTTTCATTCTGGGATTATGATGATATTCAATGTTGTTACTATTTGAAAAATTTTGTTTTTTATATTAAGCGATGAGCATTGATTTTCAAAAGAATACCATAAAAAAGGCTTCTAACGTTACGTTTTTAACCGACAAAGGGACTGTTGCGAGTTTGAACCGCCCCACATTGTGCGTACAGCACAAAAAAGCCCTATGGTAAATTAAATCAAGCTACGAACTGGCTTCGCAATTCAAGCGGAGTCAGTTTTG
>CADALT010000045.1 GCA_902788785.1 uncultured Ruminococcus sp.
CAAACTACCTAGGCTGCCAAACTATTGAAAGCTACCGAGCGCCTATTTTCTCTATTAAGCAAAACTACGTAACGAATCGGCATCCCGGGCTAGGGCGTTGAGGATTTTTATGAACCTTTCTATCTCATCTTCCGTCGTGAGGTGCGAAAGACTTATTCTCCAGGATGAAAGCGCATTTTTGCGGTCGTGGGATATTGCCATGACCGCCCGAGAAGGGGTATTCGCCACCGAGCAGGCAGACTTTACCGAAACGCACACGCCCTGCTCATCAAGCATACGGCGCATCTCCTCGCCTTTTATGCCCTTTACCGAGATGTTGAGTATATGCGGCACCGCATCATCTGGGCTGTTTATGCGGATATTTTTGTTCTCTGTGAAGTGTTCTCTGAGCCTGCCATTCAGCCTGCTTACACGCTCATACCTCTCATCGTACTCGCAAACAGCATATCCCAGCGCAGCCGAAAGTGCGGCTGCCGCAGGTGCATCGGGTGTGCCGCTGCGGTAAATGGTCGTGCTGGCGCCGCCATGAATAAGCGGTTCGATGATGATGCCCTTTTTCTTGTAAAGCACTCCGCTGCCTTTGAGCCCATAGAATTTGTGCGGCGCAAAGCTTGCCGTATCCGCAAGGGAAAGATCAATGTTCGCCTTGCCTATCGCCTGAGTTGCATCAACATGAAGACGGCAGTTCGGATAGCTTTTCAGGATATCTGCGATCTCGGCTATAGGCTGAACAGTTCCCAGCTCACTGTCAACGGCACATACTGCGCAAAGCACCGTGTCATCACGTATGAGAGCTTTAAGATGCGTCAGATCTACTTTGCCGTTTGGCAGTATATCCACCAGGTCTATCTCCCAGCCCTGTTCCTGCAAAAATGTGAGTGTACCGCTGACAGAGCTGTGTTCAAGAAAGGTGGAGATGATGTGCTTTCCCCTGCGCCTGCTCGTATGGGCTATGCCCTTTATTGCCAGATTGTTCGCCTCGCTGGCACCGCTTGTGAATATGATCTCATCGGGCGAGACTTTCAGCAGTTTCGCTGTATTTGCAAGTGCCGCATCAACGACTTCCTTAGCCGAACGTCCCGGACTGTGGGCAGAATTCGGGTTTGCAAAATGCGCTGCGGCTGTTTTGAGATATACCGAGATCACTCGCTCATCGGGCGGAGTATCGGCAGAATAGTCAAGGTAGATGTTATCCATTTTTAACCTCCGTCTTTGTGCCTCTCACACTTTTGCCTTCATCGAACCTGTCCAGAAAATGATGGTATTCATCGCCCATGTGATATGAGATTATGGTCTGCAAATTCACATTCTCAACGCTGCGGAAAATATTCATATCCACCGCAGGATTTACAGCACGCAGCTGTTTGAGCAGGCTCTTTATCTCCTGACGCTTTGAGCCTCCGCCGCCGTTATCGCACATCGTACAGTTCTCGGTGAAACGACAGGCGCACTGGATAAACTGCAGGTCGTTATACTGCTTCCAGCGGATTATATCGGCTTCTCTTATCATATACATCGGTCGTATCAGCTGCATACCCTCGTAGTTCTCGCTGTGTATCTTCGGCATCATGGTCTGCACCTGCGAACCGTAGAGCATACCCATCAGGATAGTTTCGATAACATCATCAAAATGATGCCCCAGAGCTATCTTGTTGCATCCCATCTCCTTCGCAGTCTTGTAAAGATACCCTCTCCTCATTCGTGCACAGAGGTAGCAGGGGTGCTCGTCCACCTTGGCTACCGCATCGAATATGCCCGTCCTGAATACCTGTATCGGTATATCGAGTGTCTCGGCGTTCTCGGCTATCTTCTGATAGTTTATCTCATTATACCCGGGGTCCATCACAAGAAATACCACATCAAACGGCACTTTGGAATACCTTTGCAGACGTTTCATGCAAAGCGCCATAAGCATCGAATCCTTGCCGCCCGATATACAGACAGCTATCTTGTCGCCCTCCTGTATCATATCATAGTCTTTTATGCCTTTTAAGAATTTCGACCATATCTCACGGCGGAATTTCTTCACCACCGAAAGCTCGATGTCGTTTGGTATAACAATATTTTCGCTCATACTATTACTCCTTGTCAAACTATATTAAACGCCATATTTTTCCAATGTCGTTTACCGCTCTGCCATTCAGTATCCATACTATTATATCACTATAATCATACTAAGTCAATAGACTTAATATGTTATTTACATACATAAAGATCATGCGAACTTTCCGCCCCAAAAAGAGCTTTAAAACGGCACATAAGCGCTGTTTTAAAGTTCTTTTGTTATTATGATCGTAAAACAGATAAGGTCAGCCCTATCGTTCTATATTCCAAGCCCTTGCTCTGTCACGGTCTTTTGAGAAACGGCTGTATATGCCATCAAGCGCTTCAAGCTCGTCAGCACGTATCAGCGAAGTATCCAGCAGACCTATCATGGAAAGACTGCTTCCGCTCTGCAAAAGTGAGGAGAAGATCATAAACGAGGATATCAATAAAATAATGACCCTTGAAATATCTATACTTCCGCCCGAATACAAAGCCAGTGAGATAACTATTATCAGCACCTCAAACGCCCCTGTCACCAGATTTCCTGCATACATAGAGGGCATGGTAAGACCCGTGAGCTTATCGGTAGCCTTTCTCGTGTCCTCAATGTCGGAATGTATCTTTGCCGTGCTGTCCTTAAAGTTAAATGCCTTTGTGACTTTTATGCCCTGCACGAAGGATACAAATGCAGCAGCCAGGCGGCTCATGGAATCGTTCACTATATGCGAATTATCTCTTGATACATTTATCTGACGTATGAGCACTGCCAGATACAAAAGCGTCCCCGCCAGCGCAGCAGCAGCTATCTGCCACTGATAAAACAGCAGAAAAACGATCATGATAGCTGTCATGAAAAAACCTGCTGTTATGGTCGATATCGCATATACAGCGGTATTTTCAACCATTGTCATAGTGGTGGTGAGGGTAGCCGAGATGTGCTCCGACCTTTCATTTGTGAAAAATCCCAGATGGACATTTTTCAGGATATCGGCTATTTTAAAGCGCTTGTCACGTACCATGTTGCAGTCGGCTTCAAGAGAAGTCCACTGTTCGCCGTATGCAGTCGCAAATGTGCCTATCAGGCAAACAAGCGTCAGTATCACCAGCTTTGCTGTGATATGCGGATCGGTTTCGCCGCCCAACAGCTCTCCTATCAGAAGTATCACCGCAGGAAACTGCATCGACATGAAAAAATTTTTGAGAAAGTTCAGTATAACGGTCTTTATCAGCTTATCCTTGTGACTTCCGCTGAATCTCCATAATCTTTTGAAAGTCTCGATCATTCCCTGCTCCCTCCTTCCGATATTTCCCAAAGCTTTGCATATATGCCTTTTTGGTCGATAAGCTCTCCGTGAGTTCCGCTTTCTGCGACCTTGCCGTTTTCCATAACAAGTATATTGTCAGCGTTTTTTATGGTGGATAGCCTGTGTGCCACCACGATAAGTGTTTTGTTTTCACAAAGTGCCGAAAGTGAGCGCTGTATCTCTGCTTCATTTTCAGGGTCTGCTGAAGCTGTGGCTTCGTCAAGTATCACAACAGGTGCATTTTTGAGCATAGCACGGCAAATAGCGATACGCTGACGTTCTCCGCCCGATAGTCTGCCGCCTGCTGTACCTGCCTGAGTATCATAGCCCTGCAAAAGTGCGCTTATAAACGCATCACAGCCGCATTTTGCCGCACATTCCTTTACCTGCTCATCACTTGCACTCGGGTCGCCCACACGGATATTTTCCATTATGGTGGTATTGTACAGATAGGTCTCCTGATCTACATATGTGATACAGCGGTTAAGTTCATCACTGCTTATTTCCGAGATATCTTTTGTGCCGATGAGTATTTTGCCGCCGCTCTTGTCCCGGTAACCTGCCAACAGCTTGGCGATAGTTGACTTGCCGCTGCCCGAAAGCCCTGCAAGTGCCGTAAAGCTGCCCTTAGACACAGTAAAGCTCACATCATCAAGAGCGTTTACCTCGCCGTCATAGGAGAATGAGACGTGAGAAAACTCAATATCGCCTTCACCGTCAGGTACTCCATCTCCACGTTTGAGCTCGGGTGCATCGAGTATAGCCCTTACCTCTTTTGCAGCCTCGTCCATCGAAGCGATCTGATCTATGTATGATGATGCTTTCATCAGCGGTGCAAATATGCTCATCGAAATTATGAGCAGCAAAAACAGCTCCGATACCGCAAGACTTCCGCCTTGTACAAGGTGCAGTCCGAAAACCGCCGTGTGGAATATGGCAAGGGGGCATATGGTCATGACAAGTGTCTGCCAGAGCTGTGCGTCCTTCATCCATTCCAGCATTGAAGCAGTGTGCTCATCTACCGAATCGGTGATACGCTTGTAAGATTGCTCTGTGCGGTTGAAGTTCTTGATGACCTCTATCCATCCTACATATTCGACTATCGCCTGGTTCATTCCCTTTTCAGCCTTTGCATATCTGCCGAATTTCTGCTCATAGCCCATCATCATACCGCCCGAGCAGCAAAGTCCCAGTATCATCCAGCCTACCATAACAAGAGATACACGCCGGTCGATGAAAAATGCCCATACCACCAATGCAGCAGGTGCTAAAATATTTCCCGTAAGCTCGGGCAGCATATGCGCCAGTGTTTTCTCGACAGTTTCCACACGGTCAACAGCGATAGCCTTGATCCTGCCGCTGCCCGTGGTTTCAAAATATCCTAAAGGCAACCGCAGCATTTTATCGGCAAGTGCCGAGCGTATATCCGCTAATGTGCAGAATGCTGCCTTGTGGCTGACCCACGTTGAGGTGTTTAATAAAACACCGCTCAACAGCTTGCACAGTATAAGCGGGACAAGCCATTTCACAAGTGCGCTCAGGTCTTTTGTGCCCTCGATAAGCTCCGCCGCTATCTTCCCGACGAAAACATAACAAAGTATCGAGCAGGCAACACCTGTGATGCTGAGTATCACGGAAAGCGCAAATCTTCCCGTGTATGGGGCTATGAATTCCTTCATCCCCGAAAAGAACGTGATCTTCTTCTCTTTTGAACTCTGTTCAGGCAAGGACATCTTCCCCCTTATCAGCAGCATTTACATGACGCTTTACTATCTTCACACCGATCAAAGCACCGATAACGGCACAGATCAGGCAGCACACAACAACTATCGCAGGAACAGGTCCTGCCAGCAGATCTATCGCCCTCTGCTTATCAGCTATCTGCTCGGCTGTGCCCTGTTTCAGAAGATCTTCAAAGGCGATCTTGTAAGGATAAATGATGCTGCCAAATACCGCAGCAGCCTGCATAAGCACATAGCCTGCGGCAAGGATCCTGTAATTTTTGTAACCCCCGATGTACAGCAGTATCTCTGTTATCACAGCTGCAATGACATTAAAGATAAGATACGGCACATAAAATCCCAACAGCCCCGCAACTATCGAATAAATGATAAACGCACCTGTCCTGGGCACTTTAGTTCCTATCATCATAAATACCACACCCTGGGTCAGTGCGATAAGCGAGGGGTAGATCAGCACCATAACAGGCACAACACAGGTCATGCCCAGCACCATGTAGATCACCATGTTCACCAGCGTCAGCAGTGTGACGGTGATGATATCCTTTGTGTTCATTTTTTCAATTCTCATAATACAGCCCCATTTCTAAATATAGTAAATCTTATGATAAACAGCGCAGCAGCGAATACCGCAACCGTAAGATCCAACGCCCTGAAATGCAGATCAAGCAGCGAAGTCTTTCTGACATCAAGCGAGATCCCCCTTGTCTCCGCCGAGGCTGAAAGATGCTCGGCTATCTGCATGACACGAAATACCGCAGGCACCACCGTCATTTCAAACAGCCTTGGTATGTTTTTTAACTTTTCAGCGTTGTTTTTGTAAACGCTCCTCGTTTTCATCGCCTGAGCCGCTATCTGCATATCATTTCTGATAACAGGGAAAAATCGCAGCGTTACCGAACATATCATAATGAACTTTTCAGGAAAGTGCATTTTTCTGAGCGCTGCTATGATGCCTGCCGCACCGTCGCTGCCCACTGCCAGATCTATCCCTGCCGACATCACGATGACTCGCACCAAAATGGACATAATAAATATCAGTGCAGACGATGATGACACCTTGAATAAAAGCATTGCAGCCGCAAATGTGCCTCCATACAGCAGCGCCTTGCGACAGCGCCCGTTTACGATAAATATCAGCACAGCAGACAGCATGACCGCAATATGTATAAGGTCTGCGGCAGCGATACCGCTTATCAGCGCCGTGACCATAAGCACGATGTGTATCCTCGGGTCGGTCCTTGAAGTATAAACCGCTCTGTGGTCGAGGCGGTCATTGTCGCTTGTGCTTACCTCGTTTTCAAGATACCGTGTCACCTCACGGAACTCACTTTCGCTTTTAAGAACAATATCCTTTTTTATCTTCCCCGAACCTATGCAGACACAACGTGTACAGCATTCAGCGATAAGCTCGGTGTCGTGAGTGATGATGATAACCAGCTTTGTTTTTCGCATCTCACGGATAAGCTCACAGCACACATCAAGGCTTTCTCTGTCAAGACCTGCCGTCGGCTCGTCAAGAATAACGATCTGCTTTGGTGATAAAAATGCAGTCAGCAGTACAAGCTTTTGCATCTGTCCTCCCGAAAGCGAAAAGGGGTGACGCATTCTCGCTTCATATAATCCCAGCCGTCTTAGCCAATACTGTATCGAAGTCTTTAATTCCTCCGTCAGTTCTCTGCCGCAGAGAAGTTCCCCCGTGACTGAATTCGTGAAAAACTGAAATTCAGCCTCCTGCATAATAAACAATGCGTTATTTCTTAGAGATGAGACACTTTGCTCTCTGCCGTTTATACTTATCCTGCCGTATGAAGAACTGTAAAGTCCTGCGATCAGCTTGCCGAAAGTCGTCTTGCCCGAACCGTTTGAACCTATCACACCAATTATCTCACCTGCGTGAGCCTCAAAGGATATACCGTTCAGTATCCTTTCCTTTTTTGTGTAGCCAAAGGAAAGCTCCCGTACATCCAGCTCAAGCTCACCATTCAGTACCTCACAGCCGTTAAAGCGCACTCTTTCAAGCTCTGTTTCCCTAAGTCCCGTCTCACGTAATTTCTCAGAGGTCATCTCCTGCATATCTTTGGGCGAGAAGATCTTTTCGATCTTCCCCTCCCGTATGTAACAATATCTGTCTGCAAGATCTTTAAGATAGTAAAGACGGTGCTCATTGACGATGATCGTCTTTCCCTCCGCCTTCAGCTTTCCTAGCAGTCTTGCAAGCTCCATTGTCGCTGCGTGGTCGAGATTTGCCGAGGGCTCATCAAGCAGTATGACAGGCGTATCCATAGCAGCCGCCAAGAGCACGGCTATCATCTGCCGTTCACCGCCGGAAAGTCGGAAAACATCACGTTCACGGAGCTTCTCCATGCCATATTCTCCGAATATCTCCTCTGTGCGTTTTTTTACCAATTCATGTGAAAATCCTCTGTTTTCCATGCCGAAAGCGATCTCGGTACTGCTGTTTGTTGTAAAAAACTGAGAACGTGGGTCTTGGAACACCGTTGCCGAAAGCTCTCCCGTTTCTCCTATGCTAAGCTTTGATATGTCCTTGCCGTTTATGAAAACAGCGCCTTTCATATCAGCTTCATAAAAATCGGGTATCAGATGATCTATACACCGCAGCAGCGTTGACTTTCCGCAGCCCGAGGCTCCGCAAAGCACCACAAATTCACCTTTTCTGATACTCAGCCGTACATCGCTGAGTATGGGTCTCTTTTCATTTTTATAGGTTATATCTGCCCGAACATCTATCAATTGCATCAGCCCTTTCAAAGTTAGCTATAACTAACCCTTATCAAAAAAATGAACGGCTAAATGCCGATCAGATTTTTCCATGCACGATCATAAAACTTATCGAGTGTAACTGCATAGTGCATTGCTTTTTCTTTCGTGAACCCGTGTCTGACAGCTTCAAATATCGCACCGACACTTGTTGATACCAGTAAATGGAATTCATCGGGGTCGATCTCATTGAGAACTATACCCTTCCGGCGCAGCATTTCAAAATACCGCAGGGTGGTCTTTTCTTCCATGACTGCAACATCATGTACAAAGCTTTCATAACGTGTCCCCTGCGCCTTGCAGACAAGCAGGGTAAACACATCAAAATGCTCATAGATAAATTTCATCACCCAACGTGAATCATCGCTTTCTCCCTGCCAGATCTTTTCATTTTCCGCCGTGTCAATATCCGCAAATTCCTGTGCCGAAAGTTTTTCGTAAATATCCATAAATTCGGTAACGACAGGCTCAACAAGCGCCGCAAACATTGCTTCTTTGCCGTCAAAATGGCGGTAAAGCGCTGCGGCAGACATATCAAGCACAGCGGCTATCCTGCGCATAGATGCTTTTTCAAAGCCATATTCAAGAAATTCCGCCATAGCGGCAGGAATTATTTTCTCGTGTGTTTCAGTCTTATCCCTTGGCATATGCACACCTCCGTTAACGCCGTTAGCTAACATCGTTAATTATAGCACAGCTTTTTCCTAATGTCAATATCAGATCAAAATATCATCATAGTTGAATAATATGTACTCCATTTTTTCAAAAACTTTGTCTGATTTTGATATTTCAATTTTATGTCGTTTAATATAGCATATCCTGCATCGTCTGCCGGTGCGGTGCAGACAGTTATCTAAAAAAGCCCCGCAAACACAGCGCTTGCGAGGCTTTTTCCTGTTCGTTATCTTACAAACTTTTTCTATTGCAGCTGAGTTATTACGAGGTGTGCAAAACAGCATTCAGATCGAATATACTTTTTCAAGCGCCAAGCCTGTTACGTTGTTTTCTTCCATTAGCTGCTTGAATTTGTCGGATACAAATAAACAGGTGGTATATTTGGAACCTCCCAAATAAATCTTAAAAATATCCAGATCGAAGGCTTCTTTCTTAAACGCATACTTCTTGACAGACCTGATAACTTCTTCACCCTGTAAATTATGAGTTTTTTTACATATGCTTTTATTCAGATCCAGAACATCGTGATACTCGCAAACATTTAAAAGCCACAGTTCTGTTTCCTTCTCCTTAAACTGACTACAGATACACGGAAGAAACCGTATCGCTAATTCTCCATAGTATTCCTGCATCAAATTTTTTACTTTTGAATTTACGATCGCTGTTCCATTCATTCCCCAATAGTTCATTATATCGGGAGCCCCTTTATCAGTCACCTCGATCTTTAACAAGCGTGTGGGCGGATCATCGTTTATCTCTTTGAAATCTGATACCGGATCAAAACACTGCTTACCGTTTGTATCGATCAGATAAGCATTATTATAGCCTTCGTTAGCTATTACCTTCCAAATATTCATTATTATACCTCATTCAGATCGAATATACTTTTTCAAGCGCCAAGCCTGTTACGTTGTTTTCTTCCATTAGCTGTTTGAATCTGTCTGATACAAATAAATATGTAGTGTATTTGCGCTCTTCAAGGTAGATCTTAAAAAGATCCAGATCGAAAGCCTCTTTTTTGAATACATATTTATCAACCGACTTTATTGCTTCTTTGCCTTGTAAATTTATAATCCTGTTGCAAATGCTGTTTTCGATGTCCAACACATCATGATACTCACAAACGTTCCAGATCCATAATTGCGTATCTTGACTGTTTGAACAAATGCACGGCAAAAACTGTGTTTGCAGTGTTCCGTAATAACGTTCTATCAGCGCTTTCACCTTTGAATTAACTATCACTGTGCCGAATGTCCCCCAGTAGTTCATTATATCGGGATATCCTTTATCGGTCATCTCGATCTTTAACAAGCGTGTGGACGGGTCATCTTTTATTTCTTTGAAATCCGATGCCGTATCAAAATGCTGTTTACCGTTTTGATCGATCAGATAAGCATTATTATATCCTTCATTTTTTATTATTTTCCAAATATTCATTTTATACCTATTAAAGACAACTGTACATTATAAACACGCCGCCTTTTTCTTGCGGCAGCTGTTATAGTAAACGACATTATAATTTCTACATAGGGCACTTGTCGGAACTATGATACTTGTTTCGATGAGTGCCCGATGTACAGAAATTTATGCCCTTTAATATATTTTATAGTATTATACATCAGATCTGCCGCAAAGTCAATAAATCGGTGTGCAGATAAACATTTATGTTTGCTCCCGACAGCGCAGAAATATGATACCCGTGCATCTTTACACTGCGGTCTTGGTTTCAACTATGGTCAGATCGGACGTATCATAACATACACGGGCGTGGTTATGCCTTATGAGTTCTCTTGAAACGTGCTCACCTGTGCGGCGGTCGATCTTCTCACGGTAGACATCGCCGTTGCGGTAAACAATGTCGCCCTCACGGGAAAAGTATACGTTCTCTGCCTGTATATGGAATTTGTAGGACTGCCTTTTTTCGGCTCTGAGTTCACCGCAGAGGTACTCATCGGTGGTATGTATCATGAGCTGGTAAGTATTGTCAGTATCGTTGCGGAAGCGGTAATCAAGGTAATTATACATTATAGATGTACCTGTCCCGAATGGTATAGTCCTGTTGAAATCGGGGAAAAGATCGATCTGGTCGTGATGGTGGTGTTCGGTGATCGTCAGCTCGGAATGGAGTATCATCCAGTGTATGAGATTTGTCATCTGGCACATACCGCCGCCAAGCCCCGATGACGGGTGATCGGAGAATATCGTGAGACCCTCCCTGTAGCCTTTTTTAACGGTAAGACTGCCCACAAGGTTCCAGAAAGAAAAAGTTTCACCCGGGCGGATAAGTACAGTATTGACCTTAGGTGCCGCAAGGGAGAGATTTACAGCCTTGTTTTCCTGCAGCTCCATATCAACATTGCCAAGACGTCTGCGGATAAGGGAATTATGCTTGTATATCACATATTCAAGCTTTTCCGAAGAGAATGTGCGTGCAAAGGTGTGCTTATCCTTTATATCCTGCAATGATCTGAGTGCTTCGCATTTTTTTACTGACAGTGCATATGTAAGGGGGCATATTTCGCAGAATAGTTTTCTTTTCATTTTTTCAATACCTTCTCTTTCTTTTATTGTATCACTCATACTAATGGTGTCTTTCTTTATATTAGACGTTCGGGTGTCGAAAAGGTTCAAAAAATGTCGTTAATTTTCAGCGAAATATATATGAATATTTTAAGACAGCACTGCACGATCGCTCTTAAATGCAAAAAAGTCTCCCCTCAAAAATCGCTTTGAGGGGAGTAAATAATGGTTTTTCTTCATTCTGTGTCCTTAGGAAGATATTTCCGATAACCTATCAGCAAAGCTGAAAACATAATGATAGCGCCCAGACTTTTATTTGATGTAGCGATACCGTTCGTGACCGCATAATTGCCTATAAGCCGTGCCGAATTGAACAGTCCCATAAAAACCAGCAGATTAAAAATACAGTACCATTTCGGGAACGGTGTTTTTGCTCTGACAAATGCAATAAACTGAACAATGTTTGCACTAAAGAAGAAAAACATAAACACCGCAGTAACAGGCAGTAAAAAGTATAAGAAATAATCTACCGCAAGTTCACGGGCGATCTGTGTTCCCGCCCTGTCGTTAGCCGCATGATACAGCCACATAAATGTACCACACGGAAGGTGTACTGCACCGCCGCCAAGTGCCAGGTATACATAGATAGCTGTTTTATAAAAAGCTCCTGCTTTCGGCATTTTATCTTTTATCAGCGGATAGATGGTCAGCAGCGCCGGTACCTCCAGAGAGATCCCGAGACAGCCGATCAGACCGCCAATAACAGGTCTCCAGATCGGCATATCCAGTGCTGCCCCAAGATAGCCGTCCAGCATATTTGCTCCGTCTGCAAACTGTATGCACCCTATCAGCATATCGCCTATCAACGTCAGTACAGCCCCGATAATACCGAGCTTCAAGTAGTTTTTCGCTTTCTTTGTGTTCATTTTAGCACCTCACTGTTTCGTTTACTATGATCCTTTCTTGTTCCAAGGAATAATTAGTTTGTCTACACTAACTAGTTTTTATTATAACACGTTCTCAACATATAGTCAAGCGGTAATTTATCATTATCAGCAGATCTCCTTGAAATAATGACCGTCGAAGGCTCGCCGCCGCTAAATACAAAGCAGCCTGCACAAATCGTACAGACTGCTTTTAGTCGCTATATAGAGTGTTTTTGTTATGGGCTCACGCAGTTTTAAGTTCTTCCGTGATGTTACGATCGGATATGGAGTTTTCCACGCAGAGCACTGTCAATGCGCCGACCAGCATTATCACGATCATTATCACAGGATATGATGCCCAGCCGATACGGAATGTGAAAAAGTCAAATTCGTTGAACACTTGCTTCAGTACCGTGCCCGACAGTATTAACGACAGCACTGACGCTGCTGCAAAAGCCGAACCGTTATAATAGAATATCTCCCACATCAGCATCTTTCTCAGCTGTCCTCTTGTCATACCTATGCTCTTGAGGGTAGCTATCTCTTTTTCTCTTACCATTATACTCGATACAAATACATTGATAAGATTCATCAGTGCAATGAAAGTAAGCACTGCACATAACAGTATGCTTATCAGTCTGACTATCTTCTGCATCGAAGCAAAGTTTTCCGCCAGCGAATACTTCGACTGATAATTCAGCGCATTATCCGCATCGACCATCCCCTTAACGAAAGTCTCGGCTTCTTTATCAGTGCCTTCTTTTATATTGAACTCATAGGACATGATGTTCTGATTGCCCGTGATAAGCTCGTACTGCTCAGGATTGAAATACAGATCGCAGGTGAAATCGCCCATACAGCTTCCCAGATATATTGCGCCCACCGACATATCAACGTGCCCCAGCACAGTATATGTGTGCGGTGTGCCATCCTTGCCTGTTATGGTGAAGGTATCTCCTGCTGCATACTGACTTGTTCCGGGGTATATCTCACCATTTTTATCCAGCCAGCAGCCTTCGATAACTCCCGTGCCGTTATTAAAGGCGGTCATATCGACTTCATCCTCTATCAGCATGGACTTATCAAATATAAAATCTGATGCACCGTAAATATCCAGCGCACAATTTACATCTTCCGTTATTGTCATACCGCTGATATCTGCATAATCAGTTGCCAGATCTGCATATATAACAGAGCCGTCCTCAACATAGCCGCTGTTTTGTATCTCATCTATGATACTGCTGTCAAGTGTGCTGATGTTTCCATCGAAATCAACATAGTCATTCTTATAATAATCGGCTGTCGAAAAGGTGTAGTCCGTTACCAGCATTGATGACAGATATTTGTCCATATCAAAGCTTCTCAGCGCATCATAGGATACGATGACCAACAGCACAGGCAGCGATATGCTCACAAGCAGCAGCGCAAAGCTTTTTTTATTGCGCATTATATTATAACCTGCAAACTTACGGGCTTTGCTGCCGTCATTGGATCTGCGCTTTTTCTTATAGCCTTTCAGCTCTATCCTTGTGGACTCTATGGGCGAAAGACGCTTTATCATCCTGATGGGACCATCTATGCTCACAAGCGTTGTCACTATCACGAAAAGTGCCGAAAACGCAAGTATGCCCACTATCTCGCCGCCGGATATCACTGCATCATTTGCCACGGTGTCATAAGCTGTATGCCTCAGTATCGAAGGAAGTATCGCCCTGCCCATGAAGTATCCGCCCACGATACCCAGAGGTATCGCCGCTGACATCATATACATCGCCTGATATCTGACAAAAGCTGCAAGATGCTTGTTTGACATACCTATGGTCTTTAGCCTGCCAGCCTGCCAAACTGCTTGGCATCTTTTCTTGCCGAGATATAGAAAATGTTGTTTATTATAAGATACCCGATAAGGATTATGATGAGCGCACCACATACGATCACCGAAACGCTCTCGGCAGAGAAAGCTTCCGTGCTCACGTTATACCCGGGGTTCACCCTGATCTCACTGTTTTCCAAAGAAAGCCCCGCACTGCTTACTATACTTTCAGCCTGACCCTCGATATCATATTCGTCTTTAAGGTAAACTCCCACATCCACACTGCCGAACAGCGGTCCGTCCTGATGTCTGCTGCTCCATACATCGCAGTATTCTCTTGATGCAAGTATCTGACCTATCTTGTTGGGATAAGCTTCATTGATGCCGAACCATCCCGAGAGAATGAAAGTTTCGGTCTCTGTCTCATCTCCTACGCTGATATCCAGTGTAATAGGCGCACCGATCTTCTTTTCTGCGCCCAGCGCTTCAAGTGTCGTAGTATCCACAGCGATCTCATTTGCCGCTTCAGGCAGCCTTCCTGCGGTGGGCGTATAAAAATCATTCTCGGCATTCGCTTCATCCATGTAGCTGAATTCCACGTTGTAATTGAGTTCCTCATTCACCGCATATCCCAGGAATTTTCGACATCCTGCTGAATTTACAAGCTCGTTTTCCCTGATCTTATCCACCGAGCCGTCAAGGTCGGCATCCCAGTCCTTGATAATAAAATGTACCTTTGTTCCCAGCTGTTTGAGAGTATAATAATCATTCGCACTGTTAAGACCGACAGCTGTGGTAAACAGCGTGGAGAAAAGCAAAGCTGTCAATACCATGGCGATGATCGTACAGACGCATCTGAACTTTTCAGCCATCATTGACTTAAACGCAAACTTTCTTATCATCACTGCACTCTCCCGTCAACTACTCTTATGACTCTTTTCATCTGTGCTGCGACCTCCTGATCGTGTGTAACGACAATGATGGTCTGGTCAAATTCCTTGTTCATGTATTTGAGCATATCGACTACTTCCGCACCCATGGACTCATCGAGATTTCCTGTGGGCTCATCAGCCAGCACTATCTCGGGCTTGTTTGCCAAGGCTCTTGCAATGGCGACTCTCTGCTGCTGTCCGCCCGAAAGCGATGATGGCAGCGACATTTTCTTATGTGATATCTCCAGTGCATCCAGTATCGTGTCGATGTACTTCTTGTTAGGTTTCTTGCCGTCCAGCTGTATGGGCAGCATGATATTCTCATATACATTCAGCACAGGTATCAGATTATAGTTCTGGAAAATGAAACCGATCTTGGAACGGCGCATTTTTGTGAGCTGCTCATCATTCATCTTCGAGATATCCTCATCACCTATGATTATCCTGCCCTTTGTCGGATGATCCAGTGCCCCCAGCATATTTAGCAGTGTGGATTTTCCGCTGCCCGATCTGCCAATAATGCCGATAAGCTCGCCCTTATCTACACTCAGATTTACCGAATCAAGTGCTTTTACCTGATTTTCTTCGTCACCGTAATACTTACATAAATTATGAGTCTGAATAACCATATTGTTCACCATTCCAATCCTGTTTTATATAAAAATATGCCACCGATCTATCCGATATTATATATCTGATCCACATGGTCCGAAAAACAATTGCTGTGCGATACTATTATTATCATCTTATCTTTTATATCGCTTATGGAACGTACAATTATCTTCTCTGTTTTCTTGTCCAGCGCAGAGGTCGGTTCATCAAAGATGACCACATCCGAGTCTTTCAGCATCGAACGTGCCACCGCAAGTCTCTGACGCTGTCCGCCCGACATCGTCATGCAGTCATCGCCCAATACCGTATCCAGCCCGTTTTCCATGCTTTTGACAAAGTCGTAAAGCTCGACCTTCTTTAGTGCGTCCCACACCTTATCCTCGGGGATATCTCTGCCGTTTGTAAGATTATTATATATCGTATCATGCAGGAAAAATGTCTTCTGTGAAACCAGTGATACCCTTTCTCTGAAAGATTCCAGATCAATATCGTCTATTTTATCGTTATTGATATATATGTTTCCCGAAGAAGCGTGCCACAGTCCCAGTATAAGGTTGAATATGGTCGTCTTTCCTGCTCCGCTTTTTCCGCAGATAAGGTACTTGTTGTTCTTCTTAAAATCAAGGTCTATGTCTTCAAGTACGTTCCTGCCACGGACATAGCCGAAGCTTAGTCCCTCTATCCTGATCTGTTCGACTTCATTTACAGCCTTGCTGCCCGTGGTCTCGCCTTCATCTGCAAACATGACCTGATCCACTCTTTCAAGCGATGGTATGACCATATTGAAGCTCACTTTCATGAATACCAGGCTCTCAAAGGGTGCGATAAATCTCGGACATGACTGAAGGAAAACTATCAGCACACCCATGGTTATATTCTTCTGAAACACCTGATAACCGCCGTAAGCTGTGACTGTTATCAGTCCCAGGGTCGTTATTATATCTATCGCCTGATTTGAAAAACCATTTGTCAGCGTCAGTTTTCTGAAACTCTTTTTAAGAACATCGGCAGCCAGCTTATACCTGTCAAGAAAACGCCTGCGATATCCGTAGGTTATCATAGCAGGAGCGTTTGAGATGAACTCCTCTGTCAGTGCATTCTGTTCGCCGTAATCATTTCTGTTACTCATCGCAAGCACCCTTAGTTTTCGCCCGAATTTCTGCTGAGCAAAAAGTGTCACAGGCACCATCATTATCAGCATCAGTGTCAGCTTGCGGTCGTAACTTAACAATACGCCCATTATTCCTATCGCCTGAAAAAGCGAAACGATCACTCTGTATGCTCTGTATATGAACGCTGCCAGCTTTGCCGCATCGTCATTTACAACAGTAAGAAGATCGCCGTTTTTTTCATTCGCAAAGAACCTGCCGTCCTTCATGAACAGCCGATCGAGCGCTTTATATTTCAGATGCTGAGAGAACTCGAATTCTTTGACTGACGCATAATATTCAAACGCAAAGTCCGTCAGCATCTGTATTATATTCAATACCAGATATATACTTATCAGTCTTACAAGCGATCTCATCGACGCTGCCTTTGTGACCACATCCACAAAGTCCACGAATACCATCGGCACAGCCACCGACAAGATCACCGAGACCAGCATCAGACTGAAGAACACACTCTTTTTCATTTTATCGAGTTTCCACAGCCTGAACATTTTGCTTTTACACTTATCCATTGAGTGCTTCCTTTACTAACCTTCCAAGATAGTTTACTCTCTGAAAATACACCCTGTATACAGGTACTTTTCCGAATATCCTGCACGAAAATCTTTTTTCGAGCATATATATTATCTTATAATAATCGTAGATCGTAGAACAGCTGTATTCCAGCTCAAGATCATCCGTCAGTTTTACACGGATATTCTGATCCCTTATCATTTTTTTCACTCCGTCGAGGACTCCGTCAAGTATACTCTCATCGCAGTTCTCATCATCAGGTCTCTTATAAAAGACATCATCCTTTTGCGAGCACTTTATCAGGTAATCTTCAACATCCCTTCTGCTTTTGAATCCCTCTGCGGTGTAAGCATCCGCAAGCACACCCGAGAATATCGCAGCAGCTCTGCTGTTGCCCCTGAAGAAATTTGCTCCGGGCATATGGAATTCCATCAATTCGCTTGCCCCACTGGCAGTTATCTGTATCCTGCGGTTCCCGTCATACTCAAAACCGTCATTGAATACATCCAGTCTGCCTGCAACGCCTATGACGTTCTTAAAATCCGCAGGAAAACTGATACGTCTGTCATTTGATTTTGATGCGACACATATCTTTCCCATGGCGTCAAGTTCGTCTGTCAGCTTTTTCAGTCTGCGCCTGATGAAAATATCATTTGAACTCAGACTCATATTGATTATATTTACATCCAGTTTTTTGGTAAGCTCAAGTGCAGCCGCCAGTTTTGCAGGTGTGCACCTGCCGTTTTTATCCAGGATGCAGATAGGTATTATCTCAGCCTTCGGGGCTAACCTGTTGATTATTGATGTGCAGACTGTTCCGTGACCGTTATAGTCCCTTAGCGATTCGGGAGCTGCCTGAGTCATTTCAGTGTCTGTTTCTTCGCAAAATGAATATCCGGTCTTTATGCTGTTTCTGACATCGTCATTGATTATGCTGTAATTGATACCGCTGTCGATTATTGCAACTTTTACTTTTTTCATACTTATATCACACCGGATCCTTTTTGATGTACAAGATCATTGCCCGTTTCTTTTTACGGCATCGACCTTTTTCTTCCTGCTGACCTTCTTTGTCCGTTTGCCGGAATAGAATTCAACGTAGTCATTATTGCAATCCGAAAATATGCCTTCGGCTTTTACATTATTGAAGCCCGGCAAATGAAATAGCTTTCTGATGGTCATTTTTATCCTCCTGTCTTGATCATGATCTTTCACATAAGGGAAGTCAGCTTTGCACTGTAGGTGACTTTTCTCCTGCATCCGAATTTTGCGGTACTTCCCGAAAATTGGAAGTCCACGCAGTCATGCAGACAGTCTGTCAGCTGATCGGCTCTTTCGGATTTGACATTATCCTCAAGACCTATCTTGCTTATGATCTTCTTTATCACCATTTTTTATCCTCCCGACTGTACGATCTGTCATAAGAGCGTTGTTACCTGAGGCGATACAACTTTGACTCTTCTGCATCCGTTTTTCGCAGTTTTAGCCGAGTATCTGTATCCAACACAGTCATGCATACAATCTGCCTCTGCCTTTACATTAGGCTCATCGAGCTTTATCTTATTTACTATCTTCTTGATATCCATTATATTATCCTCCTGTAAGTTTTATATATATTATACGCCGGAGCGATCTTATCATGTTTTGTTTGAGTCTTGTCGTTAGCAGATCTGTAGTAAGTCTATATTGTGTGTATAATACGATGTTGATCTCAAAACGTTATGCTGTCTGTTATCAGAAAGCAGATGTAGTCTTGGCAGTAGTCTTGTTTTTTCTCTTACAGCCCTTAGCTGCTGTTGCACCTGAATAGTAATACTCAATGCAGTCGTGGTTGCACTTATACTCGTCGAATTCTGCCTTTACGTTCTGTTCATTAAGATTTACCTTCTCTGATATCTTCTTGATTTCCATGATTTTAATCCTCCTGAAATTTAATTTGTTTTAAAAGTGATCTGTTGTTGGTTCAAAAAAGCTGCGGCTTAAAAATAAGGTGATAATTTAGCAGAGACAGTTGATGTCCTTCTGCAGCCTTTTGCTGATGTGCTGCCTGTATAGTTATACTCGACACAGTCATGAGCACATTTATACTTTAATTCATCAACATAATTCTCAGCTTTAACATTATGTTCGCTCAGCTTTATTTTGTTAGTGATCTTCTTGATCTCCATGTTTGTTTCCTCCGATCGATCACTCCGGCATATAAATATCAGGTATTATGTCAACAGTACGTGTTGACCCGGGAAAACTCGTATTCGAGTCTGCTGCTCAGACAGGCTATACTGCTTGCAGTATAGTAATCTCCTGTCAGCTTTTTATTTATAAGTTTACACCTTGAGCTTGTGCAGTAGCGGTACATACCGCATCCGCTGCAGCTCGTGGTCTCTTTTTTGTTTATTCTCTGGAGCTCTTCTATCTTCTCATTGCAGAGCCCTGTATCAGTATGACCTATGACCCACTCGCTGTCACCGACAGTCATAGAGCATGGGTATATCTTCCCGTCGGGCAGGAAATGAAAGCTTTCCACGCCGCCCGAGCATTCGCCCTTTCTGGTGAACTCCGACTCTGTCACATATGATATTATGACATCGCCGTACTCATTATCCTCGATATATTTCTTTATTTTACCAAACTGTTCAAAGATAATGGGTTCGTCCGAATCCTCCCAGTGTGAGTCATACATATCCAGCACGGGTATTATCCGCCTGAATCCTTCTTCGATAAGAAAACAGACCGTATCATAAAGATACTTTATGGTGTCATGCGTCACCGTCATCCTGAGTCTGAAATCATTTCTTTGTCTGATATCCTTTGCATTCCTGATGACCCGTTCAAAGGAACCGCTGCCGTTCGGGAACTTTCTGTTGAGGTCATGTATCTCGGCTTTACCGTCAAGGCTCACCGAAAGTTCATCTATCTTATCTATGATCTTCTTTCTTCTGTCATCGTAGAGCGTGCCGTTGGTCGTCATACCGTAACGCAGGTTTTCTCTTGGCACAAGGGCTTCAAAGCGCTCCATGATATGTTCTATCACCCCACAGTTGAGCAAAGGTTCGCCGACGTGAAAATGCACCGCTATCTCATTTGAAGGATCCCAGCTCTCCTGCTTCGTCAGCAGGTCGATGGCTGCATCAGCTGTTTCGTTCGACATATAGTGCTTTTGTATATTATTTCCTATCCTGTTATAGCAATAGCTGCAATTGAGATTACAGTCATCCGTAGTCCAAAATACAACGTGCATCAGATCTCACCCCACAATGAAAAGCTCAGTTCCTTTTTCCTCAGCTTGCAGTAGTTATCAAATGCCTTTTCATTCTTCATGGTCTGTTCAAACAGGAACGGACAGTGCCAGCAGAAATACTGCACATTGCATTCACTGCATCTTTTGAAATTCTCGGGCATTTTCTTCTCGAATATCTTATATGTCTCAGCCTTTCTGAACTCTTCGGCATAGAAATAGCTGCGCACATCTTCTACCTTCAATATATTGCCAATGGGCTTTTCAGAGCACTCATAAGGCGAACACAAGAAAAGGTCTCCTTTGGGCGATACTGTGAAAGAACCGTATCTTCCGCCACAGGCACCGAACTCTATATAAGGCTGAGTCTTCTTGGTCTTCTCCACAAACTTCGGATCGACAGGGTCGTTATCCTCCACGGATTCATCCTGTATATACCAGTCCTTGTGTGCTTCTCCTCTGCCAACAGGTGAGAATGTCCTGACCATCGGTCTGACATCAAGCCTTTTGCACAGCTCCAGAAAATCCTGTTCATGCTCACGGTTAGCTGTTGTCAGCACGAATGAGAGCGAAATATTCTCAACGCCCGCATCTTTAAGACACTTCACAGCTTCGAGCACCTTGCCGAAAACTCCGGCACCTCTTATCTCGCTGCACGATTTTTCATCATATCCGTCAATACTTATGAACACCGTATCGTACAGTTCCTTTATCCTGTGTGCATTTTCTCTGTTGATATATGTACCGTTCGTCATAAGATCAAGTTCTCCGCTGTGCCTTGACCTTATATATTCGCTCAGTTCAAAGAAGAATGGCAGTACCATAGGTTCGCCGCCCGTTATAGTGATATTGCCGGGTTCTATCCCGAGTATCCTGTCTGCAATATCATATATCACATTCTTGTCAGCGATAAGCTTTGATGTCGTTACCGCATCAGCGATACAGTGTTTGCAGTGCAGGTTGCACTGATTTGTGACTTCCCACTGGATATCGAATTTTTTCAGAAGTTCTTTATCGTCCTCTGAAACAAGTATCTTTTTCTCCACCAGCTTATCGTAAAGCTCCGAGAAATATTCCGAGTCGCCGTGGTCTTCAAAGACACGTTCATACTCGTCCTTGTCTACCTTGTTTTTTACAAATCCGTTCAGTATGTCGTAGCATTCCCTGCTTATTTTCAGGAAAGTGCATTCATACTTATTTCCGATTATCACCTGTTCGCCGTTTTTAAGGAACAGCAGATTCTTTGTAAATTTCCTCATTTTTAAAAGCTCCGCATATTAGTATTTCTATTGGTCCATATTGTTGAATATTATAACCACCAGTTCCAGAAATCTTCCTTCATTCTGTTCACCTCCCTTCGTCTTGGTACACTCATAGTATAGCGTATCAGGCATGATAAAACAACAAATCTCTTGTAAAGACCCCGTTTTTTTTTGTGAATGGTAATTTGGGTCGAAAAATGAAAAACAGCAGTACTTTCACATACTGCTGTTTTCTGTAATATATGCTGTTTTTACGCCGTTTCAGCCATTTTCACCTTGAACATTACATCAAGTACGAATACAGGCGAGGTCTGCGAGATGTTCACTGTTCCGTCCAGTGCATCAACGGCCTTCCTTATATTATAAAGACCGAATCCATGATCATTTTTATTTGCCTTTGAAGTTTTCAGATCGGGGTCATCGGTATCCGATGGATTTGATATACATATCATCTGCATATCGTTTTTAAGTACACAGTTTACATCTATATACCGCTCTTCCGCACTTTTCAGCCTGCGACAGGCTTCTATGGAATTATCCAGCGCATTTGAAAGGATCGTGCATATATCGAATGCAGATACATTTTCCGAGATCACTCCCGAGAAATTCAGCCTGAAATTCTCCTGTGCCGCTATGGCTGCTTTATCATTGAGTATCGCATCGGCTATGGCATTGCCGCTCTTGAACGATGCTTTGTGCATCGTCGGATTGCTCGATATGGAGTCCAGATATTCCCGTGCGTCCTCCACCTTCTTACTATCAAGCAAAGATTTCAGGCAGTGCATATGGTTTTTGTAATCGTGCCTGAACTTCCTGATATCCATGGTCATCTCATTGATCTTTTCATAATACTTAGCCTGCATATCCAGCTGTTTATCCAGCAGTTCGGCAGACCTTTTATAGTAGAATTTGGACATACTATTCATCATAAGCATCGTTATTATAAAGAATGACAGTATACAGATAGGGATAACAAATATCCTGATATAATAAAAGACTGTATCAATATCAATATGTTTCCGAAAAGCAACGCTTAAAAAAGACATCAGCGCCGAAAGGAACTCTGCGTACACAAGAATGAAGAGATACGTCTTTTTGTCTACAAAATCCAGACTAAGCTTCAGATCATCTTTCCTTTGCACAACAAATCTTGTCAATACAAAATAAAACATAAGATTATATACAAAGTACACAACTTTTCCGCTTAAAAGTTGATAGTCAGCAGGAACAGCAAGATTTGCCGAAAGATTTATACTTGCACCCGTACAGGTTTCAACCGAAAAATAAAGCAATGTTACATACACTGTTTTCAAAAAATGAGTTCTTTGGGACACGAATACAGTTATAATAATAAGTAATTCACTCATCCTTGATATGACAGACCCGACCTGTCTCGGTACAGGGGCAACATCTATATATACCTGCATAGCGATATTTATTGCCGCTAAAACATAGCTTATCTTCTTAAACTTATTATTATCAGAAAGCAGCTTGACAATGCCGTGTATATTCGCATAATACAAAATATACACACCCACCAATAATACCAATGTTAAAATTTTCAATACGATCTCCATTTTTAAACCCTCATTTTCCACCTTTATACTTATACACCGATCATCCTGATGCAGACCTATTTATACAGCTGAGACAGCAAGCGCTGAGATCTTTGTGCTTAGCCCTCTGTCACCAATAAATTTAACTATACATAATACCTTATTTTTCTGCATCTTTTATACAGATACTATATATTATAACTTATTGTTTTGGAAAAATCAACGATTTTTTATTGATGAGTCAAAAAATAAAACTTAATATCAGAAGCAAATATTTGTTGATCGCATGGACAAATATTAAGTTTATCATAAGCTTAATGCCATGTCAGGAACAGCAAGGAATAACTATATAAATATAGAACAAGAAAGCAGCCTGCACAATTTGCACAGACTGCTTTTGGTCACAACATATACTATTTTTCATCATCTGCTCAGATGCTCGATAGCACATTTTTCAGGAGAATAATGCATTTTTATTCAGAAAATATCCAGCATACTGTCGAGATAGATCTCTTCACGGACAGTGAGCCTGTATTCTGGCTTTGTGAGATAATAAAGCAGAAATTCGAGATTGACAGCACTTCCAAGTCCTCTGCCTTCTATTTTGAAATTAGAAAAACCCAGGGGCAGATATGTGTTTATGATGTCATCTGTGCTGATAAATGCGGGATTTTTCATTGCCCTTGAAAAACGGTATCCGTCCTTAGCACCTGGGGCTTTACAGATGTGGTCTTCACAGCTTTCTCCCAAATTTTTCCGGCTGACATTTTCGTAGCACGCTTTTCTGTCCTTACAGTAAAATGAGCAGCATTCATTGCAAAGAAATTCGACCTTGTCTTTCAGTACCTGAGGGAGCACAGCAAGCTTATCGAACTGCTTATTGAGCCTGAAATCGGGAACGACATATCTGAACTCCTTCCGCTTCGTTTCACTTAAAAACTCATCAAAATCGGTCTGCACCTTTGTAGTCGATGATACGAAATAAAGGTCGGGATAATTATTTTTGATATGTTCAAGCAAAAGCTCAGAGTGTATTATCACACCGTTTTGTACGTCTTTGCTTGCGGAGAAAAGCTCACACAGCGCATTGCATTTCCTGTCGTTCAGATGTTCGGGTCTTAAAAGCGAATTGCTGAAAGTGAGCCTTGAAGAAATGCCGTACTCATTCATAAGTGCGAGTACATCTTCGACTTTGCATTCACCGTATCCGACACGTCCGCCGCCCCAGATACAATCCGCAGGGGCACCATATATAGATGCTATCTCAAACCGATCGTAGAAATATTCCCGATGCTCACGGTACAGCGGCAGAAACACGCTGTACAGGTCATAGAACTCAAACAGCCCCGGAAGATGAAAATAAGCTTTATTTTTTTGAGTGTTTTCCATATGTTATCATTCCTTTGACCGATGATCGAAGTGTCAGGGCAGGTCGAACACGACCTTTGCAGGCACACAAATCGAAGCGATCGTGTACTCATAGTCAGGACCGTATGAGACCTTCATTCTTGACGCACTAAAGTGTACAGTTGCATACGGCACCTTTTTGAACGACTGCAAACCGACAGTATCAGCACCGGGTAAATAAATATCTGTTATGCCGCTGCCCGAATTCCATGCGTCACCGCCGAATGCATGGTCAAACACATACCTGATCGTATCATCAAAGATGATACGTGTCGGCGGATCCTGTTTGACATAGCGGTAAAGCAGAGAGTTGTTCCTGCCAAAGCGAAGTATTTCTGCCCCCGGACGAAACAGCTGCGAATCAGCCCATTTATTCATCCAGAATGAGCCATGCCCCAGTGATCTCAGCTCACCGTTGCAGCGGAAGCCTACCATTGCAGGAGTATTGTAGAATGCATAATCTCCGATGGTCCTGATACCTGCACCGATAGATGCTGTCCGCAGAGAGATCGCATCCGCACAGAACAGAGTTCCGATGGATACACATTTATCTCCGATGGCAAGGGTCTCCAGTCCCGATGCACCACGAAAGGCTTCATTTCCGAGGCTTTCCAGCCCCGCAGGCATTTTTATATGTCTCAGGTAGATGCAGCTCTTGAAAAAGAAACTGCCGATATGACGTATCGTATCGGGCATAATGAGAGTTTCGATGACTCTGCACAGGGAGACAGGGTCATTTGAAAAGGCGTTGTCGCTTATGGCTACAACAGGCTTTCCGTTAAACTCAGACGGAACCGTGACCTCCCTCAGCGAATTTTTGTTGACACAGCGGTCGATCAGGCAGTTGTCCCACTGCTCTGTTATATCCCACTCACAGCCGTTAGCTTCTACGACAGAATGGACAGGCTCGGGAGGGAGCATATCCACAGACTCGTTGAGCATATCGATGAATTCTTCTATGCTGTCAGCTATCAGTATCTTATTTTCGGGCTCATCCTGACTAGCATAGTATACCTGATATGTCTTGCTGCTCCAGAAGAAATGATCGCCGTCTTCGTCCTCTGCCAGAGGGAACCAATCATCGGGGATATGCCTGCGCAACGGTTCGGCACGGTATATTTCGTCAACAAGCTGTTCAAAACCACGGACTTCATTTTCCAATGTGACCAGATCATAGACTTCACAGTCAATAGAGTCATTTTCGATATAACAGCCCCTGAGTCCCGAACAGTCTGTTCTGGAATAAAGGTCCTTCAATATATCGGGAAAAACTATCCCGTATTTCTGTTCAAGGTAAGCTATCCGTGCTTCGCTTTCCTCCCTGTTGTCAGCCTCTCCATTCAGGAAGAACCTGTACTTTGTGGTTTCTTCGGATATCTCGCCTTCAAGTGGCTTATTTACTTTATTTCCAAAATAGTAGAAGTCATCATGCATTGCATTCCAGCTTGTCAGCAACTCATGGCGAATACCCTTGTCATCAGTGTATATCAGCTGCATCTGCGATACATCGCCCTGTGCAGTCCATGTGCGGTAGAGCAGGTGTTCATCTTCATATTCCGTAAAGACCTCCTGTCCGCCGCCGAATCCTTCAAAAAAGCGTTCATCTGTTACTGTCTCGGGTATTACTTTATAAAGCTGATCGAACGGGATAGTTTTTAACACTGTTACGGATATGACAGCAGAAAAATCGTCCAGACAGAGTACCTCTTCAAAGCGGCAAAGTACAGCACAGGCTTTGCCGATGTCCTCGGGACTTTCAGCACTGTCCCAACCGTTCAGGAACATCTGCCACGGCTCGAAGACCGTAGTGAATGTATCGCCTATTTCCTCGTCAAAAGGTGCAGTGACCTTTAGTATGCGCCTTTCTCCGATCATCGGCACCTGATTTGTGAGTCTCCATTTTCTTCTATCGGGGGGCAGACACAATTCTTCCTTTGCACATTCCACCCATGCAAGATGATATCCTATGTTATGGATACCTGCACCTTCTATCAGATGACGGTTCCGATCATCATTCGTTACACGGCTTTTACAGCAAGAGCATAAAAAGTTCATGGTATCATCTCCTCTTCGGTTATAACAGCCATGACGGCTATACTTAATATACCATAATTACGCCTTAAAATCAAGCGTCCCCCCCCCGCACATACCCCACCGAAGTCTAATGACGTATAATAAACTCCAAGGAACACCATGAAGTAAATTGGACAATCCGAATTGGTCCATGGAGTTTATTGGAGTATTAGACAGGAGTGAGTAAAATTTATGCAGTCAAAAACGACCAGCATCACAACAATAAAGCAGGAAGTACGGCTGCAAGAATGGTCTGCACAGATCGAAGCGCAGCAGCACAGCAGACGCCTCAGCAAATTCGCTGGTTTTCGATGTTTGGTGAAGAAGAGAAAACATCTTCGCAGAAAAAAGAAAACATCACTGTTCCCGAACACAAACGCAAGAAAAAACGCACTCACGATGAATGGATGAGCAGTCTGCCTGTCAAGGAAGAACACCATGAGATCAAGCACCCTGTCTGCGAAATATGCAGTGCAGAAATGGTTGAGAGCGGTGATGAAAAGGCTTACGATGAACTGTTTTTTCCACTGCTTGACTATGTGAACAGAGAATATCATATACTTCCTGAGGAAGATTATTTCGGGCAAGGAATGATCGACCCACAGGATGCTGCGGAGGTTGCCCACTTTTTATGGGAACGGACATGGATCATTGATGATTATCTTGAGCGATCGGATCTGCCCGAAGAACACATGGAGATACTTAAAAGCTGGAAAGGGTGCATCACCGGCAGATTTATCATTGAGCGACATTTGAAAAAGGGATCGGTATTTATATCGATCGATGACAATTCTGTTTTTCTTGTAAACGGCATTGTCAGCAGTTGGGAGGAAATGCTGAGAAATACACCTATGCCAACTTTGCTTGATGCAACGCTTCTGCCATTTAAAAATGCGATCATTTCCGATGGCCTTGTATCTGTTATGCCGATCATATTCGGTCCGAACAGCAAAGCTGATTTCAAAGAAATTTACATGGACGCAAAAAGAAATGGAGAAATCAAAGCCAGAATATGATGTTACAGCCGGGTGTTATCTGCCCGACTGTTTGCTTTTATGATGCGGAGAATTATACGCTTACGAATCCAAAGAACAAGCGAAAGTGTTTGGCCGTTATGAAAAAACCGCCTAACTGAGTTAAGCGGTCATATTGTTATACATCACTTTCTGTTCTGTAAGCGGGATGCCGTGTTTATTCAGAATAACTCATCATGTAAAATACACCATTGACATATACGATTCTTCATCGCCATAATAGCTTATTTCAGGGAATATAGTTACAGCATATTCCAAGTATTCATCATCTTCTTTCTCGCCGATATAAACGATCAGCGCACAATCTCCGTTTGGTCTGAAGCACAAATATTCGGGTTCATACTCTAAACATTCATATTCTTCCGGAGGGACTTCTGTTTGAAGGATGTTCTCGATCTCACTGGCAATTTTTTCATTGTTGATTATTTTTTTGTACGATTCCTTTTGAGCCGCAGTAACAGGCTCTCCATTCTCGGAATACATCTTAATATCTATATGATATGTTTTCCCGAACAGCTTAAAATCCACACTACTGTACCACATAGAATTCTCATAAAATATTTCGCCCAATACTTCGTCTGTAACGCATTCAGGCTGCTGTTTTTTCTTAGAATCAAACAATCCAAACATAAAATAACTCCTTACATCAATCATCTCTTGCTGCATCCGCCGCTAAGTTCGCTCCTCCGAACAATGTTCCACGGCCAATTGTTCTGTTGATATATTTGATCTTTTCATAGATTTCCATTGCTATTGCCACTCCTTGTTCCTCCTGTACACAAGCTCTTTCTCTTATTATACAGGATTTTTGTTTTAAGTGGCTCATTTTTTTATTATCATTTTGAGGCTAACTGGCTCAGTTTTATTTTAGCATACATGCTCTTTATTGTGGTGACCCGTACGGGAATTGAAAATCCTCCACCCATTTATCTGATTTTCAGTAAATTTGAAAAAATGCGGAAAATACGGCATTTCAGAGCAAGTTGCAAAAGCTCACTTACTCTGTTTTATGCCAACTTTTTG
>CADALT010000046.1 GCA_902788785.1 uncultured Ruminococcus sp.
CCAAAGTGTATGGGGAACTCCTGCGGATAACAGCGAAGCCTCCCTGCGTGTATTCATGGCTACCCTGCGAAAAAAGCTGAGTGACAGCAGTCAGGCGCTGATACAGACACATATCGGCATTGGGTATCGTATGATGAAGCTATAGCCGTAAATCATTATGAGATGTATTTAATTATAGCGAAAAAAAGCTAGCCGCCTCTGTGAGCATTATTGCTGCAGAGGCGGTTTTCTTTATGATATGTCTATCGCTTAACTTTTTTACATGGGAGACTTCTGACGTATTGCGTATTTTCACTCAGTACTTTGTAATGATCTCAGCTATTTCCGCAGGCTTCAGAACTCTGCCCACCGATACGACCTTCTCTTTCACCACAAGCGCAGGCATTGACATTGCACCGTACTCCATGATCTTTTGCAGATCGGTAACGTACTCGACCTCGATTTCCAACCCCTCCACAGCTTTCAAGGTGTTGTCATAAAGCTGATGACAGGACTTACAGCCTGTCCCCAGAACTTTGATTTTTGTTTCCATAATTATTTCCTCCTAAATGATATAGTTTTGAATAATATTAAAGAAATATCCCACAAGGATTATCCCGACCGTACAGATAGCGATGAAAATGCCGAGCAATTTCGGTTTGATCGCTTTTTTCAGCATTATCATCGACGGCAGCGACAGCGTGATAACGCCCATCATAAATGCAAGAACAACGCCGAGTTTTGCGCCCTTTGCGACGAGTGCTTCTGCAATGGGGATATCCGCAGACAGTGGCTATGATAACGCCGAACGGATTTCCGCTACCAAGTACCTTTATTATCCATTCTTCGGGTATCCAGTTGTGGATAACTGCACCTATCCCCACACCGCCTATGACATAGGGCAAGACCTTTTTCACCGTTCCCGTGACCTGTTCCCATGAGTATTTCAGCCTGTCACGTTTTGTAAGCTCGTTCTGCGGAGTGTCAATGCTCTTGCCGTTGCGGATAAACTCCTCAATCTCACTTTCAAGGTGCAGCTTTTCGATCCGCGTACCGCCGACCACCGCTATGACAAGTCCGACTATCACATACACCACAGCGACCTTCCAGCCGAATATGCTCATCAGCAGAACGAGAGAGCCGAGATCAACCATGGGCGACGAGATCAGGAATGAGAATGTCACACCCAGCGGCAGTCCTGCACTTGTGAATCCCATAAACAACGGTATTGATGAGCATGAGCAGAACGGTGTGACTGTACCAAGCAAGGCAGCGATGCAGTTCGCACCGATGCCGTGAAACCGTCCGAGTATCTTCTTTGTCCTCTCAGGCGGAAAAAAACTCTGAATGTAGGATATAAGAAATATCAGCACACCGAGCAGAACCATGATCTTGATCACATCATAGATGAAAAACTGCATACTTCCGCCGATTTTTCCGCTTGTATCAAGACCGCAGGCATTCAGCAGAGAGCCGATCAGCCTGTTCAGCCATTTCATACCGAGAATCTCGTCTTGTATGAAGTCACAAATTCCCATAAAGCACCTACTTTCATAGATAAATTGAAATCGGTCTATTCATCGACCGGATAAAAAGCCGTATTTACATACGGCAGATTTGTTTTACAGCAGATTTATTCGTTTATCAGCTTTTCTGCGATCAGCACAGCACTCTCTATCATCTTGGGACATTCGGTTGCAAACAGTCACTTTGCCCGTGCATAAGCCTTGCCCTCATCGGTTGCAATATCACAGTCAAGCAGCTCACGGCAGATATAAGAGCCGTTCTGCTTTGCAAATTCATCAAGAAAACGCACGGCATAACTGTTTGCTCTCTGCTTGCTGTCTAAATCGCCGTCCTCGCACATACCGTATTTAAGCCCTAAAGCCATAAGTGCCCCCGTACACGCTCCGCAGACCTCAGCCTTGCACATACCGCCGCCGAAGCAAGCTCCGACTTTAAGTGCCTGTTCCTTAGTCATTCCAAGCTCCTCCGCAAATGCCGCCAGCACCGCCTGAGAGCAGTAATAATGCTTTGAGAAAAGCTCGCTTGCAATTTCTGTGTGTTTCATATGTATGCCTCCAATAAATATATTTGAATTTGTCTATACAAACTGCAAATAAAATTCCGTGTTTCCACGGACATTTTATTTACAGCAGCATTCTTCGTTTTCTGGTATATCGACCTTTGTCAGCTCACGCAGAGCCTTCACGGCGATCTCCGTACCCTGTGCAGAAATGGAGTAGTACATCCACTTGCCCTCTTTTCTGCCGTTCACAAGACCGCTGTCGCAGAGTATCTTCATGTGGTGGGAAAGCGTAGGCTGGGTACACTGCATAGCTTCAAGCAGCTTGCAAGCACATTTCTCGCCGTTTTGCAAAAGCCTGAATATCTGCACCCTGTTCTCGTCGCACAGAGCCTTGAAGATCACGGTTATCTGCTTGTTCGTCAGTTCCATCATATCACCTCATATTGATGATTTTCTATATTATATCATATACATTGAGATCTGTCAATATGTTTTCAGGATTTTTTTTTTGATATTATATCGTTAGCCCTATCGATTGACACCAATGACATTATCTGGTATAATAATACGTTGGGGTGATATTGTGAATAAATATCTTGAACTGTTCCTGACTTTTCTGAAGATAGGAGCATTTACTTTCGGCGGCGGTTATGCGATGATACCGCTGATACAGCGTGAAGTCTGTGAAAATAAAAAATGGCTCACCGAGGACGATATACTTGAAGTTGTGGCAATTGCCGAGTCTACTCCCGGACCCATAGCAATAAATGCAGCGACCTTTGTGGGCAGCCGCACTGCGGGGACTTTCGGGGCGTTCTGTGCGACTTTGGGTGTAGTGCTGCCATCGTTTGTTATAATATCGCTGATATCCTTTGTACTTAAAGCTTTTCAGGAGTCAAAAGCAGTACAATATGCTTTCATGGGTATCCGTGCAGGGGTTCTCGCTTTGATACTGAAAGCGGTATACACCATGTTCAAAGCGGCTAAAAAGCACGTTGTCTCATATGTCATCATGGCGGCGGCGCTGATATTGACGGCTTTTTTGAAGATCGATGCGGTGTATGTCATTATCGGCTGCGGAATTTTCGGGCTTGTATGGTCGCTGATATTCAGAAAGGAGCAGAACGATGATCCTGATTGAACTGTTCCTGACTTTTCTGAAAATAGGTGCGTTTACCTTTGGCGGCGGATATGCCATGCTGCCGCTGATACAGAGCGAAGTGGAGCGACACGGCTGGCTCACGCAGGCAGAGGTCGTGGACTTCATAGCCGTAAGCGAAAGCACCCCGGGACCGCTTGCTATAAATATGGCAACGTTCATCGGTATCCGCACAGGCGGTGTACTTGGGGCATTATGTGCGACCCTGGGAGTGGTAATGCCTTCCTTTGTGATAATACTCATAGTGGCAAAGTTTTATGAGAAATTTCGCAGGAGCAGGGCAGTTGACGGTGTGATGTACGGGCTGAGACCTGCCGTGATAGGTCTTATAGGTGCAGCGTTTTTGTCCGTGGGCAGAACAGTCTGCTTCCCGAACGGTTTTCAGTCCTCCGTGTTTTCTGATGTACGGCTATGGGTATCGATAGCAGTATTCGCACTTGCGGCTGTGCTTGCTTTCAAAAAGCTGCACCCGATCGTTATCATACTGATCTCAGCTGTGATAGGCATTATCGCAGGATATGTATTCGGTATGCAGATATGATGATATAAAGCTTCCGTTCTTTGTATCGGGAGCTTTTTTCTAAATATCAGTTTTAGCACTTGACAATTTAAAAAGAATGTGCTATCATAATTAAGCGACCATTATTATAATTTTAGTCGCTTAATTATGATTTTATGTTTTTCAGGAGGTAGCTATGTCACCAAAACTGTTTTCTATCGCCGAAAAGGAACAGCTTAAAGAGAAGATGTTCCATGCAGGTCTGGAGCTTTTGAAGGAGTACGGCATGACACATATGTCTGTCGAAAAGATCGCCGCAGCCGTTGGTATAGGCAAAAGCACGTTCTATAATTTCTTTTTGTCAAAGGAAGATTTTGTGCTTCAGCTTATCGAGTTCAACCGCAGCAGATTCTGGCAGGCGGTATCCGAGATGCTGGGGGAGCGTGATAAACTGACGGTCAGGGAGAGCAAACAGGTGCTCATCTCGATAATCAACAACCGTGACAGCGTCTATCAGTACCTCACACCCGAGGACGAAAAGAAGCTTGCCGATGCGACTCCCGAAAAAGCCGCAGTTAACATCGATGAGGAGACCGAAACACTGCAGCGGCTGTTTGAGATGTTTGAGAATGTGCGTGAGGACGTGGATCATGCAGTGGTATCAAATCTTCTGAAAATTCTGGCGCTTGCCGCAGAGAGCCGTTCGATGCTGCACGAAAGCGGTTATGAGCGCACACAGGAAAAACTGTTTGCATTGCTGTTTGGCTGCATTTTTGAGGAGGATAGTAATGGATAAAACTTCAAAGAAAAAGGAAGGCATCGCAAGGCTTATGGAGCTTGCGGGCACGAAAAAAGCAGGGCTCACCGCCGCCTGCACGTTATCGGTGCTGTCAAGCGTTTGCAGGATAATACCATATTTTACGATCTATCGGGTGCTGCAAATGCTGATAAGCTGTTATTCATCGGGCGAGACATTCACCTTTGCAAGCGTAAGGACGCTTGTGCTGATTACCGCAGCAAGTGCGGTGCTTTACGGCGTGTTTGCCTATTCATCGGCAATGCTGTCGCACGGTGCGGCTTTCGATATACTCTACGAACTGCGCATGAAGCTCATGGAGAAAATGGGGCGCATCTCGTCGGGGTACTATACTGCGAATACGCAGGGTTCAGTCAAAAAGCTGCTGATAGAAGATGTCGAGCAGATCGAGGGCTTTATCGCCCATAGTATGTGCGAAGTTGCCGCAGCCATCGCAACACCGCTGCTGACTATCATTGTGCTGTTCATTGTAGACTGGCGACTGACACTGGTATCGCTGCTGCCTATCATATGTTCTTTCGTTATCCTCGCCATGGCGCTGAAAAAGCCCGATGGTTCACAGCATCAGAAAAACATGGCGGACTGCAAGACAAAGATGGAAGGCACTATCATTGAATATATCCACGGCATGAGCGTCATCAAGATATTCGGCGGCACGAAGAATGCATTCAAGCGTTATGAGACCGATATGAATGCATTCACAAGATCGGTCCATGATACTGCCTATTACAACGCAAACGGCATGGGGCTGTATTATGCATTTTTCGGAGCACAGGTGTTGTTTTTGCTGCCTGCGTCGATAATAATGCTGGCTCATTCCAATGCTTATGCCGAGGTCCTGCCAAAGATACTGTTCTTCCTCGTGGTTTGTGCAGGGCTGAAAGAACCCCTTGAAAACATGATGAATGTGTCAATAGACAGCACCAAGATCAATGTGGGGATGAAGCGCATCGACGAACTGCTTGATGAACCTGAGATAACTCTCGTCGGAGAAGGAAAGCTGCTCACAAAATTTGATATCGCTTTTGACAATGTGTCGTTTACCTATCCGGGCAGCGGCATTTATGCTTGTGATAGAGTTAGTTTCAACTTACCGTAAGGGAGCTGCAATGCGCTGGTCGGACCCTCGGGCGGAGGTAAATCCACCATCGCACAACTGCTCCTGCACTTCTATGAAGTTGGCGAGGGCGCTGTCAGGATAGGCGGAGTGGACATCAGGGAGATAACGCATTCCGAACTGGTAAAGCATATCGCCTATGTGTTCCAGGATTCATTCCTGTTCAATGACACCATCGAAAACAATATCCGTATGGGCAATGAAAATGCAAGCTTCGATGAGGTTAAAGCTGCCGCAGAAGCCGCCAATATCGCACAGATGATAGAGGCTCTCCCAAACGGTTATCAGACGGTCATTTCCGACAGTACAGGGCTTTCGGGCGGCGAAAAACAGCGTATCGCCATTGCAAGGGCGATGCTGAAAAATGCGCCTGTCATAGTGCTCGATGAGGCGACAGCCTATGCAGATGCGGAGAATGAATCAAAGATACAGGACGCTTTCTCTAAACTTTCAAAGGGCAAAACGGTCATCATGATCGCCCACAGGCTGAAAACCATACAGAATGCCGATAACATTCTCGTGATGAACAGCGGCAGACTTGAAGCTTCGGGGACGCATGATGAACTGCTGGAAAAATGTGCGCTCTACCGTGATATGGTCAGCGCAAACGAACGCCGTGACAGCTGGACGATGAGGAAAGGAGATGCAGTATGACAAAGCGTGAAAAACTTGCTAAATGGTGGGATATAATCACCTACGGCAACAGCAGGAAATACGTCGGGTTTATCGCATGGCTGTTCTTTGACAGCTTCGTCGCATCTATCCCGTCGAGCATTATGATGGTGGCTGTGTACTATCTGTTGGCGCCTGTCCTTGACAGCTCCAACGCCTATGAGCAAAAGCCGTTCTGGGTGTTGGTGGGGATATTGCTGGTGCAGACCGCCGCTTATGTGTTCATTCGCCGCAAGTCATATCTGGATATATGCGTGGGTCATGTATCCGCACAGCAGGAAGATAAACTTAACCTCGGAAATAAGCTGAGATCACTGCCTATGGGCTTTTATGCAACGCATGATGCAGGCGAGCTCTCGACGCTGATGATGCGCAATTATGAGGAGATAGAAAATCTCTCATCGAGTGTCGTATCAAACGGGGCAGTCATTCTGATACGCCTTGTGATAGCACTTGTGGTGCTGAGCATATTCAATGTAAAAATGACACTTGCAATGTTCATCGTGATACCGCTTGCGATACCATTTGCGGTGATAAGCTATAAGCGTGTGGCGAATACGAGCGCAGAGCTGATAGCCATTCAGCAGCAGACCGCCGCAAACGTGATAGAGTATACCGCAGGCATAACCACTCTGCAAGCCTATGACCGTACAGGCAGCGCATTCGCAGGACTTAAAGACAGCTTTGCGAAGCTTCGTGATGATTCAAAACGTCAGGAAAAAGCAGGCGGCGCTGTATCAATGTACGGCAGAGCTATCCTGTTTTTGGGGATAGCTGTAGTGATGGGAGCAGGTGCGAAACTGCTTGTCAGCGGTGAGATAACACCGTTTTTCTACATAATGAGCTTGCTTGCAGCGCTGCAGGTCTATGAGCCTATCATGCAGCTGTTCGTGTTCGTCATCAGCATGGCGAGGATAAATCAGTGCATCGAAAAGCTGTCATCGCTCAGATCCAAGCGAGAACTTGCTGTTCCCGAGCACCCAAAAACCACCGACCGCAGCGATATTGAATTCAGTGATGTACACTTTGCATACGACGGCAGGAATGAGATCATCAAGGGTATCAGCTTTACGATACCTGAACGGAAATTCGTGGCGCTGGTCGGTGCATCGGGTTCGGGCAAGACTACTATCGCCCGTCTGCTTGCAAGGTTCTGGGATATTCAGCAGGGCAAGATCAGCATAGGCGGAACAGATATAACCGATATGACCCAGGAACATCTGCTTTCAAAGATCAGTATGGTCTTTCAGGATGTTTACCTGTTCCGTGATACGATAGAAAACAATATCCGCATAGGCAAGCCCGAGGCAACGCATGAGGAGATAGTGAATGCCGCAAAGGCAGCAGCTTGCCATGAGTTCATACAGTCTTTGCCAAACGGGTATGATACTATGATCGGTGAGGGCGGTTCGACATTGTCGGGCGGCGAAAAACAGCGTATCTCTATCGCAAGGGCGATACTTTCCGATGCGCCGATAGTTTTTCTGGACGAGGCGACCGCAAGTCTCGATCCCGAAAATGAGGTGCTTATACAGCAAGCCATTGACGAACTGGTGAAGAATAAGACTGTTCTTGTCATTGCGCACCGCCTGCATTCGGTGATGAATGCAGATGATATAATCGTGCTTGATAACGGCAGTATCATCGAGGAGGGCACGCACAGCGAACTTATCGCAAAGGGCGGAAAATATGCGGCACTATGGAAAAACCAACAGAACGCAGGCAGCTGGAAGATAGCCTGAAAATAAGAGCATACGGCATCTTTTGACCGATCACCGATGATCTTCTCACAGACTGTAATGAGTTTCTTTGGATATGGGAAATAAATTTTTGAAAAAAAGTGTAACCTCTCGGGAATGTCTTCGTCTAATTTACAGAAAGACATAGATATACCTCTCTGAAAACATCAAAATAGAGACAATAGCAAGGGCAAAAGAAAGAGACAGCTTTTATATTTGGAGAAACATTGAGAAATCGGAGAAAAATCAAAGAGGAGGGTCTTCTCGGTGAAGAAAAGTGAACTTATCGGTCTGGTGGAGCAGATGCAGGACGGCAGCAGAGATGCTTTTGAGAAACTCTATGAGGAATACTATGACAGGCTTTACTTTTTCGTGCTGAAAAATGTGGGTAACAAAGAGGCTGCCGAGGATATCACGCAGGATGTTTTCATGAGATCTATGGAGAAGATACAAACTCTCGAAAATCCCGAAAACTACGTGACATGGCTGCATACGATAGCTTATCGCAGATGTACCGATCTTTTCCGCAGCCGTCGCCGTGATGTTTATTTTGATACGGACGAAGAACTTGAAGATGCCCTGGAAAGCCACAGTCTCAACGAACCTGTCATGGTGCCCGAGGATTATGCAACGAACAAGGATATATCACGTCAGCTGAAATCCATGATAGACAGCCTGAAACCCGATATGAAATCGGCGCTGATACTTTACTATTATAATGACATGAGCCTGACGGATATATCAAAGACCATGGGCATCAGCGAAACGAACGTCAAGCAGAAGCTTTTCCGAGCACGCAGGAAACTGAGAGAGAAGATCGAAAAAATTGGCGGCAAGGGAGTAATGCTGGCAGCTGTACCCATGGACGAGATGCTGCACCGCACTGTATCACCTAAATATGCCGCATCGGTCGCAGCTAAGTCGGGCACGGCGGCAGTTGGAATGGGTCTGACGGCAGGCAAGGCAGCAGGCATTGCGGCAGCAGCTGCGATCGCAGTGGGCATACCGCTGGTGCTTGGCAATATAGGCAAAGATAAGCACGACCTCAAAGGCGATATGCAGATATATGACAGCAGTGCTGCAAGTTCCTATTCGGCGGTGGAAAGCTCATCAAGTGCCGTAGAGTCATCTGCTTCGGAGTTCATAGCTTCATCTTTGGCAGACAGCTCAGTGCTCGAAAATAACACAAGCAGCCGCCCCGATAAAACGTCATCGCTCAGAGATAATACTGCCGCATCAAGCACGGCAGGCATCAAGGTCACAGCCGCAGTAAATGCGTCGTCAAAGGCGGAGGGTACTTCGAGTGCCGCATCCGTCGATACAAACAGCGCTCCCGAAGCAAAGCGGGAAACGCAGCCTGTGGAGATGAGTGTGGATAAAATGCTTTCTATGACTCCATCTCAGCTGAGAGAGCTTTCAAATAATGATTTTGAATTGATAGAAAGTGCATCCTGGCAAGTCATGCCGATAAAAGGTATAAGATGTGCTGCATTCCCGAACTATGTCTTCGAGATAAGTCCAAGATTTGCCCAAGGAGAACCTGAAGGCAAGCTGGAAACATATAATGGTTATCCAAACGCAGGAGCGGCAGGCGATACCAGGATTATTTACGACAGTGAAGAGATATCACAGCTTGCCCTTTATGATGGTGCAGAAGTGGGCGGCGGCGTGAAAGTCGGCATGACCTATAATGAGATCAAGGAAGCCCTTGGGGTCAATCCTAAGGTATGCCAGATGAGTACTACTATAAGTCCTGCGGCGATAGTTAAGATAGATGGCAGGATATGGCTGCTGCATTTTGATCTTACAGACGAACAGAGAACTGCTGTTATGGAGCAAAGTAATGCTATTATAGAGGAAAGGACAGCGAATATGACAGAGGAAGAAAAGGAAAGGCTATCCTATGCAGATGTGATCAACTATCCCGGAAATCCATATAATATTAAAATAGATCTCTCCGATCTGGACCCCGTATGTGATGTGGCAGTTTGTGAGCTTTCAGATGGCTATACGGATAGCGGAAAAGTAGTCAAGGGCAATTACTTTGAACCATATGTTAATAAATGATCTTTTTCTAAACATACCTTACATAAATAGCAGAGGGCACAGCACAGCGCTGTGTCCTTTTGCTTTGTGTTTGTTATCACATGACAATACGGACGTTTCTGCTTGACAAAATACGCCATGAGCTATTGAAGTCAAGAACATTTTATGATATAATTAAACAGAGATATCCATTGTTTGTGAATAAAAGTAAGTGCAGCACGATCAAGGAGTCCTACGGTAAAATGTCAATAGGCAAAAAGTAGAAAAACAAGTGAGAAATCCATACATTCTGCCTAAGAAGAGACAAAAATGGTATCTCCTACTAAAGCCTGCGCCGAAAAAATTTTTCGACGGGCTGGCTTTGCCATTTGTACAAATATCATATGTCGGGGGAGGGAAGTTCCTTGAAGATACTTCTTGAATACATCGGACAGAATTATATGACGCTCATGCTTATCACAGGTCTTATCGTTGTGCTTATTTCAAACAAGCGTGTAAAGATCGAGGGCATGAAGTATATGTGGGCTATAATCATCATTGTTTTTGTGCTTTCGATATGTGAATACACTGAATACTGGTGCGATAAATATCATAAGCCCGTGTGGATACTTTATGTAAAATCAGCGATAACATATAATCTGTATCCGCTTTTGCTGATACTGGAATTATATCTCGTTGCGCCCGTAAAGCACAAAAAACTGTTGCTGCTGCCGTATTTGGTGACTGTTACGCTGGTGATCTCGGACCTTTTCGGGACACATTTTGTGTACAGCTACGGGGCAGACCATTCGTTCAAGGGCGGCACTATCTCATTCGTGCCTGCGCTGATACTGTGCTTTTATATAATCCAGCTTATGCATTATTCGCTGTATCTGATAGTGCAGCACGAATACACAAAGGGCATGATAGTTATTTTCATGTCGTTCACATCGCTGATAACCATATTGCTGGAATACTGGGATATAATAACAAAGCACACCACCGAAGTCGCTGCACTGGAGATACTCATATACTATTTCTATCTGGCGGCGATACAGCACAGCCGTGTACAGCAGGAACTTCACGAGAGCCAGCTTGAACTGGAGAGACAGACCAATGAACTGCTTATGGCGCAGATACAGCCGCATTTCATAAACAATTCGCTGATGGCGATACAGGCACGGTGTATAGACTATCCCGAGGTATATGACAGCATACGCAATTTCTCAATATATCTGCGGTCGAATTTCGATAATATAGGAAATACTCACCATATAACCTTTGAGCAGGAGCTTAAAAATATAAAAGCCTACCTGACACTGGAGAAGATGAATTTCGGGGACAGGCTGACGGTCGAATATGATATAGAGAGTGACGACTTTTTCCTGCCTGCGCTGACCATCGAGCCGCTGGTGGAAAATGCTGTGCGGCACGGCATAGCGGCAAGAGAAAACGGCGGCGTGCTGCAAATAATCCAGCGTGATGATGAGGACGGCATAACCATCGATGTCAGAGATATAGGCAGCGGCAGGCTCAACCTGACGGAAAGGCAGGAGAAACGCAAGGGCATCGGCATGGCGAATGTGCGTGCAAGGCTTGCGGCAGGCGGCAAGGGCAGGCTGGAGCTGATACAGGAAGAAAACGGCTGCCTTGCGAGGGTAACGCTGAATAACGTTGTATATGCAACAGATGAAGAGGAGGGCACACGATGACGACGGTATTTGTGGACGATAACGAAGCGGCAAGAGTGCTGATGGAAAAACTCATGAGGGTGATCGACCCATCGGGAACGCATTACACGGTGGAATCTGCGGTGAAAGCCATAGAACTGCTCTCCGATCACAAGACAGATGTGGTGTTTTTGGATATTGAAATGCCCGGGATAAACGGCATCGAGGCGGCGCAGTACATAGAGAAGACTTTCCCGAAAACGAACGTGGTGTTCGTATCGGGGCACCCCGAATACGCCCTTGACGCACTGAAAGTCTATTGCAGCGGCTTTATCGAGAAGCCCTTTGATGAGGACGATATACGTGAGGCGCTCAGGCATTTAAGACACCCCGTAGATGATGATAAACCGCTGAAAGTTCGCTGTACGGGGCATTTTGCAGTGTTCATGAACGATGTGCAGTTCACATTCAAGCGCAAGCTGACGATGGAGCTTTTTGCCTACCTTGTATATAAGAACGGCGCTATGTGTACCAACGGCGAGCTTTTGGGCATACTCTGGGACGGCGACCCCGACAAGGGCGACCATCTGCGGCAGCTGGTCAAGGATATGCGTGACAGTTTCAGCAATGCAGGCATAGATGATATAGTCGTAAAGCGTCACGGCAGTCTGGGGCTGAATACGAAAGCCTATATATTAAAAGGTGATCCTGCGGAGCTTAATGAGGAGTATCATTGGTTATAAGTTTTAAATTATTTGTATAGAATATCACTAAAATCAGTTAGTTAACTTAAATGAAAACTGCATTATTTATAGAATTTACTGTTTGTTATTTTGTTGTTTACAAAATAATAATAAATTTCAATTATCTGTAACGGTGCTGTCACAGTGAGTGTGTTATAATAAAGCCACAGTAAAGGAAACGAATTCCAAATAAAACTCACAGGAAAGGAATTCAGATCAACGTATTTTTCGATAATTTGAAAGGTGGTATTTGTTATGATGAAAATGACAAGAAAAATGGCAGCTATGGTAGCAGCAATGATGGCAGTATCGTCGATAGGCGCTATAAGTGCTTTTGCAGAAACAATTGTTCCTGCACCAAATTTAGAAAATAATAGCCAATCAACTAATGTAGAATTAAAAATGAAAAGTAATGATAATGGCATGTCATCTCAAGCAAATCCAATTATGAGATATTGGAATGTTAGTATTTCTGCAGATGAACTCAGTTGGGATATTGTTAGAAATGTTGATGGCGGCACATATGATTTGCAATGGAATCCTTTAGAACATAAATATGTTAAGTCAGCAATTGTTACTAATCCTGATAATAACACATATGTATTAGCTCAGGGAACGGATGCAGAAAAGATGGTTACTATATACAACAATAGTAATTTTGATCTTGGTATATCGAATTATTTTGATACTACATATAGCTCTGTTTTTACGTATTCTCCTGGAAATATAAGTACGATAATTACAGGTGGTTCAAGAGAAGATACAGTAACATGTAATATTAACAACATGGATAATTATATTTGGAATCAGATATTTAATTCTTTGGGTAATGATACATATGCAAATGTAGGAAGAATTGAGTATACATTCACTGCTGGTAATCTTTATGAAAATGAAGGTATATATGAAGCAAATAGCTAATAACCATAACACGTAACGTTTCTCATAATTGTTTCTCCTTAAAGTTTTAAGTAATAGGCGGCTGTGCAAAAGCGCAGCCGCTGAAACTTTTTATTGACATATTGGAAATAATATGTTAAAATGTATCTAAGAATAAACTATGTGAAAGAAGGTAGGACCATGCCCGATAATGCGAATATCCCCACCGAGCGCAATGAGCTTGAAAATCTGGAAAAAACTCTTGATGAAAAGCAGCAGGCGCTCAGAAAAACAAAGCGGAAAAACAATGCGCTGCTGGCACTGAACTGTGTGCTGTGCGCAGCATTTGCAGTTATCTGCACGTTTTCGATCTATCGCTGTTACGGTGAAGCCAGGATATATGAAAAGCCTGCGCAGACCGATGAAAATCAGCAGAAAATAACCGAGGAGCCTGCAACGGACGAAAACCAAGCGAAAATGTCCGACAGCAGCACCACGGCTGACGAAAACTCATCGGCAGCGGAAAGCTCCGCCGATAAGGATAAGAAAGATGATTCCGCTGCAAAAAATGACGACAGCAAGGGCAGCGGTCACTTCTCGATATACTCCGTGGGCGATGCTTTCACAGCAGCCGGCGGCAGCGGCTCGATCACCTGCGATATACGCAATGTCAACGATTCGACCCACGATATTATCGTGACTTTGTACATGACCGATGAGGAGCTAAAGGCTCACGGTCTCAGCACCGAGGGCTCGGAGAACGGCAAGGTCTCGGTGGCACAGTCGGGACTTTTTGAGCCGGGTTATCAGATAACTTCGATACAGCTGAACAGCCTGCCCGATGGCAGCTATCTGCCTGCGGGCAAATATTCACTCATAATGAATGAAAAATATTACGACCACGAAACAGGCGTGCTTTCGGCTTATGAAGCGAATATCCCCGTGACATTGGAGGTGAGCGGTTAATGAGCGATACAGCTGTAATGAATAACAATGTGTCCGAGCAGACCAATGAACTTACTGCGGAAATGAAAAACCGCCGCCGTGATCTGAACGGTCAGCAGCAGAAACTTGACGAACAGGAAACCAAGCTGAAAAAAAGCAGGCGCAACAGGTGCATTTTCATGGCGGTCATGGCAGTGCTGATAATAGTGATGCTGGTGGTAAAGTATGTGGTGTACTTCCGTCCCGAAAATGTCAAGGAAGATAAACAGACTAAGGCTATTGCGGCAGATATCGACGTGAACAGCCTGCAGGTCATGCCGTATAACGAAGACCTGACTGTGGCTTGCCAGCCGATACTTATTGCAAACAGCAAGGATAATACCGTTAAGCTCGACCTTATCTCGCCGCAGAACTGCAAGGTGCTTGTCAGGGCAGAGATTTTTGCGGATAAAAAGGATCTCGGCAATAAAAAGCTGAAACTCTTCTGGCATGGCAAGGTACACCCCGATGATGAAAGCCTTGTGCGCATAGGTGCAACAGGCTGGGTGCGTCCCGGCGAGATGATAGAGGATATGAAGCTTGATGAACTGCCCACAAGGCTGAGCGATGTCACTGTGCGGTTCACAGCGGTAAATCCTGCGAATTACAATATCAGCAGCGGCGTGTTCGATATGAAGACCGTTATGCATATAGTTGACTATGAAGGCAACATGATGGACGAAAACGGCAACTGGGTAAAAGCAGGTTAAAAATAAACACAGCAAGGAGATCATTGAACTGACCCCAAAAAGTTAGACAAACTTTTCAAAGAAAACTTATGCAAAGCGACTAAGAGAAATCTTGGTCGCTTTTGTTATGCGGCAGCGAGTCTG
>CADALT010000047.1 GCA_902788785.1 uncultured Ruminococcus sp.
TCTGAACACGTCCCCACAGAACTTCGTGCGGATAAATTCGCCGCCCGTCAGAGGTCAAACAACGAAGTGCTTTTGACCTCTTCGACCCGTAAGGGGCGAAGACAGCGACCTCACCACCCAAGCAAAACCGTCCATAAGCCCAGCAAAAATATGGCTCAGGTATGCCTGGCAAAATTCCGAGCTACGGACAAAATAACAAAGAACCCCCACAGGAGTTGCGTTTTCCTGTGGGGGTCGATTTTTTGTTGTTCTTATCTTGAAATGGAGATAAAGGAAAGTGGTCGCAGCTAACGCTGCGAATGGTTTTAAAAGCGCTGCGCTGTTTAAAACCATCGGGCGGCGATGTCCTCGCACTTGTCTTTGCTTGTACGGGCAGTTAGGCAGACGTTCAGGATTTTTGTTCCATCGCCGCCCGTGTTGTTTGCTTTGCTCTCCTTGTTTGTGGAGAACGCTCTTTTGGTGCCTTGATGTGGAGGACTCTGTCCCCCACACCCCCTGCAAGCCGTCTAGCGCCCGGCTTGACCCTGCGCTCTGATTCGTCACCCCTTTTTGCTTTGGTGCCTAGTTTTGCGCTCGGAGCTTCTTTTGTCTTTTTGGCTGCGTTTCCGCCCTGCTTGTAATTCTGTATTAAAAGATCCTGAATATCGCAAATATAAGGAATCCTATCGCTGCCACCAATAACATATATAAAAGCACCATTACATATATCCTCATGCCCTTGCTCTCACCTATGTCTGCTGACTTTCGCTTCTTCTGCTTTTGCTCGGTCCTGTGCTCACTGTGGTGCTCGTGGTTTTCATGGTGCTGCTCTGCTCTGTGCTCGTGCGTTTGCTCATGCTTTTGCCTGCGTGGTATGCTCTGCTCATATGTATCGGGTATGTGGTCCACCGTAAGCGCCCTTAGCTCACGGTACATCTCTTCTATCGTGCGGTACCTGCTCTCGGGATGCGCCATGCACGCTTTCATGATTATCCTTTGTAGCTCGGGCGGTGCTCCTGTCGGCGGACTGAATGCCTCTCCGCTCTGTCGCCTGACTATCGCTTCCTCTCGGCTCATGCCTTTATACTGCAGCGGCAGCATTCCACCCGAAAAAAGCTCATACAGCACTATCCCGAAGGAGTATATGTCCGCTCTGTATTTGTCGTAGCGTTCTCCTGCGGTCTCGGGTGCGCAGTATGCAGGGTCGGGTGTCTCGGGGTTGCAGGAACTCGGTGCGTCAAGGCAGTAGTGTCCCTCTGTATCCATGCAGATGTTATCAGGGCAGATGTCCCCGAAGGTGAAGCCTTTTGCGTGGGCGTGGCGTATCCCCCGACAGATGTTGTCCGCAAGCTTTCTTGCCTGCATATAGCTCAACTGTTCGCCGCCGTAGATGTCCGCAGGGAACACCTCGTCCGTTTGCACCAATATGTCCGCAGCTGATGGTGTGCCTGCGCCTATATTCTTTACCGAGAAATTCCTACAGCTCACAAGGTAAGCTTCTCCTGCCAGCGGCAGCATGGAATTTATCCTTTCCAGCGCAGCCGATGTCAGTGCAGTCAGTGTCCTGCCGCTGTAATTGGCATCAATGGTCATGACTTTAAGCGCACTTTTCCTGCCGTGCCTGTCCTTCAGCCTGAACATTGCCCCTCGGCTGTTCTCCCAAAGAAAGCTGTCTACATACCATTCGCCCCATAAGGGCTCGTATTGTGAAAGTCTGTTTTCAAGACCGTTTCTCACGGCGCACACCTCCATATTATACAAAACGGCATAACTTTCGGTACATTCGGTGCTCATAAAAACATATAGCACAGTTTTATCAAGCGCTGAATGCAGAGATCATTATGCCGTTTTCTATAGTGTCAGCACGCTCTGGTCATGCCAGTTTTTCGTGCAGTATTTTTCTTACCATGCCCTCGCCCGAAAGCATAGCTTCAAGGTCGGCTGTTATCTTATCTGCAAGACCTGCTTTTACAAGGTCTGTGCCGAAAAGCTTTTCGTTTTTGAGCAGCTTTTCAACTGCCGCCTTGTCCATAGGCTCATTGTTTTTGAACCATTCGCTCTTGACGATGGCTTTGAGTTCATCCATCATCGGGTCATCGCTGAGTTCCATGGGCGCACCCTCGTCGTTAAAGCCTGTCAGGTATCTTATCCATGCGGCTATTACCATCGGTATCAGCACAAGGCTGTCCGTGCCGCCCTTTTTCTCGTAAGCCTTTATAGTCTCGCCGAAACGTATTGCCAGTTTCTGGCTGGTATCTGTGGCTATTCGCTGTGGAGTATCGGGCAGATAAGGGTTGGGCAGGCGCTGTGTCAGCACCTCATCAAGGAAGTCCTCGGGACGTATTATGCCCGGGTCTATGACCACAGGCAGACCCTCTTTGTAGCCCAGACGGTATACAAGTTCCTTTAAGTCCGCATCGTTCATCTCTTCTGAGATCTTGGTTTTTCCCAGCAGGCAGCCGAATACAGCCAGTGCTGTATGCAGCGGATTAAGGCAGGTCATTACCTTCATTTTCTCCGCACGGTCAACTGTCTCACGGTCGGTCATGTACACCCCTGCCTTTTCAAGGGGAGGTCTGCCGTTGGGGAAATTATCCTCTATTACCAGATACTGCGGCATCTCCGCATTTACAAAAGGTGCTATGAATGTGCCTCTGTTTGTCTTAACGGGCTGCATATCCTCTATGCCCATGTTAGTCAGTTCTTCACACACGCTCATATCGGGGCGAGGTGTGATCTTATCTATCATCGACCAGGGGAAAGATACCTTGCTCTCGTCGCCTATATACGCCATGAAGCCGTCGTCCACAAATCCGTTCTCATGCCATTTCTCGGCGATGAACATCACGCTTTCACGCAGCTTGCTGCCGTTCTGGCTGCAATTGTCCATGCTGACCATGGCGATCGGTGCAGCGCCTGCCTTGTATCTTTCGAGCAGCATTGCTGTTATTATGGACATAGCCGAATTAAGCTCGCCCTCGGGACCCTTTGCTATATCCTCTGCCACAAAGGGGAAGACTCCGCCGTTCATATCACGCACCGCATAGCCTTTCTCGGTTATGGTGAATGATATCATTTGCAGGCTGTTCTTTACCGCATATTCTTTGAGTTTTGCCACACCATCGCCCTTGGCGCATACAGCACCGCCGATACTGCCGATGACACGCAGATACTTGTCGCCCTGCGCTCTCAGTCCCACCAGCAGCACGAGGTCATCGAAGGGCACGTATATCTTCTCGATGGTCTCCGTGTCGAAGCTGTCAGCAGCGATTATGCCGCCTTCCATTTCGCCCGACTTTATAAGCTCGTCCGCAAGGCAGGCTATGTAGCCACGGAAGATGTTGCCGCAGCCGAAATGTATCCACGCAGGCGCAGCCTTTGTGTTTTCGTGGAGCTTTACCGTGTCATATCCGGGCATGATGAAGCCCTTTTCTTCCCAGAGTTCTTTTTCGTTCACTATACTTTCTGTGACCAGTCTCATGATTATGCTCCTTATCTCTGAACTTGTGCACTGCCGCTGTTTACCAGCTGCATTACTTCCTGTGCCGATACTATATTGCAGTCGCCCTCGATGCTGAGTTTAAGGCAGGATGCCGCCGCTGCGAAGTCCACAGCTGCCTGCGTATCCATACCCTCTCCCAGAGCGTATATAAGTCCTGCGGCAAAGCTGTCGCCGCCGCCGACCCTGTCAACTATATGCGAGGTATACTCCCTGCTGTAGCAGTGCTTTTCACCGTCATAAAGCAGTGCTGCCCAGCGGTTGTCGTCCGATGAGAGCGTGGTGCGCAGGGTTATGGCTACCTTTTCAAACCCGAAGCGTTCTTTGAGCTTTTCCGCAACTGCCTTGTAAGCCTCATAATCGCTGTCGTCACGGGCATTTGTTGGTATGCCGAAAAGCTCCTCTGCCTGATCTCTTCCGCCGATGTAGATATCCACATATCTGCATATCTCGTCCATGACCTTTCCTGCGGTCTTGGCATCCCAGAGCTTTCTTCTGAAATTTATATCGCAGCTGACTTTTACACCCAGCTTCTTGGCAGTCTTAACAGCCTCAAGGCTTGCCTTTGCCAACTCATCGCCCAGTGCGGGAGTTATGCCTGTTATGTGGAACCAGTCAGCGCCCGAGAGTATCTTCTCCCAGTCGAATTCTCCTGCCTTAGCCTCTGCTATGGAAGACCCAGCCCTGTCATATATTACCTTTGAGGGACGCTGTGCTGCACCCTTTTCCAGAAAATATATGCCGACCCTGTTTCCACCGCGTATAACGCCGCTTACGTTAACACCGTATCTGCGCAGGCTGTTCAGCGCCGCCTGACCTATCTCGTGGTCGGGCAGTTTGCTTATAAAATGCGCATCACACCCGAACTGTGCCAGTGATACCGCTGTATTAGCCTCACCGCCGCCGTATACCGCATCAAAGCTCTCAGCCTGAACAAAGCGTTCGTGTCCCTCGGGAGAAAGTCTCAGCAGCAGTTCACCGAATGTAACTACCTTCATCATCAAGCCCCCGTCCTTACCAGTTTGATACTGCCGTCTGCGGAAACTATGCTTATGAGCTTATCTGCCTTGTAAACAGCTGATTTTTCGTCGAAGCCCATGCCTTTTCTGACCATGTGGTAAACTGCACGCTCGGGGCACTTTACGCTGAATGTGCTGACCCCGTTATCGCAGCTTACGAATGTCATGGTGGTCATGATCTGTACAGTTTCCTCGGTCATTCTGCGAATGCTCTCAAAGTCGCCCTTAGCTATCAGGTCCTTTTTCACCATGAAGCTGCCGCCGCAGGCGATTATCTCATTTGCTTCGAGATATGCGCCTATATTCTTGGCATTGAGTCCGCCTGTGGGCATGAAGCGCACGCCCACAAAGGGTGCAGCCATAGCCTTTATCATGGCAAGTCCGCCTGCCTGTTCAGCAGGGAAGAACTTGACCTTTTTAAGCCCCAGTGCCACAGCCCTGCCCACCTCTGATGGTGTAGCGCAGCCCGGCAGTACGGGTACGTTCTTTTCGATACAGTGCTTTACCACTGCCTCGTCAAACCCGGGGGAAACTATGAACTGTGCGCCTGCTTCCAGCGCTTCATCAGCCTGTGCCACAGTCAGTACAGTGCCTGCGCCTACTACCATATCGGGGCAAGCCTTGCGCATCGCTGCTATAGATGCCTTTGCCGCAGCTGTGCGGAAAGTTACCTCCGCCGCAGGCAGTCCGCCCTCGCAGAGCGCCTTTGCCAGCGGCACAGCGTCCTTTTCATCATCAATGACTATGACGGGCACAATGCCTATTTTTTCTATCTCATCAAGAATATTCTCCATATCGTTCACCTTACTATTATATTATTACAGCATTATTTCAGCCCGAAAAACTCCATGGCATTATCGAAGCTCACGTTTTTAACTATCCTGCCAAGCACTTCTTCATCGAAGTAGACCTCACCGTTATCGGAAAGTCTGCCGATGAAGCTGCACAGTATGCGCCTGAAATATTCGTGCCTTGTGTATGACAGCATACAGCGTGAATCTGTGAGCATACCGATGAAAGTACCCAGCACGCCCTGCTCGCACAGGCTTCTCAGGTGATCTCTCATGCCTCCCTGATTGTCGCAGAACCACCATGCCGCACCATGCTGCACCTTACCTCTTACGCCCTCTTCATTGAAGCATTTTGCCAGCACGTCAAGGGCTGAGTTCATTGACGGGTCTAAGCTGTACAGCACTGTTTTCGGCAGGCTGTCATTCTTGTCCAGCTCATCAAGAAAAGCTGCAAGGCTCTCTATGGGAGCATCGCTGTGTATGCGGTCAAAGCCCGTATCTCTGCCGACCTTGTTAAACATCTTGGTGTTGGAATTTCTTGCCACACCGAAATGCAGCTGCATGACCCAGCCGTGGCGAGCATAGTTCTCGCCCAGGAACAGCATTACCTCGGTGATGTAGCCAAGGCGTTCTTCTTCCGTTACCTTGCCGCCGTTCAGTCCACGCCTGAACACTTCATCGACTTTAGCTTCGTCCATTCTCACGCAGGGGAACACGACTGTACTCTGGTCGCTGCTGCGGCAGCCCATTTCTGCAAAGAAGTCCATTCTGTCAGCCAGCGCCTTTTTCAGGCTTTCAAAACTGTCGATGGCAATACCTGCGCTCTCTCCCAGCTTAGCTATGTAGTCTGCAAACTTGCAGCCCTCGATGAGCAGTACCTTATCGGGGCGGAATGTGGGTATCACCTTGCAGTCAAAGCTCTTGTCCGCTGCGAGCTTTTTATGCCATTCAAGGCTGTCGCAGGGGTCATCTGTCGTGCCTACCACCTTTACCTTTGACTGCTCGATTATGCTGCGTGCCGTCAGCTTTCCGCTTTTGAGCACTTCGTTGCACTTATCGTATATCTCGTCCGCATTCGCCATGTTTATGGGAAGTCTGCAATCGAAATATCTTTGCAGTTCCAGATGGCTCCAGTGATACAGAGGGCTGCCCACTGCCTGTTCCAGCGTAGCTGCCCATGCCCTGAAACGCTCCCTGTCATCGGCATTGCCCGTAACGAGCTCCTCACCGAAGCCGCACTGTCTCATAAGTCTCCACTTGTAGTGGTCGCCCCCCAGCCACAGCTCGGTGATGCTTGTATACTGCTTATCCTCGGCTATCTCACGGGGGTCTATATGACAATGGTAGTCGATGATAGGCATATTTTCCGCATATTTATGATAGAGGGTCTTGGCGTCCTGCGTATCCAGCAGGAAATCTTCGTCCATGAAAGCTTTTCTTTCCATTATTTGCCCTCCAGCTTATCCAGTGTATCCCATACGCCCAGTATGTACATTATGCCCAGCGCACGGTCGTAAAGTCCGTAGCCGGGACGGCATTTTTCGCCCCAGATGTGTCTGCCGTGGTCGGGACGGATATAGCCGTCAAAGCCGCCGTCGTGGTAAGCCTTGATTATGTCGAGTATACCCACATCGCCGTCGCAGTCACGGTGAGATGTCTCGCTGAAATCGCCGTTGGGGAAGTGCTTTACATTTCTAATATGAGCAAAAGCGATCCTGCCGCAGTGCTTTTTAACTATCTCAGCCACATTGTTCTCGGGATTTGAACCCAGTGAACCTGAGCAAAGTGTCAGGCAGTTATAGGGGTCGTCCACCATGGTAACGAACCTGTCCACCGATGCCGCATCTACCAGCAGTCTTGGCAGACCGAATATATCCCAGGGCGGATCATCGGGGTGTATTGCCATTTTGATGTCACACTCGTGGCACACGGGCATAAGTGCTTCCAGGAAGTATTTCAGATTATCCCAGAGAGTTTCTTTGTCCACATTTTTGTACAGCTCAAAAAGTTCTTTCAGGTTTGCAAGACGCTCAGGCTCCCAGCCGGGCATGGTAAAGCCTTTACACTCTTTAAGAATGTAAGCCGCCATCTCCTCGGGATCCTGCCTGATCTTGTCCTTCTCGTAGAAAAGTGCTGTTGAACCGTCGGGCAGTGGGTGGAAGAGGTCTGTTCTCGTCCAGTCGAAAACGGGCATGAAATTGTAGCATACCACCTTCACCCCGAATTTGCTCAGATTTCTGAGAGTCTGCTTGTAGTTCTCGATATAGAGATCTCTGTTTTTGCCTGCGGTCTTGATATCGTCGTGTACATTTACCGACTCGACAACGCTCATACCGAAGCCGTATTTGTCCAGCTGATCTTTGACCTGCTGTATCTCATCTATTTCCCAGACTTCGCCTGGCTGTTTGTGGTGCAGTGCCCACACTATCTCGCTAACACCGGGTATCTGTTTGATATCCGCCAGCGAGATGCTGTCATTACCTTCGCCGTACCAGCGAAAAGACATTTTCATACTATTTCCTCCTTATTTGTAATATAATGGCACACTGAGGATATTATAGCACATATAATCATTTTTGTCACAATAATTATTGCGATATTCATTGAAATAAACAATACAAATTTCGTTTTTTGGAAAGATGTATCATCATGCGGAAAATATAAACATTTATCCCCCACAGGAACGCACTGTCCTGTGAGGGAAAATCTTACTGTCAGTATTTTGCTGCCTGATGTGCAAGCTTGTATTTGCGGTGGTCGTTGTCCCTTATCTCAACTCGCCTGATCTTGCCGCTGTCAGTCTTGGGCAGGTCTTTGACGAATTCGATTATCCTGGGGTACTTGTAAGGTGCTGTGGACTTCTTGACATAGTTCTGCAATTCCTTAACGAGTGCATCAGAACCCTCGTAGCCCTTGGCGAGAACGATGGTCGCCTTGACTACCTTGCCTCTTATCTCGTCATCAGCGGCAGTTACCGCAACCTCCATAACAGCAGGGTGTTCCATGAGTATGCTCTCTATCTCGAATGGACCTATGCGGTAGCCCGATGCCTTGATGAGGTCATCAGTTCTGCCCACATACCAGAAATATCCGTCCTCATCACGGTATGCGGTATCGCCTGTGTGGTAGATGCCGCCTCTCCATGCATTATCGGTCAGTTCCTTGTTGTTGTAGTATTCCCTGAAAAGTGCAGGGTGCTTGCCTCTTTCCGCACGTATGATTATCTCGCCTGTCTCGCCCACATCACAGCTTGTGCCGTCCTTGCGGATAATGTCCACATCATAAAGGGGCGAAGGCTTGCCCATCGAGCCGGGCTTTGGCTTCATGCCGTAGAAATTGCCGATCATCAGCACGCCCTCGGTCTGACCGAAGCCTTCCATCAGGTCAAGACCCGTGTATTCCTTCCAGCGGTTGAATACCTCCGCATTCAGAGCCTCGCCTGCGATACAGCTGTACTTTATGTGCGAAAGATCATAGCTGCCCAGACCCTCTTTTATAAAGAAACGGTACATTGTGGGCGGCGCACAGAATGAGGTTATATTGTAGTCCTGCAAAACTTTCAGCATCTTGTCGGGGTGGAATCTGTCCATGTCGTACACGAATATCTCCGCACCACAGGTCAGCTGACCGAACATCTTGCCCCATGCACACTTAGCCCAGCCCGTTTCCGAAACGGTCAGGTGTATGCTGTTTTCGTCCACATGGTGCCAGTGCTTTGCGGTGGATATGGAACCTGCCGCATAGGAGTTTGCGTGTATCGCCATCTTGGGCTGACCCGTTGTGCCCGAGCTGAAATAAGCCAGCATATAGTCGTCCTTAGTGATATCCCGACGCTCCAGAGTATCGGGATATTTTGAGAGCTCTTCCATAAAATCGGTCCAGCCGTCTTTCTTGCCACGGCAGATGAACCTTTCCTTTATGCCGTCGTACTTCTGGCAGGCAGTCTCTATCCTGTCTGCCACTTCATCGAAATATGTAGCGCAAACATAGTTTATCCCTGCGGCATTGAAACGGTAAACGTAATCCTTGGGCATGAGCTGGCTTGTGGCAGGTATGAGTATGCAGCCTATCTTGATAAGACCGTAAGCCAGTATCCAGAATTCGTAGTGCCTTTTGAGTACAGCCAGCAGCTTATCGCCTTTTTTTACGCCGTGTGCCAGCATCATGTTCGCACACTGATTGCTGAGCTTGCTCATCTCCTCAAAGGTGAACACCCTCTCGCCGCCGTGGTCGTTTACCCAGTGCAGCATCTTCTTCTGCGGATAAAGCCTTGCTATCTCGTCTATCACATCATAGCCGAAGTTGAAATCGTCCTTCAGCACAAGTTCAAATTTTGTCAGCGTGCCGTTCTCATCGACCTCTTCACGCACGAACTGTTTATAAAAATCATTCATTCCAGACATGATATGTCCTCCGATCAAAGTTTTTCTGTCAGTGTCAGTATATCCTGCGCTTTATCAGCTAAAAGCTCAGCCCCTGCCTGTGTAAGTTCCTCCCTCGGGCGGAAACCCCAGGTGCAGCCCACCACGCAGTCAATACCTGCATTTTTTGCGGTCATTATATCCACAGCCGAATCGCCCGAATGTACGCATTCATCTGCACGTACACCGATGTCTTTCATAATATCCAGCATTATCTCGGGTGAAGGCTTTGTGGGTACGCCCTCACGCTTGCCGTATATCACATCGAATACGTCTTTGCCAAAGAGAGTCTCAGTGATCTTCACCGAGAATTCGTGGGGCTTGTTAGATGCCACCGCCAGCTTGCAGCCACGGTCTTTAAGCGCTCCCAGCAGCTCTTTTATGCCCTCATAGGGAACGGTTTTTCTGACCGCATTGTCTCTGTAGACCTCTGAAAATTCTTCATGCAGCCGAACTATCATCTCCTGCGTCCGCTTATCCTCGGGCAGCGCCCTTTCCACCAGTTTAAGCGTACCGTTGCCCACGAAAAACTTGTAAGCCTCGACATCATGAACAGGGAAGCCGTTCCGTTCGAGCACAGTGTTCATGGAGTCAGCCAGGTCGCCGATGGAATTTACCAGCGTGCCGTCCAGGTCAAAAATATACAATTTTTTCATTAGTTACATTCCTTACCGACCGTCACAAGACAGCCATCAAAATTTTATACGATTATCATATTTTCATACAATAATCATAAATTTTTACATCAATCTGTTTTTTTTACAGGTGTCCAAATTTACTAAGACAATTATACTCTATGTGAGTGAATATTTCGTGTTTAAAATATCACGGAATTATTAACTTATATGATTTATTACGAAATGAAAATGACAGATTTGGGTTAATATGTTGTTATATGAAACAAAAAGCAAATGCCCGAAATGCCGCTGCGGATGTTCTGTACTATTAAAATTATAATGCAGTTCTCCTGCTTTGCTTCCACCCTGAAAAGCTAAGAGCGTAATAAGATGTGCATCAAAAATATCCACGGGGAAAAATTAACAATATTGCCTTGAAATAATTGTGAAGATGTGCTATAATCATTATATATTTTTATTATACGGAATTTATTGTATATTAAACTAATGGAAAGAGGTTTGCGCAATGACCAACGAATATGTTCTTATTCTGGACTTCGGCGGACAGTATAACCAGCTTATCGCCAGACGTGTGCGTGAGTGTAATGTTTACTGCGAGGTCAAGCCCTATGACAAGGTCACCATCGACGAGATCAAGGCTCTCGCTCCAAAGGGCATTATTTTTACGGGCGGTCCCCAGAGCGTTTACGGTGAAGATGCTCCCAGCGTTTCTAAGGAAATATTTGAGCTTGGTATCCCCGTGCTCGGTATCTGCTACGGTTCTCAGCTGATGGCTCATGTGCTGGGCGGAAAGGTCGAGACCTGCACAGTATCCGAATACGGTAAGACCGAGACTGTTTATGACAAAAACTGCGTACTTTTCGGCGGTGTTAAGGAACTCCCCGAAAAGGCTGTCAGCTGGATGAGCCATACCGATTTCATCTCAGCTGTCCCCGAGGGCTTCAAGATAGCCGCTCATACCGCAAACTGCCCGTGTGCTGCTATGTATAACGAGGAAAAGCGCCTTTACGCTGTTCAGTTCCACCCCGAGGTAAATCATACTCAGTTCGGCGTGGATATGCTCGGCAGCTTCTTGAAGAATGTCTGTGAGTGCACAGGCGACTGGACTATGGAGAACTATGCCGAGCGTGCCATTCGTGAGATACGTGAAAAGGTCGGCGACGGCAAGGTGCTGCTGGCTCTCTCGGGCGGCGTTGACAGCTCCGTACTGGCAGCTCTGCTCTCTAAGGCTGTAGGCAGACAGCTGACCTGTATCTTCGTTGACCACGGCTTCATGAGAAAAAATGAAGGCGATGAGGTCGAGGCTGCGTTCAGCGACTGGGATATCAACTTCGTAAGAGTCAATGCCAAGGATAGATTTATGGAAAAACTCAGGGGAGTTTCCGACCCCGAGACAAAGCGCAAGACCATCGGTGAGGAGTTCATCAGGGTCTTTGAAGCCGAGGCTAAGAAGATAGGCAAGGTGGATTTCCTGGCGCAGGGTACTATTTATCCCGACGTTATCGAATCGGGCGCAGGCGATGCAGCTGTCATCAAGAGCCACCACAATGTCGGCGGACTTCCCGATTATGTTGACTTCAAGGAGATCATCGAACCTCTCAGAATGCTCTTTAAGGACGAGACCAGAAAGCTCGGTCAGGAACTGGGACTCAGCGAGACTCTCGTCTGGAGACAGCCGTTCCCCGGTCCCGGACTTGCTATCAGGATCATCGGCGAGATAACCGATGAAAAGCTGGAGATACTCCAGGATGCTGACTGGATCTTCCGTGAGGAGATCGCAAAGGCAGGGCTCGACAGATCTATAAACCAGTATTTCGCAGTGCTGACAAATAACCGTTCCGTAGGCGTTATGGGCGATTTCAGAACTTATGACTATACTCTCGCCCTGCGTGCAGTTGAGACCACCGACTTCATGACCGCTGAGTTTTCACGCATTCCCTATGAGGTGCTGGAGATATGCTCACGCCGCATAGTAAACGAGGTCAAGAATATCAACCGTGTATGCTATGACATCACGACCAAGCCCCCCGCAACTATTGAGTGGGAATAATAAATAAGACCTCAGAAACGGCGTAATACCGTGCTTTTTGATGTGCGGACAAGCTGAATGGCAACGATTTGGCAACATTTCTCTGTTATCGGCAACAGTTATAAATATTCTTTCTGAAAAGATAAGAGCTATCTGATTCATTTGGGGATCGGATAGCTCTTTTTGTTATTTACTTTGTTTAAATACGTAAAAAAGGACACAGAGTAATTATCGATAATTGTGAAATTACACTCAACTACCAAGATGTTTTCATACCACCGGGAGCATCAACTAATTCTAATTCAGTTCCGTCTAAATCATAGTTTAATGAAAGATGTTCATATATGTATTTAGCAAGGATTTCCATTTTATCATAGTTCAAATCAGGATAACCATATTTTCTGTATTTTAAAGTCCAGATAGAATTGTCTGAATCATCATAACACACTATACTATCTTCATTTACACTAATATTATAAACATCGTATGCTAATTTATTAATTTGGACTATAATATCTTTAACCATAGGATTTTCGGGTAAGGCATTTTCAAAGTTTAAATTTTCAGCTTCCATTTCTTTCTTTTTCTTTAACGATTCTTCTTCTGCCTTTAACGCTTCTTCACATTTCTGTTTCCAAGTTTTACAATGAAATCTATATGAATATTCTTGATCTAAAAATGCGGCTGGCGATCGAGAGTCATATAAATTTGAACGTACATAATTTCGGTCATCAAACATCCACCTCCACTCTCTCTTCAATTCACTGTCTGACATATTCCTATACTTAGCTTCTAAGTTTTTGACACCTGCATCCACCATACTATTAACAATTTCTGAAAACAATCCCATACTAACTACCTCCTTCAAATTTAAAACCAAACCATTATAGATTAATAAACAAAAATATTTTTCTGTCACAAACAAAACGTACACTCTGCTTAATTTCTTTACTAGCAAACTGCTGCTCTTTGTGATATTATACCATGTATTACTTGCCGTGTCAAGTTTTTTCTGCCACTTTTCAAAAAAATGAAGCTGTAAAATACGATGAATCTAAGAATGAATTTGAAAAAAATAGTAACGGTTACGAGTGCTACCTTTATCGGATACGCAAATGCGCCCGATACCACACAGAACAATATTTTAAGAAAGGGTTGACTACGATGTCAGAAAACTTTATCCGTGCTGAGGAACTCGCAGAGATCATGGAGATCTCCGTTCCGTATGCATACAAGATCATCAAGCAGCTCAATGAGGAGCTTGACGCAAAGGGCTACATCACCATC
>CADALT010000048.1 GCA_902788785.1 uncultured Ruminococcus sp.
CTCGACGCCCAGAAATCCTGCAATGACAAACACGAATACCAACAGAAGTATCTCTCCTATTGCCATTTTACTTTACCTCCTGTATTAGTTTACGAAAACATTTTCGCTTTACTGACCTTTAAATCTCTCGTGGATGATCTCTCCGTTCTGTGTGAGCAGGCAGCCACGCATTATCTCGTCGCCCAGATCGACCTTGAGCTCCTTGCTTTCCTTGTCATAGAAGTGTGTCAGGAAAGCATAGAAGTTGCCCGAAAGCATCTTGGATGCGTCGTATGGTACCTGTCTTTCCAGCAGATCACCGCACATGATGGTCACGCCGTTTTCTGTCACAACGTCCTCGAAAAGCTTGCTGCCCTCGACGTTTCCGCCTGTGGAAACTGCCATATCGACCACCACGGCGCCCTTCTTCATGCGGTCAAGCACATCCTTGCCGATGAGTCTCGGAGCCTTTCTTCCGAAAACCTTTGCGGTGGTAATTACGATGTCCGAACGCTCGCAGACTTTCGCCTGAGCCTCCTGCTGTTTAGCTATCTGCTCGGGAGTCAGTTCCTTGGCATAGCCCTGGTCTGTCTGACCCATCTCGCCCAGGTCGATCTTCACAAAGCTCGCACCAAGGGACTTTACCTGCTCTTCGACCACGGGGCGTGTATCGAAGGCATCGACCCTTGCGCCCAGTCTTTTTGCCGTAGCTATCGCCTGAAGTCCTGCCACACCGACACCGATTATAAACACCCTTGCAGGCTGGATAGTACCCGATGGTGTCACCATCATGGGCAGTATTTTCGGAAGTTTCGCTGCGGCATTTACCACAGCGGTATATCCTGCCAGTGAGGTCTGAGAGGACTGAACGTCCATTTTCTGGGCTAAAGTAGTTCTGGGGATCATTTCCAGAGAAACCGCCTGAACTTTATTCTTAGCGAAATCGTTTAAGAGTTCCTTCTCATTGAAGGGGTCAAGATAGCTGAGGTGCAGCGCACCCTCGGGGATACCTTCCGCCGAATCGGGCTTCATTATCCTCAAAATAATTTCGCTGCCCTTGTAACCCTCTTCATTTGAGGATACAAGAACAGCGCCTGCCTTCTCGTAAGCCTCGTCATTGAAGCCGCTTTTTTCTCCGCATCCACGGACTGCTTTGATCTCATAGCCCATTCCTATGAGCCTTTTTACATCATCGGGTATCATTGCCACTCGGGTCTCATCGGGTATCATTGCCACTCGGGTCTCCCGTGGGTCTGTTTCCCGACAGATCAGGATCTTTTTCATTCACTTTACTCCTTTCGTGTACCGTAACAACAGCGCAAGGCAGCATCGAAAAAACGGTGCTGCCGCTGTTTTATATGAAGGTCAGTCCCAAGCTTGCGTATCCTGTGCGAAGTCGCTTACATAGGCTGCGCACTGATCTTCCGAAGACCTGTATGTCTCGGGCTTGTAAGCTGCGATATGCATCTCGGGATGTTCGCCCTCAAAGGGGCAAATCGGTATGTAACCGATCTTATCCATAAGATCATCTCCTGTTATACGATACCCTGTGCATTCATTGCGTCGAGTACCTTCTCGAAACCTGCAATGTTTGCGCCAACAACGTAATTTCCTTCAAAACCATACTTCTTGGCTGCTTCGTCAATGTTGTGGAAGAGGTTGACCATAATGCCCTTGAGCTTGGAGTCTACCTCATCGAATGTCCAGCTGAGACGCTCGCTGTTCTGGGACATTTCCAGAGCAGATGTTGCTACGCCGCCTGCATTTGCAGCCTTGCCGGGAACGAACCATACGCCGTTATCCTGCAGATACTTTGTAGCTTCCTCTGTTGTAGGCATATTTGCGCCCTCGCAAACTGCGATAGCGCCGTTAGCCACCAGCTGCTTAGCATCTTCGATATCCAGCTCGTTCTGAGTTGCGCAGGGGAGTGCGATGTCACACTTAACTGCCCATACGCCTCTGCCCTCGTGGTATTCGGAGTTGGGTCTGTACTTCTTGTACTCTGTGAGTCTTGCTCTGTCAACTTCCTTGATCTGCTTGAGAGCTTCAACATCGATTCCGTCGGGATCATATACCCAGCCTGTGGAATCTGAGCAGGTAACTACCTTTGCGCCCAGCTGCTGTGCCTTCTGGATAGCGTAGATAGCCACGTTGCCTGCACCTGAAACTACTGCTGTCTTGCCGGAGATATCCTCGCCGTGGCTCTTCAGCAGCTCTTCAACGAGATAAAGCAGACCGTAACCTGTAGCCTCGGTTCTTGCGAGTGAACCGCCGTAGCTGAGACCCTTGCCTGTCAGAACGCCCTCGAACAGACCTCTAATCTTCTTGTACTGACCGAACATATAGCCGATCTCTCTTGCGCCTGTACCGATGTCGCCTGCGGGAACGTCTGTGTCAGCGCCGATGTACTTGCAAAGCTCTGTCATGAAAGCCTGGCAGAAACGCATGATCTCTCTGTCGCTCTTGCCCTTGGGGTCGAAATCGGAACCGCCCTTGCCGCCGCCGATGGGAAGACCTGTCAGGCTGTTCTTGAAGATCTGCTCAAAGCCCAGGAACTTGATGATACCCAGGTTTACAGAGGGGTGAAGTCTCAGACCGCCCTTGTAAGGACCGATAGCAGAGTTGAACTGTACTCTGTAGCCTGTGTTTACCTGAACATCGCCCTTATCATCTACCCAAGGCACACGGAACTTGATCTGTCTCTCGGGGTTTACCAGTCTTTCGAGAAGTGCATCTCTGCGGAATGCTGCCTCGTTGGCATCAACTACTACTCTGATGGACTCCAGTACCTCTCTAACAGCCTGATGAAACTCGGGCTCTGCAGGATTCTGCTTGATGACCTGCTCAATGATCTCGTCTACATATGACATTGTAACTACCTCCTGATAAAAAAGCAAAAAATAAAGCAATGACGAAAGCCATCATAAATACCTGCAAAGAAACATATCCCGTCCCCCTGAGATATTTGTGATAACCTGCGGCGCCATTGCCTCAACTGCTTACAATTCTACAATATTCACGGTAAAAAGTCAATTTATCATATCCTATAAAAATCATACTTTTTACCCATACTATCAGATGAATTTATGTGTACAAATAATCGCCCTTATAAATGAAAATAACGAAAACAAGAGTCTGCCGCTATGATGCAGTCTCTTGCTTTCGTTAATCTAAGATGGGATAAATGCTCGTATATAATACGGTATGACAATAGTGAATGTGCGCTTTATACAAAATTATGATAACATAATTTATCGGATAACAACACCCGAATTATCAGATATATACACTTACTATTCCGACTTTTTGCTATAGCTTTTTGACCTCGGAAGGTGTCTTGCCCTTTAACTTTTTGAACACCGTCGTGAAATAATCCACCGAGGAAAATCCCAGCATCGAGCTTACCTCGTAGACCTTATACTTGCCCGACATCAGCAGTCTTTCGGCGTAGCGTATGCGGAAGAGCTTGTAGAAATCCCCGAAGGTCATGCCGATCTTCGACTTGAACAGTCTGCCGAAATAATCCTTGTTGAACCCGAAAAAGTCAGCGGCGTACTCTGTGGAAGCGGTGGTGTTCTCGCAGCTCTGCAAAAATTCACGCAGCTTCTCCACGAACTTTTTGTCATCGGCTCTCACCTCTGCCAGATGTTCCTCCAACGCCTGCATATATTCACTGCTGACGGAAAGACTGCGTATCCGCTGTGCTGCACGGGCGAGCGCTTCGCTCAGCCGCTGTTCGCCCACGGGTTCGGTCAGGTAGTCGATAACCCCCAGAATAAAGCATCTGCGCATATTTTCCGAATCGTCGTGAGGGCTTATGGCAAGGCACACGGTCCTCTCGGAAAGCTCTGATGTCGAGGTTATCAGCACCTCAGCCGAGATAGCAGGCGGTCTGTTGTAGCAGATCAGCAATTCTATGCCGTCGGTTTTACAGCGTTGTGCAGCATTGCGCATATCAGCTGTCCTGCCAATGATCTCAAAGCCGTTTTCTTCCCATACAGGAAGCTTTTTAAGCCTGTCGAACGCAGCTGTGTTATTGTCAGCCACCAGCACTTTAAAGAGTCTGCCCATTCAGTCCACCTTCCGTAAAAAAATAAAAAGAGCGCCGTATATTTAACAGCGCCCTTGCTTTCATCCATATAATACCATAAAAAAACGTACATTGTCAATACAAAAAAGCCCTATAAACCTAAAGTTGTAGGAAATTTAAAGTGTTTTCTCGGAAATTTTAAGTACGCTCAGCAGCTTGTCCCCGAAAACTTCTTCTGCGGTCATCCCGTAAAATCCTTCAGCTTTCAGCAGTTCCTCTGTCTTTTCGCAGTGAGGGAATTTCACCCACTGACCATCAAGCTGTACAGGCACACCAAGACATCCCAACAGGTAGCACAGCCTGCCTGCTTCCTCCGCATTTCCGACCTTTACCGAGGTCACTTCACAGGGCAGAAGACGTACTGCGATGATCCTGTCTGCGTCCTCGTATATTATATCACGCTCGCACAGCACACTGTCTGTGCACAGCTCGATCTCTTCTCCGCCCACAGTCTTTTTCAGAAGATGGTCGGCTTTGCGCTCGTGCCATTCCAGTTCAAGAAAATCCAGTTCTTTAGCCGAGTATACCAGCTTACCCAAAACCTTGCCGCAATGCATATCCTTCACTCCTTAACAAAATAAAAAGCAGAAGACCGTTTTGATCTTCTGCTCCGTTGCATCACTATCATTATATAATGATAAGGTCAGAAACGCTACCTTAATAAACCGACATTATACATTAAAAATCAGATGCTTGTTTTATTCGATATAGTTTCTCATGCTGCCGATGGATATGGCAAGCGTAGATGAATTGTGCAGCAATGCCGAAGTCGTCGGTGCTATAACACCCGTCGCACCCAGCACCATCAGCCCGAAATTGAAGCCGATTATAGTGCGGTAGTTTGAATTTATGCGCTTCATCAGTGCCATGCTCAGCTCCCTCAGCTTTACTAGACAGTTAAGATCCTCTGCCGAGATGGTTATATCTGCGACCTCTCTTGCAATGGCTGCGCCGCTGCTTATGGCTATGCCTGCATCAGCCTCTGACAGCGCGGGTGAATCGTTGACACCGTCGCCTATCATGATGACTTTTCTGCCGCTTTCACGTTCACGTTTCACAAATTCTGCCTTGTCCTCGGGGAGAACTTCCGCATAGAATTCGTCAACGCCGACCTTGTTGGCGACCGCCCTTGCTGTGCGCTCGCTGTCGCCCGTCATCATCACTATCTTTTTCACACCCAGGTCCTTGAGCTTTGCAAGCACAGCCTTCGCCTCTTTGCGTATGGGGTCTTCGATGCAGATGACCGCTGCAAGCACTCCGCCAACTGCGAGGAACAGGTGCGAGTATTCATCGGGCAGCTCATCGAATTTTTTCTGCTCACCCTCGGGGAGAGTACAGCCCTCGTCCTCAAACACAAAGTGATAGCTGCCAAGCACTATCTTTATGCCCTGTATCGAGCTTGCTATGCCGTGTGCCACCACATACTCGACTTCTGAATGGAGTTCTTCATGGACAAGTCCTCTTTCATAAGCCGCCCTTACCACTGCGTTTGCTATGGAATGCGGATAATGCTCTTCAAGGCAGGCTGCCAGCCTGAGTGCTTCGCTTTCATCGTTCTCGCCGAAGGTTATTATTTTTGCCACCTCGGGCTCTGAATTTGTCAGCGTGCCTGTTTTATCGAAGATCATCGTGTCGGCTTCTGCCACGGCTTCAAGGAATTTTCCGCCCTTGACTGTCATGCCGTAAGTCTGCCCCTCACGCATTGCGGAGATGACCGAGATGGGCATAGCAAGTTTCAGTGCGCAGGAGAAATCCACCATAAGTATCGAGACTGCTTTTGTTGCGTTTCTTGTCAGCAGATAGGTCAGCAGTGTGCCGCCCAGACAGTAGGGCACCAGCTTGTCAGCCAGATGAGAAGCCCTGCTCTCCACCTCTGATTTCAGCTTTTCGCTGTCTTCTATCATCTTGACGATGCGGTCGTATTTGCCGCTGCCTGTGATCTTATCGACCTTTATCACGCAGCTGCCCTGTTCGACCACAGTACCTGCATAAACATAGCTGCCCTCATTCTTGTGGACTGCCAGCGCCTCGCCTGTAAGCGTTGCCTGATTGACCTCAGCCTCGCCCGATATGATCTTGCTGTCAAGGGGGATCATGCTGCCTGTGCGCACGATGATCTCGTCGCCCTCGCTGATGTCACGAATGGGCACAAGGGTGTCATTTCCGCCGTTATGCAGCCAGACTTTTTCAACGCCCAGCGACATGGTGCGTGCCAGGTCGTCAACCGACCTTTTGTGGGTCCAGTCCTCCAGAAGTTCACCCAGCCCCAGCATGAACATTACCGAGGAGGCGGTCTTGTGGTCGCCCCTCAGCAGTGATACTGTTATAGCCACAGCGTCGAGCAGCGTAACTTCTATCCTGCCCTTTGAGATCGACTTCAGCGCTTCGAGGATATGCTTTGACGCTTTGATGACCGAGATGCCAAACCTTATGGGCGCAGGTATCATTCGTTTGGAGATGATACGCCTTGCCAGCATATAGAACAGCCTGTCCTCAAATTCACGGCTGAGTTCTCTGCCCGTGTGTTCGGGCACAAGTGCCGCTGCCTTTTTGTCCTCGTAGGAGAAAGCTGAAAGTGCGCTGATGACTTTTGCACGATCAGTAAATATGATGACCGCATCGCCTGTCCTGTCAAAGACCTTAACATCTTTGACAAAAGGCTTCGAGCGCAGATAGTATTCAAGTATATCCGCCTGTGCAAGGGTCATGCGGCTGCGCAGTATATGTACACGCAGCCGGTTATGTGAACTGTGCAGTATCTGACATTTCATTAGTTGTCATTCTCCTCAGCTGTATCTTCGATAATGTCGATGATATCTTCCTCGGCACGCTTCTCGTTGATGTCCTTTGCGTCTGAGACTATATCTCCGCAGCCCTCACGCACCTTGGTAACACCCTCCATTATTGCGTCCTTGCCACGTATCGCTGCTGCTGTGGTGTGTGAGTATACCTTCTTTGCAGTCTTGCTTGTGAGTATCTTCACGCCCAGTGTGCTTGCTGCCATACCTCCGATAAAAAGTGCTGTCTTTGCCCAAAATGCCATAGTAGATCCATCCTTTCTGTTTAAAAAGTTTATTTTTATAATAACTGAACGGGGGAAGATAGATGTTATTTCCCCCGAACGATTTTATTATCTGTCTTTGACAGCATGGCACTTTCCGTGCATAGCACAGTGCGCACAGCCATTGCCGCAGCTGCCCTTGCCCGAACGCTTATCCTTTATTATCGAGCGTATACTCAGCGCTATAACTGCCGCCAGAATGAGTATAACTATGATATTGCCGATGTTTGCACCAAACCATGCTGCCATGATATTTCCTCCTTAGCCCTTTGAACCTGCTGCGGCGAGTTTACCGCTGAGGGTCGTAGCTTCTTTGTAGGGTCTTACGAGCATATAGATCATTCCTGCGAGAACTGCTATTGCAAGTATAAGACCTATTGCATTTACATTGCCTGTGAAAAGTGAACCGAACTGGTTTATCATGAAGGCTATCGCATAAGCAAAACCGCACTGATAGCCGATAGCGAACCATGTCCACTTAGCATTGTTCATCTCACGCTTGATAGCACCGATGGCTGCAAAGCAAGGCGCACAAAGCAGGTTGAACACCAGGAATGAGTAGCCTGTAACACCTGTGAATGCTGATGCAAGCTCCTGCCAAACGGTATTTTCTCCGCCGCCGTAGAGCGTGCCCATGGTGCCGACGATGTTCTCCTTTGCGACCAGTCCTGTGATGGAAGCAACAGCTGCCTGCCAGTTGCCCCAGCCCAAAGGCTTGAATACCCATGCGATAACTCCGCCGATGGCTGCGAGTATCGAAGAATCCAGCTGGTCTTCTTCCAGCATACCGAAGCTGCCGTCAACTACGCCAAATCTGCTGGTGAACCATACAACGATGGTCGAGAGCAGTATTATCGTGCCTGCCTTCTTGATAAAGGACCAGCCACGCTCCCACATGGAACGCAGAACGTTCTTTGCAGTGGGCAGATGGTATGCAGGGAGTTCCATAACGAAAGGTGCAGGGTCGCCTGCGAACATAGCTGTCTTTTTCAGTATTATGCCCGAGATTATGATAGCTGCCATGCCCACAAAGTAAGCCGAAGTAGCCACCCACGCAGAACCTCCGAAGATAGCACCTGCTATCATTGCGATGAAGGGTACCTTTGCGCTGCAGGGGATGAATGTGGTCGTCATGATGGTCATGCGGCGGTCTCTTTCATTTTCGATGGTTCTTGATGCCATTATGCCGGGTACACCGCAGCCTACGCCTACCAGCATAGGTATGAAGGATTTGCCCGAGAGACCGAATTTCCTGAATATCCTGTCCAGTACGAATGCTATTCTCGACATATATCCGCAGGCTTCAAGGAATGCCAGCATCAAAAACAGTACCAGCATCTGCGGAACAAATCCCAGTACAGCGCCGACACCTGCAACGATACCGTCGATGATAAGTCCCTTGAGCCAGTCTGCTGCGCCTGCCTTATCCAATGCCTTTTCGACCAGTGCGGGTATGGAGGGCACATATGTGCCGTAGTCCGCAGGATCGGGCTCATCGCCTATTTTCTCAACACTTGCCAGAGCGGCGGTGTAGTCCTCGAGAGTTGCAGTCTCTTCTGAGATCTCCAGAGTTTCCTCGTCCTCGATCTCATATGTGAAATCGCCTGTGGGCTCTGTGCCGTTAGCTTCAATATATGCATCATAGCCGTCAATAATGAGCTGTGCATTTGCATATTCCTCAGCGACTTCTTCATACTCTGCGGTGCCTTTGCCGAACAGATGGAAACCGTCGCTGAAAAGATTATCGTTTGTAAAATCTGTCAGGGGAGCGCCCACTGCGACCATTGCCACCCAGTATACCACGAACATTATCGCTGCAAATATGGGCAGACCCAGCCAGCGGTTCGTAACTATCCTGTCGATCTTGTCTGATGTGGTAAGTGCGCCCTTGTTCTTCTTTTTATAACAGCCGTCAATAATGCTCGATATGTAGTTGTAGCGCTCGTTCGTTATGATCGATTCGCTGTCATCATCAAGCTCTTTCTCGACCTTTTCGATGTCTTTGTTTATGTGGGCGAGCTTCTCGTCGGATATCTTCAGCTTCTCGATGACCTTGTCATCATGCTCGAACAATTTGATGGAATACCATCTCTGCTGTTCCTCGGGCAGGTCGTGTACGCAGGCTTCCTCGATGTGAGCCAGTGCGTGCTCGATGGCAGCGCCAAAGCGGTGTATAGGACCTTCGTGCTTTGTGTCAGCCGCAGCGATAGCCTCCTCTGCAGCTTCGGATACGCCGTCGCCTTTAAGTGCCGATATCTCCAGCACCTTGCAGCCCAGCGCCTTTGAAAGCTTTTCAATGTCGATCTTATCACCGTTCTTGCGGACTATATCCATCATATTGACGGAACAGACAACAGGTATGCCCAGCTCTGTCAGCTGTGTTGTCAGGTACAGATTTCTTTCCAGATTTGTGCCGTCGATTATGTTCAGTATAACGTCGGGACGCTCGTCTATCAGATAATTTCTCGCAACCACTTCTTCCAGCGTGTAGGGTGAAAGCGAGTAGATGCCGGGCAGGTCGGTGACGATAACGTCGCTGTGCTTTTTAAGCTTGCCCTCTTTTTTCTCCACTGTAACGCCGGGCCAGTTACCCACGAACTGATTTGAACCTGTCAGCGCATTGAACAGCGTGGTCTTTCCGCAGTTCGGATTGCCTGCCAGCGCAATTTTGATACTCATAAAACTCCTCCTCAAATGTTAGTTTTAGCTAACTTATGTGCAAAATAAAAAGCTTATTGGATCTCGACCATTTCCGCATCAGCCTTGCGGATAGAAAGCTCGTATCCACGTACTGTTACTTCGATAGGGTCGCCCAACGGAGCTACTTTGCGTATAGTAACACTGGTGCCTTTTGTAAGCCCCATGTCCATTATCCTGCGCTTTATTGCGCCTTCGCCTGTAAGCTTTTTCACGGTGACTGTCTCACCGATCTTTGCATCTCTAAGTGTCATTGAAAAATCCTCCTCAGACCATTATTTTCATAGCTAATTCACGGCTGACAGCCACTCTTGTTTCCTTGACGTTCACAATGAGATTTCCGCCCATCACCGAGATAACTGTGACTTTTCCGCCCACAGCAAACCCAAGGTCTTCAAGGTGCTTGCGTATCTCTGCGGTGCCGCCTATCCTGGTTATGGTGTAGCTTTCGCCTGCATTTGCCGATACTAAAGGCATATGATTACCCCCTTTTATGCGGTTAGATTTATCTAACTTCTTAATTAAATTATACACCACTAACTTCATTGTGTCAATGCTTTTTCGTTCACTTTGTCAAATTGACAAAAGTGTTAGCCAAGTATAACCTCTCGATTTGTTAGATGTAACTAACTATTAAAAAGCTTAACAATAAATCGAATTGTAATATCTGTGATGGTACGACAGTTCAGCTTGACTGAGGTTTATGCACAAATGCTAAAATAGTTTGCTGCATCTAACCTGCGTTTTTGTCTATTAGTTAGAAATTACTAACTTGTGTGCCCGTTTTCATTGACATGGCTGAGAACAAGTGTTATGATATTATTGGTCGTATAATTGAAGGCGGTAATGGTGTTTTATGCCGTTTGATACGATCTCGGCGAGGGGGAATACAAATGCTGACAGTACAACAGAAAAAATATCTTATAACCATCTATCTTCTGGGGCAGAACGGACACAGCGTCCGCACGACAGATATTGCGGATTATCTTCATGTGGCTAAGGCTAGCGTGGTCAAAATGGAGAAAAGGCTGATAGATGAAGGGCTTATCTCAAAAGAACCCTATCATCAGATAAAGCTGACACAGAAAGGTATCTCGGAGGCGAACGGGCTGTTCACGCCCTGCGTTATCCTACAGGACTTTTTTGTGAAGAAGGTAGGCATATCCAACGAGAAAGCAGGCGAAGCAGGCATGATGATGTCTTCGGGTTTTGATGAGCAGACGCTTGAAAAAATAGTATCCTATGTGCTTTCGTTATAATTATATTAAACGGCATAAATTTCCGTACATTTCAAACTCGCCGGAACAAGTATCATAGTTCTGACAAGTTTGTAATGTAGAAATTTTAATGTCGTTTACTATAGCTGGCTTTTGGAAAGGGGGCGGTGATATGTACAAGACGACTGTAAAAATAGACGGCATGATGTGCAGTATGTGCGAGGCGCACGTCAATGATGCGCTGCGTGGTTCGCTGAACGTTAACAAGGTGAGTTCATCACATAAAAAGGGCGAAACTGTTATCATCAGCGAAAATGAGATCTCTGTCGAACAGGTAAGTTCAGCCCTTGACGGCAGCGGCTACGCCGTGACCGACCTCACCTGCGAGCCCTATGAGAAGAAACGGCTGTTCGGCAGAAAATAAATTGCAGTGAAACCATGACTATCCGAGCTTTCGGTATTGCCGAGAGCCGGATATTTTTTATGCGAAAATCTGCCATGATGCAAAAGTCCCCACAGCGTAAACTGTGAGGGCTATGTTACTTTATCCTGATAATGCATTTCACTTCGTATTCATCATATGCAATGCTTTCTTTGCCCACTGACAGATCAGCTCAACTGACTCAGAGCCGTCATTCACCTTGCACGGAATACCCGATGCGGCGCATTCTGTCTGTATCTGCTGTGCAAAAAGCATATCTCTTTTCATCCAGTTATCAAAGGCTTTTTCCTTGTCAGAACAACCTTCAAGCACATATGGTACCCACTCACGCTCTCTGTAATGAGATACCTGAAAATCGGGTGACGGCACAAGTGTGATATACCTGTCTGCTGCGTATGTCCTCATGACCTCGGGCGTGTATGCTGCGCCTTCTGTGATGATAAACTCTGCATCGAGCGCATTGAGTTTCTCAAATACAAACGGGGCGATCTCCCGATAGATCTTAAATTCTTCTTTGCATTGTATTTTCGGATCTCTCATCCATATCTCCTCGGGAGACATATGCTGTATTGCCTTGCAGGCTGTACTTCCATTATCCGATGCCTGTTTTATCAGTTCATCCAGATGATCATCGACCTTGAAATAGTAAGCACCGTATTCCTGTGCGATACGCTCCGCAGCAGTGCTCTTTCCGCTGCACGGTGATCCTCCGATTATCAGCAGTTTTTGGCTCATAGTCTGATTCTCCTTTCATTAACAGTAATAATACTACTTGTCGTGAAAAGCAGTATTATAGTACTGTATTATAACCTCATAACATCGATCTCATTGCCGCATTCCAGCATTTCTTTTACGAAATCCAAAAGCGCTTCGTATGCCCTGAAATACTCCTTATCCTTAGCCTGCAAAGCTGTGACATCGACCGACTTCAGCTGCTCATAAATCATTTTCACATCATCGATATGCCAGTGTTCATCATCAAACATACCTACATTTATGTAAAAGGCAAGCCCGACAAACCTGCCGTTTTCAAGCGGTATCAGCTCAGCGATCGTGTCAATGAAACCTTCCCATATATCAATGCCTTTCTGTACCTTACCTTCCTTTTTCAGGTAAAATATATATGAAGGCTCTTCACCGTATCCCACATCGACCATGAAGCGGTCATCTATATTGTAAAGATCCTCGGAATAATCGTTCCCGTGAACCGATCCGTAATAGCCATCTCTTTTTTCAGCCATCTTTGTGTTCCTTTCGCTGGATCATATGCTATATAACATATCTTTGCCTGCTATTTTACTTCATTATAGCATAACGGATCTTTTTAGTCAACAAAAAGCCCTTACAGCCGAAACTGTGAGGGCTCTGTGGATAAGGAATTGAACATAAAGGCGTTCAAACCGATGCTTTTATTTATGAAAAGCAACCATTGAACTGCACAGACTAAAGTGGTATACTATAATAGTGATAATAAAAAAGAAAAGGTGAACTGATTGGATCAATTCAAAAAAATGCTCCCTGCAGCTTTGTCGCTCATACTTACGGCGGCTATGGTGGCAGCATCAGAGTTTTTTCATGATAAAGAGATAATTTTCCCCGAGATAACGGCAATTGCCATTGGTGCACTCGCTGCTCCGAAACAGTCATGGAACGCATCACGACTCAGATTGTTGCTGACCATGACCGCAGCCGCAGCGGCAGGTGTGGGCATGGTGTTCATACAGCTGCCTTATGTTTTAAAAGTTCCTCTGGCTGTAATGTGTGCAGTGATGTTTGTGACAGTATCAAAGACGGAGTTTTTGCCTGCGATATCAGCCTGTGTGCTGCCTGTGCTGCTGGGCACAAAAAGCCCTGTTTACATAGGCTCTGTGATAATAATGACATCGCTTATCTTACTTGCGCAGATCATTCTTGAACGGTGCGGAATTCGTGAGAAAACCGTGTACACTCCCGTAACGCCCGATAAACAACTTCTCATGCTTAGGATAAAACAGACCATTGCAGTAAGTATCATCTGCATTATCCCGACGATGACAAGAGAGATATTTTTTATTGCTCCGCCGCTTATTGTGACTTTCTTTGAAATGTCAAAGCCGAAAAGTAAGCTCTTGGAGCACATTTCGCAGATGATCATGCTCATTGCTCTGGGTGCTGTCAGCGGAGTTCTATCACGCTTTCTCCTTACAGAAAAACTTGGCGTTCCGCTTGCGATATCTGCTGTGATATCGTGTGCGATAATGCTCATGGCAGTGTGCAGTATGAAACTGTATTTTCCGCCCTGCGGAGCCATAGCGACTCTGCCGTTCATCATACCCGAGGGCGCAATGATGAGATTTCCGATCGAGATAATGGCAGGCACGTTGATATTCGTCTGCGTAGTTGTGGCTGTCTCAAAGGAACAACGCATAGCATTAAGAGTAAAAGAAATACTAAGACCGCAGAACTAAGCGCAGGCTCTATAAAGAAGTTTTATACAGACACTTCTGTTGTATCACAGCAGAAGTGTCTTTGCGTTATTTAGCAAAGAGCCTGCTAAGTGAATAATGAATAGTGAAAAGTGAATAGTCAAGGTGTCCGCTTTGCGGACATATTTCAATATATCGCCAAAGGCGATACCTTAACTATTCACTATTAGTTATTCATTATTCACTTTTC
>CADALT010000049.1 GCA_902788785.1 uncultured Ruminococcus sp.
CGATACTGTTATTCGGCTTTATTGTCATGCCTATGTGTTGAAAACTAGTATGTTAAAAAATCTTTTAAAAAGGGCTTGACAAACAGTAACAGGTTTATGCAAGTAATTATAGCACAGTATTGAAGGTCTGTCAATAGAAACGCCATAGTACTTCTGACCTTACATCAGAAATACTATGGCGTAAAACTTCTTTATGCGTACCGTTCTTACCGCAGGGCTTTTTTTATTATAACGCTGAAAATAAAGAGTCGGCCTATTAAACAAAAAGCCGTAACGAATTGGCGACCCGGGCTAGGGTAAGCTGCCTATGTTGAACAACTATGTACGGCTACCGAGCGCCTGTTTATTCTATTTAACAAAAAGTCGTAACGAATTGGCGACCCGAGCTAGGGTAAGCTGCCTATGTTGAACAACTATATATGGCTACCGAGCGCCTGTTTTTTCTATTAAGCAAAAAGTCGTGACGACATGGCCCGTCCGGCCGAGGACCGAGGGTTGACATGGAGGAGATTTTGGTATATAATAGATAATGTATGATTGTGTTGATAAAATGGGCAAAAGCTCATATTAAAAATGGAAGGAAGTTATTAAATGGGACTTACACTTACTGAGAAAATACTGAAAGCGCATCTGGTGGACGGTGAGTTCGTCAAGGGCAACGAGATCGGTATACGTATCGACCAGACCCTGACACAGGACGCAACAGGTACAATGGCTTATCTGGAGTATGAGGCAATGGGCGTGCCCAGAGTCAAGACCGAGAAGAGCGTGGCTTATATCGACCACAATACTCTCCAGTCAGGCTTCGAGAATGCTGACGACCATAGGTTCATCGGTTCTGTCTGTAAGAAGCACGGCATCTATTTCTCCAGACCCGGCAACGGTATCTGCCATCAGGTACATCTCGAGCGCTTCGGTATCCCCGGCAAGACCCTGATAGGCTCCGACAGCCATACCCCCACAGGCGGCGGTATCGGTATGATCGCCATCGGTGCGGGCGGACTTGATGTTGCCGTAGCTATGGGCGGCGGCGCATACTATATAACCTACCCCAAGATAGTTAAGGTAAACCTCACAGGTAAGCTTTCTGCATGGGTGTCCGCTAAGGATGTTATCCTTGAAGTCCTCAGAAGAATGTCCGTTAAGGGCGGCGTAGGCAAGGTAATAGAGTATTGCGGCGAGGGTGTCAAGACACTGACAGTTCCCGAGAGAGCTACTATCACCAACATGGGCGCAGAGCTGGGCGCTACTACTTCCATATTCCCCTCTGATGAGATAACCCTTTCCTTCCTGAAAGCTCAGGACAGAGCTGATGTCTGGACAGAGCTCAAGGCTGATGATGACGCTGAGTATGATGAAGTTATCGACATCGACCTGGGCGCACTGGTTCCCATGGCAGCTTGCCCTCATTCTCCCGATAATATCAAGACCGTGGAAGAACTGGGCGATATGAAGATCGACCAGGTATGTATCGGTTCCTGCACAAACTCATCTTATGTTGATATGATGAAGGTCGCTCATATCCTCAAGGGCAAGACCGTTCACCCTGATGTTTCTCTGGCTATCGCTCCCGGCTCCAAGCAGGTGCTCAATATGATCGCTGAGAACGGCGCACTGGCTGATATGATCGCAGCAGGCGCAAGAATACTGGAGTCCGCTTGCGGCCCCTGCATCGGTATGGGTCAGGCTCCTAACTCCAAGGGTATCTCCCTGAGAACTTTCAACCGTAACTTCCTCGGCCGTTCGGGTACAAAGGACGGTCAGATCTATCTGGTATCGCCCGAACTCGCTGCGGCTTCCGCACTGACAGGCGTTCTCACAGACCCCAGAACTTTAGGCGAAATGCCCGAAATCAAGGTGCCCGAGCACTTCAAGATAAATGATAATATGGTCGTTCCTCCTGTGGACGAAAAGGATATGGACAGCGTTGAAGTACTGAGAGGTCCCAACATCAAGCCTTATCCCGAGACCGCTCCTCTGGTCGAGAATATCAGCTGTCAGGTATCCCTGAAGGTCGGCGATAATATCACCACAGACCATATCATGCCCGCAGGCGCAAAGATACTCCCCCTGAGATCCAATATCCCTGCTATCTCCCAGCACTGCTTTACAGTATGCGACGAGGATTTCCCCAGAAGGGCAAAGAATATGGAGAAGTCCATCATCGTTGGCGGCTCCAACTACGGTCAGGGTTCCTCCAGAGAGCACGCAGCGCTTGCTCCTCTGTACCTGGGCATCAAGGCTGTACTTGTTAAGAGCTTTGCACGTATCCACAGAGCTAACCTGATAAACGCAGGTATCCTGCCTCTGACATTCGTAAACGAGGCTGACTATGATAAGATCGGTCAGGGCGACGAGATCGAGATCGCTAATGTTAGAGCAGATATAGCTGCTGATAAGACCGAGCTGACAGTTGTAAATAAGACAACAGGCGAGAAGATACCTGTTCTCTGCGAACTCACAGGCAGAACCAAGGATATCATTCTTGCAGGCGGTCTGCTTGATTATACAAGAGAGCAGCTGGCTAAGTAATTTATGTGTGCGTTGACAACAGTGGGGCTTGCCCCCGCTGTGCTTTCGCACGTTTTATGATACATCACGTATTGTGTCGAACGCTTGTATCATCGAGCGTTTGTCAGAGAACGTGAAAACAGCCGTATCAAATATCATAACAGATAACGGCTCATCTGCTGTTTGTCAGTAAAGCATCTTTGGGAGGTGTAAGTTATGTCCGATATAAAAAAGTCTGACAGACGTCGGGATATCTCTGATATACTGGGTGTCGATGATCCCCCTTTAAGTGAGGAATTCTTTGAGGAAAAACTTGCATCTATGGAAGATACGGTTCCCCATACCAAGGGCAGACGCATGAAGCTTAAAAAGCCCGAGGAAAATGCGCTCTCTGCCGTAAATGCGGACGAGCTCAAAAAGGAACTTGTGTTCCGTGACCCAAGAATGCAGAAGATATTCGGTGCGGACGATACCAAGCTCTCCGAGGACTTCTTCGAGGAGAAGATAAAGGCTATGGAACAGGCTCATAAGTCCGAGCCCCAAAAGCCAAAGAACGAGTACGAACAGTGGCTCGAAGATGGTCTTAAAAACGATAAAGGATACGGCGCTAAAGTGACCTATGAGGGTGAAGTCCCCGAGGAAGAGAGCAGCTATAAAAACTCTACTTACGAGAGTTATGATAAATGGCAGGCTGAAACTCAGGAGATGATACGCAGGCTCAAAGCCCGTGACGCTGTAAATAAAGCGAGAGATGATAATATCCACGATGCTATGTATATCGGCTCTCTGATGCGTGGCGGCTCTGGTGCGCAGTATGCAGGCGATACCCAGCGCTTTATGAGCATGATACTGGGACTGGTCTGGTATGCACTCACAGCGGCGGCTGTAGTCGGTATGTTCTTTGCTTTCGGCATACGTGGCAATGACCTGCTGATCCCTGCGGGCATTGGCGGAGTATTGGGTGCTGTTATACGCTATAACGGTAAAGAAGGCTATACCATCAGCGAAGCTTTCCAGATGGGTGCTACCGAGGTCGGCATATTTGCAGGCTCGATACTGCTGTGGATAGTTAGCCTGTTTCTTCCGCTGAACTTTGCCGTGATCGTTCTTGCGAGCAGTGTGTTCGGCAGCATCGGCATATATGTCCGTGAGAAGATATTCATGGTTCGCCCCGGGAAAGAAGCTTTCCTGAAGATGGTGCCGATCATCGGCTTGTGTATAGTGACAGCGTTCATATCTCTGCTGATCGATGCTTTTCTTTAAGGCAAAATAATAATGATAAAATTTGAGTATAGTTATTTAAAAAATGACAATAGATGAATCGAGGAGGAAAAACCAATGGCAAAAATCCAAATGAAAACACCACTGGTCGAGATGGACGGCGACGAGATGACCCGTATCATCTGGCAGGAGATCAAGGACATACTGATAACACCTTATGTTGATCTTAAATCAGAGTATTACGATCTGGGTCTTGTACACCGTAACGAGACTAACGATCAGGTAACTGTTGATTCAGCCAATGCTACCAAGAAGTACGGCGTTGCAGTTAAGTGTGCCACCATCACCCCCAACGCTGCAAGAATGACCGAGTATGACCTCAAAGAGATGTGGAAGTCCCCTAACGGCACTATCAGAGCAATGCTCGATGGTACTGTGTTCAGGACCCCTATCCTCGTAAAGGGCATCACTCCCTATATCCCCACATGGACAAAGCCTATCACCATCGCACGTCACGCTTACGGCGATGTTTATAAGAACGTTGAACTCAAGTGCCCCCAGGGCTCCAAGGCTGAACTGGTTTGCACCGATAAGGACGGCAACGAGACCAGAGAAACTATCTATAACTTCGAGTGCGACGGCGTAATACAGGGTATGCATAATAAGTCCACATCCATCGCATCCTTCGCAAGGAGCGTGTTCAACTTCGCTCTCGATACCAAGCAGGATGTGTGGTTCGCAACCAAGGATACTATCTCCAAAAAGTATGACCATACCTTTAAGGATATCTTCAGCGAGATATTCGAGAATGAATATAAGGCTAAGTTCGACGCAGCAGGCATCGAGTATTTCTATACCCTGATAGATGATGCCGTAGCAAGAGTGGTTCGTTCCAACGGCGGCTATATCTGGGCTTGTAAGAACTATGACGGCGACGTTATGTCCGATATGGTAGCTACAGCTTATGGCTCACTGGCTATGATGACATCTGTACTGGTATCACCCGATGGCGTTTATGAGTACGAAGCAGCACACGGCACCGTCCAGAGACATTACTATAAGCACCTCAAAGGCGAGGAGACTTCCACAAACTCCGTAGCTACACTGTTCGCATGGACAGGCGCATTCCGTAAGAGAGGCGAGCTCGATGAACTGCCCGAGCTGGTAAACTTCGCTGATTGCCTTGAAAAGGCTACCATACAGACCATCGAGGACGGTATCATGACAGGTGACCTCTACCTGCTTTCTAAGCTGGAGAATAAGCAGAAGGTCAATACCGAGGACTTTCTCAAAGCTGTTGACGAAAGACTCAAAAAGCTGCTGAACGTGTGATCGGGAATAGAAGATAAAAACGGCGAAAACCAAAAAAAGCTCCGAGCACCAAACTAAGCACCAAAGCAAAAAGCGGTGACGAGTCAAGCTTTGGCTCAAGCCTTTCACGAAAGGCTTGCGGGAGCGTGAGGGCAGAGCCCTCACATCAAGGCACAAAAAGAGCGTTCCCAAAAAAATGGGAGAGCAAAGCTAAATAAACGGGCGGCGAATATCAAAATTCTGTGCGTGAGCATTTGAATACGTCCCCATAAAACTTTGTGCGGATAAATTCGCCGCCCGTTGACTTCAAACAGCGATAGCGAATTTGAAGTCATTCGCAGCGTTAGCTGCGACGACAGCGACCTCGCCATCAAAACAAACCTCCCCATAAGCCAACCAAACCTACCCCCCGATCAATTACAGCAAAAAAATCAAAACCAAGGACTGCCTGACCATAGCAGTCCTTTTTCTATTTTCATAACGAAAATCACCTCATACCGTTTATTGCACTTTTCTGCCATCATAAAACTTACCCGATTGTATATTTAGTATGATATTTTATCAAATCAGCAGAAACTTAATGTGGATTTCTGATAATAGTATCAGGACAATAAGTGGGTGAAGTTGTATAAGTCTGCGCAATAAATGACTTTTAATCTTTGGGCAAATATGATAAAATATGACTCACAGAGCGAAACGCTTTGGCATATTAAACAGCATGGCTTGACCGTGCGTTTGGTATGATCTTTTTTGAAAGAGAGGAATGCATCCTGATGAGAAAAGCAAGATTAGGACGCTTCACAGGCACTATGCTCACCGCATTGCTCTGCGTTTCGGGTATGCTTGCAAGCTGCGGCGAAAGCGGTACTAACGATACCCCTGCCGAGACTAAAGCACCTGCCGAAACTACAGCTGCCGAGCAGGACTCTGCTGCGGATACCACAACAGCGGATGAAGGCAATGCCGAAGGTCAGGTATTAACTGACTGTATCACAGGTACCGAAGATGGCTATGACTACGAACTGTGGAAGGACAGCGGCGATACCGAAATGACCCTCACAGGCGATGGTACGTTCACCTGTAAGTGGGGCAATATCAATAATGCACTGTTCAGGCGCGGCAAAAAGTTCGACTGTACCCAGACCTACCGTGACCTCGGTAATATCTCTGTGGATTACGGCGTTGACTATCAGCCCGACGGCAACTCCTATATGTGCGTTTACGGCTGGACAAGAGATCCGCTTATCGAGTATTATATCGTAGAAACATGGGGCTCCTGGAGACCGCCCGGAGCATCATCTCCCCTTGGTACGGTTACCATTGACGGCGGCACCTATGATATCTACCGTACCACCAGATATAACCAGCCCTCCATCGACGGCGATACTACCTTCGACCAGTATTGGAGCGTAAGGCAGGATAAGCCCAAGGCGGACGGCACTAAGGTCGAGGGCACTATCTCCATCTCAAAGCATTTCGATGCGTGGGAGCAGGTAGGCCTTAAACTGGGCAATATGTACGAGGTCGCCCTGAATATCGAGGGCTATCAGTCCCAGGGTCAGGCTACTATCTATAAGAATGACCTGAAGATTGACGGCAGCTACAGCGCAGACCCCGCCCCCCAGGTAGAAGTCTTCGAGATGGCAGACCCCAACGGCGGCGCTAACGCAGGCGAGCCCACAGCCAGCGGCTTCTTCACCAGCGATTTCGACAGCGATGTCAGCGGCTGGATACCCAGAGGTTCAAACAACGTTAAGCAGACCACCGATGAAGCCAAGGACGGCGGCTCGCTCTTCGTAAGCGGCAGAACAGATAACTGGAACGGCGCTGCGATAATGCTCGATGACACTGTCTTTAAAGCAGGCGAAGCCTATAGCTTCAAGGCGGACGTTATGCAGAAGAGCGGCGAAACAGCTCAGATGAAGCTGACTCTCCAGTATGACCTTGACGGTACCGAGTGCTATGACGAGGTAGCTCTGGCAGACGCAGCCAGCGGCGAGTGGATAACTCTTGAAAATGCAGAGTATACTATCCCCGAGGGTGCGACTAAGCTTATGCTCTATGTCGAATCCCCCGACAGCCTGACCGATTTCTATGTAGATAACGCATCGGGCGCAGATAAGGCTTCTTAATAACGATCTATACAGCATCTCCCTTTTGCGGAGGTGCTGTTTTTTGTAATAACTTAATATTATACCTCCGTGTTAGGATATAGTCTGAAACTATATCCCTGCATATTTTATAAGTATTTTACATTTTCCGAAAATATGTTATAATGATAATACAGAGAATTCATATTAAACATAGTGGAGGAATAGGAAATGAAAACATCAATAATCGGTTATCCGAGAATAGGCGCTCTGCGTGAACTGAAATTCGCATCAGAAAAATATTTCCGCAGTGAGATAGATGCCGCAGAGCTTGAAAAAACAGCCAAGGAGATACGCACCTATAACCTTAATTTGCAGAAGGAGAGCGGTCTTGACTTTATCCCCTCAAACGATTTTTCGTATTATGACGGCTTGCTCGATACAGCCTTCCTGCTGAATGCAGTTCCTGAGAGATATACTTCCCTGGGACTTTCCGCACTGGATACCTACTTTGCCGCAGCAAGAGGTTATCAGGGCGAAAAGGGCGACGTTAAAGCCCTCGCCATGAAAAAGTGGTATAACACCAACTACCACTACATGGTGCCTGAGATAGATGATTCCACCGACCTGAAGCTTGCAGGCACAAAGCCCTTCGACCTGTTCAGCGAAGCACTCTCCGCAGGCGTTAAGACAAGACCCGTTGTGGCAGGCGCATATACTTTCCTGAAACTTGCAAAGTATAAGGGCACAAAGACCGCCGCTGACTTTGCAGATGCCGCAGCACAGGCTTACTCCGAGCTGCTGAAAAAGTTCGCAGACCTGGGCGCCGAGTGGGTGCAGTTCGATGAACCCTCACTGGTAAAGGATATGACAGCCGATGATATCAAGCTGTTCGTTTCGCTTTATAATAAGATACTCCCCAACAAGGCAGGCGTTAAGGTGCTCGTCCAGACATATTTCGGAGATGTCCGTGATGTTTATAACGAGCTTGCAGCCCTCGATGTTGACGGTATCGGACTTGACTTCGTAGAGGGCAAGCGTTCACTCGAACTTGTCAGGAAGAACGGTTTCCCCAAGGATAAAGTCCTGTTCGCAGGCGTTGTCAACGGCAAGAACATCTGGCGCAATAACTACGCTAAAACAGCCGATATAGTAAGCGAACTCAAAAAGTCCGCCTCCGAGATAGTCATAGGCACATCCTGCTCGCTGCTGCACGTTCCCTGCACCCTGAAAAACGAAACTAAGCTCCCCGAGGACGTTAAAAAGCATTTTGCCTATGCAGAAGAAAAGCTCTCCGAGCTGGCAGAGCTGGGCGCTGTCCTTGATAATGCAGCTTATAAGGATACCCCCGAGTTTAAGAGCAATGCCGCACTCCATGCAGAAAAGCGCAGCGGTGACAGCGAAGAGGTGCGTGCAAGGGTCGCAAAGCTCACCGATAAGGATTTTGTCAGACTCCCCGAATTTGCAGAGCGTGAGAAGATCCAGCACGAGCGTTTCAAGCTGCCTAAGTTCCCCACAACTACCATCGGTTCCTTCCCTCAGACCGCCGAGGTCAGAGCAAAGCGTTCCGCATTCCGTAAGGGCGAGCTTTCCGAGGCTGACTATAACGCATATATCGAGGGCAAGATAGCCGACTGCGTAAAGCTCCAGGAGGAGATAGGTCTTGATGTGCTCGTACACGGCGAGTTCGAGCGTAACGACATGGTCGAGTATTTCGGCGAGTGCCTTGACGGCTATATCTTCACCGAGAAAGCCTGGGTACAGTCCTACGGTACACGCTGTGTTAAGCCTCCCGTGGTATGGGGCGATATCTCCCGTGCAAAGCCCATGACCGTCAAGTGGTCGAAGTATGCGCAGAGCCTGACCCAAAAGCCCATGAAGGGTATGCTGACAGGTCCTGTTACCATACTCAACTGGTCCTTCCCCAGAGAGGATATCACTCTTAAAGAAAGCGCTGTCCAGATAGCCCTTGCTATCCGTGATGAAGTGCTTGACCTTGAAGCCAACGGCATCAGCATCATTCAGGTAGACGAAGCTGCGCTCCGTGAGAAACTGCCCCTGCGCCGTTCCGATTGGCACGAGGATTATCTGGATTGGGCTATCCCCGCATTCAGACTGGTACACAGCGGCGTTCGTCCCGAAACTCAGATACATACCCATATGTGCTACAGCGAGTTTGCAGACATCATCAAGGATATCGACGATATGGACGCAGATGTCATCACCTTCGAGGCATCACGCTCCGACCTGACTATCCTCGATGTGCTCAAAGCCAATAATTTCCGTACCGAAGTAGGTCCCGGCGTTTATGATATCCATTCGCCCCGTGTACCCTCCGAGGACGAGATAAAAACAGCCATCGACAAGATGATCGACCGTATCCCTGCCGATAAGCTGTGGGTCAACCCCGACTGCGGCTTGAAGACCAGAGGCGAAAAGGAAACTATCCCATCTCTGAAAAATCTTGTTAATGCCGCTAAGCGTGCAAGAGCATAATTAGAGCATAATTATAGTATACAAAACAGCCATCTCATCTATAGTTGAGACGGCTGTTTTTGTTTTTTTAAAGCAGGTTTTGGTAATTTTATGGACGTTGTTACAATTAGTTCACACGATGGGGACGGCAAATTTGTTAAAAAAATGTATTTACTGGATATTGTTGCTGTGCTATAATATTATCAACAGGCTAGCTAACGTTAGCTAGCTAAATTGGAGGACTTATTATGGTAAATAAAAATACAAAGGAAAGATTGCTCGAAGCAGCACTTGATCTGTTTTCCGAAAAAGGCTATAATGCCACCAGTATAGATGAGATCGCCGAAGCTGTAGGCATAAAAGGCCCCAGCGTTTATAAGTATTTTAAAAGCAAGGAAAACCTGATATTGGAGCTTTCGGAAATATGCGATACTGCATACCGAAACAGTATGGCTCTCAACAGCCGCAGGATAGATATAAACTCCGCACGGGAATTCAAAGAGTTCAGCCTTGGGAATATCCGCTTTACGATAGTTACGGATAAGGTCAGGAAACTCCGTAAGATGATGACTATCGAACAGTTCCGTGATGAAAGGTTCAGCAGAAATGCCACAAAGTACCAGTACGATAATATAAACGGTATGTTTACAGGGATATTCGCTGATCTGATAAAAAAAGGTATGGTGGAAGCTCATGACCCCGAACAGCTTGCGCTTATGTATTATTCGCCTGTATCGGTCATGATACAGATATGTGACCGTGAACCCGAAAGGATAGACGAATGTATGAAAAAGATCGAGGATAACATTGATCTTTTCATAGATAAATTTTTCATCAAAAAGTAAAACAAACCTATAGGAGGAAACCAAAATGAAAAAGAAAATAATAGCATCGGTAATGGCAGTAATGATGGTGTTCGCCCTTTCAGCCTGCGGCGAAACTTCCGAGAATACCCCTGCACAAACAACAACAAAAGCCGCCGAGACAACTCTCGCCGCCGAAAAAACAGAGGAAACCGAAGCCCCGACCGAAACCGAAGTCCCAGCCGAAACCGAAGCTCCCACCGAAACTAAAGTCCCCTCCGATGACAGCGAAGATTACTTTAACTGGTTCGGTCTTAATATGTACCTTCCTTCGGACTATTCTGTTATGATGAGTGAAGGCTTTCCACAAGCAAGTAAGGATTCAGCAGATGGAATCGAAAACAATATCGTATATTATACTCTTGCCAAGGATGATCTTGATCCTATGAATGCTGAAACAGTTAAGGATTATATGTATGAATCAGCAGTTACTTTTGACGCTCTTTCAGCAGAATTCAAGGGTTATTTTATTGAAGATAATGAAGTGGAAAGTGAAGAGCCTGCACAGATAAACGGCGGTGATTTCATCAGACAGGCAGGCATATATCATATTACAGATTTTGCTGACAAGAAGGATGTTGCATATGTTGCTTATTTTGGCGTAATGGATTTCCCAGAGTTTGGTAAACAGCCTGCAATGATCATCGCATTTTCCCATCATACAGATGACGAAATGAAAAAGGAACTTGCACGCCTTGTAGATACAGCTGCTGAAAATGCAGCTCCGATCAATAAGTAAACCCCAAAACAGAACTATAGGAGGAAACCAAAATGAAAAATAAGATAATAGCAACAGTAATGGCAGTAACAATGGTGTTCGGTGGGGCTGTTTGCCCTCTGGCAAGTGTTGTTGGCAGTACGACAATAACAGCGAGCGCAGATGAGCTTGTAAGCGGAAATTTTAAGTATAGATACCTTAATGACGGTACTATCGCTATTTACCAATATCTGGGCTCGGAAGCTGAGGTCGTGATACCTGATACGATCGAAGGAAAAAACGTCACTACTCTATGGGACAATGCTTTTTATATGAATAAAGCTATCAAAAAAGTCGTTATCGGTAACAATGTCAGAGATATAGGAAGTCGAGTGTTTTCCTTTTGCGAATCTCTTAGCGATCTGACTATAGGCGATAATGTCACTCGTATTTACGTGAGTGCATTTGCCGGCTGTAAGTCACTTGAAACGGTAAAGCTTCCGGCAGGTCTCAAAGAACTGGGAGACTATGCATTTTCAGGTTGTTCAAATCTTAAAACTATCGACTTGGGAAACGAGATCACCATACTTCCACAGCAGTGTTTCAGAGGCTGTGAAAAACTTGAAAATGTTAAGCTGCCCCAAAAGCTTTACAGGATCGACAATAGCTGCTTTGAAAGCTGTACTTCTTTGAAGGAACTGAAATTACCCGATGGTATATGGTGGCTGAGAGAGTGTATGGTTAACAAGACCAAGGATCTGACCATTGAGATACCTGCAAATGCCACTAATATAGAGCAATATACTTTCGTCGGTGCGGAAAACCTGACTATTAAAGGCTATGCAGGTTCATATATAGAAAAGTTCGCAAAAGATAACGGTATAAAATTCGTCCTTATCGGTAATGACGCAAAAAAGATTGGCAAACTCGGAGACGTTAACCTCGATGGCAGCATAAACGTTGCGGACATTGCAATGATAGCCTCCCACATAAAAGGCATAAAAGCCCTGACAGGCGATAGCCTAAAAGCCGCAGACGTAAACGGCGACGGTAATGTCAACGTTGCGGACATCGCAATGATAGCTTCCCACATCAAGGGCATCAAGGCACTTTCGTAAATAAAATTCAGGAGGAAACCAAAATGAAAAAGAAAATAATAGCAACAGTAATGGCAGTAACAATGGTGTTCGGTACAGCATTTTCGATCAGCGCCTATGCGGAAGATGCCGAGACCACATTTGATGAGACCGTCACAGCATCATATGATGCCGCAGTGGTAACATTTGATGAGACCGTCACAGCATCATATGATGCCGCAGTGGTAAAGACCGGTAAGTGCGGCGAGAATGTAAAATGGACACTCGATGCTGACGGTACACTTACAATAAAGGGCAGCGGTAAGATCGAATTCGGTACAGACAACGTTATGCCTTGGACCAGAGATATAAAAAAACTGGTCATAGGAGATGGAGTTACAAGCATATGCGCAGGCGCATTTGCAGATTGCTCTTTGCTTGAAGAAGTGACTATTCCCGACAGTGTAGTCTTTATCGGCAACGACGCATTCAGTAGTACAAAATGGCTGTATCAAAAGCAGAAAGAAGATCCTTTTGTTATTGTAAACGGGATACTGATAGACGGACATAAATGCAGCGGAGATATAGTTATACCTGACGGAGTGACTGCTATTGGTGATTGTGCGTTTGGCAGCAATGAAAGAATTACGGGAGCGACTTTCCCGAAAAGTGTGGTCAACATAGGATTTATGGCTTTTGGATTTTGTACATCTCTTAAGAACGTGAAAATGAACGATGGTTTGACAAGTATAGGCGAAGAAGCTTTTTTGCATTGTGCAATTACAGAGATAAGCATACCCGCAAGTGTGAAAACTATGGGCAGCAGAGCATTCGCAGAGTGTCATTACATGGAGAAAGCTGTACTTCATGAAGGCTTGACTGAATTAGGTGTACAAGCATTCTGGATGTGCAAGAAACTGAACAGTCTTAACATACCTAAAAGTGTAAATGTGATCGGCGATTTATGTTTTAACGGTTGTGAAGCTCTTACAACCGTGACCATACCCGATGGTGTGACAAAAATCGGTGATAGTATGTTCAGTGGTTGTTCAAGCCTTACAAGTGTAGACATACCTGACAGTGTCACGAGTATAGACGAATGGGCATTCTATAACTGTGAAAACCTGAAAAATATCACTATACCTGAAAGCGTAGCAAAATTTGGTAGAAATGCATTTAGCACTGCATTCTGGGATGGCAGCAGCCACACATATGAAACTAATCCTATGACCATCAGCGGATATAAGGGTTCTGCCGCAGAAAAATATGCCAATAAAAACGGATTTAAATTCATCGAACTGAACAAGAGTGGCAAGCCTGATACTAAAACTGTTTCTAAAGGCGATGCAAACGGCGACAGTAAAGTAAATGTTGCAGATATAGCCGCAATAGCATCATATATCAAAGGCATAAAAGCCCTGACAGGCGATGGTCTCAAAGCCGCAGACGTAAACGGCGACGGTAATGTCAACGTTGCGGACATCGCAATGATAGCCGCCCACATCAAGGGCATCAAGGCACTTTCGTAAAGAACAGCATATTGGAGGAGAAAAAATGAAAAATAAGATCATAGCATCGGTAATGGCAGTAATGATGGTGTTCGGTACAGCATTTTCGATCAGCGCCTATGCGGAAGATGCCGAGACCACATTTGATGAGACCGTCACAGCATCATATGATGCCGCAGTGGTAAAAGTCTGGCAAGTGCGGCGAAAATGTAAAATGGACGCTCGATGCCAACGGTACACTGACTATCAGCGGTAAGGGCAAGATGGATACCTCATCTTATCCCTGGTCGGAATATAAGAAAAATATAAAGTCTCTGGTAATTAAGGAAGGTATCACAGATGTGGATAGCTGTGCATTTAAGGAATGCAGTTCACTGGAGACCGTCAGCTTTCCTGACAGCCTGAAAACCATCGGTGCAGAAGCATTTGAGAAGTGCGAAGCTCTTACAGAGGCAGTATTTCCCAAGAATCTTGAGTCCGTTGGTAACATGGCATTCAGTGAGTGTTATTCACTCGTGTCGGTATACATACCTGCAAGTTTGACGAATATTGGTTTTCAGGCTTTCCATTATTGTTCAGGCATGAGTACCATAAAAGTTGCAGCAGGAAATCCCAAATACGTCAGCGTGGATAATGTGCTCTATTTTAAAGACATGAAAGAACCCATCTGCTATGCTTCAAAGCGTCCCGGTGAGGAATATACCATTCCTGAAAGTGTCGTAAAATTAGGCGTTACAACTTTCGATTTCTGTAAGAACCTGAAGAAAGTTTATATCGGCAAAAATGTTGAAGACATAGGTTACTGCACGTTCTATAGCAGCTTTGAACTTACTGATATCGTGGTGTCGGCTGATAACCCGAATTTTAAAAGCGAAAACGGTATAGTATTCTCCAAGGACGGTAAGACTCTGGCTGCTTACCCTGTCGGTAAGAGAGATACCTCCTACAGTATCCCCAAGGGTATAACAACGATCGGTACAGGCGCTTTTGCAACAGCAAGGTTTAAATCGGTCACCATTCCTAATACAGTCACAACTATAGGGAACACAGCATTCTATGCGGCAAGTGAATTGACTTCCGTCAACATTCCCGACAGCGTTACTGTTATTGAGGATAGTGCGTTTGCGTACTGCATCAACCTCGAAAAAGTAAAACTTCCCAAGAAAATTCAGAAGATAGGTACCTTTGCTTTTAACTATTGCGATAAGCTTTCAAGCATCACCATAGAAAATAAGGATTGCGAGATAGGCGATAATTCATCTACTTTCCCATACAATACCGTCATCAAGGGACATAAGGGCAGCACAGCCGAAGCTTATGCCAAAAAGTACAACAGAAAGTTTGTCGATCTTGACGGCTCTGCCAAAGGTGACGTTAACCTCGATGGCAGCATAAACGTAGCCGATATTGCAATGATAGCCTCACACATCAAGGGTATCAAACCTCTTGTAGGCGATAGCCTAAAAGCCGCAGACGTAAACGGCGACGGCAATGTCAACGTTGCGGACATCGCAATGATAGCCTCCCATATCAAGGGCATCAAGGCACTTTCGTAAAAAATACAGTAAAAACAGAGTCTCATGGTGTGAAATGCTCCCCTTTTGTTAGACAATGTGGTATAATAGAAGTGTACCAATTTTAAATCTAACGAAAGGGGGCATTTTTATGCCTAAAGGGAAACCAA
>CADALT010000050.1 GCA_902788785.1 uncultured Ruminococcus sp.
TCGGCTAAAAATTTGGTGCGGATGACAGGACTTGAACCTGCACACCTCTCGGTATTAGAACCTAAATCTAACGTGTCTGCCAATTTCACCACATCCGCATATTAAATTTTGACTGTCGAATTTTACTGCCGACAGTGGACAGTTTTATAATTCCAATAACGTAGCACGAACGAAATCTAACGTGTCTGCCAATTCCACCATATCCGCATATTTGATTTTGTTATACTTTTGCTATTCGTAATCGAGCTGCATAAATTCAGACTATTAATAGCCAACTAATAATAAACCTTTAAGCGGAATACCGAGTCGACCACTCTGGTAGAGTGTATCAAAGAATAGACACATTTTTTCAAAATCCTTTGTGTTGTTATAAAGATTTCTCACCGCAATACACAAATAGTCTATATCATTCATTGCACAAGCTTCAAAAAAATCCTTAAGAAATTGATAGTTTACTACTGCTCTTCCTGCTTCAACTTCAACTATATACTTTGAAACACTATGAAAAGCATCAGCATCAAATGCTTTTTCTATTCTTCCGTTTACTCCAAAGAGAACAGGAACATGGATTTTTTCTTCTTTCTTTTTTCCTTTTTCAACACTAAACCCATTATTGATTAAGCCATTTTTAACAATTGACAGTACATCATCACTTTTGTAATTGTGTGTATAAGAATCAATTTCGTCTGCTTTCTCCTCAAAAATATGAATAACATTCTGAGACATTTCATCAATCTTTATGTTTTTGGGATAATACAGCCAATTAATCATTACCAATTACCTCCAGTGAAGTAACTCTGCCTAAATCTAACGTGTCTGCCAATTCCACCATATCCGCATAAATACGAATGCTCCCGATCATTGACCGAGAGCCTTACGTGTAATGAGCCATTGGAGATTCGAACTCCAGACCCTTTGATTAAAAGTCAAATGCTCTGCCAACTGAGCTAATGGCTCATTTGTAAACGAACTTATCGATTACAACTCTAATATTATACCAGTTTTTCTGACGTTTGTCAAGGGGTAAACAGAAAAAATTTTTCTGCAATTTTTTCTGACCGATAAATGCAGTCCACAAACGGTCTGATATCCCTGAAAAGCTTGCAAATGCGAGCGCTTGCCAAAAAACGCCTCCTGTGATATAATAAACATACAGTAAGCGATTATATTTAAGCTATTTTTAAATTTACCGAATTATAATTTACACATAAGGTAAAAAACGTGTCATCAAAGGAGGTAGTACCATGAGACTTTTGCTTGCAGAGGATGAAAAGGAACTTTCAAACGCACTGGTCGCAGTTTTGAAGCATAATAATTATTCCGTTGATGCGGTCTATAACGGGCTTGATGCTTACGATTATATCATCGGGGCGGAATATGACGGCATAATACTTGATATTATGATGCCGGGGCTTGATGGTGTCACTGTGCTCAAACGAATAAGAGAAAAGTGCATTGAAACTCCCGTGCTGCTGCTTACGGCTAAGTCGCAGGTGGAGGACAGGATAACAGGTCTTGACAGCGGTGCGGACGATTATCTGACAAAGCCCTTTGCTATGGGCGAACTCCTTGCCCGTATCAGAGCCATGACCAGGCGCAGGGCAGAGTATTCACCAAATTCGCTGACAGTCGGCAATCTCACACTGGACAGAGAGCGCTTTGTGATCTCAACGCCCGGCGGCGGTGAACAGCGCCTGGGCAACAAGGAATTCCAGGTGCTCGAAATGCTTATGATAAACCGCAACATACTCATCTCCACCGAAAAGCTCATGGAGAAGATCTGGGGCTTTGACAGCGAAGCCGAGATCAGCGTGGTGTGGGTATACATATCCTATATACGTCGCAAGCTTGCGGCGGTGGACGCTGATGTGGAGATCAAGGCGACCCGTGGGCTGGGCTATACGCTGGAGGTCAAGGCATGATCGGGCGGCTGCGCAGACGTTTCGTCATTATCGCCGCAGTAAGTCTGCTGGTGGTGGAAATGATTATCATCGGGCTTATAAATGCCGTAAACTATATACAGACAAATGAGCGTGAGGAACAGCTGATCTCCGTGATAAGCGAGAATGGCGGTGAGATACCCGAGTTCATGCGGAAGGATAAACAGCACCCTCCGCATGAGGATGGCGAGATGCCGCCTATGCATAACGAAAAAGAGGGTGAAGGTCTGCTCGGGTTCAGCATGAATGAGGAAACACGTTTCCAGACCAGATATTTCGTTATCAAGCTGGATGATGAGATGCACGTTACCTATGCTGATGTCATGCATATTGCGGCTGTGAGCTATGATGAGGCTGTTCAATATACCGCAGATGTCTGCACTTCGGGCAAGACCGATGGTTTTATTGGCAATTACCGCTATCATATGACGCAGACTGATGATGGTAAAATGTACGTATTTTTGGACTGTAGAGATGATCTTCGCACAAGGCAGAGATTTCTGCTGGTGTCCGCAGGCATATCACTGGGCGGCTGGCTGTTAGTGTGTGTCATAATGATAGTCGTATCGGGCGTTGCGGTGAAGCCCTTTGTGGAGAATTACGAGAAACAGCGCCGCTTCATCACCGATGCAGGGCATGAATTGAAGACCCCGCTGGCTATAATCTCAGCAAATACCGAAGTTATCGAAATGGTCAGCGAACCCAGCGAATGGACGCTGAGCATAAAAAATCAGGTGCAGCGCCTCAATGGTTTGGTGGCAGACCTTTTGAAGCTTGCACGCATGGACGAAGGTGTGGTACAGCAGAACTTCGCCGTATTCGACCTGAGCGATGCTTTCATTGATATAGCAAAGCCCTTCACGACCCTTGCGGAGAATAAGGGGCTCACCCTTGAAGTTGCAGGCGAAGACGGCATAAAGATGAACGGTGACGAAGGTTCTGTAAGGCAGCTGGTATCCATACTGGTCGAGAATGCGGTGAAGTATTGTGATGAGGGCGGACATATCAGGGCTGAACTTAGTTTGTCGGGCAATGGCAGGCACGCTGTTATGACGGTCAGCAACGATTGTAAAGAACCTCCCGAAGTCCCTGAGCGCCTGTTCGACCGTTTTTACAGGGCAGACAGTTCACGCAGCAGGGAAGACGGAGAAAAGCGCAACGGCTACGGTATAGGCTTATCCGTGGCTAAGGCTACCGTAGAAGCCCACAAGGGCAAGATAACCTGCAAAGCCGAGAACGGACGCATCTATTTCATAACCAAACTGCGTGTACACACATAGTATAACAAAGTGAGCCTAAACAATATAAAGTGAAATACATCCTCATGGTATTATGCCGTGAGGGTGTATTTTTATGAGCTGCTTGTCAGATGTTCCGTAATGAGATAAGTGAAAAAAGTTTGTTCGAGTTTAGTTCAAAAGCAAATTGTTTACGAAAACGTTTACACGGTTAAATATATTTATAAAAAATAAAAACTTGAATTATCGGGCATTTATTCACTTTTTTGTGACTGAAATTTTGATAGTATGAAAACGTTTTCAAAAAATTCAGATTTGAATTGAAGATTATGAATAAAAATACTTGACATTAGTTGGTTAAAATGATATAATACCCACAGTTGATTTGTGAACATTATAGTGGCAAAATTTGTTCTTAGAAATTAAACTTTGATTAAGGTAGGGGGAATATAATAGAGACAAGAAAAGAGACAGCACCATTTTGAAAGGAGTGATCTTTATGAAAGCTATACAGGAAGTTTTCAGACGTGTCGAGAAGAAGTATATCATCAGCGCAGCACAGTGTGATGAGCTCGTAAAACGTATGAACGGCATGATGGCAGCGGATGACTACGGTCTGACCACCATATGCAATATATATTATGATACACCCGACCATCGGATTATCAGGACTTCGATGGAGAAGCCCGTATATAAAGAAAAACTGCGTGTGCGCAGCTACGGTGTTCCCGGGGCAGACAGCAAAGTGTTCGTAGAACTTAAAAAGAAGTACAAAGGCGTGGTCTATAAGCGCAGGGTCGATATGACTTTGCTGCAATCCTACAGGTTCCTTAACTTCGGGTTATGCCCCGATAAGAACAGACAGATAGAAAAGGAAATACAGTATTTCCTGAAATTTTACGGAAAAGTCGAGCCTGCAATGTATCTGAGCTATGACAGGATCGCTTACGCAGGTACTCAGGACCCTGAGCTCAGGATAACCTTTGACAGTAATATAACTTACCGTGAGGACGAACCAAGGCTTGAAAAAGGTGTCAGAGGCAGAAAGCTGCTGGCAGATGATGTTCGCATAATGGAGATAAAGATACCCAATGCGATGCCTCTGTGGCTCAGCGCTCTGCTGGACGATATGAAAATTTATCCAGGCTCGTTCTCGAAATACGGTGAAGCTTATAAACAGGTTTTTTCAGAAGCCTACGACCATGGATCTGATAATTATAATGCCTATGAAACGAAAGGAAAGGTGATCATCTGTGCTTAATAATATAAATACATTGACTCTGGATCTGACATCCGCTACAGGAACATCGATAATAACTACGGGGACTTTTGCGCTGTGTACGCTGGTCTCGCTGGTAACGGGAGTGTTCATATCCTTCATATTCTGCTACAGGCAGGAGAAGACCAAGAGCTTCGCCACCACATTGGCGCTGCTGCCTGTGATAGTACAGGTCATCATCATGCTGGTGAACGGCAACCTGGGCACAGGTGTGGCAGTCGCTGGTGCATTCAGCCTTGTAAGATTCCGTTCCATGCAGGGCAATGCCAAGGACATACTGGGTATTTTCCTTTCGATGGCTGTGGGCTTGGCAACAGGCACAGACCATTTGCTGCTGGCGGGAATATTCACAATAATCGTATGTGCAGCAACTCTTGTTTATAACTTCGTCCCCGTGGGAATAGATGACGGCAATGAAAAGGTGCTGACCATAACTATCCCCGAGAGCCTTGATTACGGTGATGTCTTTGATGATATCTTTGATAAATTCACCACAAAGGCTAAGCTGGAGCAGGTAAAGACGACTAACATGGGCAGCCTTTTCAAGCTGAGATACAATATCATCATTAAAAAGGGCATGAGCGAGAAAGAGCTGCTGGATGAGCTGAGAGTTCGCAACGGCAACTTGGAGATAATCTGCTCGGGCAGAATGCTCGCAGGGAACCAGCTCTGATATCTGTGCCCCGAAAAGCCAATAATAAGAATGGCTGCGGACACAAAAACTCAATAACGAGTATTATCCAAATCACCTATAAGTATAAGGCAATATCCCACACAGCACATTACTGTGAGGGATATTTGTCTATATAATAAAAGTAAATAAAGTGTGAACTCGCTTGACTTTGGATGTATCGTGTGATATAATATATTAGTCTGAATAAGACGTTTAATATCGAATGCTGCATAGAACTACTGTCTGAACTAAGGATGATGGGCTTCTATGAGCCATAATTTTTAGTTTGGAAGGAGGTTAAATATAATGAGAGAAGGTATTCACCCTAACTACGTTGAGACAACTATCACCTGCGCTTGCGGTAATGTTATCAAGACACGTTCCACAAAGGAGAATATCAAGGTCGAGATCTGCTCCAAGTGCCACCCTTTCTTCACAGGTAAGCAGAAGCTGGTTGACAGCGGCGGACGTGTTGACAGATTCAAGAAGAGATTCAACCTCGATTGATCTTGTTTATTCAGGGCGGAATGATTTCCGCCCTTTTTTCATATATACGGAGGGCTTGCTGTGAAGGAAAACAGTACAGGTGTCAAGGCAACTTGGGGAAAAGTAATCTTGTGGACGATCGTTATCGCAGCGCTTATCATGATCCTGCCGTTTATCGTGATATGGGGTGTATGGTCTTATTCTCCCGATAAAGTTGATTACAGCGGAGAATTTAAGAACTCCATAGGTGAGACTGTTCAGGCTGAGATAAAGACAAACGGTGATCTTCATGGAAAATCGTTCATAACGCTGACCGATGAAAAAGGCAGGTCAGCCGAATACCGTGTGCGTTTTACTGAACCCGAGGACGCTCTGCCAAAGGATATGAGAACCATAGATATAGATGAAGACAGCCATATGATATGGGTCTGCGAGAAAGACGGTGGTGAGATCATATTCTATAATAAGCAGGGAAGAAGTGAATGTAGCTTCTTTTTGGATTCAAAGGAAAACTTTGTCAGCGAATATGAAATTGATGCCATAAATGTGATCGAACAAAGCAAGGCTCTTGATGGATTGCCGGATGCAGCGACAAGCAGGACAAAGTGGAACAGCTATTTTTCACGGTTGAAAGAGGAATACCAAAACAGCAGCAAGACCTTATCGAAAGAGGACAGTGTATGAGCTATACTACTATCTATGAATATGCCACCGACAGCTTTACCGAGAAAAAATCCGAGTTTATCTGGCATATTTGCCCCGTGAAAACTCAGGAAGAAGCTGTGCGGTTCATCGAATATATAAAGGGTCAGCACCGCAAGGCAAGGCATAATGTTTATGCTTATGTGCTGCGTGACGGCAATGCCTCAAGGTATTCTGATGACGGTGAGCCGCAGGGTACGGGCGGCGTGCCTGTGCTTGATGTGATAAATAAAGCAGGGTTGACCGATGTGTGTGTGGTAGTCACCAGATATTTCGGAGGGGTGCTGCTAGGTGCGAGCGGACTTGTGAGGGCGTATTCTCAGGCTTGTTCTCTGGCAGTGTCTGCGGCAAAAAAGATGGTCATGTGTGAGTGCTCACGACTGAGCTTCTCCTGCGATTATACCTTTTACGGCAAGGTATCTTACCTTCTGCCCGAATACGGGGTCATAAATGAGAAGGAAGATTTCGCTGATACGGTGAATATGGCTGTGCTTGTCAGGGCTGAAAGAGCAGATGATCTTAAAAAGAAACTTACCGATGTTTCGGGTGGACAATTGCAGTTGTTGGAAGATACAGATTTATGGGCGGATTTTGCCGACAAATTGTAAATAATAACAAATTTAATTTGCCTTTATGTAAAAATAAAGGCATTTTTATATCTTTTGGAGTATATAACTTGTGTATGGAAAAACTGCGTTGCTGACAGTTCATAGAGAGGATGAGGGCTATGCTTCCAAGAGAACAGCATGAAAAATTCGAACGTGAGTTTTTATGCAGTTATGCCTGCCTTTCAAGTGATTCAAAGGGCAGGGAGAGGCAAACGGAGAAATGTACGCTCAGGACAGAGTTCCAGCGTGACCGTGATAAGATACTCCACTGTAATTCGTTCAGAAGATTAAAGCATAAGACCCAGGTGTTCCTGTCACCTGCAGGCGACCATTACCGCACCAGACTGACCCATACGCTCGAAGTCAGCCAGATAGCCAGGACTATCGCCAGGGCGCTTCGCCTGAATGAGGACCTGACAGAAGCTATCGCCATGGGGCACGACCTGGGACACACTCCCTTTGGTCATGCAGGCGAGAGGATGCTAAACGAGTTGAGCCCTGTGGGCTTCCATCACTATGAACAGAGTCTCAGAGTGGTGGATATACTGGAAAATGATGGCAAAGGGCTCAACCTTACACACGAGGTCAGGGACGGTATCTTAAAACATACAAATCAGGTCGCATCGACCTTTGAGGGCTATGCGGTGAGGTTTGCCGATGTTATAGCTTATATAAACCATGATATAGATGATTCGATACGTGCAGGGATACTAAGTGAGGACGATATACCTAAGTCCATTACGAACGTGCTGGGTCACTCAAAGAGCGAGAGGATAACTACTCTTGTGACATCTCTTGTGGAAAACGGCATGAAAGACTGTCTGGGTACACCCGATGAGGAGAGCGCACTTTCGATGTCACCCGAGATAGAGAAAGCGTATAAGGCTCTGCACAGGTTCATGTTCGACAGCGTTTATACAAATCCTGTCTGCAAATCCGAGGAGCGCAAGGCGCAGGATATGATAGCTTTTCTGTATAAGTATTATGTTGACCATGTGGAAAGCCTGCCTGCGATGTACCTTAACCTTGCTTACCACTACGGTGTTGATATGGCGGTGTGCGACTATATCTCGGGCATGACAGATGTGTATGCGGTGGAGAAGTTCAAGGAACTCTTTATACCTGCAGCTTGGATGGTAAAATAGCCCTTTGATCCGCATTATTTCGAGCGCCTGTTTTATCTATTAAACAAAAAGATGTGACGAATAGGCGTCCCGGGCTAGGGTAAATTACTTATGGCGACAGGCTATTGAATGCTACAGAGCGCCTATCTAAGTCTTAAAGCGAAAAGATGTGACGAATTGGCGACCCGGGCTAGGGTAAATTACTTATGGCGACAGGCCATTGAATGCTACCGAGCGCCTGTTTTATCTATTAAACGAAACAACGTGACGAGATGGCGTCCCGGGCTAGGGGGAACTACCTATAGAGCCATGCTATTTATTGCTACCGAGCGCCTATCTAAGTCTTAAAGCGAAAAGATGTAACGAATAGGCGACCCGGGCTAGGGGGAACTACCTTTGCCGACCAACTATTGAACGCTACCGAGCGCCTGTTTTATCTATTAAACAAAAAATCGTGACGAGATGGCGTCCCGGGCTAGGGAGGAGATATAGTGGCTTTGCCTGTTGAATTTATAGAGAAATTAAAGGCTGCTAATCCCATAGCCGAGACTATGGGCAACTATGTCAGCTTGAAACGTGTGGGCAGAGACTATGTTTGCCTTTGCCCTTTCCACAATGAAAAGACACCATCGTGCTATGTCCATCCAGATAAGGAATATTTCCACTGCTTTGGCTGCGGTGCAGGCGGCGATGTGATAACTTTCACGATGAAGTACAATAATCTGGACTATTGGGATGCGGTCAAACTACTTGCCGATAAGGCAGGTCTGCCGCTGCCCGAGGACAGGAGCGGCAAGCAGGGCATAGACCGCAGAAAGCGTGTCTACGAAATGAACAAGGCTGCCGCAAGATTCTTTTACTCGCAGCTGAAGACCCCCGAAGGACGGGTGTGTCTTGATTATCTGATAAACAAACGAAAGCTTACGATAGATACTATAAAGAAATACGGCATGGGCTTTGCGCCTAAAAGCTGGACGGCGCTGCTGCGGCATATGACCTCGCTGGGATACAGCGAGCAGGAGCTTGAAGCCGCATCACTTGTGGGACGTTCGGGCAGAACGGGCAACCCTTACGACTTCTTTATGTACAGGGCGATGTTCCCGTTTTTTGACCTGGCAGGACATATAGTCGGCTTTGGCGGAAGAGCGCTGGATAATGAGGATAAGCGAAAATACCTCAATTCCAAGGATACCATCTGCTATAACAAGAATAAATTTTTGTTCTCGATGAATTTTGCTAAGGATGAAGCGGTAAAGACCAAGAAGATATTGCTTTGCGAGGGCAACCTCGATGTAATATCTTTAAATCAGCACGGCTTCGGCAACGCTGTAGCTTCCTGCGGAACGGCGCTGACTAATGAACAGGCAAAGCTTATATCTAACTATGCCGAGGAAGTTGTCATCTGCTATGACTCAGATGCGGCAGGTCAGAAAGCCACTCAGCGTGCTATAGGCATATTGAGACAGACGGGGCTGCGCACTTCCGTTATTAAGATGGAGGGTGCAAAAGACCCTGATGAGTATATAAATAAGTTCGGTGCAGACCATTTCAAGTACCTGCTGGGCAAATCAGACGGTGCTGTGGTCTTTGAACTTAATAAGTGTAAAGAGGGGCTTGACCTTAATGAGGATGTGGGAAAGGTCGAGTATCTGCAAAAGGCGTATCGTGTGCTGGCGGCGCTGGAATCTCCTGTGGAAAGGGAGATCTATATCAACCGTGTGGCTGATGAACAGGGTGTCAGCAGGCAGGCTGTCATGAACGAGGTCGAGGGGCTTCGTGGACGTGCAAGGCGTGCAGCAGCCAAGCGTGACTGGCAGCGAACGGTAAATTTTGCCAATGTGCCAAAGGATGAAATAAATCCCCAGGCGAATGCACATCCTAAAGAGGCAAAGGCTGAATGCGGACTTATATATTATATCTATACCAATCCCGACAGGGCTGAGGATATAGGCAAAAGACTTCCGCCCGAGGAATTCGTGACGGATTTCAACAGACGAGTGTATAAGGCACTGCTGGAAAAAATAAGTTCAGCGCAGGATAGTTCGGTGTCGTCGTTCAACGATGAGTTCACCCCTGATGAGGTCGGCAAGATAACAGGAATACTTGACGGCTTCGGTCAGTTGGGTATCGACGGATATGTGGCAGATGAGTATATAAATACCATCAAGAAAGCCCATAGCAAGTCTGCCGGGAAAAGCACATCACCCGAAAGTCAGGAAGATTTTCTTAGGCATTTTGAAGAGCTCAAAAAGCAGAAAGGCTGACGGGAGATATTTAAGATCTCACTGACTATGATCACGAGAATAAAAAAATAAACTTATATCTAAGGAGTAATGGATCATGACTGACAAGAGCAAGATAATGGAAAACCTTATGGAGCATGGTAAGCAGACAGGTAAGCTGACTACCAAGGAGATCACCGATGCGCTGGAAAAGCTCAATTTCGATGTGGAGCAGATGGATAATTTCTATGACACCTGCAACAGCCTTAACATCGAGATCATCGACGATGTCGTAGTTGACGATACACTGGATTTTGTCAACCCCGATGACGAGCTTGAACAGGACGAGGTGGATATCTCGCTGTCTACCGATGGTATCGCTATAGATGACCCTGTAAAGATCTACCTCAAAGAGATAGGCAGAGTGCCTCTGCTGACCTCCGAGGAGGAGATACAGCTTGCTGAGATGATGTCGGGTGATAATGACAGAGAGGCTACCAAGGCAAGAAAGCGTCTGGCTGAGGCTAACCTGCGTCTGGTCGTATCCATTGCCAAGAGATACGTGGGCAGAGGCATGAGCTTCCTCGATCTTATCCAGGAAGGCAACATGGGTCTTATCAAGGCAGTGGAGAAGTTCGACTACAAGAAGGGCTTCAAGTTCTCCACATATGCTACATGGTGGATAAGACAGGCTATAACCAGAGCTATCGCCGATCAGGCAAGGACCATACGTATACCCGTTCACATGGTCGAGACTATCACCAAGGTCAAGAAGGTTAGCTCGCAGCTGCTGCATAAGAACGGTCACGATCCTTCACCCGAGGAGATCGCTGATGAACTGGATATGAGCGTGGACAGAGTAAGGGAAATAATGCGTATCGCACAGGACCCCGTATCTCTGGAGACACCTATCGGTGAGGAGGAAGACTCCCATCTGGGCGACTTTATCCCCGATGATGATGCACCCGCACCTGCTGAGGCAGCTTCGCTGGTACTGCTCAAAGAGCAGATAGATCAGGTGCTTTCCACACTGACAGAGCGTGAGGAAAAGGTGCTCAGACTCAGATTTGGTCTGGAGGACGGCAGAAGCCGTACTCTGGAGGAAGTTGGTCAGGAATTCAAGGTGACAAGAGAGCGTATCCGTCAGATCGAGGCTAAGGCTCTCAGAAAGCTGCGTCACCCCAACAGAAGCAATAAGGTGAGAGATTATCTTGATTAAGAGGTGAGTGCTATGTACATAACACTTGAATCGGATTATGCTGTCAGGATAACGGCAGAGCTTTGCAGAACACAGGACAAGCTGGATGCAAAGACCATCTCCGAAAGGACGAATGTTACCCTCAGATTTTCGCTGAAAATACTGCGCAAGCTGGTGGCGGCAGGCATAGTAAAGTCGTTCAAGGGTACTCAGGGCGGCTACAAGATAGCCCAGGCACCTTCGGAGATAACCCTGAAAAGTGTTATTGAAGCCATTGAGGGAAAATATTATTTTTCCAGATGCTTAGACCCTGAGGCTGAATGCAACAGGGGCGCATCGGGCAGCTGTCAGTTTCAGGACGCATTTGCTGATATAACCAAGACAGTGGGAGAGAAGCTTGAAAGCTATGATTTCGCAAGACTGACATCGTCTGCGGCAGAGCAGTGAGATAATGATAATGAGTGCAGGAAGTCGGAAAAACAGATACTTCCTGCACATTGTTATATTTTTTAGGCAACACCGCAAAGCCATTGTGTACCGGATACGCCCAACATCAGTGAAACTGATGTTTCAGATTTTTCGTCAGGTTTTCTAAATTTGACGCAGGAAGGCTGACGCCTTTCAAG
>CADALT010000051.1 GCA_902788785.1 uncultured Ruminococcus sp.
GTCGAAACAGCTTTGCTCTGCTTAAAGCTAAAGTCCTGATGCATGAGCTTTTATACGCAAACAGCAACTAACATTGGAAAGAGCCGATTATACGCTTACGTTAGACGTTGCAAATCAGCAATCACAACAACTAGCAAACAGTTGGGTGTTATATACCCAGCTGTTTGCTATTATCATATCTTATATAAACATTCAGAAAATAAAAATTCCTGTTATTAGCTCAAAAGATTTTTACCTTTACCGTGTGCTGCGATTTAGTTATATCCGAAATATTGATTTTTCCGTCATTATTAACATAGGCAAATTTCTGAGCATTTTCATCAAGAAGTTTTTTACCCTTAACGTGTACAGCTACTTTAGTTATGTCGGTGATGTTTATTACAATGTCAACATTCACATACCCCATAAGAAGTGGTTTGAATTCTCTTGAATCGGTATCTTCATTTAAATAATGGTAAGGGCTTAGAGATGCCAGAGGTCTGATTGTAGGGTGGAATCAGACAATGGCTAATATAAGGAAAAGAGGTAATACATATCAGGTACGTGTCTGCTGCTGTTACGATACTATATAAAGTCTTACATTCGTAAAACTGCTCCCGGAATTAGAATTTCGGGAGCTTTGCTTTCATAAACACTTTGATTCTTAGCGCTAATTGAAACAGCCTGTTCTAATTTTATCGGCGGTAGATAAAATTAACAATGATATTTCAGCCATATTGGATATGCTTTTATTTAGATATTATTTTATGGTGTTGCTTACGTCATTCTATCGGCAAATTCTCATTCCGGATAATTCATCCAAGTTTCAAGCTATAAATTCCAAAATCGGAATTTTATATCGACAAGTAGATCTGGATATGATATATTAAGGGAAAGTGAGGTGCATAATATGGTAGAACGTACAGAATATCTTGAAAAAATAAAGGTTTGGCGTGAAGAACAGGTCATAAAGGTCGTTACTTGTATTAGGCGATGCGGAAAGTCCACTCTGCTATAAGCAATACCGAGACTATCTTCTCAGCACAGGCGTTATGGTTTATGAGAAGCCGGCGGTCTTATTCGGGGCTGTCGTTTTTTCACTTTATTCGGATATGCCAACAAAAAATTCCACAATGAAAAAAGGCATCATCGTTCGGTATGAACGCGATGTCTTTTCTCAGTATATATCAGTTATGCAAAAACAACAGGTCACATTTTAAGTACCGATATCGCATCGGTGATGGTCTTTTCGAGGGCTTCCCTGCCATAAGCATCCACCTGGGCTTTGTTCTTCTCGCCGTGAGTAAGACAGCCTGCGCCACCTATGCAACCTCCGCTGCAAGCCATTCCCTCGATGAAATTCTCGGTAAGTACTCCGCGCTTTTTCTTCATCAGCGCTGTTTGGCACTCTTCAATGCCGTCACAGGAACATGGCTTTAGATCAAAATCCTCTATTCCCTGTTCCTTTATCGCTTCGGCGACAGCGTCTGAAAGTCCGCCGCTTCGTGCGAATATCCTGCCGAAATATGAAGCGTTGTCAAGAGCTTCTTCTTCAAGCTGAGTTATGTCAAGATCACGGCTGTCAAACAGCGCCTGAAGCTCTTCAAAAGTCAGCACAGAGTCAACATAAGCTTTGACCTCTTTCAGCTGAGCTTCAGCTTTTTTTGCAGTACATGGACCTATGAACACCACCTTGGCAGATGGTTCGATATCCTTTATGTACTTGGCGATCGCCGCCATTGGTGAGGGATTATGGGATATATGCTCGGTCAGTTCGGGGAAAGCTGACTTTACGTATGACACAAATGCAGGACAGCATGAGCTGGTAAGAAAGCCTTTTTCCACAAGCTCTTTCGACTCGGAATATGCTACCATATCCGCACCAAGCGCCGCTTCAACTACCGCGTGGAAACCCAGAGTTTTCAGTCCCGAAACCACTTGTCCCAGCTTAGCGTAGGTGAACTGGCTGGAAATCGATGGTGCCACCACCGCATACAGCTTCGATTTTTTATCGCGGCTGTTTTTCTTTATCATGTCGATAACATCCAGTATAAAGGATTTATCGGTTATAGCTCCGAAAGGACACTGGTATACGCAGGCACCACAGGATATGCACTTCTCATTATCGATGGCTGCACCGCCGTCCTCGTTTATGCTTATAGCCTTTATCTTGCAGGCATTCTGGCAGGGGCGGACACGGTTGGTTATCGCCGAATATGGGCAGACCTTTGAACATCTGCCGCACTCAACGCATTTGCTCTTATCGATATGTGCCACATGGTTGTGATCGAAGGATATAGCACCTCTGGGACATACGTCCTCACAGCGGTGCGCAAGACAGCCGCGGCATGAATCTGTGACTTCATATCCTGCCGCAGGACATTCATCACAGGCAATATCTATAACTTCGATAACATTGGGATTTTCCTTGTCACCACCCATAGCTATCTTTACGCGCTCCGCGATTATGGCTCTTTCCTTGTAAACGCAGCAGCGCATGGTGGGGGTCTTGCCTGATACTATTTTCTTCGGGATATCCAGAAGATCTTCAAGCAGCGTATCATCCCACGCTTCTCTGGCGACCTCTCGCAGGACCTTGTATTTCAGGTATTGTACCTTGGTATCAAATACTCTTTTGTTTTTCATTTATCTGTTCACACCCTTAAAAATAGCTGACCTTGATGCGCTTGCCCATCTCTCCCAGAGCCTTTGAGAGTTCCTGCACAAGGTTCATCTTGATGTTGAAATTTATTGGCAGTTCGGGGTTCTGATGTGCGGGATTTATTGCCCTGCCCACGTAGAAATTTATATCCGTGGCTTCCTCGAAAAGCATTCTGCTGATGAGGGATGCGCCGTCCCTGCCGTGGCTCCATTTCTCGTATAACAGATTTTCGCCGATATGATCTTTTGCGTATTCAAGCACGCGGTTGACGGTTATGACACCCTCAGTCACAAGGTCAACACCCTCGATAGTCGCAATGGGCGGTACGTCGCTGTGCTCAAAGCTGAGGCTTGCAACCAGCGGCTTTTTCAGCCACTGGGAAGCAATTGTCGAGGTAGTACCGCCGCAGATTATGTGCTTGCCCTCTTTAGAGAAAAACAGGCTCATCATTCTGTCGCAGTCATCTTTGTTTGATGGCGGACCGAAGAGAATATTCATCGGCACACGGCGGCGTATGCGCACAACGCAGGCAGTGGTATCATCACCGGGCTCGTGTCCGTAAAGATTGTCGCACTCATCTACAAGTATGGTAGAGAGGGTCTTTGCTGTATACCCCACAGGTGCAAGCATCTCCATAAACGCCGCGATATCCTCACGCTTCCAGCCGAAATTGTAAGCCAAGCCTATACCCGCATGGGGGCAGCCGTCACTCATGGATATGATAAGATCATTCTCTTGTAATCTTATCTCGGAGCGATATATCTTCTTTCCGCCGATGTTCATTTCTGTTTTGGGATAGTCACATACTTTTTCATTGCGGATAAGTATGCTCAGTGGATTGTCATACTGAATCAGCACAGCAGTTTCGTTATTGATGATATGGATTATGGTGAAAGTGGAATATGCAACGCCCCTCACCGAACATATGGGCAGAGTGCCTGCGATAGTTGAAACGCAGTCTTCAAGGGGAAGACCTGCTGCAAGCATGGTGGAGATAATCTTCGAGGTAAGGGTCGAGAGTATGCTCGCCTTTACGCCGCTGCCGAGACCGTCCGCAAGGACTATGACCGTGGAATCGTCGTTCTCCACGATATCGATATGGTCTCCGCACAGCTGTTCACCTGTATGATTTATGCTTTTGAATCCGATATCCGCACACAAGTTATTCATCCTGCATCGACTCCTTGAGCTTTGAAAGCGCTATCTTCGTTTCGGCAGTAGTTTCGCCGAGAAGCGACGCTATCTCCTGAACTATCCTCATCTGCTTCTCAATTACCTTATCAGCTACCTCGATGGTATTTCGGCTTATCTCTTCCTTTTTGCTGCGGGCATTTTCCTCATCGGTAACATCACGCATGATACAGATGAGCATTTTGCTCTCGCGGTCAAGGACGATAGTGCGCTCGGCATACCTCTGGTATTCGGTCAGGAATATCCTTTCATTGTACACGCCCTTGCCTGTACGCTGAACGTCTATAAATATCTTCGGGTCGAGTATCCTTACTACCTGATCTCCCAGCACATCTGAAGCGTAGCGAATATTCATCATCTCCATAGCCGCGGAGTTTATCTGCTGTACTTCCAGCGAATCATTCAGCACGATGATGCCATTGGGAGTATTTTTTACAATAGTATCGGAGAAGCTTTCCGCCTTGTCTTTCAGGAAAGGCAAGCACATGGATATATCCGCCTTGCCCTGATATATGGCTATGGCTTTCTCGCGACAGGTGTTGTATCCGCACGAACCGCAGTTCAATTCATCGGAAGTATCGAACTTGCCCATTTGCGCCAGTATCTGATGTATCTCCGGCTCGGTGGGCTGTGCATGACCAAGGTCAATCAGTGTGAACTGCTTTTTCATATACAGCTTGTCGGGCTGTTCAACGTCATAATCCTTCGAGCCTGCATATCTCGCAATCAGCATCTGATCTTCAACGGGAGTATAGCGGGCATTTTCCATAACAGGACCGCCTATACAGCTTCCCTTACAGGCTGACATTTCGATGAAGCATTTGTGTATGCTCCCCTTTTCAAGCTCCCGCAGAACGGATATGCACTTTTCGATACCGTCTATTGCTATGTATGTGTAGTCTGGCAGGTCGCAGTCCATGGTTTTAAGTATGCCACCAGCCGTAGGGAAAAATCTTGCTCGGCTATTTTCATCAGCAGAAAATCCCCGCTCTATCTCGATATTCTCTTCTTTCAGCCAGACTGAAAGTTCCTCAAAGGTGAGCACAGCATCAACTGTATCGCCGTAATGCTGTGCTTCATCCTTTTTGGAAACACACGGACCTATGAAGACTGTCTTGGCATCGTGGATACGCCTTTTGATATCTGCACAGTGTGCCTGCATGGGGGAAATAACATCTGCAAGCATGGGCAGAAGATCGGGGAAGTACTTCTGTATCAGCAGATTTACGGAATGACAGCAGGATGATATTACAACATCCCTGTTTTCTTCTTTTAGTATCCGCTCATATTCACGCTTTACATGGGTCGCACCTACAGCTGTTTCTTCAACATCATAAAAGCCAAGCTTTTTTAGCGCGTCACGCATCTGCTCAATGCCCGCTCCGTCATAATTGGCGATAAATGACGGTGCAAGACTAACAACAACAGGCGAACCGCTCTGGAGAAGCACCCTGACTTTCTCCGATTCATCGACGATCTGCTTTGCATCCTGTGGACAGACTACCACGCACTGTCCGCACAATATGCACTCCTGTTCGATGATGTGCGCCTGATTGCCCGAAAATCTTATGGACTTTACAGGGCAGTATCTTATGCATTTATAGCAGTTTTTGCAGTTTGATTTTTTTAATGTTAAGCAACTCCTCATAGATGATTAACTCACTTTCCTATACGGCTCAATACAGCGTTCTGAAAAAACTCGGCGAAGCCCTCCGGGGTAACGCCTGTGTATACTTCGTCATCAACAGTGACAGTAACACCCACACGATTACACCTGCCAGCACAGAAACTGCCGGCAAGTGTAACTTCGTTTTCAAGATCATGGGTCGATATCGCCTGTTTCAGCAACTCTATCATATCCTCTGAACCTTTCAGGTGGCATGATGAGCCGACACATATCTGAATGATCATGTTTTATTTTACCTTCTGCTTTATCTCTTTCTCGAAGAACTCTCCCACTGTTTCAGGAGATACCGAGTAGAATTCATCATCAACAGTAACGCATACGCCCTGCTGACATTTGCCCATGCAGAATGTTCCGCCGAGCTTGACCTTGTCTCCGAGATCCTCTTTTGCGATAAGATACTGAAGCTGCTCGACTACCTGACGCGAGCCTTTCAGATGGCAGGAAGAACCAATACATACAGTTACCTTCATATTAAGCACCTCACATATTACATATAGTCTACAACGTCTACCCAGGAGAGCAGGAATTCACGCTCTTTTTCGTTGCCTTTTACCGATTGCGAAGCCGCAACGATGGGCATCCACTTCTGAACATACTGCTTTGCGGTATTACTCTTTTCGCAGAATATATCAAGATACATATCTGCGCCCTCAATATCGCCGTCAAGCCAGAAGCAAAGGTATGTTCTTGCTGCGTCTGCGGAAGCGTTGCCCTGTGTAGCGTGTGCCCAGTCGATGATATAGGGAGTACCGTCCTCGGTGATTATAACATTTGAGGGGTTGAAATCGCCGTGGCAGAGCCTGTAGTGCTTGGGCATACCCTCAAGACGGGTATGCAGATCATATCTTGTTGTAGCATTCAGGTCTGTCTGACTTATCTTGCTGTTCATCTTGTCTTTCAGCTTTCTCAGCATGGGACAGACTTTAGAGTGTATATCCAGATGGATATCAACCAGCTGTTCGATATACTCTTTCTTCTTTTCGGGCTGCTCCTCCATCATCTGTGCAAGAGTCTTGCCGTTTATATATTCCGATACGATAGACCATTTACCGTCGATCATCAGCACTTCTTTAAGGCGGGGCATATTGATGCCTGTTTCCTCAACCATGGACTGATTCAGTGCTTCGTTCAGCACTTCCGACTTCTTGTATGTATCATTAAATACCTTTATGCACTTGTCACCGTCACGATACACCGTCTTGGTATTTCTGACAGCTATTACACGATCCAGATTCATATTCCGTCCCTCCGTTTATACTCTTTTTTTGCCGCTGCTTACTGCGCGGTTGAAAGCCTGCTTGAAATCCTTGCTGCTGTCAGCACTGTCTATCTGACCTGCATCGGGCTTCTCGGTCTCAACGAAAGTTCTGCCGTAGTATACGTTCATGTATATCTGCTTCAGCTCGCTGATGAGAGGATATCTGGGGTTAGCACCTGTACACTGATCGTCAAAGGCATCTCTTGACATCTTATCCAGTGTTGCGAGGAAGTCTTCCTCGGAGATACCGTATTCAGCGATGGTCTTCTTGCAGCCCACAGCTTCCTTGAGTTCTTCGATCTTATCGATAAGACCGTCTACAAGTTCAGCGTCACTGTTGCCCTGTACGCCTAGGTATCTTGCGATCCTTGCATACTTAGCGGCAGCCTGAGGATATTCGTACTGAGGGAAAGTACCCATCTTAACAGGAACATCAGAAGCGTTGAATCTGATGACTTCGCTTATCACCAGTGCGCAGCAGATGCCGTGGGGCAGGTGGTGATATGCACCCAGCTTGTGTGCCAGTGAGTGACCAATACCCAGGAAAGCATTAGCAAAAGCCATACCTGCCATAGTTGCGGCATGAGCCATATTCTCTCTTGCCCTTACAGCTGTCTGACCGGTTTCTACACATTCGGGCAGATTATCAAAAGTCATTTTCAGGGATTCGAGAGCGATACCATCGGTAAAGGGCGTTGCCATTACTGATACCAGAGCTTCAAGGTCATGCACCATGCAGTCAAGACCGGAAGCGGCAGTCAGACCCTTGGGTGCGCTCATCATCATATCGGTATCAACGATAGCCATATTAGGCATAAGCTCGTAATCTGCAAGAGGATACTTGTGGCCTGTCTTGTCATCGGTGATAACTGCAAAAGGTGTAACCTCGGAACCTGTACCCGAGGAAGTAGGAACACATATGAAATATGCCTTTTCACCCATCTTCGGGAAGGTGTATATCCTCTTTCTGATATCGACGAAACGCATCGCCATATCCATGAAATCAGCCTCGGGGTGTTCGTACATAACCCACATGATCTTTGCAGCGTCCATTGCAGAACCGCCGCCGATTGCGATTATAACATCAGGCTCAAAGCTTCTGATAGCCTTTACGCCCTCCATAGCACAGGCAAGTGTGGGGTCGGGAGCAACATCGGAGAATGTCTCGTGAGTGATGCCCAGTTCATCCAGCTTGTCTGTAACAGGCTTGGTGAAGCCGTTCTTGAACAGGAAGCTGTCGGTTACGATGAATGCCTTCTTCTTGCCCATGACCTTATCCAGTTCATCAAGAGCAACGGGCAGACAGCCCTTTTTGAAATACACCTTTTCGGGAGCTCTGAACCAAAGCATATTCTCTCTCCTTTCGGCAACGGTCTTTATATTCAGCAGATGCTTTACTCCTACGTTCTCGCTAACCGAGTTTCCGCCCCATGAACCGCAGCCCAGTGTGAGGGATGGTGCCAGCCTGAAATTGTAAAGGTCGCCGATACCGCCCTGAGAAGAGGGAGTATTCACCAGTATACGACAGGTCTTCATTCTCTCGCCGAACTCGGAGAGCTTTTCCTGCTCGCGTACAGCATCGAGGTAGATAGAAGCTGTATGACCGTAGCCGCCGTCAGCGATGAGATGTTCTGCCTTGCCGAATGCGTCCTGAATATCGGAAGCCCTGTACATTGCAAGTACGGGAGAAAGTTTCTCGTGAGCGAATTCCTCGGAAATATCAACGCTTTCAACTTCACCGATGAGTATCTTTGCACCCTCGGGAACTGTCACGCCTGCAAGCTCAGCTATCTTAGCGGCAGACTGTCCAACTATCTTAGCATTGAGAGCCCCGTTGATGATAATGGTCTTTCTCACCTTATTTATCTCATCGGGTTTAAGGAAGTAACATCCCCTTGCAGCGAACTCTGTCTTAACTGCGTCATATATGCTGTCAAGAACGATAACGCTCTGCTCGGATGCGCAGATCATGCCGTTATCGAATGTCTTGGAATGGATTATTGAGTTTACAGCAAGCAGGATGTCTGCGCTGTCATCGATTATAGCAGGGGTATTGCCCGCACCTACACCCAGTGCAGGCTTACCGCTGGAGTATGCAGCGTGTACCATTCCGGGACCGCCTGTTGCCAGTATGATATCAGCCTCTTTCATCAGCATATTTGTCATTTCAAGGCTGGGTATATCTATCCATGCGATTATATCTTCGGGAGCACCTGCTTCAACTGCGGCTTCAAGAACTACCTTAGCAGCTGCGATGGTGCTCTCCTTTGCACGAGGGTGAGGGCTGATGATGATACCGTTCCTTGTCTTCAGGGCGATAAGAGATTTGAATATCGCGGTGGAAGTAGGATTGGTGGTGGGTATTACCGCACCGATCACACCGATAGGCTCAGCAATCTTCTTTATTCCTGCCGATCTGTCCTCTTCAACAACGCCGCAGGTCTTGGTATCACGGTACTTGTTGTATATGTATTCGCTGGCATAGTGGTTCTTGATGACCTTATCCTCAACGATACCCATTCCGGTCTCTGCAACAGCCTGTTCTGCAAGATCTATCCTTGCGCGGTTTGCTGCAGTGGCAGCAGCAAGGAATATGCTGTCTACCTGTTCCTGAGTGAAGGACGCCATCTTTCTCTGTGCTGCCCTTACTCTTTCAAGGGCGGCTTCAAGCTTTTCAACGCCGTCAACGATCTCGTACTCTTTCTTTGCCATTGAACTTTCCTCCGTATCATTTCCTAAGTTTCATGGTAAGATATGCCAGTGAAAGTGCCAGATTTTCCTGACATACCGTTATATTTTCGGGGACATTAAGAACAGTGGGCGCAAAATTCCATATCGCCGTTATACCGCTCTTTATCATAATGTCGCAGACTTCTTCCGCACAGGCAGCAGGCACCGTGATTATTCCCGCGTGGATATCATAAAGCCGACAGTAGTTGGTAAAGTTATCCATGGGGAGTATCCTGTCGCAGAGCAGACGTTTGTCCACATCAAATGCGGCAGATATCTTGATACCGTATTCATCGAAACCATCAAAATCCAGCAATGCTTTGCCCAGCTTTCCTGCGCCGACTATAACAATGGGGGTAGCCGCCTTTCTGCCAAGGACAGATTCAAGTGCCGCAATAAGCTCAGTGGTCTTGTAGCCTATCTTCGGTTTGCCTGTACCGCTGACCGAATTAAGGTCTTTTCTCACCTGAACATCGCCCAGCCCCAGAGCCCTTGAAATCTCAGCGGCGGAGATATATTCTCCATGGTCGCCTGTTCTCAGGTAATCCAGATATATGGGCAGTCTGCCAAGGGTTGCCTTTGAAAATACCGGTTCTTTCACTTTCTCACCTCCGATGTTTTAATTATATCACCATTTTTACGAGAACGGAATTACCAAAAAAGTATATCGATATTACCTTTACCGATATACCCCTTACCAATAAAAAAACACAGCTCTCCTTTTTACGGAAAACTGTGTTAAAGTTCGTATTTACGTCACTATATCATTCTTTCGGAAAATAAGCCCTCTTCGATTCGATAAGCGCAGTGATAAATTTGCGGTCAAGCTCGGTGAGGTTATATCCTTTCCGATATATCAGAACATCTTTGTACTGTCGCTTGTTGTCGATGCACTTTTTCTGTACAAGACCATATATATCCAGCACCCTGTCTGGCAGTGGCGAAACCCACATATATGTCTCGGGATTGAGGGACAGCAGGTCGAACTGACTTCCCCTCTCAAAAATGAATACCCTTCTGCCGATGCTGTCCAGAAGTTCTTCCTTTTTAACGTTTGAAAGGGGCAGTGACGGCACATAAGGGTCAGCATGAGCTATCTCGATCATATTCGTGAGATCACCAAAATGAACTTTATCAAGCGATGCTAAACTACTCTCCTTACTTGCCACCAGCATATATGAAAACTCGGCTATGAGCTCATACTCCAGTCCTTTTTCTTCCAGCGAGCGTTTGAAATACTTATCGTATACGGACGCATACCTGATTATGCCAAGGCTGTAATTGGAATCAAAGATATTATCTATGGCACGGTGAGCATTGGTTTCGTAGTAGAAAAGCTCTGCCGAATCACCTGTGATAGTCCGCGAAAACTCCGCAAAGGCTTCCGAGATATAGCTGGCTCTTGGTACAGAGATAGAAAACTTTTGTTTTTTTGGCACGCCCTGACGGTATATACGCTCAACATCGTCTATCTGGTCAAGTATCTTGCGGGCGTAACCGATAAATTCTTCGCCCTCGGGAGTAAGGTTCATGCCCTTGGAAGTTCGCGAAAACATAGTTATGCCAAGATCGGCTTCAAGCTCCTTTATGCTTCGGCTGAGGTTCGGCTGTGCTATCAGCAGTTCCTCTGCCGCTTTGTTTATCGAGCCTATCCTCGCCACCTCGACAGCATATTTCATATGTATGATATTCATAAGTTCACCCCCGTCAATTTTGTTTATTATATCATCATTCCGTGGAGATGTCAATATCATCATATACGCCATACACGCCAAACGCACGATCGATTATTCTTAAATGACTTTCCATTCTCTGTTATGCACAACAGAATGTCAAGAAATGCTGCCTAACTCATAACTAAAGTAGCTGCATACGTTAAGGGAAAAAAACTTCTTGATGGTAAGCGTATAATCGGCTCTTTCCAATGTTAGTTGCTGTTTGCGTATAAAAGCTCATGCATCAGGACTTTAGCTTTAAGCAGAGCAAAGCTGTTTCGAC
>CADALT010000052.1 GCA_902788785.1 uncultured Ruminococcus sp.
CCGTCATCTTTCCCAAATTTTCCTTGAAAGGCGTCAGCCTTCCTGCGTCAAATTTAGAAAACCTGACGAAAAATCTGACGGCGTGTCTGGTACACAATGGTTGTGCGGTGTTGCCTTAAAGTTGTACGTTTTCGTGCAACTTTTTGGGTGGCACAGGCTGTAAGTAAGGAGGGATGACTTATGTCGGAGAAAAAGAAAAGTTTCATATTGTATAACGATTACCGCAAGCACATCGGTATGCTGAGCGATGAGGACGCAGGCAGACTGTTCAAGGCGATCTATTGTCTGGTGAACGGTGAGGAGCCGCTCAATCTCTCGCCAATGGCGCAGATGGCGCTTAGCTTTATCAGCGAACAGCTGGAGCGTGATGCCAAAAAGTGGGAAGAAACACGCAAAAAACGCTCGGAGGCGGCTAAACTTCGTTGGGATAACACAAATATGGCAAACAAGGCTATCCAAAACGATGCAAATGATGCAAATGCATACGGGGCTGTGCAAAGCGATGCAAACGATGCTGTTAATGACACTGTAAATGATAATGTTAATGAAGATGTTAATGTCAGTGCTAATGAATATGTTAATGATAATATAAATGAAAGTGTTTTTGTGACTGACGACGGGACTGTAAATGACGGTGTGCCCATGACGGAGAAACAGATGGCGGAGCTTGTGGGTCTGTCGTCTGTGTCGTCTGCAGAAAACTATTTAAATAAGTTATCTCTTTGGCAGAAACGCACAGGCAAGCATTGCCACGACCCGTATTCTACCATAAAAAGGTGGATATTGCAGGATAAAGCAAACTCAAAGGATGCTGATGAGTACGAAAAGCCCAGCTATGATCTTGATGAGTTTGAAAAATTTGCCATGGGTACAAGGTTCGCAGGTGAGCAGAAAAATTGATGTAAGTAAATTTCTGAGGGTAATATTTTAAAAATTATTAAAAATATACTGGACAAATCGAAAGAAATATTGTATAATAGTAGTATCGTTTGATATAGGAGAGCTGATATGCGAGTAATTACAGGTTCAAGACGTGGCAGGAAGCTTAAAACTCTTGACACATTGGATACAAGACCAACTACAGATATGGTCAAGGAGGCGGTATTTTCTGCCATACAGTTCGATGTGCCCGGGGCTAAGGTGCTGGATCTTTTCGCAGGCAGCGGTCAGATGGGTATAGAAGCCCTCAGCCGTGATGCCGAGCACTGCGTTTTCGTGGACAATAATCCTGCCGCTGTACAGATAATAAAGGATAATATCTCCGACTGCAAATTCGTGGCGGAGTCAAGGGTGCTCAATATGGAGAGCCTTGAATATCTCAAAGTGGCTAAGGGCGAGTTCGATATAGTACTGCTGGACCCGCCGTATTCAAAAGGCACACTTGAGAAGGTGCTGCCCATGCTGGACAGGATACTGAGCGACCGTGCGGTGGTGGTATGCGAGCATGAGAAGGAGCTGGAGCTGGCGGATGAGTACGGCAGGCTCGTAAAGCACAAGCGTTATAAGTACGGCAAGATAGCCGTCACGATCTTTAAAATACCGACAGAGGAAGAATAAGCGTAATGAAGATAGCTGTTTGTCCGGGCAGCTTTGACCCGATAACTCTGGGACATCTGGATATCATCGAGAGAGCCTCGAAGCTTTTTGATAAGGTGATAGTGCTGGTGTCCTTCAACAGGAACAAGAACAGAGCCGTTTTCTCCACTAAGGAGAGGATGGAGATGATAATCGCCGTGACGAATAATATGGATAATGTGGTGGTGGACTGCTATGACGGTCTGCTGGCGGATTATTTGCAGCTGCGTGGGGCGGAGGTCATCGTAAAGGGTCTGAGAGCGGTCTCGGATTTTGAGTATGAGTTCCAGATGGCGCTGGCGAACAAGAAGCTTTACAACGGCGCTGAGACAGTCTTTCTGACCACTGCGGGAGAGAATATGTTCCTCTCGTCCAGCGTGGTCAAGGAGATAGCGAGCTTCGGCGGTGATATATCGGGCTTTGTTCCGCCCGAGGTACACGATGTTATAAAGAACAGGCTGTGTCCGCCGCAGGAATGATAAAAGTCACCTACCCGAGAAACACGGAGTATATGGGTAAAAATACAAGTATTAACTGAAAGGATGAAATACCATGAGCGATAACACACAGGAGTACACCCCTCTTAACGAGCTGCTGCTGAGAATAGATGAGACCATCGACAGTGGTTCGACAGTACCTTTTTCAAACAAGAAGATGATCGACGCAGATCAGCTCCACGAGCTTATCGACGAGATCAGGATCAGTATGCCGCCCGAGATAAAGAGGGCGCAGGAAATGGAAGCCCAGAAGAAGGCTATCCTCGACAACGCCAAGCAGGAGGCTGACGAGATAAAGGCTGCTGCACAGAGCGAGAAGGACAATATCATCAAGGAGGCTAAGGCTGAGGCTGACAAGCTGGTATCCGAGCAGGATATAATCCAGAGGGCTACAGAGTATGCCAAGAGAGAGGTGGAGACTGCCAACCAGGAGGCTAACGAGATAATCTCGAAGGCACAGGCTGAGGCAGACAGCACCATCAGCGAGGCAAGGACCAAGGAGAAGGCTATCAGAGAGGCTATGGTATCGAACATAGAGTCCACTCTGGCTGAGGCTTCACAGGTGCTTGAAAAGAACCTTGACGCTGTAAACAAGATAAGAGATGCTATCGCTCATATCGGCGAGTAAGATCATAAAGCTGAACTATGCCCCGTTTTTACGGGGCATTTTTTGTTTTTTACAGAATGGCATAAATAACAATATGGTTACATCGGTTGACAAACTGTTCGTTTTTTTGTATAATTGACATAAGATGAACTTCGAGGACAAGGGGTGATTTTATGGCAGATAAGGCTTTGCGCAGGGCTTGCTGTGCGCTGTGTGCAGCGGTGACTGCGCTGAATTTCACGGTGCAGGGCAGAGCCTTCGAGGATAAAAAAGATGAGCCCACCGAGGCGGTCAGGGTGATAGTCGAGCTGGACGATGTGCCGCTGATGGGCAGCGAGGAAGCTGTCAGCATGGGCATGGACTATCTCGATACCGAGGCAGCGCAGATACGCAAGCAGGAGATCTCCGAGGACACCGACAAGGCGCTGGAGCTGATGCGCACTATCTACCCCGAGACAGAGTGCGAGATGCGCTATGATACGCTGATGTGCGGATTTTCGGCTTATCTTCCAAAGGAGCTTATGGACGATGCGGAAAGCTTCAGCCTGATAAAAAGCGTGACACCTGTGCTTAACATAGAAACGGATATGTCAGATGCCGTTTATCAGGGTGGCATAGCGGATTTCTCCGAGATAACGGGATTAAAGGGCGAGGGTGAGGTCATTGCGGTCATCGACAGCGAGCTTGACCGCAGCCACAATATGTTCGCTGAACTTGATGATGATGTGGACGTTAAGCTGACCGAGCAGGACATCAGGCGTGCGCTGGCGGAACGTTCGCTCAGCAGGGACATCGACCCCGACAAGGCTTACTATAACAGCAAGGTGCCCTTTGCGGTGAACTATACGGGCGATGATATGTACAAGACCGAGAACAGCGGACTTTACCACGGCACCCACGTCACGGGCATAGCCGCAGGCAACAGGGTATATAACAGCGTGTCCGATACCTACGTGCAGGGCGTTGCCCCCGATGCGCAGATACTGTTTTTCGGGGCATTCTCGAAGCTGGATAAGGATAACAAGGCTACGGCTTCGAGCGACGTGGTCATTGCCGCCATGGAAGATGCGGTGAAGCTCGATGCGGACGTGATAAACCTCAGCTTAGGCTCACGCTCCTTCGACCTGAAAGGCACCGAGATGTATCAGAACATAATAAACATCACCGAAAAACTGGGCATAGTGGTGTGCTGTGCCGCAGGCAATGACGGCGAGGAAAAGTCCTCTCCCGAGGAGCCCGATAACGGCACCATAGGTGAGCCTGCATCCATAGGGGCGGTATTCTCGGTGGCGAGCTGTGATGCGTCGATGGACTATGTGCATACCTTCCTGACCGACGAGGGTAAGGATGTGCCTTTCACGGAATGTTCCGATGAGAGCATCGAGGCTAAGTTCAAAAACAAGCCCACGGACTATATATACTGCGGTGATGGTGCAGAGGACAGCTTTAGCGATGCAGAGGGCAGGATAGCCCTGTGCGAGATGGGCGGTACGGACTTTGCACAGATGGCTGAAAATGCCAAAAAAGCAGGGGCTGTGGGACTTATCGTGTGCAGCGGCAGGACCGACCTTTCCACCGATGTGCTGCCTGCCTGCATCATAAGCAAGCGCAGCGGCACGGCTTTGATAGATAAGACCACGGGACAGGTGACTTTCAACGGCAGGTATACAAAAGTGCCTGCGCCCACGAGCGTCAGCAGTTTTTCTTCAAGGGGAGCTTCCGACGCTCTGGAGATAAAGCCCGAGATAAGCGGTATCGGCTCGGCGCTGATGTCCGCAAGCTATGACGGCTTTGCTTCGCTTTACGGCACGTCCATGGCTACGCCCTATGTGGCAGGCTGCTGCGCACTGGCTGACAGCTATCTGGACAGTCTGGGACTTGAAATGAAAAGCGATGTGAGGGTGCAGTATATAAAAAATCTGCTGATGGCATCGGCTGTGCCTGCGGTGAACGGTGAGCTGTACGAGTCTCCGAGAGCACAGGGCGCAGGTCTGGCAGACCTTTCGAGAATGATGGACGACAAGGTGATACTGACCTCGCAGGACAACAAGGCTAAGCTTGAACTGGGCGACGAACTGGGACAGAGCTTTGCTTTCGATGTGTGCGTAAAGAACCTATCAAACGAAGATGTGACCTTTGAAAGCGCTAAACTGGCGCTGACCACCGACGGCACGACCACCGAAAAAGGCAGAGAAATCACCTCGGGCGTGGAGGAGCTTTCGGCTCGGGTGGATATCCCCGATGATATGAAGACCGTGGCAGCATGGGAAGAAAAGGTGCTGACGGTCAGTGTGGATATTGATGCAGAGCAGTATAGCGAGCTTTCGCAGAAGTTTACAAACGGCTTTTTCGCCGAGGGCTATCTGATGCTTTCGGGGGCGGAGAACTGCTGTGATATATCGGTGCCTGTCATGGGCTTTACGGGCGACTGGGAGAGCATACCTGTTTTCCACGAGGACTCGATAAGCTCGGGCAGTGAAACACTGAGCAGTTACATGATGACAAATTTTTACAGCTATATGATTCCTGCGAGCATTTCGCTGGCTTCGCTGGTGGAGGCGAGGGATATGCTCGTGAGCGAGGACGGCAGTCTTGAAAGATACAAGCAGGCGATCTACGATGCATCACATCAGAAATATGTGGTGTCCCGCAACAGCGACCTGGTTGGTGACGATATAGGCTACAGGACGACCCCCATGAGAAACATAGCCATCGACGAGATAAACTTCACCGATGCAAAGGGCGTAAGCTTCGGCACAAAGCCCGATAATAAACTGCTGCTCAAAGGTCAGAGCAGCGACGTATATTATTTCGACCGCCGAGAATTGCCCGAGGGCAGCTACAGCTGTGATATCACGGGGCATATACTGCGTGACGGTGCGGAAAATTCGCCGCATAAGATAAGCTTTGACTTTGAGGTGGACTGTACACCGCCTGTGATAAGCGACCTTAAACTCACCGAAAAGGACGGACGGAAGATACTGACATTCACCGCACAGGACAAGAACCTTGACGGCATATTCGTCATAGGCAACGCCAGTGACGGCGTAGCTTCGCCGAAAAACATAGGTGCGGTGGACGACGTGCTGGGCTTGTTCACGCAAACAGCTGAACCGACCATGTCAGGCGAGCAGAAAAGCGGTATCTTTGACTGCGGCTATCTGGACGTTATCGCACTGCACCCCGATGGGGACGGCAAAGCTAAATTCAGCTACGATGTGACCGACCTGACGGAGTATACGGTGTCAGTCTCGGACAGGGGCTATAATACGGCAGAATATAGCCCGGGACACCCGATGATAGGCAAGCTGGACACACCTGCGCCCACGAAAAAGGGCGGTATCATCGACCTTAAAGCGCCGAAGGTCAGCAGCGACACAGAGATCACCGAGCAGGGCTGGGAGATAAGCGCAAACGGTGCGGAGTGGAAGAAATTCGATCCGAAAACAACCATGAGTGCGAAGCTGCATAACAATTTCGTCCGCTACTATGCAATAAGCGGCGGCAAGAGGACATACAGCAACCCTGTACGCATAAGCATGGCGAGCGTCCCATTTATGAACATACAGGTGATACGCAGCGGACGGGTGGTATCGGAATTCAAGACCGACAGCTGTGTATTCGATATAAGCAGTTACGGCACGGGAAAGACGAGGATACGAGCGACCGCCGAAGGGTATGTAACGAGGGAATACTCGGTAAACATCAGGGACGAGAGTGACGGAGAAGTAGTGATAGAACTTTATAAAAGCGGAGATGTAAACGGTGACGGAGCGATAAACGTAACGGACATAGCAATAGTTGCAGCGCATATAAAGGGTATAAGAGCGTTGGAGGCATATTCTGCTGTAGTAGGGGACATAAATAACGATAGGGCGATAAATGTAACGGATATAGCCTTGACAGCGGCGCATATCAAAGGAGTCAAGGCGATTGAAAACCAGTAGCAGAGCGAACACTAAGCCGTAAAAGCAAAAGACGCTCCGAGCGCAAAAACGGGCACCAAAGCAAAAAGTGGTGACGAGGCAAAGCGCAGGGTCAAGCCGGGCGCTAGACGGCTTGCAGGGGGTGTGGGGGACAGAACACGGGCGGCGATGAAGCAAAAATCCTGAACGTCTGCCCACGTACCCGTACAAACAAAAAGGCGTGCGAGTGACATCGCCGCCCGATGACTTCAAACAGCGATAGCGAATTTGAAGTCATTCGCAGCGTTAGCTGCGACACCTTGCCATCATCTCCATATCAAGATAAGAACAACAAAACATTAACCCCCACAGGATAACGCAACACCTGTGGGGGTTATTTGTCTTTTAGTCAGTTGCATGAACTTTTGCTTGGCATACCCGAGCCGTATTTTCGCTGGGCTTATGGACGGTTTTGTTTGGGTGAATAGATCGCTGCCGTCGCCCCTTACGGGTCGAAGAGGTCAAAAGCACTTCGTTGTTTGACCTCTGACGGGCGGCGATGTCGGTCGCACTTGTCTTTGCTTGTACGGGTAGATTGAGCACGTTCAAGAGGTTTGCTCCATCGCCGCCCGTGTTATTTGCTTTGCTCTCCCTGTTTTGTGGAGAACGCACTTTTTGTGCCTTGATGTGAGGGCTCTGCCCTCACACTCCCGCAAGCCGTCTAGCGCCCGGCTTGACCCTGCGCTCTGATTCGTCACCTCTTTTTGCTTTGGTGCATGGTTTGGCGCTCGGAGCTTTTTTTGCTTTTACGGCTTCGTTTTCGCTTTGCCACTGATTATGTTTTACCTATAATCACCCTTGAAAAACAATGCTAATGTCCCGGGTCCCGAATGCGCACCTATTACAGGTCCCGTATATGCTATCACTACTTCCGTGTCCTCGCCAAATATCTCTTTTAACATCTTCTCTGCATATTTGGCATCTTCTATACAGTCCCCGTGACTCATAGTTACTATCTTATTCTCGTTATTGCCCTTACGCTCTCTTATCATGTCGCCCAGCCTGTTTATCGACTGCTTTCTTCCCCTGACTTTATCCTGCGGTATCAGATGCCCGTCGTTATCTACGTTCAGTACAGGCTTTATCCCCAATACCGTTCCTGCCAGCGCCGCTGCCCTCGATACTCGTCCGCCACTGAACAGGTACTTTAAATCGTCTACTGTAAATACATGGCAGATCTTATAGCGGTTAACTTCTATCCAGGCTTCCAGCTGGTCGATGGTCAAACCCTCTCGCTTCTTCTGCTCTGCATATATCAGCAGCAATCCCTCGCCAGAGGACGCACTCAGCGAGTCTACTACCACGATCTTTGCTTCGGGATATTTTTCCATAAGGTTGTTCTTCGCTATGTTCGCACTGTTGTATGTGCCGCTAAGTCCCGACGAAAATGCAAGATACAGCACATCTCTGCCGTTTTTTAGCTCTTCCTCAAATGCATCTTCGCATACCCCGACTGCTATCTGCGAGGTCTTTGTTACTGCGTCTTCTCTCATCCTGCGGTAGAATTCCTGCATGGATATGTCTGCGGTGGTGTACGGCTTGCCGTCGATCTCAAAGGTCAGCGGCAGCAGCTTGCAGTCCATTTTAGCCAGTCTCTCCTCGGGAAGGTCACAAGTCGTATCGCAAAAAAGGGTGTAAGGTCTGTTTGCCATTTTCATCACTCCGTTTAATATTTTTATAGTTCTTTATATTATTACCAAATACATATGCACTATATATGTATTTATATTATTATATCACGCATTGGCTCTGATTGCAATAGTTTTGGTGATATTTTTTTGACAAATGTATAAAATTTTTACTCATGTCTTTATCACAATATCAGATAAGCCAGCCCCACCAGCAGCTTAATGTCCGCACCTTGCTTATAAAGAATGTAGATGAGCATTGCGATAAGCGCCTTTTCTTCGTCGATGGCGAGGTTTTTAAGTATCCCCCCGAGCGATGCCGTGGGAGCCGTTGGTGCGCTCTCAGTGATCTCCTGCGGACTTTGCGCCCCCACTGCCTCACGGGAACGCCGCTGCATCTCCTGCACACGGCGTATAGCGTCCTCCTGCATCCTGCCAAAGCTGCTGTCAGAGTTCTCCAAGCAGATCGCCTCCCAAAAGGCTTTGTTTCAAGGCAGGATAGAGGTTCATAAGCTTATACAGCTTTATCACACGGTCAAGCTTAGGCTGAGTTTCCTCTTTAAGCAGAGGTCTGAGCGCCGCCAGCAGCCGCAGATTGTTGTCCTCCTGCGAAGCGCTTTGCAGAAGCTGACCCAGCTGCATCAGCTTTACCGTGTCGATACCCGTATCACCGAGATCTGGCAGAGCCTTGACATTTTCCGCTGTAGCAGAGTTTTCCGCCCCCTGCCCCAGCATACCTGCAAGCTCACGTATCTGCGCCATGCTCTCCTCATCGTTGAGCACCGCCTGAAGCTTATTCATAAGATCGTCCAATATCCCACCTCCTTTGAAATTTTACCGTTTATTTTCCCGAAAGCTTTTTGTAGAGCGCCTGAGCCTGTGGTGAACTCAGTATGCGCTCGCAGGTCGCCTTATCGGAAAGTGCCTTAGTCAGCATAGCCGCCTCAGCGGAAGGCATATTTTTCAGCGCTTTTTGGAAAGTGCCGTCATTCAGCTGGCGCATAAGCACATCGGGTGTAGTACCGAGTTTTTTTGCAGCCGCATCAATGAGCGCCTGCTTGTTGTTAAAATTGCCCATAATATATCTCTCCTTTTTGTGCAATAATAAGACTTCGTCCGTACAGGAGACTAAAACTCCCTAAAAAGCTATCATACGGAAGATGAAACTATTTGTAAACATTTATTTATATATTCTATCTCTCTTGATTTTTTTGATGAAATATGCTATACTCAATATAGTAAAGAAAACAGGGGGAGGGCGGCTCATGAGGATCGTCATTTTTTCAGATACACACGGTAATTATGCCGCCATGCATAAGATAATCAAGCGAAACGGGGATGCCGACCTTTTTGTATTTTTAGGTGACGGGTTATCGGAGTTCAAGAAGCTCAAAGCGCACTACATAGACTGTAAGATGATAGCGGTGAAGGGCAACTGTGACTTTGACCCTGACCTGCCCGACCACATGGTATACGAACTACCCAACGGCAAGCGAATGTTTTTAGCGCATGGTGACAAATGGAGTGTACGCACTTCGGTAGATGCGATATATGAGAAAGCGAGGGAACTGGACTGTCAGTTTGCGTTTTTCGGGCACACGCACGTAAGGTATTACGAGCAGCGAGGGAACATACTGATATTAAACCCGGGCAGTGCAGGACAGCCGAGGGATGACAAGCCTGCGTGTTATGCGTGGTTAGAGATAACCTCGACGGGGATAATATACAACCATGTAAACTTATGATACACAGCGCACTTTACCACAGATAAGTGGTAGGGTGTGTTTTCTTTTATATAGAAATTATATGCGAGGGAGTGGCGAAAGATGCTTGGGCGATCAAGAATTTCGGCGAGCGAGCACGTAGCCGTAAAAGCAAAAGAAAGCTCCGAGCGCAAAAACGGGCACCAAAGCAAAAAGGGGTGACGAGGCAAAGCGCAGGGTCAAGCCGGGCGCTAGACGGCTTGCAGGGGGTGTGGGGGACAGAGTCCTCCACATCAAGGCACAAAAAGTGCGTTCTCCACAAAACAGGGAGAGCAAAGCAAACAACACGGGCGGCGATGGAGCAAATCATTGAACGTCTGCCCACGTAACCACCCACACAAAATATCGTGCGAGGACATCGCCGCCCGATGACTTCAAACAGCGATAGCGAATTTGAAGTCATTCGCAGCGCTAGCTGCGACACCTCGCCACCATCTCCATATCGAGATAAGAACAACAAAAATAAAAACCCCCACAGGATAACGCAACTCCTGTGGGGGTTCTTTGTGATTTTGTCCGTTGCTCGGAATTTTGCCATACTTACCAGAGCGATTTTTTGTTTGGCTTATGGACGGTTTTGCTTTAGTGGAAAGATCGCTGTCGTCGCCCCTTACGGGTCGAAGAGGTCAAAAGCGTTTCACTGTTTGACCTCTGACGGGCGGCGAATTTATCCGCACGAAGATTTATGGGGACGTGTTCAGATGCTCACGCACTGATTTTTGCTATTCGCCGCCCGTGTGGGTAGCTTTTCTCTCCTCGTTTTGTGGAGAACGCTCTTTTTGTGCCTTGATGTGAGGGCTCTGCCCTCACACTCCCGCAAGCCTTTCGTGAAAGGCTTGAGCCAAAGCTTGCCTCGTCACCGCTTTTTGCTTTGGTGCATAGTTTGGCGCTCGGAGCTTTTTTCTTGCTTTTTGAATTACAAAAGCCCCAATGATCCAACCAATAACAGCAATAAAAGTACAGGCTCAATAAATTTTACCATTACTATATATAGATGCTTACGCCCAAATCTCTCGCCGTTCTTCGTAGCTTCGTCTACTATCGTACCGGGCTTCACTATCCAGCCTATCAGTATACAAGTGCTTATTGCTACTACCGGCATAAGTATGTTATTGCTGATGTAGTCGAATATGTCCAGTATCTGCCCTACACTTCCGTTCGGCAGCTTTAACTCAAAGTAGAATGCATTGTAGCCTAAACATATCAGTATGCCCAGCCCTAATGCTACTGCGGATTCTATTACAACCGCTTTCGCTCTCGACCAGCCAAAATGGTCGATGAGTCCCGATACTATCGCTTCAAGTATCGACATCGAACTCGTTAATGCCGCAAACAGTACCATCAGGAAGAACGCTGCGCCTATTACATTGCCTATGGGTCCCATTGCCGCAAATACCTTCGGCAGCGCTACAAACATCAATCCCGGTCCTGCGTTTTGCAGTCCCTCGTCTCCAAGGAATGCATATACCGCAGGTATTATCATCACACCTGCCAGAAATGCCACAACTGTGTCAAATATCTCGATCTGGTTTACTGACCTCATCAGGTTGTCCTCATCTTTGAAGTACGAACCATATGTTACCATTATGCCCATGGCTACGCTGATACTGTAGAAAAGCTGTCCCATGGCATCAAGCACAACTGTGAAGAAGCCCTTTGCGTTCATGCCCGAAATATTGGGTATAACGAATATCTTGAAGCCTTCGATACCTGTTCTTCCGTCCGCACCCTTTAAGGTCAGCGAGAATATCGATATGCCTATGATAGCCACCAACAGCAGGGGCATCAGCACTTTCGAGATCGCCTCGATACCTTTGTTTACGCCCTTGTAGATGATGAATGCCGTTGCCGCAAGGAAAATGATGTCAAACGCTATGGGCGAGATGTGGCTTGTTATAAAGCCCGTGAAATAGCCGTCTTCCGCAGCCTGTACACCGCCGCCCGTCGCGAATGCTGTGAAATATTTGAGCACCCAGCCGCCGATAATGCAGTAATAAGGCAGTATCATAAAGGGTACTATACTTGCGAAAACACCTATCCAGCCCGACTTTTTATTGAGCTTGCCGTATGCTGTAAGACAGCTTTGTTTGGTCTTTCTGCCTATAGCGACTTCTGTTACCAGCAGGGTGAAACCAAAGGTCAGTGCCAGGACTATGTACACTGCCAGAAAAGTTCCGCCGCCGTTTTTAGCCGCAAGATAGGGAAATCTCCAGATGTTTCCAAGTCCCACCGCAGAGCCTGCCGCAGCGAGGATAAATCCCATGGAGCTTGAAAACGAATTACGCTTTGCGCTTTCGGTATGCTTTTCCATTTTCTGTAACTCTCCTAAAAAATTATTTTTCAACTATAAAGTTAATTATACCATACATTTCAGACATTTACAAGAGAAAATGAAAAAAAGTCATTTTTTACCATTTGAATAAAACAGCGGACGTGTGGCAATAATACGAATGCCACGATAATAAGGCAAAGAAAGGAACGATACGAATGAAGAGATATTTAGCAGTAACGATCTGTGCGCTTTCGTTAGCGGCGGCGGTGACAGCGTGTTCTGTAGGGGACAAGAACGACCCTGACTATAAGCAGGGCAACTATGAGGAGAGCAGAGGGATGACGACAACAGAGAGCAAGGCAACGACAACGAAGGAACTATCCTCGGTAAAGGAAACAACAGCGAGCCGCAGGGACGAGCCATCATCCAGGAGAGAAGAGAGTTCGAGCAAGCGAGAGGAAACGGCATCTAAGGCAGATAGGGGCTCATCGAATGACGAATCGGGAGGACTGATGAGTAAGGCGAGGGAGACGATAGATGATGTAGTCAGCGGCGCAGGAGAAGTAGTAGACGATACACTGGATACAGGAGAAGACATTGTAAATTCATAAAGCAAGAAAAAAATAAAGCTCCGAGCGCAAAAACGGGCACCAAAGCGAAAAGTGGTGACGAATCAAAGCGCAGGGTCAAGCCGGGCGCTAGACGGCTTGCGGGAGCGTGAGGGCAGAGCCCTCACATCAAGGCACAAAAAGAGCGTTCTCCACAAAACAGGGAGAACACAACTAAATAAACGGGCGGCGATGGAGCAAAATTCTTGAACGTCTGCCCACGTAACCACCCACACAAAATATCGTGCGAGTGACATCGCCGCCCGATGGTTTTAAACAGCGCAGCGCTTTTAAAACCATTCGCAGCGCTAGCTGCGACCACTTTCCTCTATCTCCATATCGAGATAAGAACAACAAAAATACTAACCCCCACAGGATAACGCAACTCCTGTGGGGGGGTTCTTTATTATTTTGTCCGTTGCTCGGAATTTTGCCAGACATACCCGAGCCGTATTTTCGCTAGGCTTATGGACGGTTTTGCTTGGGTGGATAGGTCGCTGTCGTCGCCCCTTACGGGTCGAAGAGGTCAAAAGCGTTTCACTGTTTGACCTCTGACGGGCGCGTTTCACTGTTTGACCTCTGACGGGCGGCGATGTCACTCGCACGCCTTTTGGTTTGTACGGGTAATTAGGCAGACGTTCGATGATTTGCTCCATCGCCGCCCGTTTATTTTGCTTTGCTCTCCCGTTTTAGCTGTTAGTCCTAGCTTTGTGCCTTGATGTGAGGGCTCTGCCCTCACACTCCTGCAAGCCGTCTAGCGCCCGGCTTGACCCTGCGCTTTGCCTCGTCACCGCTTTTGCTTTGGTGCCCGTTTTTGCGCTCGGAGCGTCTTTTGCTTTTGCCTTATGTTAATTGCTTTCAGTCCCTCGTGAATTCCTTTCGGTATTCGCCCGGTGTCGTATTCTCATATCGCTTGAATAGTTCACACAAATACCCCGGTGTGCAAAATCCCGTCTCCTCCGCTATCTGCTCAATGGGTCGGTCCGAATTCGCAAGCATTGTCTTCGCTGCCCGGATACGTCGCTTAGCTACATATTCCGTCGGTCTGCAATCCAGCGACTTGCGGAATAATCTGCATAAATGCTGCTTTGATACCCCCGATACGTCACATAACTGCTCCAGCGTTATCTTATCCCTATAGTTTACGTTTATATAGTCGATGGCTTTTACTAAAGGTCCCGTCGGCTCGCCGCTCTCGTATTCGCCCGTAAACACCCTATAAAAGTCTATCAGGAAACTGTATAACTGCGCCGATGCCCGATAATTGCCGAATATCGTGTCCTCGGACAGCGCTTCGTGCATCTTCATGAAGTCTTCCTCTAACACGTTTACGTCGCTCAGTCGGAATACTCTCGCTTCCTTTAATCCGAATTCTTCAAGCATCCTCGCATACCCGTAGCCCCCTGCGGTTATCCACCTAGTGTCCCACTCATCCCCTGTGGTGTAATATTCGTGCGGTACGTTCGCAGGAAGAAAAAAGCCCATGTTCGGCGTTATGCGATAGCTCGCATCACCTACATTGAGCATTCCCGTCCCTTTGGTACAGTATATTATCTGCGGATATCTAAAGCCTTCGGGACGGCTTACATGGATCTGGTATTCGTTTTGCCCGATAGTTATTACATATATCGGCAGTCTGCTCTCGGTGCCGACGATGGGATAATCGTCAAAAACCATAACAGAGACCTCCCTTTGGTTCATATTGTTATATCAATTTTATCATAAAATTAACATTCTGTCAAGAGACTTTTGACTTGCGTACAAAAATACCACATTTTATCCAATATAACTCAGTTTTGTTTGTACATTTCAACAAAGATGAATTTTTTTGAGCCAAAAGTGTTGACAAGAATAGTTGTCATGTGGTATACTAGCATCAGTGACAAGGAAAGTTGTCAAAAAGAAAACAGAAGTTGTCAAAAAGAAAAACATTATTGTCAGAATGAAAGGAAGTATTGTCATGTTTGGTTACATCGAAGATCACAAGGTAGTAAAGGTTAAAATGAAGCACGTAAACGCTGAGGGTTTTGCAGACAGACTCGCAGGTGAGGTAAGCGCTGAGGAGATAAAGGCTAAGTGCACCGAGGCTCTTAACAGCAAGGGATTCGTTTTCGGTCTGATGGAGAATAAGAGCAAGTCGTTCACCAGCATCTACTGCTTCAGAAAAGAGATAACAGTTACACCTCAGTTAAAGCGCAAGATCAAGAAGCTGATAATGAGCGCACACTTCTTTGCAGAGGACTGCGAGAAGACCGACAAGCAGTTCGCAAAGCTTGTTAAGAGCGAGCTGAAAGAGATACTTTACCTTTACGATGTAAACGCCCTGGAATGGGAAGGCGAGAGCAAAGACGTAAACAGAACGATGTACGACTGTGTTCTTGAGCAGGTCAAGGGTCACGACGTACAGAAGATCAATGTCAGAAAGCTGAATAAAGAGGGCTTTGGCGTGGGTCTTTCCGAGACAGACAGCCCCGAGGACATCAAGGCTAAGTGCATGGAAGCGCTGGAGAGCAAGGGCGTTGTATACGGACTGAAAAACAACAAGAGCGGTAAGTATGTATCCCTGTACATCTTCAAGAAAGTACGTGACGGACTGTATTTCAGGCTTGAACTGCTGGACAGCTACTGTGCAGAGGGCAGCGAGGAAGCTGATGACAGATTTGTAGATCTGCTTGAACAGGAGATCTATGAGATGATGATATTCACGGGCGTCCGCTCGGTGGATTGGGACGGCAAGATCACCACTTACGAAGAGGTCAACAAAGAGATCAACAGCCATTTCAGCTTTAATTTCGTAACATTCATGTGCCTGGCTATAGTATGGTATTTCGTATTCCACAGTGTGCTGATCGCCGTACTGTTCGCATTGTCTGCATTTACATCTTTGTCAGGCAATGTCTATAAAATGGCAAAGCGCAAGAATTACGAAAAAAACATTGTAAAGGACAAGGCGGAGATATAAGCAAAAAAACTCAGTCAGACAAAAGAAAGAAATAAAAAATAAAGACAACAAATAAAGCTTATACCACCCTGCGCAAAAACGCTCGGTGGTCGAAGCTGTATAAAAAGAAAAGGAGCAAAAACGATGATTACTACAGTTAGGAGTGATGATATGCCGCTATACAACCATTTAAAAGAAATGCGGGCAAGACTTAACGTCAATCAGGCAGAGATGGGCAAACTGGCAGGCACATCAAGGCAGACCATAAGTCAGATAGAGCGTGGGGACTACTCACCTTCTGTAACACTGGCATTGAAACTGGCGAAGATCTGCAAGGTGAAAGTAGAGGATATATTTGAGTATGAGGAGGATGAAGATGAAGAAAAAGTTTAAGAACTCGGTACTGCTGAAAGCGGCAGGACTGTGTCTGGGGCTTTTCATATTGGGATTTTTCGTAGGAGGTGCGGCAGGCAAGCTGATGAAGGGCGTGGATTTTGCAGACCTCTTCAAAGTCGATCACCTGGTCGCAGGCATCACGCTGACGGTCATACAGACAGTTGTTACCATCGGCGGACTGTTGGCGGCGGCGCTGATACTCAGCAAGACGGGCAAGCGAGCCGAGCTCTGGGACGGAGAAGACGAGGACGAGATAGATGACATTGAGGAAAAGCTGAACTATCCTGTGCTGCTGTGTTCGACAGTAATGATATTAGACATCATGCTGTTTTCCTGTGCGGTATATTTTCTGCCGAAGGAGAGTGTATTCTGGGACGTGCTATCGGTAGTGGTATTTCTGATAGGCATGATATTTTGCAGTGTGATAAACGAGAAGACCATAATAGTAGAGAAGAAGTTAAATCCCGAGAAGAAGGGATCGAGCTTTGACTTACAATTTGTAAAGAAGTGGATGGACTCATCAGACGAGGCAGAGAAGCAGATAGTATGGCAGGCAGGGTTTAATGCATATAAGGCAGGCAACACAGCTTGCATGGTCATCTGGATTATAGTATTTCCGTTGCAGGTACTTTTTAAGACGGGAATATTGCCTGTAGTGAGTGTAGGGATAATATGGCTGATAATGAACACAGCGTATGTACAGAGTGCGGCGAAGCTTTCGAGAAGGCGATAAAGCAATAAACACGAAGCAAAAGCAAAAAAAAGCTCCGAGCGCAAAAACGGGCACCAAAACAAAAAGGGGTGACGAATCAAGCTTTGGCTCAAGCCTTTCACGAAAGGCTTGCGGGAGCGTGAGGGCAGAGCCCTCACATCAAGGCACAAAGCTGGGACTAACAGCTAAATCGGGAGAATGAAACTATTAAAACGGGCGGCGATGGAACAAAAATCTTGAACGTGCTCAATCTACCCGTACAAGCAAAGACAAGTGCGAGTGACATCGCCGCCCGATGACTTCAAACAGCGATAGCGAATTTGAAGTCATTCGCAGCGCTAGCTGCGACCACTTTCCTCTATCTCCATATCGAGATAAGAACAACAAAAATAACGACCCCCACAGGATAACGCAACTCCTGTGGGGGTTCTTTGTCTTTTTGCCCGTTGCTCGGAATTTTGCCATGCTTACCAGAGCGTATTTTCGCTGGGCTTATGGACGGTTTTGCTTGGGTGGATAGGTCGCTGTCGTCGCCCCTTACGGGTCGAAGAGGTCAAAAGCGTTTCACTGTTTGACCTCTGACGGGCGTCGCACGATATTTTGTGTGGGTGGGTACGTGGGCAGACGTTCAGGATTTTTGTTTCATCGCCGCCCGTGTTGTTTGCTTTGCTCTCCCCTGTTTTGTGGAGAACGCTCTTTTTGTGCCTTGATGTGGAGGACTCTGTCCCCCACACCCCCTGCAAGCCGTCTAGCGCCCGGCTTGACCCTGCGCTTTGATTCGTCACCACTTTTTGCTTTGGTGCATGGTTTTGCGCTCGGAGCCGTTTTTTTTCTTTTCGGAGCTGCTTTCGCCCTTTACTGTGACTTTTTTTGTACTCTTTTCGCTTCAATGCAAAATTCTCCCGTTTTTCTGTTGTAAATCGTAAATAAATGTGCTATAATCAGTTAAAAGATATTTTCTTATGGAGGTTTTTTGCTAATGTCTGCTGATCTTATTAAACCACCCGTCGAAGTCCGCTTCGCCGATCAACTTAAACTCCTCGCTGATAATGATGTGGGTAAACGTCCCCAAAATTGGAAACTATCCCCTAAAGCCGTCAGAACTTTTATCCTCGGCGGTGATGTCGATACCCCACAGGGTAAGGTCAATATCCCCCGTAAATTCTACGGTAATGATGCCCTCGTCGAACGCTGCATAATCACCCTCGCAGGCAGCCGTGGTCTGATGCTCGTCGGTGAGCCCGGTACTGCTAAAACTATGCTGTCAGAACTCCTCTCCGCTGCCTGCTGCGGTGTCAGCACTAATACTGTACAAGGTACGGCAGGTACTACCGAGGATATGATAAAGTACAGCTGGAACTATGCTCTGCTTTTATCTAAAGGTCCTTGCCGTGAAGCGCTGGTGCCCTCTCCCCTGCTGATAGGCATGAAGAACGGTATCTTCGCCAGGTTTGAGGAAATTACCCGTACCCCTGCCGAGATCCAGGACAGCCTTATCTCCGTGATGAGCGACCAGATACTAAATATCCCAGAGCTGGGCGACGAAGGTCTTGTGCAGGCAAGGCGTGGCTTCAACATAATCGGTACTGCAAACACCCGTGACAAGGGCGTTAACGAGATGTCGGGTGCGCTCAAAAGGCGCTTTAATTTCGAGACAGTTGAGCCTATCAAAGATGTTAGGCTCGAAAAAGAGATAATCGTTCGTGAAGCCGAAGACTTAGCTAAGTCGGGTCACATCGACTGTCCTATCGACACTGATGTGGCTGAACTGCTGGCTATTACTTATCACGAACTGCGTGAGGGCAAAACTGCCGAGGGTACTATAGTTGAAAAGCCCACGGCTGTCATGAGTACTGCGGAAGCTGTTTCGGTATTCTACCAGACCATAAGCCACGCTTGGTATTACGGCGACGGCAGAGCAGATCTGGGTATGCTGACCGAGAACCTGATGGGGGCGGTCTGCAAGGAGAACAAGGACGATCTTGAAAAGCTCAAAGCTTATTTCAGGACGGCGGTGAAGGAGAAGGCTAAGAAGGTTGGTGGCGCATGGAAGGCTTATTCGGAGAGCGCAGCATTGCTGAAATAACAGGCAAAGATCTCAGACTGCCTGCATATGACCCCAAGGGCAGGCTGATGCTGTTCCCTGTGCGACACCACAGCCCTGTGTGTTCGTGGCAGCTTATCCGTGCCATAAACGAGTTCAGACCCGATGTTATACTCATTGAGGGACCCGAGAACGCCAACGAGCTCATACCTGTGCTGACCGATGAAAACACGGTCATGCCCTGCGCTGTATACTATTTCTACAAGGACAAGAAAAAGCTTGTGAACAAAGAACCCCGGGACTACAAGTGCTACTACCCTTTTATAAGCTCGTCCCCCGAGTACAATGCCATGGCGGAGGGCAGAAGGCTGGGGATAGAAACAAGGTTCATGGACCTGCCCTACAGCGAGATACTGATAAACACCGCCGAGAACAAGGGTCTGCGCAAGGAGCAGGACAAGCACAGCTACACCGATGAGACAAGGCTCACAAGGTCGCAGTTTTATGCAAGGCTCTGTGAAAAGACGGGTATACGCAGTTTTGAGGAATTCTGGGAGAAATATTTCGAGATAGAGGGGCTAAAGCTGACCCCCGAGGAATTCTGCAAGAATATGCACACCTACTGCGTGCTGGTCAGGAGTGAGGAGACTGCGCAGGAACTGGCTTGCGACGGCACTCTCGCAAGGGAGCGCCACATGGCGCACAGGATCAGTGAAGCCTTGGACAGCGGCAAACGTGTGATTGCGGTAACGGGCGGACTGCACAGCGCAGGTCTTGCAGAACTGCTTGAAAAGGGCGATACTGCCACTGTCAAGCTGCACAAGATACCCTTTGATATGGAGGGCTGTTACCCCATGGCGTATTCCTACGAGGCGGCAGACGCTTTGCACGGCTACGCATCGGGCATGAGCTATCCGTATTTTTACGACACCATCACAGCAAAGCTGAAAAGCGGTGCTGATACTGCATCGGTCTATGATGAAGCGGCGCTGGAACTGCTGATAAACACTGCAAAAGAAACTGCAAAGAGAGATGTATCGGTATCAATTGCGGACGTGACTGCGGCTAAGTCTATGATGACGGGGCTGGCGGCACTCAGGAACATCTCGCAGTGCGGCATTTACGAGGTCGAGGACGGTATCACCTCGTCATTCATCAAGGGCGAAAAGACCATTGCCGCCGCCCTGCCCATAAGCGTGATGCACAGGCTCGCCACAGGCGACAGCGTCGGACATATCGGTGACAGCAGGCACACTCCGCCGCTGATAGCGGATTTCCAAAAGCAGTGCGAGGCTTTCAAGCTCAAATACGCAAGTGTCACCCCCCACGAAGCGGACGTTCAGCTTTTCTCGGGTGAGAAAGGTCCTGCGCTTAGCAGATTTTTCCACAGAATGGAATATCTTGGCACGGATTTCTGCAATATGCTCAAAGGACCCGACCTGCACCGCAGCCGTGACAGGAGCAGGGTGCGTGAACAGTGGAGATACCGCAGAACTCCCAAGGTCGATGCGGTACTCATCGACCACACCACGGACGGTTTCACCATCGAGGAAGCCTGCGTAAACACGGCGGCAAGGGCGCTTATGGACCGCAGGCGCAGTGCTGATGCGGCACAGACGGCGGTGGACTGTTTCCTGATGGGCGTGGATATGACCGATGAACAGCAAAGGCTGATAGATGCCATGATAGCGGCAGACGGTGACTTTTTCTCGCTGGGCGAGGGTCTGGGCTGTTTTGCAAGACTGCATGAGTTGAGGGAACTGTACAATATATCGGACAATTCTTCCTATGGACACATGGACAGCTGCATGGGCAAGCTAATGTCGGCACTGCCTGCCATGGCGAACGTGCCCTCGGAAAACGCAGAGGACACGGTCAAGGTGATCCGCAGGATGTTCAGCCTGACAGGGGGCGTTATGGCGCACTGGCGTGACACGCTGGAAGAAGAACTGCTGACGCTGACAGCCGCACGGGACAAGCAGGCAGAGGTATACGGGGCAGCCATGGGACTTTTGTATGCAATGGATCATTCACGCAGGGGCGAGACAGAAAATGCCATGAGGGGCTATCTCAAAGGTTCATCGGAGGTGCGCAAGCAGGGTGCGGCTTTCTTAAAAGGGCTGTTTTCAACGGCAGGCGACATAATGCTGGCGGACGACTCTTTCATACGCATGACCGACGAGCTGCTCACAAGCTTATCTCATTTGGATTTTCTGGAGATACTGCCCTCGATGAAGCTGGCATTCGGGTATTTCACACCCTCGGAGATACGTGAGATAGCAAGGTCTGCCGCAGCCCTGCACGGTGCAGACGACACAGATATAACAAACGCAGAGATAATAGACGAGGGACTTTTCGTTTACGGCAGAAAGCTTGATGAAGAGATAGCTCTGAACCTGAAAGGAGGCAGCAGACTTGGATGATACGCTTGAAAAGCAGCTTTCGGTGAACCGCTGGAGACTGGTGCTTGGCGGCGGTGCGGACAGAGAGCTGCAATTTAGCGGCGATGAGGAAACGCTGCGTACTTTCGAGGATATGGAAGAGCTGCTGGACTACCTCTACGGTCGGGCAGGCGGCGATGATATACGTGAAGAGCAGGAACGCTTAGGCGGAAACGGACCATCGGTGCTGACGGCTGCAAAGTGGATAAACAAAGTGCGTGAACTTTTCCCGAAACAGACCGCAGATGTGCTGGAGCGCCATGCTCTTGACGAATTTAAAATGACAGAGCTGCTCACTGACAAAGAGGTGCTCAAAAAGATGGAGCCCAGCATGGAGCTTCTCAAAACGATATTGCAGCTAAAGCACCTGATGAAAGGCGAAGTGCTGGGTGAAGCCAGGCGCATAGCGGCAGCCGTGGCGGAAGAACTGCGCAAAAAGCTGGAAAACAGCGTAAGGCGGTCGGTCATGGGGCGCATAGACCGCAGTACATCAAGCCCCGTACACAGCGCACGAAATCTCGACATAAAAAAGACCATACGCCGCAACCTGAAAAACTATGATAAGTCAAGCGGACAGCTGATACTACAGGATATATATTTTTCAAACCGTGTGCGCCGCTATAACAACAAGACCGTCATCATAGCCATCGACGAGAGCGGTTCGATGGTTGGGTCGGTGATATACAGTGCGGTCATGGCGCAGATATTCTCGAAGCTGCCCTTTGCAGACGTTAAGCTGGTCATATTCGATACGAGCGTTGTGGATCTTACGGGCTATGCGGACGAACCTGCGGAGATACTCATGAGCGTGCAGCTTGGCGGCGGCACATACATCGGCGGCGCACTGAGCTACTGCGAGAGCCTTATCACCAAGCCGTCGGAGAGCGTGATAATATGCGTCACCGACCTGTACGAGGGCGGACCTGTGGGCAGGCTTATGAACATAAGCCGAGGCATAATCGAAAGCGGTGCAAAGCTAAGCTTTCTCACGGCACTGGATCAGGATGCGAATGCGGTATACGATAAGTCGCTGGGGCAAAAGCTGGCTGATCTGGGCGCATTCGTCGGGGCAATGACACCCGAACAGCTGGGTGACTATATAGGCAGGATCTTCAGTTAAGAGGTAAGTTATGAAAAGTGACATCAGAAAGATCTGGGAAAAGATAGCGTCGGCAGACGAAGGGACGCTGACAGATCTGGCTAACAAGGGCACATACAAGCGTGCCTGCAAGGACAGCGACGGACTTTCGCCGCAGTTTTGCGAGGGCGAGGACAGCATAGCTGTCACGGTGGGCGGCGAGACAGTCACCGTAGTGGACGACCTGACAAAATGCCGCTGCAGCTGTCCGTCAAGGGCGATATGCAGGCATATACTGGGCGGACTCATCATGCTCAAAAGTGTCGTGCCCGAGGACATCACTGTTGAGGAAAAGTCCGAAGAAGCACCGCCTGTGAGTGAAGCGCCAAAGGAGGAAGCCCCCGAGGAAGTTCTTCCCGAAGCAACCGAGGTCACAGCAAAGCTGCTTTCATACAAGGACAAGTGCAGGGTCAGGGAGTGCGCTAAGCTATGCAGGGGTCTTTTGGAGGAGATACTGACAGACGGGCTGATGCGCATATCCGAGGATATGCCCGCAAGGCTCGAAGGTGCGGCGGTGCGCTGTCACGGAGTCAGGGCGGCACGGGCTGAACGGGCTATGCGTGAACTGGGCAGCAGGCTGACACAGCATATCGAGCGCAGGGCTGCCTTTGACGGTCAGATGTTCGCAGAAAAACTCTGCCGATGCAGCCGACTGCTGGACGAACTGGATAAGGAAGTGCTGACCGAGGACGACCTTGGCAAGTTCCGCCGCAGCTACGAGGAGATACCCCAGCCCATGACTCTGCTGCCCGTGGGCGCAAGAGAAGTCACCGATGGCGATTACAGGGGCGAGACCTACTATTTTCTGGATATCGAGGGCGTATCGGGGCGGCAGTTCCTGACATTTTCGGATCTGCGGCCGATATTCTACGAGAACTCACGGCAAATGCGCCCGACCAAAGCGGCACCCTGGGATCAAGCCATACCGATCGATGGGCTGATGAAGAGCAAGCTGGTACTGAAAAATGCCAAAATAAGCGACGGCAAGCTTTCCTCATCGGGTGAGACAAAGCTCATCGGCCAGACCAAAATGACACTCAACTGCCCCGAGATATACAAGCTGATAATCAGCGATTTCAGGCAGATAGCGGTTGAACTGGGCAAGGGCAGCAAGGACGGACTGTTCTTCGTACACCCCGACAAATGCGTGATGCACCGCTTTGACAAGTACGAGCAGAAATACATCATGACCATCGAGGACGTAAACGGCTGTCAGATAACGGTCAGTGCGAAGTTCAAGGCGGAGACAAAGGATTTCGTGGAACTGCTGGAGATGATAGGCTCAAAGATGGTGCGTGAACCCGACAGGTATTTCACACTGCTTGTGAGAGCATATATGGATAACGGCGAACTTACGCTGTTCCCCATCGAAATATACGGGCACATTCTCCCCTTTGAGGACAACGCCTATGAACTCCCCGAGGAGTACAAAAACTTCATACAGGACGAAGTCTATGCACGCAGGATACTGGAGCTGTTTTCAGATCTCAGGGAGATGCTGTACTTTATAGTGCACTGCGGACTGCGCTCGGATATACGTGATGAGGACAAGCTGGTGAAGACCGCCGAAAACTGCGGCATGGAAAACCTTACAAGGCTCACGAAAGGTCTGCTGGGAAAGGCGGCAGCTTACCGCCACGATATGAGGGGCGACCCGAGGGAGATAATGGCGCTTATGACGGCGCTGTATGACTACATAAAAACAGGCGAAAGAAAACTCGGCACTATCAGCGCACTGGCTGAAATGTCGATGAACAGGATACAGGAAGGAGCAATGATATGATATACGGCAACGACTTCACAGGCTACGGCGAGCTTACGGCTGAACTTGCGGCAATAGGTGCAGACAGCAAGACCATCGACATTATGCTCAACTACCTTGATACGGACAAAAAACGTGATGACAGGCTGCTAAAAAAGATAAAGTGCCGCAGCTATTACGGCGGCAAAGAAATAAATAACAGCAAATACCGCAGTGCAGTAAAAAAGTGCGTGGCTGATAAGCAGGATGATGAACTCACAAGCAGGTACATCTGTTTTATGTATGCACTTTTCGGCGCATCGTGCAGTGAGGTGCTGATATATCTGTCATCAAGCGCCAATGCAAAGGATCTTTATGAAAAACTGCGCAGGGGCATGGTGCCATGTTACGGTGAGAAAGCAGCGGAGCTGTATGCACTCGCCTGCGCCTGCAACTATGAGACAGTAAGGCTCACCATACCCAAAAATGATGGTCTTGTGGCAGCGCAGCCTGCACAAAATCTGGCTGAAGCGGCGGAGGTGATATTCCCTGTGAACAGATTCGCAGGCAGACTCATCGCCGCAAGGGCGCTGGATAAACTCGACGGCACCGATGTGCCCTCGTGGGTAAAGGGGCTTTGCAAGCTGGTGCTTGGAAATATGCCGAAACAGATCCCAAAGGAGGCAAATGACAGCACATGGCTGGCAACATTCACGGTGCTGGCGGAGGGCTCGTTCTATTCGGATAAAATGAAAAAACTGCTGTGCGAATACATGAAAGCTACAGACAGCTATAAATTCGGTCCCGGGTATGCGGTGCGCAAACACTGCCCGAAGGTGCTCGACGCCATCGAAGCGATACCCGATCTGGTGAACGGCAAGTTCATAAGAGCAGTGTGCGAGCCTTATAAGGGTATGGACAAGATACGTCTTGTACACATGGAAAAGCTGGCACGGGAATACACTAAGCTTTTCACTCACAATGTAAAACAGGCAGAATCTCTTGATACCATGATGGAGATGAAAAATACCCTTGAAAAGCTGGGCGAGCCATGCTATGATATAAAGCCTGTTGCAAGGGAACGTGGCATTGAGATCATTACGGAGATAGCAGGCAAAAAAGCGCCTGCGCTCACGGACTTCGTATCGGGCAGGCTAAACATTGAAGATGTGCTGGAGGAACTGAGCGATCTCAGGATATTCGACCTTAGGACCAGAAGCTACCACTACTACAAGATCTTCGGCGCTGATGAATTTTTCGCAAGGTACTTCACTGTCATCATGATGGGTGACTCGGGCTATTCAAAGCAGTGGTTCGTACAAGGTTCCACAGGGCTTTCAGTGAATGATGAACCCAAGGAAGCAGTCAGGCTTATGCTCAGCACAGGGCTGCCCGTGGAGCTTATGCTAAAAGGTATCGCTGAGTATGCAGACTCGTACAGCTCAGTTTTAGTCGTTGATAATGCGGCAAAAGCCCTTGCAGCATATCCCGATAAGCTCATCGGCATCGACGTGAGCAAATACTCCCCCACCGCAAGGCTCATAGCTGTTAAAGCACTGGCGGAGAACGCTGAGAATTTCAAGTCGGAGCTGATGGCAATGACCGATGACACAAGCAAGCAGGTAAAGGCGGTGCTGTCATACACATTTGGACTATCTTCGGCTTTCAGGGACGAGACTATAGAGCTGCTCGGCGCTAAAAAGGCTGCAAAGCGTGAGCTGGCTGTGTCTGTCATCGAAAAGCAGGGTGCGCAGGGATATATGGACGAGCTTAAAGCTGCCTTCGAGAAGGAGAAGTCTGCCAAACTCAAAGACAAGATAGCCGCACTCATCGGGGCGGAGGTATCGCAGGCTGACATTGCAAAGGGCACTGAAGCCATCGACACCGTGGCTGAACTTACAAAGGGCGCAAAGCTCAAAAAGGTGCAGTGGGTGTTCGATAACGGCTACGCACCGCTGCATTACGCTGACGGCACCGAAGCAGAAGAAAGGTATGCTGCCGCCATATGTCTGTGCTATGCGAACATGACCGACTTCGGCATAAGCGGCACAGCAAAAGCGCTGGCAGAAAAGCTCGTGTCTAAAGAGGTCGAGAGATTTGCGAAGTTCGTATTAACAAGGTGGGCCGAACTGGGCGCACAGGCAAAGCAGAAGTGGGTGCTGTACTTCGCAGCGATACACGGCGGCGAGGACATTATCGACCACCTTATGTCCTACATCAAGGAGTGGAGCGACCATTCCCGTGGGCTGATAGCTGCGGAGGCGGTACGTGCAATGGCACTCAGCGGCAGCACCACCGCACTGATAAATGTGGACGGTCTTGCACGCAAGTTCAGGAACAAGCAGGTGCGCAAGGCTGCAAACGAAGCGCTTTCCGATGCGGCGGACAAACTTGGGCTCACCACCGAAGAACTGGCAGACAAGATAGTGCCCGACCTGGGCTTTGATGAGAAGATGTGCCGTGTGTTCGATTTCGGCACAAGGCAGTTCGATGTGTATCTCTCGGGCGGCGATACGCTGGAGATATTCTGCGGCGAAAAGCAGATGAAAAATCTGCCGAAACCCGGTGCAAACGATGACAAGGAAAAGGCTGAACAGGCGGCTGCCGAATTCAAGGAGCTGAAAAAGCAGTTGAAGACCGTGGCGGCTAATCAGCGTGCAAGGCTGGAATATGTGCTGATGTGCGACAGAAAGTGGACTGCCTGCGGCTGGAAAGAGCTGTTTGTGAAAAACGCAGTCATGCACGGTTTCGCCACGGGACTCATCTGGGGCATATACAGCGAAAGCGGCGCATTACAGCAGACCTTCCGCTACATGGAGGACGGCAGCTTCAACACCGCCGACGAGGAGGAATTTGAGATCCCAAAGGACGCTTCCATAGGGCTGGTACATCCGCTGGAACTCACCGAGGAAGAGCTTTCCGCATGGAAAGAACAGCTGGAGGACTACGAGATAACTCAGCCCTTCCCACAGCTTTCCCGCAAGGTGTACCGCATGACCGAAGCCGAAAAGCAGAGCGATGCCGTCACAAGATTTGAGGGCAAAACATTCAACTCGCTGTCACTCATCAGCAAGATGACGGCACGGGGCTGGTACAAGGGCAATGCGGAGGACGGCGGATGGTTCTACTTCTTCTACCGCAGCGACCTGAGCCGCAGAGAAAAAACTCCCGACGGCAGCTACCGTTCGGTAGGTATGCGCACCGAGCTGGAATTTTCGGGCGCAAGCATAGTAGCTTATGACTATGATGGTGAGGAAGTCACCCTCAAAAAGCTGAAATTCTACGACCCGCAACATAATCCCTACAGCGGCGAGCCCATGTGCATAGACGAAGTAAGCCCCAGATATTACAGCGAGATCATGATGCAGCTCACTGATTTCCTGGGCGAGTAAATATAATAAAAACGGACAGACTTTAAGCGCAGCAGCAATAAAGAAGTATTTGAAACCTACAGCTGTTGCGTGCTGCTGCTAGATGAAAAGTGAATAATGAATAACTAATAGTGAATAGTTAAGGTATCGCCTTTGGCGATATATTGAAATATGTCCGCAAAGCGGACACCTTGACTATTCAACAGAAGTGTCTGAATAAAACTTCTTTATAGAGCCTGCGCTTAAAGTCTGTCCGCTTTTTTGTACTTAAATTATCCTGCCTTCAAGATGGTCGCACTCGTGCTGGATTATCTGCGCTGTAAATCCCGTGAAATCGCTCCTGTGCTTTTTGAAGTCGCTGTCCAGATACTCCACGGTGATGCACTCGTAACGCTTTACGGGGCGCACACCCTCCAGCGAAAGGCAGCCTTCCTCGGTGTCATAGGGCTTTGACTTCTTCACGATGACGGGGTTCACCATGATGATATCCATTATGCCTGCGGTAAATATGATGATGCGCTTGTTAAAGCCTATCATGTTAGCCGCCATGCCCACGCACCTTTCATGGTTGGCTTTCAGTGTATCACGCAGGTCGGTGATGATCTGCTTGTCTTTAGTATCCGCTTTTATGGACTTTTTACTCAAAAACTCCACATCATGCACTATATCTCTAACCATTATATCAACTCATTTCATCAATTATCTTTTTAAGTTCAGCCGCAGCCTCGGCACTGATGCCTGCCGCCGCACGCAGTTCTTCCTCGGTCGCAGCTTTCAGCGCATCCTTGGTCTTGAATGCGGTTATGAGCTTTGCGGCTTTCTTGTCGCCTATGCCCCTGACCTTGGTAAGTTCAAGCCCGAAGGCGCTCTTTTTGCGCTTGAGCTTCTGGTAGGTTATGGCAACACGGTGTACCTCGTCCTGTATCTCCGTGACCAGGTTGAAGGCTGCCCTGCTTTTTAACAGCGAGATCTCGCCGTCACCCGTGGCGATGGCACGGGTCCTGTGGCGGTCATCCTTGACCAGTCCGTACAGCGGCACCTGTATTTTCAGCCTTTCCAGCACAGGACGTATGGTGTTCACATGGCCGTTGCCGCCGTCTAAGAGTATCAGGTCGGGCAGCTGCGAGAAGCCCTCGTCCTCGCCCTTGAAATATTCAGCAAAGCGCCTCTCGATGACCTCTGTCATGCAGGCATAGTCGTTCTGCTCGAACACGGTCTTTATAGAGAATTTCTTATAGCGTTTGCGGCAGGGTCTGCCGTTCTCGAACACAACCATGCCTGCCACCATATCGCTGGAAGCCAGGTTCGATATATCGTAGCACTCGATGAACCTCGGGGGTTTTTCCATGCCCAGCGCACGGGAGAGTTCCTCCAGCCCTGCCACTTCCCTGCCCGTTCTGCCGACCCTTACGGAGATAAACTCGTTGGCATTGTTCTTGGCAAGGGCGGTCAGTCGGAGCAAGTGACCCTTTTTAGGTACAGTTACATATATGGCGTGGTCGTACCTTTCCCTGAGATACTGCTGTAGCATAGGTATATCCGTGGGTTCTTCCTCCAGCAGTATATTCTTGGGCGCACTGTCTTTCATGGCATAGTAGCTGAGCACGAATTCCTCCATCATCTGCGCAGGTTCAGCCCTGTCGCCCAGGAAGTAGTCCGCCTTATCCACCAGCCTTCCCCCACGGTACATGATGACACTGGCGCAGGCGATATCCACATTCTGCGAGATTGCGATGATGTCGCTGTCGGGAATGGTCTCGTCTATTATCTTCTGGCTTTCAGCCGCTTTCTGTATGGCGGCTATACGGTCACGCAGTCTTGCGGCAAGCTCGAACTCCAGCGCTTCCGCCGCACGTTCCATCTCCTCGGTCAGCCTGTCCACGGACTGTTCCGAGCCGTTTTTGATATAGTCCACCGCCTGTGCGACCACCGCCCTGTACTCCTCCTCGGAGAAATTCCCCGTACAAACGCCCATACAGCGCTTGATGTGGTAATTAAGGCAAGGGCGCTGTTTTCTTATATCCCTTGGGAATACCCGTGTGCAGGTGGGCAGCCTGAACACACGGTTAGCCTCCTCCACCGCCTGTTTCACCGCAAACGAGCTGGTGTAGGGACCTATATATTCCGAGCCGTCCTCGGTCCTTTGCAGTACCGCCTGTATCCTGGGATAGGGCTCGTTGGTCACCCTGATATAGCTGTAGCCCTTATCGTCCTTTAGCAGGATATTGTACTTGGGCGTATGCAGCTTTATCAGCGAACATTCCAGCACCAGCGCTTCAAACTCGCTGTCCGTGACGATGAACTCATAATCGTTGACGTTCGATACCATCTTCCATACCTTTGGCAGATGGTCCTGTCCCTTGCGAAAATACGAGGTAACACGGTTTTTGAGGTTTTTCGCCTTGCCTATATAGATTATCTTGCCGCTTTTATCCTTCATTATATACACCCCGGGGGAGGTGGTCAGCTTAGAGGTCTTATCCCGCAAAAACGGCAGTCTCGGGTTGTGCTCATCGGTGATGTACATTTTCTTCTCCTTACAAACTATCCCCTGTCCGCAGACAGGGGATCAGACTTATTTCTCGCTGAGGGCAGTATATTCGCCCTTTATCACATTGTAGAACTTGCAGCCCTTGGTCTTGCCGAACAGCTTTATCATCCTGATATAGAACTGCTGCTTGGTGGGGGCTTCGATGAGCAGCTTGCCTATCTGCTCCAGTTCCTCTGCGCTGCATATGCCGTCAAGCAGTTCACCCAGTCTGTCCTTTTCAGCCTTGGGAACTTCTGTCTGCTCGGGTGCAGGCTTGGCAGGCTCTTTCTTTGCAGGGGCTTTCGTTTTAGCTTCCGCCTTTTCCGCAACAGGCTTGGGCTCCTGCTTTGGCTCCTGAACATTTTCCTGTGCTGCCACCACTTCGTTGGGGTCAACATACTCGGGATGTTCCTCTGCATACATCTCTTTGAGTCTAAGATATCTGGGTCTCAAAAGCTTGTACAGGTCGGTGGCATCCTGCTTGTAATCCTTGGCGAGCGCATTGTGCAGTTCTTCCTTAGTCTCGGACTGTATCAGCAGCTGAGAGATATGGTTCACCACATCGGGCTTGCATTCAGCCTTTTTCAGCGCATCTTTCAGCGCAGCGAAAAATCCCTTGCCCTGCTTTTTGTTCTTCTGCTTGTCCTCGGCAGGTTCAGCCTTCTTCTCAGCCTTTTCAGCGGCTTTCTTCACGGGCTTTTCTTCCTGCTTCTTATCCTCCTGCTTAGGCTGAGTTTCCGCAGGCTTTTCCGTGGCGGGCTTTTTCTCCTTAGCAGACTTCTTCTCCTTAACAGGCTTGTCCTCCGCCGCAGGTGCAGGCTGAACATTCTCGTTCTTGTCCGCACTCTTTACCATCATATAGGGCTTGAATGCCGCTTCGAGCGCCGCAAGCTCCTCACTGCTCATGCTGATATCGTCGGAAGTTTCCTCCTTGACGGGCTTAGGCTCCTGCTTTTTATCATCAGCCTTCTTAGCATTCTGCGCTTTTTCCGGCTTATCGCTCTTTGTGCTTTTTTCCTCGGGCTTAGTCTCCTGCTTTGGTGCAGGCTCTGCGGACTTCGGCTCCTCAGCCTTTTCCTCCACAGGCGCAGCCTCTTCCTCGATAACTTCAACAGTTTCCGCCTGCTCTGCCTGTACATCCTCATCCACACCGCCGAACACAGCGGTATCGCCCTCGGGCATATCGTCGTCCTCAACAATATGCTTTTTGCCGCCTGCATAGTTTATAGCCTGTGCGATGGTACGTGTGCGGTATACCGTGCAGTCGGGTGCGGCGATATACTTGCCGTGCCAGAAATCGTGCAGAAAGTCAAAGCTCTTGTCATTGCTGATAACGAAGATATGTGTGTAATAGTTCCTGCTCACCAGATAGCCAAGCAATGTTGACAGCTGGAAATCCAGCGCATTCTTGCCGCCTACGTGTACCTTGAAATACTCCACCTCGGCTTTTGAGATGAGCACCTTCTGATGCATCTCGAAGTTGATGGTATCGGCATTCTCGCTGTAGAAGATTATCACCCTGTCATACTCTGTCAGGCTGTCGATACCTGTCAGTCCCTTTGATTTCACGTTCTCGAAATCTACCAGATAAACTTTCATATTCATTTCCTTTCGGTATTTTGATATGAACGGCAGGCAAGTTCCGACAGTGCCTCACACACAGAGCCCCTGCGCCGGGTAGACATGGATATCATTCGGCACTAGGTCTTCTCCGTGCAGCCGCAGCTATGGATAAATGCACAGACCGTTATGATTTTTGGCGGATAATATCTGCCTTAGCTGACATTATCCACAGACCATATACATTATAACATAAATATTATAATTTATCAAGTACCAAGCGACGTATAATTCATGATAACCGAAGTTTATGATATACTGCTTTATACTCACGAAATTCTCTGCCGATGATGATATATATCAGCATACAGGGCTTACACTTTTTGAAAAAACAGATCTTACTGCGGCAAGTTATAATACTTTTCAAAGCGGAATAACTTTTGCAGGATTTTCGTTCATAAAATTCATTTCTGCAAAAATTCCTGCAAAATCGGCATTTTCAGATAAACATCTGCCATCACATAGCAAAAATCCGAGGGTGACAAGTACACTTGCTTTCAGACTTTTTGCATAAATCCGATGATGTGTTTTCCTCTGTTTATTCCCAAAACGATAAAATTTGCGTTTTTTTTGAAATTTTTCAGCCCAGCACTTGCAAATCTGAAAAAGATATGCTATAATAGTAAGGCAGTGTGAGTCCGGGACGTACAACTGTACGTCAGTGACGGGCTTGACAATGAAAATTTAATCTATAAGATGGGAGTTTTTACAATGGCATTGAAGAATGAGTACCTCCAGAAGGTATACGAGCAGGTTGAGAAGAGAAACCCCGGCGAGAAGGAATTCCACCAGGCAGTTTATGAGGTTGATCGACGCAGGCGTATTCGACAGGATCGTTGAGCCTGAGAGACAGGTAATGTTCAGAGTGCCTTGGGTAGATGACAACGGCAAGGTACAGGTAAACAGAGGTTTCAGAGTACAGTTCAACTCTGCTATCGGTCCTTACAAGGGCGGTCTGAGATTCCACCCCACAGTATGCGCATCCGTTATCAAGTTCCTCGGTTTCGAGCAGATCTTCAAGAACAGCCTGACAAGCCTGCCTATGGGCGGCGGCAAGGGCGGCGCTGACTTCGATCCTCAGGGCAAGTCCGACGCTGAAGTTATGAGATTCTGCCAGAGCTTCATGACTGAGCTTTGCAAGCACATCGGTGCTGATACAGACGTTCCCGCAGGTGATATCGGTGTAGGCGGCAGAGAGATCGGCTACCTCTTCGGTCAGTACAAGAGACTGAGAAACGAGTTCACAGGCGTTCTGACAGGTAAGGGTATGCAGTACGGCGGATCCCTCATCAGACCTGAGGCTACAGGTTTCGGCGCAGTTTACTATGCAGTAGAGATGCTCAAGCACTTCGGTGATTCCATCGAGGGCAAGACCTTTGCAGTATCCGGCTTCGGCAACGTTGCTTGGGGTACTATCAAGAAGGTAAACGAGCTGGGCGGTAAGGTAGTAACTATCTCCGGTCCTGACGGTTACATCTATGATAAGGACGGCATCAACACTCCCGAGAAGGTAGATTACCTGCTTGAGATGAGAGCTTCCTGCAGAAACAGAGTTCAGGATTATGCTGACAAGTTCGGTGTACCTTTCTTCGCAGGCAAGAAGCCTTGGGAGCAGAAGGTCGACATCGTAATGCCTTGCGCTACACAGAACGAAGTTAACATCGACGATGCTAAGAACATCATCGCTAACGGTGTTAAGTACTATGTTGAGGTTTCCAATATGCCTACAACTGCTGATGCAGTAGCTTACCTGAGAGAGAACGGCGCTATCGTAGCTCCTTCCAAGGCTGTTAACGCAGGCGGCGTTGCAGTTTCCGGTCTCGAGATGAGCCAGAACTCCATGAGATACAACTGGACAGCTGAAGAGGTTGACGCTAAGCTCCACCAGATCATGAAGAACATCTTCTCCGCATCTGTTGAGGCTGCTCACGAGTACGGTCTGGGTGATGACCTGATCGCAGGCGCTAACATCGCAGGCTTCCTGAAGGTTGCTGAGGCTATGAAGGCTCAGGGCGTGGTTTAATAAACATTCAGATAATATCCCTGTAAATAGGTTTGCCCCCGAACGTTTTAATGCGTTCGAGGGCATTCTTTTTGCTGTTTTGTCAGGTCAGCCGTAATGCTTTGAGATATACCCTATGATATCCTCGGCATAATACTCGCCTTCTTCACCGACATATTCATAAAGATAGATATTCCCATCGGGACGGATAACAAAATAGCCGCCTGCACCATTTCCTGCAAATACGATGCCTTCGACGGTGTATAATTCATTGAAGACTTTGGTTTGGGAAACGATCTCATCGAACGGATACAGGATACTGCCGATAACAAAAGGCTTTCCGTCATTCGCTTTTGGGTGAGTCGTCAGTTCAAGGATACCGTTGCTGACTTTCAGTATTTCAAGCAGATCATTCGGCAGCATGGTCATTGCCTGACTTAACTGCGGCTCTTCCAGCGGAGGACAAAGCCGATATGCTCCGTATGATCTTTGTTGTATTAGTTCGATCACCTTGTTCATGATATCTCCTCCATAAATACTTTTGTGTAATTATAGCATAACGCTCCCGATATGTCAACCGAAACGCCTGCACCATTTCTAAAAGCACATAAAAATACCGCATACGGTATTTGACAAAGTGTGATACACCATATGCGGTATGATATTTAATCCTCTACTTTCTCGATGCCGTTGCCTATCTCCATGCGAACACGTTCCAGCTCGTCAATGAAAAGCTGGTCTGTTGCACTGGGACGATAGCTGCTCTGGGAAATGAGCACGTCCTTGTTGGTGCGCTTCACATCAGAGCACTTGCGCTGAACAAGTCCGCAGCGGTCAAGTATCTCCTTGGGCATGGGCGATACCCACATATAAGAATCGGGACAAGCCGAAAGTATATCGAACTGACTGCCTCGCTCATAAACATAAATATGCCTGCGGTGATCGTTGATGCGTGCATTCCTGCGCTGGTATACCGATGATATGTTGGGCACGGTATTGTCGCCGTGGAGTATCTCGATATACTTTTCAAGAGTTTCCTCAGTGATGTTATCCACCTTTGCAAGACTGCTCTCAGCGCTCATTATCAGCACATAATCATACTCCCAGCTGCTTAGCACCGCAAGATTTTTCTCCTCCAGCACGGGCAGGAAAAAGCTCTCGTAAGCAATTGGGTACCTTATCAGACCCAGGTCATACTCACACTCCACCACCGCATTTATAGCGTCCATGGAGTTAGTCTCCTTGATCTTGATATCCATATACTGTCTGCCGCCTACCTTATTAAGGAAAGCCGTGAACGCATGGGAAACATAGCTTGCTCTTGGCAGCAGCAGCGAAAAGCTGACCCTGTCGCCGTCATTGTCCTTATAAAGCTGTTCCATCTTGTCCATCTGCACCAATATCGCCTTTGCGTACTGCAAAAATTCCTTACCCTTATCCGTGGGAACAACGCCCTTTGCAGACCTCTTGAATATAGGCACGCCCACCTCGTGTTCCATCTCCTTTATCGCCTTGGAGAGGTTCGGCTGACCCATATAAAGGGCTGATGCCGCCTTGGTTATCGAACCCAGACGCTCGACCTCCACCACATATCTGAGATGTGTCAGATTCATTTTACTCTACCTCCATCAATACATCCATATACAATTACATATATTTACCATGAACATTATACTATATTCTTTCTCATATGTCAAGCATATACCACGGTATTGACAAAAGATTTAATCTGCGTTAAAATATAATCAGCAAATAAAAACACAAAAGGAGGTCTTGATATGACATTGCAGGAAATAATCGACGATTCGCAGCGCATAGTATTTTTCGGAGGTGCAGGTGTTTCCACCGAAAGCGGCATACCTGATTTTCGCTCGGTAGACGGGCTATATAATCAGAAATATGACTATTCTCCCGAGGAGATACTTAGCCACACATTCTTCATGAAAAAGACTGATGAGTTCTACAAATTCTACCGTGACAAAATGCTTTGCCTTGATGCCAAGCCAAACAAAGCCCATCTGAAGCTGGCTGAACTTGAAAAGGCAGGCAAGCTGACGGCAGTAGTCACACAGAATATCGACGGATTGCACCAGGCGGCAGGCAGCAAAAAAGTTCTGGAGCTGCACGGTTCGGTGCTGAGGAACTATTGTATGCAGTGCGGCGCACCCTTTAAAACCACGGATATACTGAATAGCGAGGGCACACCAAGATGTTCCTGCGGCGGTATTATCAAGCCCGATGTGGTACTTTATGAAGAGGGGCTTGACAGCTATACCATGTCCGAGACTATCCGAGAGATAGAAAGCTGTGACACACTCATTATAGCAGGCACATCACTGACGGTGTACCCTGCGGCAGGACTGGTCAGGTATTTCAGGGGCAAATATCTGGTGCTGATAAACCGTGACCCCACGCCCATGGACGATTCCTGCGACCTTGTCATCCATGATAAAGTCGGCGAAGTGCTGGACGGTATAGTAATTCATAACTAATAAAATTAGGCATAACGGAAACGCAGCCAAAAAGACAAAAGAAGCTCCGAGCGCAAAACTAGGCACCAAAGCAAAAAGTGGTGACGAGGCAAAGCGCAGGGTCAAGCCGGGCGCTAGACGGCTTGCGGGAGCGTGAGGGCAGAGCCCTCACATCAAGGCACAAAGCTGGAACTAACAGCTAAATCGGGAGAATGAAACTATTAAAACGGGCGGCGATGAAACAAAAATCCTGAACGTCTGCCTAACTGCCCATACAAGCAAAGACAAGTGCGAGTGACATCGCCGCCCGTATGGGTTAAGTCAGCGGTTATCAAAGGCGAAGCCTACGCTTACATTCTTTGAAGATACTCGAATGAAAAGAATGATAAGCGTATTGATAAGCGCTGACTTAGTACAGCGATAGCGCTTTTAAAACCATTCGCAGCGCTAGCTGCGACACCTTTCCTCTATCTCCATATCGAGATAAGAACAACAAAAAAATCAACCCCCACAGGATAACGCAACTCCTGTGGGGGTACTTTGTTATTTTGTCCGTTGCTCGGAATTTTGCCATGCTTACCAGAGCCGTATTTTTGCTGGGCTTATGGACGGTTTTGCTTGGGTGGATAGGTCGCTGTCGTCGCCCCTTACGGGTCGAAGAGGTCAAAAGCACTTCGTTGTTTGACCTCTGACGGGCGGCGATGTCCTCGCACGCCTTTTGGTTTATACGGGTAATTAGGCAGACGTTCAGGATTTTTGTTTCATCGCCGCCCGTTTATTTTGCTTTGCTCTCCCGTTTTAGCTGTTAGTTCTAGCTATGTGCCTTGATGTGGAGGACTCTGTCCCCCACACCCCCTGCAAGCCGTCTAGCGCCCGGCTTGACCCTGCGCTTTGATTCGTCACCCCTTTTTGCTTTGGTGCATGGTTTGGCGCTCGGAGCTTTTTTTGCTTTATCTTTCAGCTTATTTTTACTGACGGCTATTATTCTTCCGCTGATGTCTCCTCATCTGTGGGCTGTTCATCAGAGGGTATGAATATCTCCGTAAGTATTTCCTTGAACTCGTCATCATACAATTTCTTGCCGTCTACCCTGACCCTAGTCGCCCTGATGGACTGATATGCATAGCCGTCATGCATT
>CADALT010000053.1 GCA_902788785.1 uncultured Ruminococcus sp.
TGCTTGGGTGGATAGGTCGCTGTCGTCGCCCCTTACGGGTCGAAGAGGTCAAAAGCGTTTCACTGTTTGACCTCTGACGGGCGGCGATGTCACTCGCACTTGTCTTTGCTTGTACGGGCAGATTGAGCACGTTCAGGATTTTTGTTCCATCGCCGCCCGTGTCAGTTGCTTTGCTCTCCTTGTTTGTGGAGAACGCTCTTTTAGTGCCCTGAGTTGGAGGGCTTTGCCCCCCAAACTCCCCACCACCCTTTCGTGAAAGGGTGGACGGAAAGCTTGCCTCGTCACCACTTTTTGCTTTGGTGCCTGGTTTTGCGCTCGGAGCTTTCTTTTGTCTTTGCTGCTGTTTTACTATGCTGCGTCAGCTTCGCAAAATGTTTGACAATAACCGTAAGTTGTGGTATAATAAACTGTGTATGAACTATGGTGGGAGTGTGGTCTTTTGCTTCTGAAAAAGTTGATGCTCTGCAGCGTTCTTGTGTCAAGCTTGCTGCTCTCAGGTTGTACAGGTATGAGCTTTACCGTCGATGGCCTGCTGGGCGCCCCTAAATTGACTGAGGAACAAAGCGAGATCCATGAAACCCTTATTGAGGCTGTCGGCGGCAACGTTACCCTCAAATACCCCAGAAATGGTCAGAATAGATCGGCTTTCGTTATCGCTGATATCGACAGCGAACCTACTGAGGAAGCCCTCGTGTTCTATGAGTATAACTCGGGCAGCGGCGTTGATGACGGTATCAGGATAAATCTGCTGGATAAGGACGAGAACGGTAAGTGGTTCTCTGTCAGAGAACTGGCAGGTGCAGGTAATGAGGTCGATAGGGTCATTATCTCGCAGATGGGTGATAATAACAAGTATAATGTGCTGGTCGGCTATCAGCCCGTGTCAGGCGGTGAGTGTACGCTGGAAATATACAGCTATATTGACGGCGACCTGAAACGTGTTGGCGGCGAAAACGGCAGCGAGAATTATTCCGTGCTGGATACGCTGGATATAAATTATGATGGCTACCGTGAGATAGTCACTATACAAAAACAGAATAATGCTGATAACGGTATGGTCTACGCCAAGGCTTCTTTGCTGGATATCGTCGGCGGTGAACTGGTCAAGACCGAGGGCATTGATATGTGCTCGAATGTTACGAGCTATGCCAATACCTGTACGGGTCTGCTGAATAATGAACATGAGGCTATCTTTATTGATGGTGTGAATGCCGACGGTAATTTGCAGACCGAGGTGGTATATTACAGGTATTCGAGCCTGCAAAATCCCATGGCGCAAAGGTCACAGAAGCTTCTGCCCATGTGTACAAGACCACAGGGCTACTACAGTACAGATGTGGACAGCGACGGCATCGTAGAGATCCCTTCGACTCGTCCCATGACGGGCTATGAGAAAGCCGTATCCGAAGAGATGGTCTATATGACCACATGGAACATATATGAGGATTTCTATGAGCTGACAGAGAAGTACCACGGGTATTATTCTATCTCGAACGGTTATTTCTTCGCTTTCCCAAATCGGTGGAACGATGATGTCACGGTCAAGCGTGACCCCGAGACTAAGGAACTGGTGTTCTACCGTTTTGATGAAGATATAAATAATTCCAACAGCGAGATAATGAGGATAGCTGTGGTAAACCGCAAGGACAGCCAGGCTTTCATAAACGACGGCTACAGACTGATCGCTGATAAGGGTCAGCTTGATTATATGGTGAAGCTGCCCGTGGATAAGCGTGAACAGCTGATATTGACCATTGATGAGGTCAGGAACAATTTCTATATAGTTGACTGAGGTGAAAAAGGAGTTTGAAAGCTTTGAAATGTTCAGCTCGCTTTTTCTCATCACTGACGATAAACTTGAAAAAACTTTGATATTCGATAACGGTAAAAATTACTGAGAGGAGAGTTGCACAATGAAAAAAGTGCTCGTATGCGAGGATGAAGACTCCATCCGTGAGTTTGTGGTGATAAATCTGGTGAGGAGCGGCTACGAGGTAGTCGATGTGAACTGCGGTGAGGACGCACTCAAAGCCTATGATGAGAACGAGGGCGGCTTCGATGTGGCACTGCTGGATATAATGATGCCGGGTATTGACGGTATGCAGGTGTGCAAGAAAATAAGGGAGAAGAATTCTTCCATGGGTATAATAATGCTTTCCGCAAAAAGCCAGGAAATGGATAAGATATCCTGCCTGATGAGCGGTGCGGACGACTATATCACCAAGCCGTTCTCCATATCCGAGCTTATCGCAAGAGTCGATGCGGTGTGCAGGAGAGTCAACCGTTCTGCGGCTAAGCCCGAGGAAGCTTCGACCCTCACATCAGGACCTTTCGTGCTCAATCTCAAGAGCAGGACTGTGTTCAAGAACAATAAGCAGATCGACCTTACTCAGGTCGAATACCAGATAATGGAGTATTTCTTCAAGAACCAGAATACAGCGCTTGACAGATCAAGCATACTAAACCATATCTGGGGCGAGAGCTATTACGGCGACGATAAGATAGTTGACGTTAATATAAGACGTATCAGGATGAAGATAGAGGACGAACCCTCTAACCCAAAATATATACTGACCATCTGGGGCTTCGGCTATAAGTGGTCGGGCGGCAACGGCTGATAATAATAGTGTAAGGAAGTTTTGTTTTGAAAAGCAATAAAAAGCGTAAGAACCGTGGCAGAGAGAGCATCACCAGGCACTGGCTTGTGAACAGTATGGGTATCGTAACGCTTATACTGGTGCTGGCAGAGGTGCTGCTCATCGTCATCGTGAGAAGCTATTATTATACATCAGCCAAACAGTACGTCACCTCGAAAATGAACGTGCTGACCACTACATTTGTAAATTCCTCGGACGATTCGACCAACTATAATGCCGAGATCAGAAATCTTGTGGAAAGCTATGAGGATAAGGACAGGATAGAGCTGATGGCGATAACCTCAGAGGGCTATGTGGACGTTACAAGCTCGGGTTTCTCTTTGCAGGGAACTGATGCCATGACCGATTATGATGAGGCTAAGACCTCTGCCACAGGCACAGCGGCACAGATAACCAGACTGCCCACAGGTGAAAAGGTCGTGGCGGTGACTTCTGTCATTGCACCTAACGGCTGTGACTACGAAGCGCTGAGAATGCTCAGCTCGATGAAAAATATCGACCACCAGATCTGGGTGATAGTGCTGGTCATCTCGGCTATCGTGTTGGGTATAGTGCTGCTGATGTTCTTTACGGGTATGTACTTCATAAGGCAGATAGTTATACCTATAAGAGGCATAGCCGATATAACCCATAAATACGCAAAGGGCGATTTCTCCAAGCGTATCGAGAAGAACAGCGAGGATGAACTGGGTGAGCTGTGCGACTCCATCAACAACATGGCGGAGGAACTCTCGAACACCGAGCAGATGAAGAATGAGTTCATATCGTCCGTTTCCCATGAGCTTAGAACACCTCTTACAGCCATAAAGGGCTGGACGGAGACTGTAGCTACCATGTACGGCGATGTGGAGACCTTCAAAAAGGGTATGAGAGTAATAAACAGCGAGACCGAGAGACTTTCGCAGATGGTCGAGGAACTGCTGGACTTCTCACGTATACAGGATAACAGGCTGATGCTCCAGAAGGATACGATTGACATTCTGGCAGAGCTGGGCGAGACTGTGCTCATCTATCAGGAGAGGGCAAGGGCGCTGGGCATAACGCTCAATTACTTCGAGCCCGATATGCTGCCCTTTGTTTTCGGTGATAAGAACAGGCTCAGACAGGTGTTCATAAACGTGGTGGATAACGCTATAAAATACTCCGATAAGGGCGATACCGTTTCGGTGGAAGCCTATGAGGAGGAGGGCGAGATCTGCATCTCCGTATCGGATACGGGCATGGGCATCTCCAAGGAGGACCTGCCTAAGATCAAGCAGAAGTTCTTCAAGGCGAACCATACAAGACGTGGTTCGGGTATAGGTCTTGCGGTGGCGGATGAGATAATAGCCCGTCACGGCGGTACACTGACCATCGACAGTGAGCAGGGCGTGGGTACTACGGTAATGATAACCCTGCCATGCATCGAACAGGAAGAAAAGCAGGAGGAGAGCGCAACTGTTGATGTGGAGCTCATATCCTCCGATGAAAAGCCCGCAGAGGCTATAGAAAGGAAAGACACCGAATGAGCAGCGGTAAGGAAAAGTTCAAGTCAAAGATAGGCGGACAGGCGGTCATCGAAGGGGTAATGATGAGGGGCATCGATAAGATGTCCATGGCGAACCGACTTCCCGACGGCACGATAGATATCGACCTGTGGGAAATAAAGGGCGGCAAAAATATACCCTGGTACAGAAAGACCCCGTTCGTAAGAGGTATATTCAATTTCGTAACATCTTTGCTGGACGGATATAAGTGCATATCAAGGTCTGTGGATAAACAGATGACAGAGGAAGACGAGGAAGAGCCGACAAAGTTCGAGCAGTGGCTGAACGATAAGCTGGGCGACAAACTGATGCCTGTGGTATCGGGTATATCGATGGTCGTTGGTCTGGCGCTGGCTGTGGTGCTGTTCATGTGGGTGCCCTCGGCGCTGATAAAGCTGATAGAGCATATCTCCGGCGGCGAGATCAATACTGTCATAAAGAATATTATCGAGGGACTTTTGAAGATAAGCATATTCGTGGGCTATACGGCACTGACTGCCATGATGCCCGATATGAAAAGGCTGTATGAATATCACGGCGCAGAACATAAGACCATCGCCTGCTATGAGGCGGAGACCGAGCTGACACCGGAGAACGTCAAGGGTTTTACTCGTTTCCACCCAAGATGCGGTACAAGCTTTATATTCCTGGTGCTGTTCATCAGTATCTTCGTGAATACCATATTCCGGATCTCATGGTCGAATATCGCACTGAGAGTGCTGTGCAAGGTGGCACTGCTGCCCGTGGTAACAGGCATAGCTTATGAGCTTATCCGCCTTGCAGGACGTTACGACAACCCGTTCACAAGGATATTCTCAGCGCCCGGACTGTGGATACAGCGCATAACCACCCGTGAACCCGAGACTGATGAGATAGAGTGTGCCATCGCTGCCCTCAAAGCAGTCATTCCCGAGAATAAAGAGGACGATCAGTGGTGACCTACAGAGAACTGCTCAAAGTGCAGGCTGAAAGGCTTGAGAATTCGGGCAATGATAATGCGGAGTATGACTGTGCCGAGCTGTTAGGCAGCGCAAGCGGCAAGGACTGCCGCAGCAATGGATACAGGCTAATGCTGGACGAAACAGCTGATAAGGACGTATCAGCGCAGTTTGAAGCCCTGTGCGACAGACGCATCAGCGGCGAGCCTTTGCAGTATATCCTGGGCGAATGGGAATTCTGCGGCATGAAAATGTTCGTGGGCGAAGGGGTGCTTATACCCCGACAGGACACCGAAACGCTGGTGGAAATCGTTCTTAATAAGTACAAAAAACAGGACAGCATTATAATAGATCTCTGTGCAGGCAGCGGCTGTATCGGTCTGGCACTGGAAAAACTCATGGGCTGCAAGGAGCTTTATGCGGTGGAGAAAAGCGAAGCTGCGGCAAAGTATCTTAAAAAAAATGCAGAGCTGCATTCGTCGAAGATTAAACTCGTGATGGGCGATGTGCTTGAAACTTCTGCCTTGGATAAGCTGCCCGTGGCTGACCTTATCGTATGCAATCCGCCGTACCTTACAGGTGAGGATATGGCTTCACTTCAGAAAGAAGTGACCTTTGAACCCGAAACAGCGCTGTTCGGCGGTGAGGACGGGCTTGATTTCTACCGCACGGTAACAAGGCTCTGGAAGAATAAACTGGCTGAGGGCGGTATGCTCATCTACGAGATAGGCGCAGGTCAGGAGGACGAGGTCATGCAGATAATGGTACAGCATGGCTTTGAAAACGTGCGGTGCAGAGCGGACTGCTGCGGTATAATGCGCTGTGTTATGGGTACAAAAAATTGAACAGTTGTAATCATATCAGCCATAGACCGAATACCCACCGAAAGGAAAAGTAATAATGCTATATATCATCCGACACGGCAAGACCGATTGGAATTTAAAACATAAATTGCAGGGCAGGACGGATATCCCCCTGAATGACGAGGGCAGGGCAATGGCTCTCGAAGCAGGGGAGAGGTATAAGGACGTGCACTTCGATGTGTGCTACTGCTCACCGCTGATAAGAGCGAGGGAGACTGCCGAGCTGCTGCTCAAAGGCAGAGATGTGCCCATATATACCGATGAGCGTCTGGTGGAGATGTGTTTCGGGGAATACGAGGGAGTGGAGAACAGTTTCTCGATGCCCGATTGCCCGATAAACACGCTGTTCTATCATCCCGAGGAGTACACCGAGGCTGTGGGCGGCGGAGAAACGCTGGATGAGCTCTATGCACGTACCGGAAACTTTCTTGACGAAGTCGCACTGCCGCTGGTTAATGAGGGCAAAGATGTGCTTATCGTGGGACACGGTGCGATGAATTCGTCCATAGTCAGCCGCATGAGAGGCATGGAGCGCAAAGATTTCTGGAGCGCAGGGATAGAGAACTGCAAGCTGATGCAGCTGCCCTAAGGCATAAATATTGAAAAACCGATACTAAACTAAAAGGGGTGATACCATGAAAAATGATATACAGACCAATGATGTATGCTACATGATAAACGGTGAGCCTGTTAAATTCTACTACGACCACGAAGATGAGGGATACCATATCTGCGGTCAGTGGAACGGCTCGAACATTACCGAGCTCTATATCCCCGATACCATCAACGGCAAGCCTGTGGTCTGGGTCGATGGAGATACCTATGACTGCATGGTCAAGCTGGAGCGCATCGTTGTTAGCCGTGAGCATAGGCACTTCACCACCGTTGACGGCGCACTGCTCTCAAAGGATATGAAAACACTTTTCTGGTATCCCACAAAGCGAAAGGATAAGGTCTATTTCGTGCCGCAGGGCGTTATACACATCGGTGACTCGGCGCTGTCGAACCCATTTGTGGAGACTATCGTGCTGCCCGAGGGCACAGAGTGGGTCTATAGCTACGGTATCGCAGGTGCGAGAAATCTTACCGAGCTTTACGTACCCGTGAGTATGAAACAGTTCATGTTCAAAGCTATGCTGGGCTGTTCGAGCCTTAAACATATCTATTACGAGGGCACTGAGGAACAGTGGAAAGATGTGGATATTTCCGATGAGAATTTCAATTTTCCGCTGGTCAAGGCGAAGGTGCATTTTGGCTGTACCATGCCGAAGTCCTTGGCTGAACTCGAAAAATAATATGCCGATGTATCGGCGGTGATGCTTTTTGAAAAACAGAAAAAACTATCTGAAAAGTCGTGCAAAATTCAGACGGCTGTTAAATGACGGTTCGGTATTTGAAACGGGCTCTGTCTGTGAAATATGCGGAGGTATGCTATATGACTTCCCGACATATGATGCAAAGGGCTGTATCGCCTGTGACAGATGGGCGGAGAATGTCTGCGGTGACCCGAATTGTCCTGTGTGCTCAAAACGTCCCGAAAGCCCATGGTACGTGGTTTTTGATGCGAACGAAGCCGACAGTGGGCGGCGTGTCGTATACCGTGCCATGGAAAGAAAACGTTACTTGCAGGATAATTATTTCCATAAGACAAGCGGTGCGGTAAGGCGCAGGAAAAAAAGAAAAGTGTCCGCAAAAATGGATAAATAGCTAAAATTGTACTGATTTTAGTACAGATGATATCCGAATGAGCAAATTGCATATTGAGTCCGTACAAACGGACAGTTGATGTGTTATAATATAAACATCGAAGGGAACAGACCCCGAAATACATTGTTTTGGAAAGGAAAGTTTTACTATGGCTATCGATAAGAAGAAAAAAGAAAAGACCACAGGTGTCCATAACATAACCGATGCGGAGGAGAGAAAGAAGGCGCTGGATACTGCCATCGCCTACATCGAAAAGCAGTTCGGCAAGGGCGCTATCATGAAGCTGGGCGAAGCCAGGGCTATGGACGTTGAAGCTATCCCAACAGGTTCGATGACGCTGGATATGGCGCTGGGTATAGGCGGTGTGCCGAGAGGACGTATCATCGAGATATACGGACCCGAGTCCTCGGGTAAGACCACAGTTGCGCTGCACATTATCGCAGAGACTCAGAAAATGGGCGGAGATGTGGCATTCATCGACGTTGAGCACGCTCTCGACCCTGTTTATGCGCAGAACCTCGGTGTAGATATCGAGAGTATGCTGGTATCTCAGCCTGACAGCGGTGAACAGGCACTGGAGATCGCAGAGGCGCTGGCAAGATCGGGCGCTATCGACTGTATCGTTATCGACTCTGTTGCAGCCATGGTAACAAAGGCTGAGATAGACGGTGAAATGGGCGATACACACGTAGGTCAGCTGGCAAGACTGATGTCACAGGCGATGAGAAAGCTGACAAGCGTAGTTTCAAAGTCCAATACCACCTGCGTTTTCATCAACCAGGTGCGTGAGAAGATCGGCGTTATGTACGGCAACCCCGAGACTACTCCCGGCGGAAGAGCTCTTAAATTCTATGCATCTGTCAGGATCGAGGTAAGACGTGGCGAACAGCTGAAGGACGGCGGCGAGGTAATAGGCAACCGTACCAGATGTAAGGTCGTAAAGAACAAGGTCGCACCACCGTTCAAGGAGTGCGAATTCGATATCATGTACGGCAAGGGTATCTCCCGTGTGGGCGAGGTGCTTGATGCGGCAGTTGATCTGGGCATCGTCAAGAAGGGCGGCGCATGGTTCAGCTACGGCGAAGCTAAACTGGGTCAGGGCAGAGATAACTCCAAGCAGTTCCTGCTGGATCATCCCGACATCATGAAGGAGATAGAGGATCAGATCGCAGAGGCTAATGCGGCAGCCCTTGCGGCACTCAGCAAGAAGGGCGAGAAGAAGTCGAAGCTGGAGGAAAAGGCAAATGCCAGCGCTGAAGCTTCTGATGACAAGGTCATCAAGAAGGCAGATAAGGAGATCCCCGAGAATGTTAATGACGACGATTTCGAGGAGTTTGCACCTGTGGATATAGATTCTCTCGGTGAGTGATATGCTGAAAATAACCGAAGTGTCCCGATATAAGGGCATGACGTGGAAAATAGAGTTCGAGGACAGGGAAGCAGAATTTCTGAACGGCGAACTTGTAAGCAGATATAATTTAAAGGCAGGCATTAGTCTGCCTTTGTCTGCATGGGAAGAAATAAAGGCGGAGGAAGAGTATCGCAAAGCCAGGGAGCGTGCCTTGTATCTGCTGGATTATAAGGACTATTCCTATATCGACCTGTTCCATAAGCTGGAGAAAAACTATACCGAGGACACTTGCTATCGGGTCATGGATAAGCTTGTGGAGCTTGGCATGATAAATGACAGACGCTATGCGGAGTCCGCAGCAAGGCATTATGTGGAAGTCAAGCATTTTGGAAGGACCAGGGCATTCAGAGAGATGCGGCAGAAAGGACTCACCGCTGAGGTCGTGAACCGTGCGCTTGATGCCTATGATGAAAACGAGGATGAGACATGGTATGATAGGCTGTATGAACTTGTAGAGATTAAGTATCTTAGGTATCTGGGTGATGAAAAGGGTGAGAATAAGGTCAAGAATGCATTGGTGCGTTACGGCTGGAGTTATGACCTAATCAGAGAAGTCATGAACGATATAAAAGAAGAGTATGGCGATGAGGAATGAGGGTCAATTCAAAATTATTAGAAGGGTGAATAGGAACCCGTGCTAAGAAAAAAGCTCCGAGCGCAAAACCAGACACCAAAGCAAAAAGAGGTGACGAATCAGAGCGCAGGGTCAAGCCGGGCGCTAGACGGCTTGCGGGAGTGTGAGGGCAGAGCCCTCACATCAAGGCACCAAAAGAGCGTTATCCACAAAACGAGGAGAATGAAACTATTAAAACGGGCGGCGATGGAACAAAATTCTTGAACGTGCTCAATCTACCCGTACAAGCAAAGACAAGTGCGACCGACATCGCCGCCCGATGGTTTTAAACAGCGCAGCGCTTTTAAAACCATTCGCAGCGTTAGCTGCGACCACTTTCCTCTATCTCCATTTCGAGATAAGAACAGCAAAAATATCGACCCCCACAGGAAAACGAAACTTCTGTGGGGGTTCTTTGCCATTTTGTCCGTTGCATGATATTTTGCTAGGCAAACCCGAGCGTATTTTTGCTGGGCTTATGGATATTTTTGCTTGGGTGGATAGGTCGCTGTCGTCGCCCCTTACGGGTCGAAGAGGTCAAAAGCACTTCGTTGTTTGACCTCTGGACGGGCGGCGATGTCACTCGCACGCCAGGATTTTTGTCTCATCGCCGCCCGTGTTGTTTGCTTTGCTCTCCTTTTTTTGTGGAGAACGCTCTTTTTGTGCCTTGATGTGGAGGACTCTGTCCCCCACACCCCCTGCAAGCCGTCTAGCGCCCGGCTTGACCCTGCGCTTTTCCTCGTCACCCCTTTTTGCTTTGGTGCCCGTTTTTGCGCTCGGAACCGCTTTTGTCTTTGCGGCTTCGTGTTCGCTCTGCTTATGATTTGTATTATAATTTTTTGCTTAGGTCTTTACAAATCGTCGGAAAAGTGGTATAATATCAAAATGTAGTAAATTATATGATGAATGGAGAACTGAATTATGGCTACCACAGTAGGTATGGTATCGCTGGGATGTCCCAAAAATCAGGTCGATGCTGAACATATGCTCTTTGACCTGAAAAAAGAGGGCTATAAGATAGTTACCGATGCAGCTCTGGCTGATGTCGTTATAGTGAATACCTGCGGATTTATCGAGTCCGCTAAACAAGAGGCTATCGACACGATACTTGAATTCTGTACCCTTAAACAGGAGGGCAGGATCAAAGCTGTCATCGCTACGGGCTGTCTGGCTGAAAGATACCGTGATGAGATGAAAAAGGAAATACCCGAACTTGATGCGGTGGTCGGACTTGGTTCAAACAGCAAGCTGCCCGAGATAATCAGAGATATTTACGCAGGTGAACAGGTCTGCGCTTACGGCAGCAAGACCGACCTTCAGATGGAGGGCGGCAGGATAATATCCACCGAGCCTTTCTATGCATATATTAAGATAGCCGAGGGCTGCTCAAACAACTGCACCTACTGTGCGATCCCTGCCATCAGGGGCAAGTTCAGGAGCAGAAAGATGGAGGACATCATCGAGGAGGCTAAGTGGCTGGCTGATAACGGTGTCACCGAGCTTGTGGTCATCGCACAGGATACCACAAGGTACGGCGAGGATATCTACGGCAAGTCAAAACTGCCCGAACTTCTGACCGAGCTTTGTAAGATCGATGGTTTTAAATGGATAAGAACGCTTTACAGCTATCCCGAGCGCATCAGCGATGAGTTCATCGAGGTGCTGGCTAAGGAGGATAAGCTGGTCAAGTATATAGATATGCCAATACAGCACTGCAACAGGGATGTGCTGAAAGCGATGAACCGACCCTGCGATGAGGCTTCATTGCTGGAGCTGATACAGAAACTGAGAGCGAGAGTTCCCGGTATAATACTGAGAACTACGCTTATCGCAGGTTTCCCGGGGGAGACCGAAGCGCAGTTCGAGGAGCTTTGCGAGTTCGTCAAGAACGTGGGCTTCGAGAGGCTCGGCTGTTTTGCATATTCACCCGAGGAAGGCACCAGGGCATACTCCATGGATGGTCAGATAGATGAGCAGACCAAGGAGCGCCGTGCGGATATCGTAATGCGTGAACAGATGCTGGTGGCTGACAGATTTAACAGAGCTCAGATAGGCAAGACCGTGGAAGTGGTCTGCGAGGGTTTCGACAGGTACGCTGAATGCTACTATGGCAGAAGTGCGGCAGATGCCCCCGAGATAGACGGCAAGATCTTTTTCGCATCCGAAAGTAAAGTCAGGGTCGGGGATTATGTTAAGGTCGAGCTGACTGATGTGCTTGATTACGATCTTATGGGTGTCAGGACAGACTGAGAGGTGTACGAGATGAAGAAGATGAACCTGCCTAACAAGCTGACAGTGCTGAGAGTGGTGCTGATACCGCTGTTTATGCTGTTCATGCTGTGTTTTGAGATAGGACCCAGACTGCATACTATACTGGCTATGGCGGTGTTTATAATAGCATCGCTGACAGATATGCTCGATGGCAAGATAGCCCGTGAGCAGAATTTGGTGACTAATTTTGGTAAGTTCCTTGATCCGCTGGCAGATAAACTGCTGGTCATGGTGGCGCTGATAAGCTTTACTTTTGAGCGCTGGATAGACCCCGTGGCAGTGGTGATAATACTGGCGAGGGAATTTATGGTAACGGGACTGAGGCTTGTGGTAGCCAACGAGGGTATAGTGGTCGCAGCAGGTATCTGGGGCAAATTGAAAACAGCCTTCACTATGGTAGCCATGTGCATAATCATGTTTTTGCAGATATTGTTCCCCGAATTAAAGGGTGCGCCCGATCTCAACTGGGTCAACCCCGTATTCATCATCAACGAGGTGCTTATCTGGATCTCGGTCATTCTAACTGTGATCTCAGGCGGAATATACCTAAAGGCATACGGCAAATACATCGACCCCAACGAATGACCCTAGCCCGGGATGCCAATTCGTTACGTAGTTTTGTTTGATAGCAAAGACAGGCACTCGGTAGCCTTCAATAGCTTGTCGCCATAGGTAGCTTAATCCTAGCCCGGGACGCCAACTCATCACGACAATATTATTAGAATAATATAAAAGCTATAACTCAGCAAGAGTACCCCGTCAGACCGACGCAAAGAGAAAAGCCGTTTGGTGCAAGGCTAAGTCGGAACGGGTGAAGTGCGGCTGACAGCTCAGGGTATGAACATAGATATAAGTATTGCCCTGCGTATCATCTGCGTTAAAGATGTCGAGACTGTCCGAAATTTTGGATAGTAAAGCGGAGTGGGACCGTGGATAAGAATTTTATCCGCCTCCGAATGTGCAGCTAAGCTGTGCGTTCGGGGGCTTTTTTCATAAGGAGATAAAAAATGTATAAGAGTTTGCTTGAAACGACGAATAACACCCGTGCGCTTTCAGGGAAGATATGGCGCACCGATGCGGTGAACGAGCTGAGTGCAGCGGATAAGCTGATGCTCATGGAAAAAGGTCTGACCGAGTTCATCGACATGAGGACCGATGATGAGGTCAAAAAACGCCCCTGTGCTATGGAGGGGGAGTCAGACTTTACATATCATCATCTGCCCATATCCGAGGGCGCAGCACCGCCGTCAACGCTTGAAGGCGTACCGCTTTCGTATATGAGGATAGCGCAGGCGAAAAACATCGCTGCTGTGTTCCACGCAATTGCTGATGCTAGTGACGGTGTGCTTTTCGGCTGCACCGCAGGCAAGGACAGAACAGGTGTGGTCAGCGCAGTGCTGCAGCTGCTCAGAGGTGATGACGATGTGACCATCATAAACGGCTATGTCATCAGCCGTGAGTATAACAAAAAACGTCTTGAAGAGTATCTGGCTTCTCACCCCGAAGCAGACAGGGAAGTGGTACTGGCAAATGAAAAGAGTATGGAGAAATTTCTAGGGCTGTTCCGTGAGAAATTCGGTACGGCGGAGAATTATCTGCATACACTGGGACTAAGTGAACAAGAGATACAGATTTTACGGGATAAAATGACAGTGTGAATGAGGTGTTGTAATGGGAAATTTCATCAAACGCATCATCAGAAGTTACAGGGCAGAGATACAGTCCATAAAGGACAGAGACCCTGCTGCGTCGAGCACTATGGAAATACTGACCTATGCAGGGCTCCATGCAGTGGCTATGTACCGTGTGGCGCATTGGTTCTATCTGAAGGATATGAAGTTCGCAGCAAGGCTCATATCCCAGACTGCAAGATTTCTTACGGGTATCGAGATACACCCGGGGGCTAAGATAGGTAAGGGACTGCTCATAGACCACGGTTCGGGAGTAGTCATCGGTGAGACCGCTGTGATAGGCGATAACTGCCTGCTGTATCAAGGCTGTACCCTGGGCGGTACGGGCAAGGATCAGGGCAAGCGTCACCCGACACTGGGCAATAATGTGATGGTCGGCTGCGGTGCCAAGGTGCTGGGTCCTTTCACCGTGGGCGATAACACAAAGATCGCTGCGAATGCTGTGGTGCTTGAGTCTGTGCCTGCCAACTGTACGGCAGTGGGTGTTCCCGCAAGGATAGTCAAGCAGAACGGCAAGCGTACAATGGATCTGGATCAAGTGCATATACCCGACCCGATCTCGCAGGAGATATGTAAGAACAGGGTCGAGATAAGCCGCCTGACTAAGCGCATCGAGCAGCTTGAAGCTAAGCTGGCTGCGGATAAAGAGGGTAAATAAATGGACACTTTCGAAATAATAGACACGATGCTCGCAAGACCCTACCTGTTCACTGGAGGAGAGAGCTTGTCGGCACTCAGGTATTTTCTGGGCGGATATAACTTCTGCCGTATGGAGAAAGGCGAGTTCGACGGCAGCGAAGCAAGGTTCAGCCTGCTGCCGCTGGACTGGCAGCTGTTCACTGACCTTGTGCGCAACAGCCTGCCCCGTGAGTTCACCGAGGGCAGAGAGGGCGAATGGAGCACTCTGCTGATGGACTACTACGGTGACGGCGAAGGCTACAGAATGTTCAGACATTTCTATGAGAATTTCCGCCACACGGTCATAAGGGGCTATAAACGGCTGATACCCGATGAGGAACAGTTGGCGCACTACCGTGAACGATGTAAATTCGTTATGGATACTACCACCGAGGAAGAACGCAGTACAGGGGCTTTTATCTCGTTTTACGAACAGCCCGAGGCAGTATATCTGGCTGAACTCAGCTGCGGTGGCTGGGTGCTTGCGGTGGAGGATAAGGACGAGGTCGCACAGAAATGCGCAATTTTCCGCACCGAGGATGATGCCGAAGCCATGGTGCAAAGCTATTTCGGTAAAGAACTTAGCTGGTTCGGAGTGACGGGCGTTGAGGAACTGAGTTTCAGAAAACCTGTCAGACTTGAACAGCGATTAAGATAAAAGAGTAATTTTTTGGACTTATATAGGAGGAATAAAAATGAAGATCTATAACACTTTATCCCACAAGGTAGAAGAATTCGTGCCCAATACTCCGGGCAAGGTAAGTATGTATACCTGCGGACCTACAGTGTATCACTATGCGCACATAGGCAACCTGAGAAGCTACATCATGGAAGATGTGCTGGAGAAGTATATGCGCTGGACAGGTCTGGACGTTAAGAGGGTCATGAACATCACCGACGTGGGACACCTGACCAGTGACGGTGACACAGGCGATGACAAGATGCTAAAAGGTGCAAAGCGTGAGCATAAGACAGTCATGGAGATAGCTAAGTTCTATACCGATGCTTTCTTTGCGGATTGCGCAAAGCTCAACATCAAGACCCCCGATGTGGTCGCACCTGCAACCACCTATATTGATGAGTTCATCAAAGTTATCTCGTCACTGATAGAAAAAGGCTATGCTTATGAGGCAGGCGGAAACATCTACTTCGATACCTCTAAACTGGACGAATACTATGTGTTCCATAATTTCAGCGCAGAGGACCTTGAAGTAGGCGTGCGTGAGGGCGTTGAAGAAGACGAAAATAAGCGCAATAAGGCAGACTTCGTGCTGTGGTTCACAAAATCCAAGTTCGATGACCAGGAACTGAAGTGGGAGTCTCCCTGGGGCGTAGGCTATCCCGGCTGGCATATCGAGTGCTCGTGCATATCCATGAAAAATCTGGGCGAATACCTTGATATACACTGCGGCGGCGTTGATAATATCTTCCCCCACCACACCAATGAGATAGCGCAGTCAGAGGCTTATATCGGACATAAGTGGTGCAACTACTGGTTCCATGTACACCACCTTAATACAGATACAGGTAAGATGTCCAAATCAAAGGGCGAGTTTCTGACTGTATCTCTGCTGGAAGAAAAGGGTTATGATCCGCTGGTATACAGATTCTTCTGCCTGCAGAGCCACTATAGAAAATCGCTGGTATTCTCATGGGAGAACCTCAATAATGCGAAGACCGCCTATGATAAGCTGATCGCAAGGATAGCCGCACTTCTCGGTGAAGAAGATAAAGGCGAAGTCGATAAGCAGGCATTTGATGAGTTGAAAGCAAAATTTGTTGCAGCGATGGACGAGGACATCAATACATCAAACGGCATAACAGCGCTGTATGACGTACTGAAAGCCAACACGAACGCCGCAACAAAGCTTGCGCTTATCGAAGACTTTGATAAAGTTCTGTGCGTGGGACTCATTGCCAATGCGAATAAGCTGAACGAGGAGAAATCTGGCGCAGATATACCTGCGGAAGTAATGGCGCTTGTAGAAGAAAGACAAGCAGCGAGAAAAGCGAAGGATTTTGCGAAAGCGGACGAACTGAGGGATAAGATCACGGCATTGGGCTATACAGTAAAAGAGACCAGACAAGGCACGGAAGTAATTAAGAATTCGTAATAGCTGACGTAGTGAGTAGGTAGCCGTGCAAACAAAAGATAGCTCCGAGTGCAAAAACGGGCACAAAAGCGAAAAGTGGTGACGAGGCAAGCTTTAGGTCAAGCCTTTCACGAAAGGCTTGCGGGAGTGTGAGGGCAGAGCCCTCACATCAAGGCACAAAAAGAGCGTTCTCCACA
>CADALT010000054.1 GCA_902788785.1 uncultured Ruminococcus sp.
TGTGTCTGTAACTTCTTGCCATAACAAAACCTCCCATGGTTTCTATTATACCATAGGAGGCCTTTTTTGTCATTGTACGTTTTTACTGGTTCGATTCAAACTCGGAGACTTTCAATTATGATACAAAATGATACGACGGTATGCAGGATTTGTCAATCGCTTGGTTTATCCTCCGCCTTGTTCCTGCTCATCTTGTTTATTACAAACTGCGCTGTCAGCCCCGTGAAAGCTCCTGACGCACAGCCCGTAAATATCAGTATCGGCAGGTAGGCTATGACCGCTGTGGTCTTCATCACCGCTATCGCCGCTGTGATCTGACCGATATTGTGCAGCACTGCCCCGAAAATGCTTGCTATCCAGATATGCTTTTCGTCTATGAAGCGCCTTAGTATCAGCATTCCCCCAAGGCACACCAGCGCACCCGTCATACTGAACGGCAGCACCATGATGTTTCCGCCGAGGACCGCCCCCAGCAGCACCCTTATAAGCACTATCATGAAGACCTCGCCGCCCTTGTAACGGTAGAGGGCGTACACCGTTATTATATTGGCGAGCCCCAGCTTTACCCCCGGCACGGGTATCACCGCAGGTATCTGCATCTCGACCACGAATATTATCAGCGCCAGCGCCGTCAGCAGTGCCAGCCTTGCCAGCCTCGATGTGCTCATTCTACCCTGCCGCTGCATCAAGTTCACCGCTTTCCTTATAACACACTATGAGATGGTTCGGCAGACATACTATCGGACCGCCTGCCTTGCTCAGCCTGCCTGTTTTTATGCATATATGGTCGGGGCACTCTGCCTCTTTCATATAGATATCGCCGTTTTCGATGACGATGATATTGCTGCGCCCCTCATATTCGACCCTTATCTCCCTGTCCTTTTCACGGCTGAGGTCAAGCTCGTATATGACTTTTCCGTCGCTGATTATCTGCACCTCTTTGCCCTTTGGTCTGAACATCATGTATGCGCTCACCGCACCGCTCAGCACGAAAACAGCTATAACAGCGGCTATCAGGATATTTTTACGTCTTATCTTCTATCACCTCTGTCACGATATCTCCATACTGCGGATATACGCTAACCTTATCGGCAAGCCCCTCGGTCATTATCAGCCTGTTGTCCTCTGTAATGAGTATCATATCAAATCCGCCCACCGTCCGCCAGAGTTCTTCGGCTTTTTCTTCACCCATGACGAACAGCGCTGTTGAAAGCCCGTCGCACAGCCTGCCCCTATCGCCTATCACCGTTGCGGACAAAATTCCGCTGTGTGCAGGTCTGCCTGTTTCAGGGTCGAGTATGTGCCAGTATACCTCACCGTCATCACCCTCAAAGTAACGCTCGTATCCGCCCGAGGTTATGACACAGCAGTCTGTGACCTCTACCTTAGCCAGACTGCCCTCGCCCCAAGGGTCTTTGATCCCCACCTTCCAGGGACTTCCGTCGGGCTTTGAACCTATGACCTGTATATTTCCGCCCAGATCAAGCAGAGCCGAACCCACACCGTTCTCCTTGAATATCTCCGTGACACGATCGCCTGTTTCGCCTTTGCCCAGCGAGCCCAGGTCTATCTTCATCTCGTCGGGCATCTTCACGGTGTTCCCCGTGACCTTTATCCGCCGACAGTCAACATTTCCTAGCAGCTGACTCAGGCGCTTTTCATCGGGTATCTTGTAATTCCCGTTTGTGAAGCCCCACTCTGCCAGCACGGGGTAAAGGGATATATCCAGCGCACCGTTCGTCATGGTGTTCATATCAAGGGCTGCATCTATAAGTCGGGCAGTCTCATCACTGACCTGCGCCGTACCTGCGGAGTTATCGAGCCTGTATATCTCGCTGTTCTCATCAGTCACCGACCATAGCCCCTCCAGCCGCTCTATCTCAGCCTTTGCCTCCGCCAGAGCCTTTTCCTGCTCACCGTCATAGACCGTAAGCGTCATATAGGTGTCCATAGCAAACACGGATATGCTCTGCGGTTCGCCCGAGGTCTTCCCGACAGACTTCACCGAACAGCCTGCCATCATCAATACCATACCCACAAACGCAAGCACAGCGGCTTTTTTCGATACCATAGCTTCCTCACCCCGTCTTTCAATATACTTATAGTAAACGACATTAAAACTTCTACATAGGACACTTGCCGGAACTATGATACTTGTTTCGATGAGTGTGGAATGTACAGAAATTTATGTCGTTTAATATTATACCACCTTTTGCCACTTAACGCAAGGCGGTTTGTGATACATAACGCTGAAAGCGATCTTCGGCTGACTTGGCAAGTGAACGCTCGGATAACGGGCAAAAATAGGTTTACTGCCTGTGCCGACCAACTATGTTGCGCTACCGAGCGCCTTTTTTTCTATTAAACAAAACAACGTAACGAATTGGCGTCCTGGGCTAGGGTTTACTGCCTGTGCCGACCAACTATGTTGCGCTACCAAGCACCTGTTTTTCTATTAAACAAAACAACGTAACGAATTGGCGTCCCGGGCTAGGGTAAACTACCTAGGCTTCACAGCTGTGTTGTGCTACCGAGCGCCTATTTTTTCTATTAATCAAAACAACGTAACGATAAGGCGTCCCGGGCTAGGGTAAACTACCTAGGCTTCACAGCTGTGTTGTGCTACCGAGCGCCTGTTTTTTCTATTAAGCAAAACAACGTAACGATAAGGCGACCCGGGCTAGGGTGTTCTACCTGTGCCGACCAACTATGTTGCGCTACCGAGCGCCTGTTTATTCTATTAAACAAAACAACGTAACGAATTGGCGTCCTGGGCTAAGGTTTGACTTTCGGGGGGAGTTGTGTTATAATTTCCATAATATTGAAAGTGAGGCATTGTTAGGGATATGGAATATCTTGATGTAGTAGATGAAAAAGGTCAGCCCACAGGCAAGACCGTGGCAAGGGCTGAGGCGCATGATAAGGGCATCAGACACAGGACAGCCCACGTCTGGGTAGTTCGCAAAAACGCAGATAGCTGGGACATACTGCTGCAAAAGCGCAGCATGGAGAAAGAGTCCTTCCCGGGGTACTATGATACCTCGTCCGCAGGTCATATCCCTGCAGGCAGCGCCCCCGTGACCTCAGCACTGCGTGAACTCTCCGAGGAACTGGGCATCACCGCACGCCCCGATGACCTGGTGTATGCAGGTCAGTTTCGCATACGCTATGAAAAAGAGTTCCACGGCAAAATGTTCAGAGATAACGAGGTCACCAGCGTATATGTCTACTCCCGTCCCGTGGACATTAAAGACCTCGTCCTGCAAAAGACCGAGGTAGATGAGGTCAGGTGGTTCCCCCTCGATGAAGTATGGGACGAGATACAGACCGACCGCAGCCGATTCTGCGTGCCCACAGGCGGTCTTGAACTGGTAAGAAATTTCTTGAAAACGGAGGGATAGCATGAAAGTGTACGATATTTCACAGGAAGTCTTTGGCTGTGTAGTTTTCCCCGGCGACCCAAGCCCCGTGAAAAAGACCGTCATGAGTATCTCAAAAGGCGAGGTCTGCAACCTTACCGCCTTCGAGATGTGCGCCCATAACGGCACCCACGTCGATGCGCCTTACCATTTTATCAACGAGGGCAATACCATAGATAAAGTTGATCTTGACAGGTTCGTGGGGTATGCCTATGTGTGCTTTCATGAGGGCGAAATAAGCGCCGCCGATGCACAGGCTATACTCGAAAAGGCAAAGCGTGCCGACCCGAGATGTGCCGAAAGGATACTCGTTGGCGCAAATGCAGTGGTCACAGCGGAAGCCGCAAAGGTCTTCCGTGATGCCGGAATAAAACTGTTCGGCAATGAGTCCCAGACCGTGGGTCCCGAAGATGCACCGATGGAAGTACACCTCATCATGCTGGGCGCAGAGATAGTCCTGCTGGAGGGCATACGACTTGACGGTGTGGAAGAGGGCGTGTATATCCTGAACGCCGCACCCATCAACTTAGGCGGTTCAGACGGTGCCCCGTGCAGGGCGACGCTTATACAATTATAAAAGGAGACTATACTATGGAACAAGTAAAATGGGGCGTGCTGGGCACAGCCAATATCGCCAAAGGCTGCACTATCCCCGGAATGAAGCTGGCTGAAAACTGCGAGCTTTACGCCATCGCAGGCAGAAGCATGGAAAAAGCAGAAGCTTTCCGTGCAGAGTTCGGCTTTAAGAAAGCCTACGGCAGCTATGAAGACCTGCTGAACGATACCGAGGTGCAGGCGGTCTATATCCCCCTGCCAAATCATCTGCACCTGAAATGGGTGAAAGCCGCCCTCGAAAAAGGCAAGCACGTACTGTGCGAAAAGCCCCTTGCCCTTAACGCAAAAGAGGCGCAAGAAATGTTCTCTGCCGCCGAGAAAAACGGTGTACTGCTGATGGAAGCCTACGCATATCTCCACAGCCCCTATATACAGTCGCTCAAAAAAGACATCTCCGACGGACTTATCGGTGAGATAGATTATATCGAGACTGCCTTCATCACCCAGGGCTATAAGGAAGATATCCGCCTGCATAAGGATATGGGCGGCGGCGCCATGTATGACCTGGGCTGCTACTGCACTACACTGATCCTCTCCCTGATAGATCAGTCTCCATGCTTCGTCAAAGCCGATGCGGAGTTTTCCGACCTTGGCGTTGACCTCATGACCGCAGGCATCATCAGGTTCGATAACGGTACCCGTGCCGCCTTCAATGTGGGCATGGTGCTGGGCGAGAACTCAAATTCCCGTTTTGACCGCCTTTACATCCACGGCACCAAAGGTTCTCTGCGCTCCGAGGTCGAGTATAATCAGCAGGGCGAGGCAAGCTACAGGCTGTTCACCGACAGCGGCATCATCGAAAGAAAGCTGTCGCTCCCCCAGAACTATTCGCTGGAGATCTCCCAGCTCGGCAGATGCATACTCTCCTCCGAAAAGCCCCACATCACTCCCGAGTTTTCAATAAAGAATGCCGCCCTGATGGATACGATCCTCTCGGAGATAGGCTACTGAAAAACTTACAAGTAAATAACGAAAAAAATAGTGAATAGTTAAGGGAGATCTGTCCGCAGATCGGACACCTTGACTATTCACTATTCATTTATTCCGTTGCGCCCTACAGCCCTGTACCGTGCCACGCCTTGCAAGCTCCATGTCTATCTCGTTGAGCACCCTGCGCTTGTCCCTGCTCCATAACGGGGCAATAAGCTCGTTTCGGTCACCGTCGCCCGTCAAACGCTCTATGATGATGTGCTTAGGTATAAGCTCCAGCTGGTCGCACACTATCCCGACATACTCTTCACGTTCAAGTGTCCTGAACTTTCCCTGCTCATAGTCAGCCGCCAGCTGTGTGCCCTTCAATACGTGCAGAAGATGCAGCTTCACCGCATGGATATCAAGCTTGCCTGCCACCCGTGCCGACTCCCTCATCATATCTGCCGTTTCATAGGGCAGACCGTTTATCAGGTGTACACAGACCTCTACACCGTTCTTTCGCAAAAGCTCATACCCTTTGAGAAAATCATCAAAGGTATGGCAGCGGTTCATCGCCAGCGCAGTCTCATCGAAAATGGTCTGCAAACCAAGCTCCACCGTCAGATAGGTGCGCTTTGCAAGCTCACCAAGCATTGCCGCCTTTTGCTCGTCTATGCAGTCCGCCCTCGTGGCGATGCTCAGCCCCACCGCATTTTCAAGCCCCAGCGCTTTTTCAAACATACCTCTCAAATACTCCGTATCGCCGTAGGTGTTCGAGCCTGCCTGAAAATAGGGTATGCACAGCCCGTCAGCCCATTTTTTCTCCATAACAGACCGTACCTGCGCATACTGCTTTTCTATGGCAAGTGCAGGGTCCCCTGCGAAATTTCCGCTGAGCTTAGCCGAGCAGAAGGCGCAGCCGCCCACGCCCTTGCTGCCGTCACGGTTCGGGCAGCCGAGGTCTATGTTCAGCGGAACTTTATAGACCTTCTTCCCGAAGCGCTTTTTTAAATAGTAGCTGTAGGTATGATAGCGCTTGTTATCGTCCGAATACTCAAATACTTTCATTATATCGGCTCATCTGCGAACGGGTCTGTTATCTCGGGCTCCTGCGGCTCTGTGTCCGAAGGTTCGGGCTGTGATGGCACAGGCTCCATTGTATCCGTGGGAACATCGGGTTCGGATATATCTATAGGCTCCTGAGTGGTTACCGAGCTTTCCGTGGTTGACGCTGTGGACGACTGTGTCTCCGAACGGGCGTGTCTTCCCACGGTCGTGGTGGTCGTCGTCACCACAGGCGCATCATTGTTCGTGGTCGTTGTCTCACCGGGCTGTGTCGATACCGCCGCCGAGCTGTTCACGGCAGCATCTGTCCTTGCAACTGCCGTCGTACCGCCGCCGGGGGCAGTCTTTACGACTTCCTCCGTAGTCATCACATTGCCGTTCTCATCGGTCTGCGTGCCCATGGTGACGGCATTTTCCTTGTGGTCTTTATCGTCATCGTCACGGTCGAACACGTTCTGCGATGTGCCCGAGTTATCATTTCCCGTCGAGAAGCTCCTGTGCTTTGTACTTGTGAGCTTGTTGCCGAAACCGTACAAAAGCGATACCACTTCGTTTGCACGCTTTATCTCATCGGGTATAGGCAGCTGATCCAGATAGCTTTTTTCAAGCTCCGTCGTGAACTCGCCGTTCATCAGGCTTTCCTTGGTCACAGCCTTCATTCTGCTGCTGCCTGCCTTTCCGCCGTTCACCGCCAGAAAAGCCACCGCCACAAATATGAACAGCACCGCCATTATCAGCAGATTTATATTGTCATAATGACCCACGCCCATCTCTTTCGCAAGAAAGCGGACGGCTCTGTCATTTTCCTCGCATTCATTGGGCAGTGCGATGCGCTCGCCCTCAGCCTTCAGCCTGCCGAAAACAGATCTTGCCATACTTCCTCCTATCCTGCCGCCGCTGAACCCAGCGCCAGCACGCTCACCACGAACACCAGTACCGTGCCCAGTGTCTTGACCGCACGTATCATTCCGTAATTTCGCCTGTTCTTCGCCGAGATCTTATCGGCTTTTCCCGTTATTAACTTTCTTACGGGCGTGCAGATCACACAGAACGCTATGATTATCAGTACATAGTTATGCAGCACCGCATCCCTCATGCTGACGCTGAGAGTATAGTCCGTGCCTATCCCCGCCAGACCCATCAGCCATTTGCGGTAGCCGTAAAAACTCCTGAAATTCACTCCGCCGAATATCAGCAGGCTCATTATAATAAGGTATATATATTTCACTGCACGGGGGAGTTTTTCCAGCAGGTCCTTGAGGAAAAGCTGTTCCAGTCCCACCAGCAGACCTGCCGCCAGACCAACCGCAGCGCAGGTCGGGCTGACCTGATACCACAGCCCCATAAGCAGTCCGCACACCACTGCACCCAGCGCCGTGCGCACCCTCGACTTTGTCGAACTTATGCCCGTAAGATCGGTAAAAAAGCTTATCACCGTGGAATTATAGCTCTTGACCAGCCCCGTGAAAAGCTCGTCCACATCTATGTCACGGTAGTTCACAGGCAGCACGAAACCGCTTATCAGGCTAAGTCCCCTGCTCATATCGCACAGTCCCGTGAACATGAAATAGCTCTGCGCAAACAGTCCCAGCATACCCAGCCAGCAGCCCAGCGTGGTTATCTCCGAACTGCCTATGCCCGCATCTCTGATCTTCTCGAATACCGATGCCAGCACCACAGCCTTGCCCATGCCCCAGACCATTTTGTTCAGCCCTGCATTGAGTTTTTCCGTGGTAAGCTCACGTTTTCTGATCTGTCCCTCCATATCACCGTACCTCACCAGAGGTCCTGCGCACATAAAATGGAAGGATACCATGTATGTCATCAGGCAGAAAACATTCTTCTCCGCCCTTATTTTTCCCTTGTAAACATCATATACATATGAAAAGCCCCTTAGCGAATAATATCCCATACCCATGGGCAGTATCGCATCGCTGAGCTCAAATGCCGTCCCGTCGAACAGGTAGTTGTGCCCGAACACCAGCAGCATCACCGTGTTCATCAGCGCATCCGCCGCCGTCAGCATAACTGCGCTGATACGGCTTTTGTCACGCATTTTCTCCACCGCCGTGCCGAGTGCCCAGTCGATGAAAAGCGACAAAAATATCAGGCATATCGCCACGGGTCTTCCCCAGCTGAAAAATATCAGGGAGGTGATTATAAGTATCATATTTTTATATTCGGGGCTCCTGTCCAGCAGTGACAGCACCGCCGACACAGGAAATAATCCGAACAGGAATATCAGGTCAATATAAGTCAAATGAATTTCTCCTTATTGTATAAGTTCAGTTTTGTTAAACTACAATTTCTAACTCTTTTTTCACTCCGCCGTCCGCTCATGAACTAAACTGCATGAAGTATGTGGCAGCATTCATAAGTGCGTTTTTTCGTGAATTTTTTACTATAATTTACTTAATAAATGTCAACATATACTAATTTTAGCACACTTCACAAAATTACGCAAGCAAAATTATAAAGAAAATCTAAATTTTCATAATTTTATGAAAAACTATTTGCAAATGAAAAAATATGTGCTATAATATTACAGGAAAGATATGGTGATGAGTGCGCTCATCGGGTATGGAGTATGCCCGTAAGTGGAAATTGGTGAGTTTCAGTAGTTGGCGCATTTGGGAAGGAGTGACACGTATGTCATCGATCTTGATAACCGGAGGCAGTGGTATGATCGGTCAGTATCTGACCTCAAGCCTGCTCCATAAGAAGCACCGTGTATTTGCGGTAGATTCAAAACCTAATGATTTCGTGGGCAGTGACCCGAACTACAAGCTGATCCAGTGCGATATCACAGACAAGAATACCATAATCTCTGCTATCGAGGATAATCATATAGATGTGGTGGTACATCTTGCGAATACCGTCGATAACGATATCGATGCGCTGATAACGGATCAGGAGATCAAGAGCAGCAAGGTATGTGACAAGTTCATCTACAGCGCTGCGGACAAAGCAGGCGTGTCCTGCTTTATACTGGTGAGCACTACGGATGTGTACGGACCCCAGAAGGGCAGAGAGCCTATCAGGGAGACCACAGCCGAAAAAGGTATCACCAACTATGCGGATATGAAGATGCACAGTGAAAAGCTCATGATGAAAGCTTTCAAGAAATCAAGCACTGTGCCCGTCATCGCAAGGGTATCGCCTGTGTATACCGCAGACCATACCGACAACCTGCATTCTCACGTATATGATCCCAAGGATAATGTGGGTTATATCTTCGGCGAGGGTGATTACGGCTATACTTTCTGCTGTGTATTCAACCTCATCGACTTCATCAACGGCATAATCTCAACACCCCAGGGCAGGTATGACGGCATATATAATGTATGCGACTCGAAAATGATAACTGCGAAGGAGATCATCGACTACGAGAAAAACCGTCATCGTATCGGTGCAGTCATCCAGAAGAATTTTGGCGCAATGCTTTTCAACAAAGCCAAAATGAAGGTGGATTACAGGTATTTCGACCCGTCGCTGTGCTACAACAACTGGTTCTTCGATAATACCCGTGCAAAGCGTATCGCCCCGATGAGATGGACCCTTACAAACACAAAGTAATATTGCTCTTTAAAGCTCCTCCGTTTCGGGGGAGCTTTTTGTATTAAATATATTATACGACATAAATTTTCTGCCCTATCCCGACCACAGTTCCATATATCACAGGCTCTGCGGTCGGGCTATGGGAAANNNNATAAATTTTCTGCCCTATCCCGACCACAGTTCCATATATCACAGGCTCTGCGGTCGGGCTATGGGAAAATTTTAATTTCGTATAATATAAAAAAGTCCGCCAATAATAGAGTATAAACCATCAATACGATAATGCTGTGATGGTTCAAAAGAAAAATGTAAAAAATATGTGAACTCCCTTGACAAAACGAGTTTAATTTGATACAATTAGTTTGTACACAAAATACTTTGTATGGCAAAGGTAAAACAACCTAAAATTCATAAGGAGGGTATCGTTATGTCGATCTATGATCTGAAAGTTACGAAGAGAGATGGCAGTGAGTTTTCTTTGGGTGAGTTCAAAGGCAAGGTAATGCTGATAGTGAATACCGCCACTGGCTGTGGCTTTACTCCGCAGTATGAGGGTCTTGAAAAGCTTTACGAGCAGTATCACGATAAGGGTCTTGAAGTGCTTGACTTCCCCTGCAATCAGTTCGGCGCACAGGCACCGGGCACTGACAGCGAGATACATGAGTTTTGTACGCTGAAATACAATACCAAGTTCGATCAGTTCGCTAAGATAGAGGTCAACGGCGATAACGAATCACCGCTGTATACCCTCCTTAAAGAGGCTGCTCCCGAGGATAAGATAGACAGCATGAAAGATAAGGTCACAATGAAAGCTATCGAAAAGCTCAGCAAGACCTGCAAGAAGCCCTCGGATATAAAGTGGAACTTTACTAAGTTCTTAGTGGATAAAGAGGGTAATGTGGTCGGCAGATATGTGCCTACCGTAAAGCCCGAGGACATCGAGGAGGATATCAAAAGGTATCTATGAACAGCGAGTATGATGTACTGAAGCTGAAAAATCAGCTGTGCTTTCCGCTTTACCTCTGCGCTAAGGAGGTAACTCACCGCTACGGCGATATACTTGCCGAACTTGACCTGACCTATACCCAGTATGTGGTCATGATGTATCTGTGGGAAGTTGGCGAGGGCAGCGTGAAAGCCATGGGTGAAGCACTTATGCTTGACCCCAGTACCCTGACCCCCCTGCTAAAAAAACTGGAAAGCAAGGGTTATATCACAAGAACACGCAGCGAGACCGATGAGCGCAGTCTTATGATAAGGCTGACCGAGGACGGTGCGCAGCTGAAGGATAAGGCGGTAATAGTACCGCAGAAGATGAAACAGTGCATAGGGCTGACGGATAGCGAGGGCGAAGACCTCTGCCGCCTGCTCATGAAGGTACTGGCTAATATTGAAAAGGAGTGACTAAAATGGCAGTTATCAAGGTAAACCAGGCAGATTTCGAGAATGAGGTATTAAAGGCTGATAAGCCCGTATTGGTGGATTTTAATGCAGATTGGTGCGGTCCCTGCAAAATGCTGGGTCCCGTGCTGGAGGAGATCTCCGAGCAGCGTGACGATGTTAAGATAGTCAGCGTTAATGTGGATGATAACCGTGAACTTGCCGAGAAGTATGATATATATTCTATCCCTTGCATAGTTGTTATCAAGAACGGCGAGGAGGTCAACAGACACGTAGGTCTTATCCCCAAAAGCGCAGTTGAGGCACTGATAAAATAAGGTGATATTATGTATGATATAATTATTGTCGGCGCAGGTCCTGCGGGCATGACCGCTGCGGTGTATGCCAAGCGTGCAGGCAAGTCTGTGCTCGTGCTGGAAGCCTCGGGCTATGGCGGACAGATAATCAAAGCGGCTGAGATACGCAACTATCCCACTGAGAAAAATATCTCGGGTGTCGAGTTCGCCACAAAGCTCTATGAACAGGCAGAAGCTCTGGGTGCGGAGTTTCGTTTCGAGAAAGTCATAGGCATCGAGGATAAAGGCAGCGAAAAGCTGGTAACTACCGTAGCTGATACCTATACCGCAGGTGCGGTCATAGTAGCCACAGGCTCTGACAGCCGCAAACTCGGCATAGCTGATGAGGACAAGCTGGTGGGCAGAGGTGTCAGCTATTGTGCGACCTGCGACGGCAGCTTTTTCCGAGGAAAAAATGTGGCTGTGGCAGGCGGCGGCAGCACCGCTGTGGATGATGCACTTTACCTTTCGCAGCTGGCTGAAAAGGTATACCTCATCTACCGCACCCCGAAACTCAGCGAAGAAGGCGCAAAAGAAAAACTCGCCGAGCATGAGAACATCGTGCTTATGCCCGAGTGCGGCATAACCTCGCTCAATGCGGATAAAAAGCTTGAGAGCATCACCGTTAAGCATAAGGACGGCACCGAGGAGAACCTTGATGTAAGCGGACTTTTCGTGGCAGTGGGCAGAGTCCCCGAAAACCAGAATTTCGCCAAACTCATAGACCTTAATGAGAAAGGCTATGCCGTATCGGGCGAAAACTGCCATACTGCTACCCCCGGTATTTTCGTGGCAGGCGATAACCGTGTAAAGGAACTTCGCCAGCTTGTGACCGCTGCGGCAGACGGCGCTGTGGCTGCCACCGAAGCAGTCAAATATCTGCGTACTCTTTAACAAATATCCTGCGGTCTTACATTAAAGGTAAGACCGCTTTTTTTGCGCCCCTGTGCAGAAATTTATGTCGTTTGATATATGAGATGTAGACATTTTTGCCCATATGTGCTATAATCCATTATAAAGGAGGAGTAAGCCATGTTAAAGGATAACCTGATAATACTTCGCAATATCCACGGATTTTCTCAGGAGGATATTGCCGAAAAGATAGGCGTCTCCCGTCAGGCATATGCCAAGTGGGAGAACGGTGCCACTGTGCCCGATATAGAAAAATGTATGCGTATTTCCGAGATATACGCCGTCAGTCTTGACAGCCTCGTAAAAACCGCTTCCCTCGATGACAAAGGCATGATACCTCCGCCGCCCAAAGGCAAAAATATCTGGGGCTCGGTAACAGTCAACGATAAGGGGCAGATAGTCATTCCAAAAGCCGTGCGTGAAAAATTCTCGCTTTCAAGCGGCAAACGACTGGTCGTGCTGACCGATGACAGTGAGGGCATCGCACTTGTCCCTGCCGAGGTCTTCGAGGCGAGAATGAAAAAAGCTATGGAATTTGCATCTGCCGAAAACGGCAAATAACTTGCAAACCATAATAAAAAGTGTTATAATAGACCTGTCGGACTCATCGCCCGATAGGTCTTATTTCGGAGGTAATATAATGACGCTTCAACAGCTGAGATATGTTATAGCCGTGGTGAATTACGGCTCAATAAGCGAGGGCGCAAAACAGCTTTTCATCTCACAGCCCAGCCTTTCCAATGCCATAAAGGAACTGGAAAAAGAACTCGGTATCGAGATCTTCCACCGCACCCCACGAGGTATCACATTGTCCTCGGAGGGCACCGAGTTTCTAAGCTATGCAAGACAGGTGGTCGAACAGGCTGAACTGCTGGAAGAACGCTATTCGGGTCAGCGCCGAGTAAAGCGCATTTGCTCCATATCCACCCAGCATTACGCCTTTGCCGTGGAAGCCTTCGTGCGTATGCTTACAGAGCTTGACCACGACAGCTATGAATACACCCTCCGTGAGACCAGAACAGGCGAGATAATCGAGGACGTTAAAAACCTCCACAGCGAAGTGGGCATACTTTATATAAACGACTTCAACCGCAAGGTGATCCTGAAGCTTCTCGCAGAGAGCGGACTGGTGTTCCATCCGCTGTTCCGTGCAATGCCCCATGTCTTCATAAGCAAGACCCATCCGCTGGCAGGGGAAAAGTCCGTCACCCTCGATCAGCTGGAGGAATACCCCTTTGTGTGCTTTGAACAGGGTCAGCTGAACTCGTTCTATTTCTCCGAGGAGATATGCAGCACCCACAGCTATAAAAAACAGATCCACGTCAGCGACCGTGCCACACTGTTCAATCTCCTGGGCGGACTCAACGGATATACCATATCCAGTGGTGTGCTGGGTGCAGATATCAACAGCGATAGTATAATAGCCGTCCCCCTCATCACCGATGATACCATGCTCATCGGCTGGTGCGAAAACAGCCGTACAGGACTGTCAGCGGCGGCAAAAAGGTACGTAGATACCCTTGAACAGGTGGTCTCCGACATGGGTTTCACCATACTCGCAGAAGGCGAAAAATACTAGATCTTCAAAAAGTCAACCGTCAACTGTGCCAAATTTTACTTAGAGAGATTGTGCATTTTTAAAATTTAAAAGTCTTGACAAATACTATATGTTGTGCTATCATAGTAAATACAGTACAATATGAAGAAAAGAGGAGAGCGTAATGATAAACGTTAATGTCAAGAACGGCAGTCTGACCGAAGAGGAAAAGCAGGCTTATATTTCCAGAGCACACGATCTCTATCCCGGCAAGGCGATAGATTCCATCGACATTTCTCTGGATGGAGATTTTGCAGAAGTCGATTATCATTTTTCGGCGGTTCCTTTTCAGAGGATCAGAAGGATAACAGGTTACCTGGTTGGCACACTTGACCGTTTCAACGATGCTAAGCGTCACGAGGTGGAAGACAGAGTAAAGCACGGTATCGCAAGCTGATATCACGACTCTACGACCGTTTTGCATTTATGCGAAACGGTTTTTTCTTTTATAGGGATAACCGATATAAAAGGACACAAAAAGTCAGGAAATTTAAAAAGAGTTCTGATATAATTACAGTATAGAGGAGTGAGTAATATGGAGTGGGCTGAAGGTATACAGAATGCCATAAACTATATCGAGGATAATATCTGCGATGAGCTTGATATTGAAAATATCGCAGCGCAGGCTGCCTGTTCGCCGTACTATTTCCAGAAGATATTCGGTATAATGTGCGGCATGACCGTGGGCGAATATATCCGCAGCCGCAAGCTGACCCTTGCAGGCAGCGACCTGACAAGCTCGGATATCAAGGTCATCGACCTTGCACTGAAATACGGCTATGAGTCCCCCGAAAGCTTCACAAGGGCGTTCACGAAGTTCCACGGGCTCACCCCCACCGATGCACGCAAAGGCGGTGAACTCAGGTCGTTCTCACGCCTGAAGGTTCAGGTCATAATAAAAGGCGGCAACGAGTTAAATTATAAGACCGTCGAAAAACCTGCTTTCACCGTGCTCGAAAAAGTCGAACGCCATACCGTTTCAAATAAAGGCAGTATAAATACTATCCCCGAATTCTGGGGACGTGCCCACCGTGACGGCACCGTGCAGACCCTGCTCAGCAACGCCTCCGACCACAGCTATATCTTCGGCATAAGCTACGGCGCAGGCCATACGGATAATGAGTGCTTCGATTATGCCATAGCCGTCGAGTGCGCCCCCGACACCATTCCCCCCGAGGGCTTCCGTGTAAATACCATACCTGCAAGCACCTGGGTGGTCAGCGAGTGTACGGGTCCCATGCCCGAGGCTATACAAAAGCTGTGGCACGATATGTGCAGCGAGTTCTTCCCCACCTCAAATTTCAAACCCACTCTCGAAATGGATATCGAGGCTTTCCCCGTGGGGAATATGACCTTCGCCTCCTACAAAAGCCAGATATGGATACCAATAGTCAAAAAGTGAGCCCCCCTCATATGATCGGAGATGACAGCATGAACGAAACGCAGCTCTATAAAGAACTCGGCACCCTGACAAGATCCCGTGAAAAATGGGAAGATAACATTCCCTATGTTTCAGCTCTCCTCTCCCATGAGTCAGTAAAAATACAGGCAAAAGCGCTCTGGCTGCTGGGCGAGATGGGGCTTGCATATCCGCAGTCCGTAAAAGCTGCTGTCCCTGCTGCCGCAGCTTTCCTCCAAAGCACAGTACCGCTCCTGCGTGAACGTGCGATAAATGCCCTGGGCAGGATAGGCCGTGCCGACTTTGAGCTTGTACGCCCCTATCTGGCAGAACTGTTTCGCTTTGCCTGCGATGATGGACCCAAGGTCAGGCTGAGTTTTATCTGGGCGTCCGAGAATATCGCCGTGAACACTCCCGATATCTTCAAGGACCATATGCAGATATATGCACAGCTCCTGCACGATACGGATACCAAGGTGCGTATGGAAGCCCCCGAGATATTCCGTGTACTGGGCAAACGCCGCCCCGAATTCGTCCTGCCTTTTGTCGGACTGCTTGAGAATATTGCAGAGTCCGACGAGAACAGAGTCGTGAAAATACACTGCATGGGCGCTGTCAAAGAAGCGTTATTAAGTAAAGGAGATCCGTGAAATGCCTCAGATGACCAAAGGCGGAAAATTTGTATTCGGAATATCTGTTATAAACCAAAACGGCAGCGTTTGCATACCTCCCCAAGCCGCAGCCGAATACAACATAACAGCAGATAAAAAGATCTATATCTTCACAGGCAGCAGGAAGACAGGCGGTTTCTGCGTGACAAGAAAAGGTCTGTTAGCACCGTCAAAATTAGGTCATATCCTCACCGATAACCCCCACCTGCGTGACTATACCTCCGAGCAGGGCGAATTTATAAAGTATAAAGGACGTTCATATTGCTGGACTCATATCTCAGATGACGGTAAAATAATACTCACAGACAAAATGATGGCTTTCCTCAATATCTGCCCCGATATGCAGCTGCTTTCGATCCGCAGCAGCGATATAGCCTTTACCATGGGCGCAAAAGGTCCCCTGCTTGAAAAAGCCCGAAACTATCAAGGCGAGATACCTGTTTTCTGAAAAAACTATCCACATATAAATATCACCCTCCGAGCAGACTTGACCGCTCGGAGGGCATTTTATTCGTTTACTAATTATATTAAACGACATAAATTTCCGGGCATTCAGTGCTCACTAAAACATACAGTACCGTTTCAGCAAGCACTGAATGCAGAAATTTTAATGTCGTTTACTATATCACAGCAATTCTATTATCTTTGCTCTTGCCTTCTCAATATCGCCGCAGGTCAAAACAGGTATGAGCGAATTGATCTCATCAATGCTTTTATCCCACCATTTGAACCTAAGCAGCAGCTCTATCATTTCATCATCAAAACGCTTGCGCAACACTCTCGCAGGATCGCCGACAACTATGGTATACGGCTCAACATCACTTCCGACAACGCTGTTTGCGCCGATGATCGCACCGTCACCAATGTGTACCCCCGGCAGTATGACCGCATTCTGCCCGATCCAGACATCATTGCCTATGACCGTATCGCCTTTAAGCGGCATATCTTCCGCTGCAGGCGGCTCCATATCCCAGCCCTCCAGCGTATAAAACGGGAAAGTCGATACCGCATTCATCTGATGATTTGCACCGTTCATGACAAATTCCACGCCTGCCGCTATCTGACAGAATCTGCCTATGATAAGCTTGTCACCGTTCCACTCATAATGGTGCGTGACATGACTCTCAAAGTCAGAATCGGCAATATAAGAAAAATCACCCACAATAATGTTAGGGTCGCTTATCGCAGGCTTGATGTAGATCTCTTTGTCATATCCCTTTATAGGGTGTATCACATTCGGGTCGGGACGCTTTTCATTTTTCATATGGTTCTCCTATGTCATTCGGTACAGATAACTTTCTGCACTAATTATAGCATAGCGCCCCATGTCTGTCAATCAAAACACACCGCTCCTCCCGACCCGTTGCCTTAGCTTTGCCGTCACTTACGATCCTTTTTCCCAAAAAGCATATGCACTATCCCCCTTACCGCTCCCATACCGATGAGCGTCCCAAAAAATACAGGATAGCGCAGCCGCCCCTCTATCCCCACTCCAAGCGTGAACATACATCCCCCACATAACATCACCCACAGCATATCCCCTATGAATATGACCCATGCAGGTCGGCGCAGCCTGCGTTCAAGACGAATGACCTCCCATATGATACCCAGCATTATCCCCAGCACCACCCCCGAGGGCAGCGTCCCCAGCTGAGATGCACCATCAAAAATACTCATCTGAACAGCTTTCCCAGAAAACTCAGCCTGCCCACCATATCACGCTCGCCGTAGATAAGCCCCGATATCTCCCCGTCAATGTTCAGCTCGCCGCTGTCCACGCTCATCTCGCTTATATGCAGCTTCTCACCCTTCACCGTCAGCTGCCCCAGCTGAGTGTACAGCACGACTATGTTCTCATCAAACCGCTCCACCTCGTTCACCCCCGTCAGCATCAGCCTGCTGCGGTTCTCCAGTATCGCATTGTGTCTGCCCTGTATCTCCGTCATGTAGATCACCTCATATCGTATTTATCAGTACAGATATATGTCTGTCCATATGTTTATTAACGTTTTCCACGATTTATTCACATTGTCGGAAAAAAATTTTTCTCAATATGAAAAAAATGTCGTTTAGCTATTGCAAATTTGTAAAATATATGTTATAATTGTCCCGTACAGTTGTATCCGAGTATGACCTCGGATAGGTAAATAATTTAACCAATAAACGAACAATCCTAAGAAGGAGGAAAAACAATGAAAAAACGAATTATTGCAGGTGTAGCAGCTTTGCTAATGGT
>CADALT010000055.1 GCA_902788785.1 uncultured Ruminococcus sp.
CCTAGCCCGGGACGCCTTGTCGTTACGTAGTTTTGCTTAATAAGGAAAACAGGCGCTCGGTAGCACAACACAGCTGTGAAGTCTAGGTAGTTTGCCCTAGCCCGCCCTAGCCCGGGACGCCTTGTCGTTACGTAGTTTTGCTTAATAGAGAAAATAGGCGCTCGGTAGCACAACACAGCTGTGAAGCCTAGGTAGTTTGCCCTAGCCCGCCCTAGCCCGGGACGCCAATTCGTTACGTAGTTTTGCTTAATAGAAAAAATAGGCGCTCGGTAGCACAACACAGCTGAGAAGCCTAGGTAGTTTACCCTAGCCCGCCCTAGCCCGGGTCGCCTTGTCGTTACGTAGTTTTGCTTAATAGAAAAAATAGGCGCTCGGTAGCTTTCAATAGTTTGGCAGCCTAGGTAGTTTGTCCTAGCCCGGGACGCCTTGTCGTTACGTAGTTTCCCCGAAGGTATGGTGCTTTCGGGGGAACTTTTTTCATAGATCAAAGTTCCGAGCCGATTTTACGGCATTGCAGTGCTGATCCTATGGGTGCATATCTGCGAACTATCGTACACGGATTTATTATATCCTACAAGATGAGTAGAATATGATGTAACATTCTTTGTATAATATTTCATATTGACTTGATAGGAATAATATGATATAATCCATACATGACCCATAGAGATTATGGCAAATTTTGTTAAGGAGTTAATTAAAATGAAAAGAAAGAACTTATTACCGTATTTTAACACGATTATCTCGGCGGCAGGACTTATCGGGATCAACACATTTCTTCACCCTTGCCGTGGTGAAATGGCTATGAAATGCGTAAGAACAACACACATAGCAAGTGCCGTGATAGCTGTTATCATAGCCGTAAATCTTATCGAGGCTATCATAAAGAACGATATAGCAAGGAAGACATCCTCGGTGATATCGGTACTGCTGAGTGCTGCACTGTTTTTCGTACCGCTGCTTGGTCACTGCGGAGGTGCGATGATGCACTGCAACACCCATACTATGCCTGCCATCAGGATAAGTGCTTTGCTGTTGATCGTTATATCTGTGATAGCAGTGATAACAGAGTCAGTATCCGCCGTAAGGACAAAGGTACATGAGAACGATTAAGTATGCGCTGAATGTCATCACATACAGCAGATTCAGGAGCATTATAGTTTTCATTCTGGTATTTGTGACGACAGTGTGCATATTCGGCACGGGACTGTTCACCGACAATATCAAAAGCGGTGCGGACAAGCTCAACGGTACGACAAATACAGATCTTTATATCGTGCCGCAGGAATATCTTGACAGCACCAAGGATATGCTTTTCAAAGGCAAAGCCTGCACGATACTGTTCCACGAAGATGAGCTGAACGGGATACAGGATATTCAGGGCATAGATGTCAGCAGACAGCTTTATCTGGAGACACTTGAGATGAGCTGTTGTTCCGCAGGCGGATTGCAGATCGTCGCATATGACCCTAAAACGGATTTTTCTGTAAGACAGTGGAGCGACAAAGCCCCCGAACTGAAAGCGGACGAGATACTTGCAGGCTCGGCTTCGCATTTTAAAATAGGTGAAGAGGTAAATGCATTCGGACGCAGTTTCAAAGTTGCAGATATACTTGAAGAAACAGGTATGGGCTATGACAGCAGCCTGTTTCTCACCTACGAAGCCGCTGACAGTATCACTGCGTCGCTCGATTACAAATTCATGTTTGGTCAGCAGGACGGACTTGTCTCAATGCTGCTGGTAAGGCAGAATTCGGGCAGTGATATAACATCGCTGAGCGAACAGATCAATGCAGCTCTCAGCGGCTCTGAACTAAAAGTATATGCTGTTGATGAACTTACCTCGGGACTGCGTGGAAATATCCGTATGCTTACAGGTATGGTCGGCATTATGGATGTGTTTGCGTTCATCATTGCATCTGTCTCACTCTTTGCTATGGTGACCGTAACGACACAGCAGCGCAGAAAGGTTGCGGGAAGTCTGCTTTCGGTGGGCTGCGGCAAGGGCAGGATACTGATGATGTTTTTGTCGGAGTATCTTTTGCTGTTCGCAGCAGGCACCGTTCTCGGTATCATCACATCGCTCATATTCCTGCTGCCGCTGCATGATGTACTGAAAACGGCACTGGATATGCCGTACAAGCTGATCTCGGCAGGACAGGCCGTCGGTATCGCCGCAAAAACACTGGCGATCAATGCAGGTATGCTGGCAGCTGCGCTGTCCTTTACATTCATAACCATAATGAAGCAGGAACCTGCTATGCTGACAGGAGAAAATCTATGATAGAAGCCAGAAATATTTCAAGAGACTTCGGCGGCAACGGGCTGGGAAGCACTGATATATCCCTTGACAAAGGAGGATTTATCGGTATATCCGGAGCATCTGGCTGCGGAAAGAGCACACTGCTGAATATACTTACGGGTATGCTTCGTCCCGACAGCGGCACCGTACTTATCGACGGTGAGGATATAAACAAGCTTTCATCCGCCAAACGAACTGCTCTCAGGGCAGGGAAGATCGGATATATAATGCAGGGCAGTGTACTGCTGGGCGAACTGACAGTGCTTGAGAATATCATACTGCCTGCACGTATCGCAGGAAAAACACCCGATAACGCCAAGGCTGAAAAGCTGTGCGAAAAACTCGGGATAGATAATGTTATGAACTCCTATCCCTCGGATATTTCGGGCGGAGAATACCGCCGCACCATGCTGGCAAGGATATTGTTCGCTGATACGCCGATACTGGTAGCTGATGAACCCACTTCCAACCTTGATGAAGAGAGTGCAGCTATCGTTCGCAATATGATAAAAGAAGTACACGATAAGGGCGTGAGCATAATTGCTGCCACACATGACAGCGAGCTGCTTTCACTGGCTGACAGCGTGATACAGCTGCACCCATTACACTGAAATACTATAAGTTTTATCAAGGAGGCCGCTTTGTGAAAAGTTGACCTCCTTAAATTTTATTGATTTAATATAGTATAAATAGCAGGTTAATTTTTAGAAATATTTGTAAGAAAAATAAAATCTACTAAACCTAGTGAAAAGCTATGAAAAAACTCTTGACTTTTGAGTGGAATGGTGTTATAATCATATCATTCCGATATGATATGTCAGATTTTAAGATAACTAAGGAGCGATAACTATGGCAAACGAAAACATTTGCAGAAGCTGCGCTGACTGCGGCGTAATGAACTGTCTGAGCAGAAAGGGTAAATATCCCGAGTTTTGTCCTACAGCAGAACTTACAGAAGAAGAGATCAACGAGGTAGTTGCACTGTATACCAACAACCGCATCAATAAGAAAGTCTCGATAGCTTCCGCTGAGATCGAGGGCGAATTCTACGGCAAGTATACAAGGGTCGAAGAGATAATCGAGTTTGCAAGACGTATAGGTGCCAGGAAGATAGGTATTGCGACCTGTGTGGGTCTTATAGAAGAGAGCAGGATATTCGCAAGGATACTGAGACTCAACGGATTTGAGGTCTATGGTATCGGCTGTAAGGTCGGCTCGGTAAACAAGACGACCATAGGCGTGGATGAGAAGTTCACCTGTGTGACGGGACCTGTGATGTGTAACCCCATAATGCAGGCTAAGCTGCTTGCTAAGGCAAAGGTAGATCTTAACGTTGTGGTCGGTCTTTGTGTAGGACACGACAGCCTGTTCTATAAATATGCAAAGGGGCTTACAACAACACTTATCACCAAGGACAGGATGCTTGCACACAATCCCGCAGGTGCTCTTTATCAGGCAAGAGCTTATTACAAAAAGCTGCTCCATGCACCTGTCGGCGCAGAGCTTGACAGATCAAAGCTCTCCCCGGGAGCAGATATAGAAAAGGAGTAATTTACGATGAAGATACTTAGACCTCTGCTGCCGCTTTTATCATTGGCAGCTGCGGAGATAGTGGCATTTGCCGTTCCCGATTCTCCGCTGCATCAGCCTGCGAAACATCCGTATTTCGCTATACTGCTGATAATAGCTGTGGCTGTATATTATATAGCTGCGACAGCACAGTATTTTAAGAACAAGAATAACAGTGCGACAGAGAAGCCTGTATTTTACCGTGGACCATTCCTGGCAGGTGTGATACTGTTTTTGAATCTGCTGAATATATTCACAGTAAAGACAGCACTGTTCCCTGTACTGTATTTTCCTGCTCTTGACAGAGTGTTCGGAACACTGGTGGAGGACAGGACACTTATAATAAAGTGCATTGGCTTCTCTATGGGCATACTGCTCAAAGGTGTTGCAGGCGGACTGATAATAGGGTTCTTTATGGGCATAGCTGTTGGTTTCAGCAAGGCTGCCGAGTATTGGATAAATCCTCTGATACGTATACTGGGACCAATACCTTCCACAGCATGGATACCGATACTGCTGGTAGTATTCTCAGAAGCCAGATCGGCAAGCTCATTCATAATAGGCATATCCGTATGGTTCCCGACAGTAGTGCTGACCTCCAGCGGTATAGCCAATGTCAAGAACTCATACTTCGAGGTATCTTCGACCCTGGGTGCGGGACAGCTCCAGAAGATCTTCCGCATAGGTGTGCCTGCTGCGATGCCCAGCATCTTCCTTGGTCTGTTCAACGGTATCTGCGGTTCATTCGTGGCACTGATGACAGCCGAGATGATCGGTGCAAAGTACGGCATCGGCTGGTATGTCAACTGGCAGAAGGAAATGATGGCTTATTCAAATGTATATGCGGGACTCATCGTCATCGCTGTAATGTTCTATCTGGTGATAACGGTACTTTTCAAAATACGTGACCGTGTACTCGGATGGCAGAAAGGTGTGATAAAATGGTAGGCAGCATAAGATTTGAGGGCGTAAAAAAGACATTCCACACCGTTACGGGCGAAACTGTAAATGCTCTCAGCGGAGTTGACCTTGAAATAGAAAAGGGCAAATTCGTTTGCCTTATAGGACCTTCGGGATGCGGAAAATCCACCATGCTGCGTATACTCGCAGGACTTGATACCCCCACCGAGGGCAGTGTGTACATAGATGATAAAAAAGTGCAAAGACCCGACTGTGACAGAGGTCTGGTGTTCCAGGACCCGAACCTGTTCCCATGGCTCAATATATACGATAATGTCGCTTTCGGTCTGAAAGTGAGAAAGCTTTATAAAAAACGCAGTGCTGACATATCTGAGTATATGGAGCTGGTCGGACTCAAAGGCTTTGAGAAGTCCTATCCTCATCAGCTCTCGGGCGGTATGTGCCAGCGTGCTTCACTGGCAAGGGCTCTTATCGGGCACCCCAAGGCACTGCTGCTGGACGAACCTCTGGGTGCGCTGGATGCATTCACCAGAATGAATATGCAGGATGAGCTCCTGCGCATCAAGGCTGAAAAGGATATGACCATGATAATGGTGACACATGATGTTGATGAAGCTGTATATCTGGCAGACAAGATCGTTGTTATGACACCTCGACCTGCGAAGATAGAAAAGGTCATAGACGTTGATCTCTATCAGCCAAGAGACAGAAATAATCCCGAATTCATCAGGCTCAGAAGCGAGATATTGAAGATACTCGACTTTGCCGGCAAAGAGCCCGATGTGGAATACAACATATAACAGGAGGATCATTATGGATTTAAGAAAACTGGCAGCTCTTGCGACAGCTGCACTTATGCTGACAGCAGCTACCGCCTGCGGTGCATCGAACAACGGTGACAACGGTGCTGACAAGAGCGGCGGCAACGGCGGAGAATATGTACTTAAAATAGGTGAGGCGCAGGGAGCACTGTGCCACGCACCTTTGCAGGTCGCTATGGAGAACGGCTATCTCGATGAAGCAGGCATTAAGTGGGAGCGAGTAGACTTCGGCAAGGGCGATATTCAGGCTGCGCTCGGCGCAGGCACTATCGACTGCGGATTTGGTCTGGTGGGCAAGTTCGTGCAGCCCATAGACAATGGTCTTAACATGGTCGTTACCGCAGGTATGCACACAGGCTGTACAAAGCTGCTGGTAAAGAGTGATTCGGGCATAAAAACTCTTGATGACCTCAAGGGCAAAAAGATAGGTGTATCTTCTCTGGCTGGCTCGGAGTGCGTGACCGCCAAGAGAGCTTTGCACGAGGCAGGCTTTGATATATCTGTCGAGAGCAAGGATGTAGAGTTCCTGGTATTCGGCGTTACAGACCAACCCCAGGCTTTGCAGAACGGTGCAGTCGATGCGATCTGCACCCCCGACCCTGTAGCTACTCAGGCTGAAAAGGAGTTCGGACTTGATGCACTTCTCGATACCGCAGTTACCGAGCCTTATGCTTCGGAATACTGCTGTGTTACTTTCGTTTCCAAGGAACTTGCCGAGCAGCATCCCGATGTTGCCGCAAAGTTCACCGATGCGTGTCTTAAAGCTTCCGCATGGGTAGCAGAGCATCCCGATGAGACAGCTAAGCTGCAGGTGGAAAAGGAGTATGTCAGCGGAGATCCTGCCGCAAATGCGGAAATACTCAAGTCCTATCAGTTCATACCCAGTGTAAAGGGCGGACAGGAAGCGCTGGTAAACGTATCCCGTGATCTGAAGACCATCGGTATGTTACAGGAAAGCACCGATCCCGATGAGCTGGCGACACGTTCCTTCAAGTCATTTGATGGAGTGCCCGACAGCTACAAAACAGAAGACGGCAAGCTCGTTGCAGTTGAGTAATGTGAGAATATAAAAGCACCCACACCGTGTAATTGCGATGTGGGTGCTTTGCTGTGAAAAAGTGTACCGACGGACTTTGTGCAGCAGGCACAGAGTGGGGCGGTCATTCTTTTTTATCATAATATTTTTTTGACTTGCTCATTATAAATATCAGCATTAAAGGCGGTACAATGCTTGATGAAAACAGAATATAAGCAATTGTACGGTATTCTTCTATGGTGTCTCCGATATAGTAAGTATCGGGGTCATCGGGATCATAATGGATGGTGATGCTGTCACCCTCTTTTTCTTTTCCACGGCGGGCATAAATATTTTTAAGCTTGAAGTTCCCGTCGGTCTCTACCTCTATCTGTCTCCAGTATTTACCTGAGGTATACTTGGTCTCGGGGGTATGATATTTGTTTATGCGCCAATAGCCTTCGTGTATCACCAGCCCTGCGGCTTCGGAAGTACAGTCGTTTTTTAGTTTTTTATAGTCATAATGCATATCAGTGATGTGATGATGACCAATATAAGGCAGAAGGTCTTTGCTTTTTTACTTGGTGCTTTATCCAATTTGTTCACCGCCCGTGATAATAAAAATATGTAAGCGTTACACACTATATGATACCACATAATACTTGGTTTTTCAAGTGGCAGAGCGAGGGAAGCTCCTGTTATCGGAGGTTGACATAAGGTGGGATATGATGTATAATTACTGAAAAAGCAGGCATCAGACAGGGCGGTGCTGCTCTTGATATTTAAACCATCACGGCAGAAAGGCTTGGTTCTTACTGCCGTATTTTTAGGTATCATCTTTGCCGTGAAAAAATTTTTTTCATGGCAGAAAAAATTTGCAAGGAATCGCAAAGCTCGGAAGTATTATTAGTGAAAAACCGATCAGACCCGATGAGCCCCCTTTTCATCGGGAATGTGTAAGGGGTGGTTTTATGATAAGCAGTGTTATCCCTTTAGAGAGGGAGGATCTGCCCGAAACAGACTGGTTCGATCAGATCTATGAACAATATTTTGAAATGATCTATAAGATATGCTATGTATATTTCCATGGTGTAAAAGCCGATTGCGAGGACGCAGTGCAGACCGTTTTCATGAAATATCTTGAGTGTTCAAACAGACCAAATACAGGCGAGCATACAAAAGCCTGGCTGATACTGACGGCGAAGAACACCTGTAAGTCCATGCTGAAACTAAAGCACCGCAGTCATCACGAACTGGAGGCAGCATCGGGTATATCGGTGGGGTTTGAGTACAACGAAGCCCTGCACGAGATAATGAAGCTGCCTGAAAAAGAACGCATAGCTGTATACCTGTGTTTGTATGAGAGATATTCGGCAGCTGAAGCGGCTAAGGTCATAGGCTGTCGTGAGAACACGGTGTATTCCCACCTGCATCGGGCAAGGAAAAAACTAATGAAAGCGTTAGGAGAGTGAGTTTATGACAGATAAAGAGCTTCATGACAAGATCATATCGGGCTTTGATAGCATCACTATCGACGACTCTGTCAAGACTCGCATAAAGAAAGACTTGACAGGTGAGAAAAATATGGAAAACAGAAGAGCAAAAACTATCAGTGTGACCCACGGCACAGGTCATACAAAGGATACGGAGACAAAGGTAAAGGTGCTTAATAAGAGCAGCATAGTTGCGGCAGCTGCTGCGGTGGCTGTATTCTTTGGCGGAGGATATGCGCTCTCAAAGCTTGGGAAGAACGTTCCCGTGATGCCGCAGTCGCAGATGAATGAAACAGAGACAACGCCTGAAGAGACAACATCGCAGGAATACACAGACAGCTTAACGGATGATACTGATAATAAAGACACAGATACAGATATAAGGTTCGATGCGAATGCATATTCGATATTTGACAAGTTCCCGGGGAATAGTTACGCCTGGGATCTTGACGGAGAAAAACTATTGATAGCGCAGTCCTGCGAGCCTGATAATTACGAAGAAGACTGCGAGTACAACTTCTTCATCTACAACAGTGCAGAGAACAAGGTAGAGGGAAATGTGTTCAGATCGACATATTCGCATATCATTATAAAGAACGACTATTTTGTGCTCATAACAGAGCATGACAGGCACGAGTATTCAGCTGAATACATGGTACAGACCATAGACCTTGGCAGCATGGCTGTGATAAACAGCTGGGATATCGGAAGATTTGAGGGCGGCGAGCATTCGGTCATAAACGGAGATATATTTGTAGACGGTGATACGGTATATGGTATAGACTATGTAAGCGGCGGCATTATGGCGTACAGCGGAGAAACTGTCAGAACAGTAAGAGATCTGGCTTCAGAGGAAATATACGCAAGCGGATTTACAGGTGACGGAGATCTGACAGGAAATAAATATTACCAATACAAGGCCGCAGACAGTGAATACAATTATGTTGAATATCTGAAATACAAATTCCCGTATGACGGCGAACCTTTAGTGGTCGAAGGCGTAGACAACTATGAAGCGGAACTGTTTAACTCCTGCTATGGCAGCAAGGAATATCATCTGGTAGGTAATGCTGAAGGCGAAGTAAAGAGTTTCAGCATCGACTGGGAAAGCGGGACATATAACGAGCATGAGAATATAGGTGCGGGATTTTTTGAAGCTTGGCAGTCAGGATCGGGCAGATATATAGTTGTCTCGAACAATGCCGGACAGATCAAGGTGTTAGATCTCGAACGAGACTTTGAGAATATTTTCACCTATGATACAGGTTGGGACAGACCGATATACCTGTGGGACGGCAGAGTGATGATGGACGAAGAAAGCGGAGATCTCATAATACGTGATGGAGAAATAATAGAGTTGAATTTCCTGGGGAACGAGTACGGGAATTTCGGCTTGAAAAGAGGAGAAGATGCCATACTGAAAGAATGACAGCAAACAGATCACAAATAAGAAAAAGGCAGCGGTCATAAGCGCAGCAGCAATAAAGAAGTATTTGAAAACTACAGCTGTTGCGTGCTGCTGCTAAATGAAAAGTGAATAATGAATAACTAATAGTGAAT
>CADALT010000056.1 GCA_902788785.1 uncultured Ruminococcus sp.
ATTCACTTAGCAGGCTCTTCGCTAAATAACGCAAAGACACTTCTGCTGTGATACAACAGAAGTGTCTGAATAAAACTTCTTTATAGAGCCTGCGCTTATTCCGCCGCCGTTTTTTATCTCACGATAATGATCGGATCATTATACCTTTGTAACGCCGATAGTTACCTTTTCGCCGTTTATATCCCACTCCTTGGAGTTGGTAGCTGTGCAGATCTTGATCTCGTCTGCCAGTACATCGGTGCAGATCTCCTCACGGTTCTTATTGACCAGTTCAGCGATCTTATCATTGCCGTTGATGCTCAGAACGATGTGATCCATTACCTCGAAGCCCGATTCCTTACGCATGGTCTGTACCTTGCTTATTACCTCACGCACATAGCCTTCCTCGATAAGCTCGGGAGTCAGCTCTGTGCTGATGGCAACGGTAACGCCGCCCTCGGTCAGGGTGAAGTAGCCGTCCTTCTGCTCGGATTCGATCAGTACATCTTCCTTGGAGAGAGCTATCTCGCCTGTGGAGATATTCAGCTTCAGCTCGCCTGTGCTGTCAAGCTCTGCCATAGCCTTGTGACCGTCAAGCTCTGTGAGGGCGTTCCTTATCTCGTTGAGGTACCTGCCGAACTTGGGTCCTACAGTCTTCAGCTGAGGCTTGAACTTATAGTCGATATAAGCAGAAACATCATCGCTGAACTGAACTTCCTTCATGTTCAGCTCTTCCCTGATGATATCCACATAGAAGCTGTCCAGCTCGTGGTCTGCGGAAACATACATAACGCTCAGAGGCTGTCTGTTCTTGAGGTTTGCGCCGTTTCTTGCGGAACGTCCCAGAACGACAATATCTCTTACCTCGTCCATATCAGACTCAAGCTTGAGGTCTATAGCCTTTTCGTCAGCCACAGGGAAATCGCACAGATGTATGCTCTCGGGAGCGCTTTCGTCCACGCTTCTTACGATATTCTGGTAGATGTTCTCTGTGATGAAAGGTACCATAGGCGCTGCACACTTGGAAACTGTTACCAGTGCAGTCCACAGGGTCATATAAGCTGCTATCTTGTCATCGGTCATGCCCTGTACCCAGTATCTCTCTCTGCCACGTCTTACATACCAGTTGGACATATCGTCAACGAAGTCCTGCATAGCCTTGGCAGCCTCGGGGATACGGTAGTTGCCCAGATTATCGTCCACAGCCTTTACCATATTGTTCATCTTGGAGAGCAGCCACTTATCCATAACGGTGAGCTTAGCATCTGCAAGGCTGTACTTTGTGGGGTCGAAGTTATCTATATCCGCATAGAGCACATAGAATGCGTAGGTGTTCCACAGTGTGCCCATGAACTTACGCTGACCCTCTGTTACCACCTTATCGTGGAACTTGTTGGGCAGCCAGGGTGCGGAGTTGGTGTAGAAATACCATCTGATAGCATCTGCGCCGAATTCCTCCAGAGCCTTGAAGGGGTCTACCGCATTGCCCTTGGACTTGGACATCTTCTGACCGTCCTTATCCTGTACAAGGCCCAGCACGATAACGTTCTTGAAAGGTGCCTTGTCGAATATAAGTGTGGAGATAGCCAGCAGTGAATAGAACCAGCCTCTGGTCTGGTCAACAGCCTCGGAAATGAAGTCTGCGGGGAACTGCTCCTCAAAAAGCTCCTTGTTCTCGAAAGGATAGTGGTGCTGTGCGAAAGGCATTGAACCGCTGTCGAACCAGCAGTCGATAACCTCGGGCACACGCTTCATCTGCTCGCCGCAGTCGGGGCAGGTGATGGTCACATTATCTATGAAAGGTCTGTGCAGCTCGATATCCTCGGGGCAGTTGGGCGACATCTTCTTCAGTTCCTCTATGGAACCAACAGCGTGGCGCTTGCCGCACTTACACTCCCAGATATTCAGGGGTGTGCCCCAATATCTGTTTCTGGAGATGCCCCAGTCCTGAACGTTTTTCAGCCAGTCGCCGAAACGTCCCGAACCAATGCTCTCGGGTACCCAGTTGATGGTTTCGTTATTTGCAATGAGTCTGTCCTTGACATCGGTCATCTTGATGAACCAGGACTCTCTTGCATAGTATATCAGAGGAGAATTACATCTCCAGCAGTGAGGATAGTCATGCTCGAACTTAGGTGCATCGAACAGCTTGCCTTCCTTATCCAGGTCAGCCAGCACCTTGGGGTCTGCGTCCTTTACGAAGATGCCTGCATAGGGAGTTTCCTCGGTCATATCGCCCTTGCCGTCAACGAACTGTACGAAAGGCAGATCATACTTCTTGCCCACCTTGGAGTCGTCCTCACCGAAAGCAGGTGCGATGTGTACGATACCTGTACCGTCGGACATTGTAACGTAGTCGTCGCAGGTCACGAAGAAGCCCTTCTTGCCCTGCTTTGCAGCACACTCGCCCGCACAAGCGAACAAAGGCTCATACTCCATATATTCAAGGTCGGTACCCTTGTATCTCTCCAGAACCTCGTAAGCTTCCTTGCCTTCCTCAGCCAGTTTGCCAAGCACCGTATCCAGCAGAGCTGTTGCCATGATGTAGGTATAGCCGTCAGCAGCCTTTACCTTAGCATACTCCTCCTCGGGATTTACGCACAGCGCAACGTTAGAGGGCAGGGTCCAGGGAGTTGTCGTCCATGCCAGGAAATACTCGTCCTTATCCTTTATCTTGAAGCGTACCACTGCGGAGCGCTCTTTTACCAGCTTATAGCCCTGAGCCACTTCGTGGGAAGACAGCGGTGTTCCGCATCTGGGGCAGTAAGGAACTATCTTGAAGCCCTTGTACAGCAGACCCTTTTCATATATCTGCTTGAGTGCCCACCACTCGGACTCGATGAAGTCGTTATGATAAGTAACATAGGGGTTCTCCATATCAGCCCAGAAGCCGACAGTACCTGAGAAATCCTCCCACATACCCTTATATTTCCAGACGCTCTCCTTACACTTCTCGATGAAAGGCTCAACGCCGTATTCTTCTATCTGCTCCTTGCCGTCAAGACCCAGCAGTTTCTCAACTTCCAGCTCAACAGGCAGACCATGAGTGTCCCAGCCTGCTTTTCTCGGTACTTTATAGCCCTTCATTGTGCGGTATCTCGGTATCATATCCTTGATAGCACGGGTCAGTACATGACCGATATGGGGCTTGCCGTTAGCCGTCGGAGGGCCGTCATAGAACACATAGCTCTCGCCCTTTTTACGGGTTTCTATGCTCTTCTCAAATATACCCTTTTCCCTCCAGAAATCAACGACTTCCTTCTCCCTCTGAACAAAGTTCAGATTAGTGTCTACTTTTTTGTACACTTTTCATCTATCCTTTCCTATTATTTAGAATTTACTTAGAACAAAATATACGCCACAGCGGTAAACACCAGAAACAGCGCCGCTATGATATATAATATAGTCACAGCCAGCTTATGCGCATAGCTGTTCACTTGCACGAATTTTTCGGGGGCATCGGCATTCACCTTTATGGGCACCTTGTCGCCCACCTCAAAAATTTTCTTGGAAGTGCCCACATTATGCACTTTCTCATATACCTGACCGCCGAAATAGTACCTGAAAGTCGGCACCCACATACGGTCATGATGACCGACACTATTTACATTCATATTCCTGCGCTGCATATCGGTAACGACAGCTTCGGTCTCATATGTGTAGGTATCGAGCTTCTTTTTGCGTGAAAATATCATACAGGTCGGCACCAAAGCCGTTATGACCGTCACCAGCAGGAAAACGCCGCTCAATATCAGTTTAATATTCACCGCATCCATAAGCTCACCTTCTTAAAAGTCTGTTAGTCTGGCATCTGCCGTACTGCGCCTTTTCTTTATAAACATATGCAGTGCGAAAAAAGCTATGTTCAGCACAACTATGCATAATGTGAGAGTATTCAGAAAATCTGTGTGCATCGAATATATCCTATCGACCAGATAATGATACTGTTCTATCCAGTAATAATGCATCCTCAGTCCCAGAAGATAATTTGCAAGCACTGCCCACGACATATATTTATCTGTCTGAAAGATAAGCGGCACCATTATCCAGTATACCAGAAACAGCCCGTTCAGCACGATATAATATTTCATCCTGTCCATATCATTATTATAGTCGAGCAGCAGATACTCTATCATTACCATACCTGCAAAGTGGAAAACATACACCAGCACTATATTCATGACTAACGCCGCTGTGCTGTCGCCGAACCGCACTCTGCGAGGTTTCTCATCTTCATCAGCCCTTTGCAGAGTATCCGCAGGGACATCATCAATGACCTTTGCAGCCTTCGTAAAAAAGCGCTTTCTCATCAACACCAGCGGGATATTTATAATCAGCGCTGTCACAGCCAGTATTATCACAGGCAGTGCATATTCTTTAAAGCACTCCATCCATACATTTCTGCCCCAGTCAAAAAGCCATTCAAACATTCCGACCGTATTGAACATTTCTAACATACCGATGCCTCCTTATTCGATTTTTTCTCTCTTGTTCCGATCTGTTTTCTTTTATCTATCTTTTAATGCTGTGCCACATACACCGCCAATTCCAGCGCTATATCGAAGTGACCCGTGTCATGCTGAGTACCCTTGGACTGATCGTTCTTTTTGCGCTCGTCCCATTTCGGGGCATCCAGCAGATCGCCGCTTGTAAAGAACGTGTAGAACTCCAGCCCACGGAAGTCGCACACCGCCTGAAATCCCGAACATTCCATTTCCACCGAGATACAGCCCTCAGCCTTGCGCTTGTTGAAATTGTTCCGTGTTTCCCTGAAAAACGCATCGGTCGTCCATGTCTTGCCCACCACATAAGGAAGACCGTTCTCCTCCATGAACTTAGCGACCCTGCCTGCGTTCTTGACCTTTATGTAGTCCGCAGGAGCCGCATAATGGTAGGAAGTTCCCTCGTCACGGTAAGCCTCATCGGGCACCATGACTTTGCCGTGGGCTATCTCCTTATCAAGACACCCTGCACCGCCAAACGCCAGGAACTTTTCGCAGTCCATGACCATGATGCAGTCCTCTATAGCACCCACCGCCGCAGGTGAACCCTCGTAGGACTTAAAGAATCCTATGCGCCTGCCCTCATGATCGAAGGCATACACAGGTATATCGCCTGTGGCGTTTTTCAGCACCGCTATCTGCTCGCAGGGAAAATTTTCCTTCACGAACTTCTCTATCACCCGGGAGAAAGTAATAATGCAGATATCCACCTTCGGCAAATTCTCTCCCCTGAGATCAAACGGGTCTATTATCGCTCTCGACTCAAGATCAAAGCTGTCTGTTATCATTACTACTCCTCCTAGCCCGGGACGCCAACTCGTTACATCTTTTTGCTTTAAGACTTAGATAGGCGCTCGGTAGCATTCAATAGTTTGTCGCTAAAGTTAGCTTAACCCTAGCCCGGGTCGCCAACTCGTTACGTCTTTTTGCTTAAAAGAATAAACAGGCGCTCGGTAGCATTCAATAGTTTGTCACAAATTGTAGTTTCCCTAGCCCGGGTCGCCCACTCGTTACGTCTTTTTGTTTTAAAACTTAGATAGGCGCTCGGTAGCATTCAATAGTTTGTCACAAATTGTAGTTTCCCTAGCCCGGGACGCCTATTCGTTACATCTTTTTGTTTTAAGACTTAGATAGGCGCTCGGTAGCATTCAATAGTTGGTCGCTAAAGTTAGTTTAACCCTAGCCCGGGTCGCCTATTCGTTACATCTTTTTGCTTAAAAGAATAAACAGGCGCTCGGTAGCATTAAATAGTTGGTCGCTAAAGTTAGCTTAACCCTAGCCCGGGACGCCTATTCGTTACATCTTTTTGCTTAAAAGAATAAACAGGCGCTCGGTAGCATTCAATAGTTGGTCACAAATTGTAGTTTCCCTAGCCCGGGACGCCAACTCGTTACGTCTTTTTGTTTTAAGACTTAGATAGGCGCTCGGTAGAACTCGATGGTTGCACAGCAAAGGAATTTATAAACAAAAAAACCTCCGCCCTATCGTAAAATAGGACGAAAGCTTGCACTTTCGCTATACCACCTGTTTTACATCGTACTGTATCAAACGCAAGTCCGATACTTTATACGTGCTGCCTTTAACGCTGCAAATACGTCGCCGCATACTCGGTATCAAAAACTCGCTTTCTGATACGTTTCCGGGCGCAACTCGGGAGTGATATTCGACATCCTGCTTGATCGCACCGCACTCACACTGTCTGCGGCTCGCTGTGGCTTTTACAGAACACCTACTGTCTCCGTCAAAGTCTTTGAAATTTATAAACATAGATATTATAGCACACTTTTTCAAAATTGTCAAGACCGTTTTTTCCGATATTGCGGTAATGTTTTTCCCAATCTTACATTACAAATATACTAAAAACTGCCTGTAATTTGTTATAAAAACTCATCACAAGCAGTTTATTTTTTAAAAGTCGGGTCATCTGTCCGTTCGAGTAAGTAGTCTATCGACACACCAAAATAGTCCGCCAACAAAATCAGAGTCGCATAGTCCGCCTCACGTTCACCGTTTTCGTATCGGCTTATGGTATTCTGATTCATATTCAGATCAAGCGCAAGCTTCAACTGTGTGATATTGCGCTTTTTACGCAGTTCTTTTAATCTCATAATTCTATACCTCTTGACATCATTATACCACTATGGTATAATGATTATATCCCAATTTGGGATATAATCATATATGAGGTGATGATCTATGAAAACAAAACAGAGTATTTTTATACTGTCGATGATAGTGGTCATATCCGCATCTGCTTGCGCAAACAAATCACCGCAGCAACCATCTCAACCCGATGCGAGCAAACCCGAAACCACAGCAATACAGACTACTGCGGTTACGGAATCTGCTACAAATACGACAACAACAAGGTCTGAAACTACCACAGAAACAACAGCTCCGCCCGAAACAGAGACCACTGTATCAGAGCAGGCAGAAAAACGTCCGGAGCATTATTATTACGAAAATCCGGCGGGGTGTTTTTATTATGCCGCTGAATTTTACTGTAATAATAAGGTAGCCAATGTAGACTACCATGAACAAACCATCACAATGGAAGACGGTCAAAAAATATTGTGTACAGGTTTTGATTCCAATCTCGGAATGAGAACAAAAATTACAGAAATGCTCATTTCAGATATTGAAGATTATTACTTCAACACAGATGATCTTCCTGAAGGATATGACGGCGAAATAATATATACACCGGGAAAGGAAGACGATGAAAATTATATTGTAAAAACTATAGATGAAAATGAGAAATTATCTTATTTAGAGTGTGTCTGGAGAAAAGCAGAAGAAGTATCCGGCGAGAAAGTTACAGAGATAACATATTATGATATCGGATTTTACAGCATCCTGACAACAAAAAACGGAAAAAAATATCTTGCCGGAGCAGATTTTGGTTTAACTGAAAATGATATTGTTTACCGTGATTTTAGCTGCAAAGATCCCAATGAATATCTTACTGAAAATAATATTGATAAGAGAATGTACGGTTATCCTGATGACCTGGAAACATACGATGGGATCATTTTATATCGTCCGCCACAAAATGAACAATGAACGAGTGTTCGCCTAGCCTATTGACAACCCCACCTTAATATGGTAAAATAAAACCATACCATTTCAGGAGGTAATCATAATGGCAGATGTAAAAATTTCCGACAGCATAATTTATATCGGCGCTGACGACAAGGAGCTCGACCTGTTCGAGAGCCAGTACGAAGTGCCAAACGGCATGGCTTATAATTCGTATATGATAGTTGATGACAAGGTTTGTATCATGGATACAGCCGACATCAGGGTAAGCGACGTATGGTTTGAGAACGTTAAGCGTGCAGCGAACGGCAGAGCGGTGGACTATCTGGTAGTTCAGCACGTTGAGCCCGATCACTCGGCAAACATCGCAAGGCTGATGGCTGAGTATCCCGAGATGAAGGTAGTCGGCAACGCAAAGACATTCACCATGCTGGGACAGTTTTTTGATATACCCGACCTTGCAGAGCGTGCAGTGACCGTAAAAGAGGGCGACACACTTTCCCTCGGCAGCCACACACTGAAATTCACCATGACACCAATGGTACACTGGCCCGAGGTCATGATGACATACGAGGAGAGCGAGAAGGTATTTTTCTCGGCTGACGCATTCGGCAAGTTCGGCACACTGGACACAGACGAGGACTGGGCTTGTGAGGCAAGGCGTTACTATTTCAACATAGTGGGCAAGTACGGCGCACAGGTACAGAACGTTCTGAAAAAGGCAGCAGCGCTGGACATACAGAAGATACTTCCTCTGCACGGACCGATACTGACCGAGAACCTCGGCTATTACCTTGACCTTTACAACACATGGTCGAGCTACAAGCCCGAGAACGAGGGTATATTCATAGCCTGCGCATCCATTCACGGCAACACACTCGCAGCGGCAGAGAAGCTCAAAGAGATACTTGAAGCAAAGGGAGCACAGAAGGTAAGTTTGGCAGACCTTTGCCGTGACGATCAGGCAGAAGCAGTAGAGGACGCATTCAGGTATGACAGGCTGGTACTGATGGCATCATCATATGATGGCGGAGTATTTCCTCCGATGGAAGAATTCCTTATGCATTTAAGGGACAAGACATACCGTGAGCGTAAGGTAGCGATAATCGAGAACGGATCATGGGCACCATCAGCAGGCAGAGTGATGAAGAGTTATGTGGACAACTTCAAGAACATCACGTATGTAGGCGATACAATCACCATAAAGTCGGCATTGAAGGCAGATACAGAAGCAAAGCTGGAGGAATTAGCGCAAGCATTGCTGTAAGCCAAAATTGCAACGTGGTGAAAAGGGCAAAAAAAGCTAAAGACGCTCCGAGCGCAAAACCATGAGCCAAAAGCAAAAAGCGGTGACGAGGCAAAGCGCAGGGTCAAGCCGGGCGCTAGACGGCTTGCAGGGGGTGTGAGGGCAGAGCCCTCACATCAAGGCACAAAGATATGACTAACAGCTAAAACGGGAGAGCAAAGCAACTAACACGGGCGGCGAATAGCAAAAATCTGTTCGTGAGCATCTGAACACGTCCCCACAGAACTTCGTGCGGATAAATTCGCCGCCCGTCAGAGGTCAAACAACGAAGTGCTTTTGACCTCTTCGACCCGTA
>CADALT010000057.1 GCA_902788785.1 uncultured Ruminococcus sp.
GGATTTGATTGATAATTGGCAAAGCCTGCAAGTTTCGGCGTTTTGTAAGCTCTGCCAAGTATCAAGGACAGAAGAAATTTTGGAGGGATCTTCTAGGTCATTTCCTTTACTCTGGATATATAATAACACGCCTGTGTGAACCGAACATGAACTTCGGGGCAAAAAATCACCCTTTTTGAAAAAATATTTTTTGAAAGGTCGGCACGGTGTTAAACGTTTTAGCAAAACGGAAAAGAAATGGGCATAAAAAAATCAATACCTATTTCTTATCGGCTTGAAACAGGTATCGATCTTCTTATAGAATTATGAAAGGGATTTGATGATTGGCAAAACCTGCAAACTGATTTGTAAGCTCTGCCAGACATCAAGCAGTTTAGATAGATCTTGGAGGGATCTTCTCGGGAAAGCGGTAAAACCTAATGACAGGAAAGCAGCGACTTGGGGGATCGTGCGAGGGAAAACATCTAAATACATAGAGTTGGATCTCGTCACTAGGCTTTACCGCTTCACCGATGTTCTGTTCTCTTACTGTGGTTATATAATAACATCCCAATATGAACCGAACATGAACTATCGGGGCGATTTCCCAAGAAATTACGAAAACGTTTGATTTCGTGAAATATGTACAAGGAAATAAGCGCAAAATTTTCGTAGGTATACGAAACATCCCAATTTAAAATTTCAAAATCGGATATTTTATGAACACATCGCTTAGTTTTTTTGTACAGACGAGTTCACAGAGGGTGTTTTTATATGAACTGCAATGTGAATTTTATTGTAAATGTTTTATGAACGGACAAAATGTTATAACTATAGAAAGGCAGTGACAGATATGTTCCAGATACTTGTAGTTGAAGATGACGCCAGCCTGAGAAGGCTCATGAGTGCAGCACTCAAACAGAACGGCTACCAGCCCTTTACCGCCAGCGATGGCATGGAGGCTCTGGATATGCTGGAAAAGACCAATATCGACCTGATAATATCCGACATAATGATGCCGAATATGGACGGTTATGAGCTTACCAGACAGCTGCGCAGCGCAAATTTCCAGCTGCCGATACTCATGGTAACAGCAAAGGAAAGCTTCGAGGACAAGAAAGAGGGCTTCGATGCAGGCACAGACGATTATATGGTAAAACCCATAGACATCAATGAGATGGTGCTGAGAGTCGGGGCGCTGCTCAAACGTTCAAAGCTTGCCAGCGAACATACCATGACCGTGGGCAACTGCGTGCTTGACTATGATGCCCAGACCGTGGCATTCGATGGACAGCCGGGGGAGACTATCCCGCAGATGGAATTCAAGCTGCTGTTCAAGCTTTTGAGCTACCCTAACAAGATATTCACACGCCGCCAGCTGCTGGATGAACTCTGGGGCATGGATAAGGATGTGGATGAAAGGACGGTGGACGTACATATCAAGCGCCTGCGTGAACGTTACGGCGATGCTTCGGCATTCTCCATCGTGACCGTCAGGGGACTGGGATATAAGGCGGTAAAACAGTGAACAGATCAATGAGAAAAATGGGGGACAAGGTCAATGCGGCGGTACAAAACCTGACGCATCAGCCCCAGCAGAAAATGACCATGCAGTTCAAGCTAGCCATGATGTTCTTCGTGGTAATGCTAATATCGGGCGTTATATCCGTGGGTCTGCTGATGATGATATTCAAACCCGTCATGAAAGAGAATGCCGTCAACCAGATGACAGCTTTTGCCACTTCCGCAAAACAGATGGAAGAAAAAGGCTACAAGCTGGAAGAACTCATATCGGTGCTGAATACGCCTGCATATGATATCGAAATGCTCAAAAAGAGCGATAAGCGCATCGAAGCCTGTAAGGAAGAACTGGATAAAAACGGCTTATACGTTGATACCGAGGGCATCGTGCCAAGGGCAGAGATGATAACCGTCATATGCGGCGAGTATGTCAGGGTGAGCAACTTCAACAGCGATAATGTTTACCTGGTGGTGAACTTCGTGACGATAGTAGCTTTCCTTTCCAGTATATTGCTGGGTACTATTATAACCACCTTCGTGGGCAGGCAGATGCTGCAGCCCATACACGACCTGAGTATGGCTACATCCGAGGTCGCAAGGGGCAACTTTGCGGTAAGAGTGCAGGAGACAGGTGCGGACGAGTACGGCACGCTCCAGCGCAATTTCAATAAAATGGCACAGGAGCTTTCGGGCATAGAGACTCTGCGAGGTGACTTCATCTCAAACGTTTCGCACGAATTCAAGACACCGCTGGCATCTATACAGGGCTTTGCGAAACTTCTGCAAACCGATGACCTCAGCCCCGAGGACAGGGCAGAGTATACACAGATAATCATAGACGAGACATCACGCTTATCAAAGCTGAGCTCGAATATACTAAATCTTACAAGGCTGGAGAACCAGACCACCATAGGCAAGAAAAAGCGCTTCCGCATAGATGAGCAGATACGTAAGATAATACTCATGCTGGAGCCCGAGTGGTCGAAGAAAAATATCGACCTTGATATATCTCTGGAAGATATACTCTATGTGGGCAATGAGGACCTTATGGGTCAGATCTGGCAGAACATCATAAATAACGCTATAAAGTTCACACCCGAAGGCGGAGAGATAAAAGTCAACCTGTTCAGGGGCGGTACGGGTATAGTAGTAAAGATCTGGGATAACGGACCGCAAATACCTGCGGATAAGAAAGATAAGATCTTTGAGAAATTCTATCAGGGCGACCGTTCGAGGGCTACAGAAGGCAATGGATTGGGATTGGCGCTTGTCAAACGTATAGTAGACCTGAGTGACGGTAAGATCAGTGTAGATAACCCGTATGAGGGCGGAGTATGTTTCATGGTGGAACTGCCCTATCAGACAGAAGGCATGATGTCATAGTAAAGCAAAAATTGGCTAGGCGAACATAAAGCCGTAAAAATAAAAATAGCTCCGAGCTCAAAAACGGGCAACAAAGCAAAAAGCGGTGACGAGGCAAGCTTTAGGTCAAGCCTTTCACGAAAGGCTTGCGGGAGCGTGAGGGCAGAGCCCTCACATCAAGGAGCAAAGCTAGGACTAACAGCTAAATCGGGAGAGCAAAGCTAATAACACGGGCGGCGATGGAACAAACCTCTTGAACGTCCGCCTACGTACTTAACCCACACAAAGACAAGTGCGAGTGACATCGCCGCCCGTCCAGAGGTCAAACAACGAAGTGCTTTTGACCTCTTCGACCCGTAAGGGGCGACGACAGCGACCTACCCACCCAAATAAAACCGCCCATAAGCCAAACAAAAATAAGCGCTGACTTAGTACAACCGAAACGCTTTTGACCTCTTCGACCCGTAAGGGGCGACCCTCGAAGCGCCTATGTGTTTCTTGCAAGTGAAACGATAAGAAAAAACGTAATAGGCGACGACAGCGACCTGTCCGCCAAAGCAAAACTCTCCATAAGCCACGGAAAATAAGCGCTGACTTAGTACAGATAAACGCATTTGACCTCTTCGACCTCGCTATCAAAACAAAATAATACAAGGGCATACAATATATCAAACAAGTATAGACCTCCCCGATATCCAAGACAATAAACCGAATGAGGAGATCCACGATGAAGTTTGGTGTAAAAGCTGTTTATCGCCCTCCAAAGAAAAGACCTCCGCAGGAAAACTTCAGCCTGCGGAGGCCGCTTTATATGGGCGTAAAATGGAAATAAGTCTTGACAAACCGACGTTTCGGGAGTATAATTATCTATATTGTTATTTATTTGTCAATGATGAGTGAGTAAATGAGTGGGGCTGTGATAAGATGGGAAAAAACGGCAATATATCATCATCGGTCATAAAAAGACTGCCCAGATACTATAGATTTCTGGGTGAACTGCAAAAGCAGGGGATAGAGCGCATATCTTCCAGAGAATTGTCTGAGAGAATGAAGCTGACTGCATCGCAGATAAGACAGGACCTTAACTGCTTCGGCGGATTTGGTCAGCAGGGCTATGGCTACCATGTGGAATCTCTGCATGAGGAGATAGGCAAGATACTCGGCGTGGATAAGTGCCTTGATACTATTATAATAGGCGCAGGCAATCTGGGCAAGGCGATAGCTATGCATATAAATTTCGAGTCGAGAGGCTGTAGGCTTACGGGCATTTTCGATTCAAACCCAAGACTCACAGGCGAAACTGTGGGCGATATAGCCATAAGGCACACCGATGAGATAGAGGAGTTCTGTAAGCTGAACCACCCTGTCATAGCGGTGCTGTGCATACCCAAGACCAGCACGCAGGAGATAGCTGATAAGCTGGTGGGACTGGGTATAAGGTCGTTCTGGAACTATTCGCACTATGACCTCAGCATCGACCACACGGGCATAGTGGTCGAGAACGTGCATCTGGGTGACAGCCTGCTGACACTGACATACCGCACGAATAAGCTTGCGGAAGAATGATCTAAGATAAATGATACCCCCATGGGACTGCCTGTGGGGGTATAGTTTTGCACTGAATAGGGAATGCCGCAGGGGATGTTGTTTTGTGTATATTGTAGAAAATCGGTTAATAGCACTTGTTGACTCTTTACAAAACGGAGTGAATGTGATATACTACAGTATGTTCGTTTAAGTGTGTGGTCCTACGGAGGCATTAGAAAAAATGAGAAAGATATTGTATGTAACAGTGTTCTGCTTTGCCCTGATGCTGGCAGGCTGTGCAGAGAGCGGCAACAGTTCGGAGAAAGAGCTTACAACAGCCCAAACGGCTGAGGTCGATATTTTAGCGGAGAGCCATGTTATCCCTCCGAGGGAGGCTTTTGCGGAGATACCTGCCGAAGCAGAACAGGCTTTTGACCATGTTATAAAGACCATCGACAAGAGCTACCCGAAGTCTGATGGCGGCGTAAGGCGCTATTTCGGCTACACGGGTGAGGAGATCATTGATGGTGCAAAGTGCTACGTATTCACCATTTACGACAGCAGTGAAGAAGCTGTCAGCAAGGTCGTTACTGCGGCTGTCAGTGATGACTGTGTCAAGGTTTTCGGCATGGATGACGACAGTGGCATTTACCGTTTGATCGAGGAGTCCTGATTTATTAAGCTGCACGACCCCACAGGAGCTTTCCTGTGGGGTTATTTGTTATTTTGTCCGTTGCTTGTAATTTTGTTAGGCTTATGGATATTTTTGTTTGGCATACCTGAGCGTATTTTGCTTGGCTTATAGACGGTTTTGTTTGGGTGGATAGGTCGCTGTCGTCGCAGCTGACGCTGCGAATGGTTTTAAAAGCGCTGCGCTGTTTAAAACCATCGGGCGGCGATGTCACTCGCACTTGTCTTTGTGTGGGTTGGGTACGTAGGCGGACGTTCAAGAGGTTTGCTCCATCGCCGCCCGTTTATTTTGCTTTGCTCTCCCATTTTTGTGGAGAACGTTCTTTTTATGCCTTGATGTGAGGGCTCTGCCCTCACGCTCCCGCAAGCCTTTCGTGAAAGGCTTGACCTAAAGCTTGCCTCGTCACCTCTTTTTGTTTTGGTGCATGGGTTTGCGCTCGGAGCTTTATTTTGTTTTGCGTAGCTTTTTACTTACCCCGTCAGCTATTATGAATTGCCAAAAGCCCCATGCTTAATGACAGCGCTGTGTCTACTGCTGTCATCGAACTCTTGTCCAGTGTGCCCATCTTTTCCCGTAATCTTCGTTTGTCAAGCGTCCGTATCTGCTCTAAAAGTACGACCGAGTCCCTCGATAATCCGCACCCCGTACTTACGGTGATGTGCGTCGGCAGTTTCGCTTTGTCCTGCTTGCTTGTTATCGCTGCCGCTATCACTGTCGGCGAATGCTTGTTGCCTATATCGTTCTGTACTATCAGTACAGGTCTTAAACCGCCTTGCTCCGAGCCTACTACAGGACTCAGGTCGGCATAGTAAATGTCTCCTCTGTGTACTACCATGTGAAACACTCCTTGCTGTTACACTTATGTTTTTCCCGTCAGGGCTTTGCTATGGTTATTATTGCCTGCCCTGAACTATATTATGCAGACTGCCAAGATTTGGTCATTGCTTTTTCTGTCGTTGACAAGAGGTGCGAAATGTTGTATAATGTGTTAGTAGTCAACTAAGGCAATACCGCTGGCAATTGTGCGAATTTGTCTTGATATATCAGCTCGGAGGGATAGTTCATGTTTGGTAAAATGCTGATAAGTGCTGCTGCCTGCACTGTTCTGGGTATCGCAGGCTTTGCTGTAACTGCAAGCGCCGATGCTGCCGCAAGGGGCGATGTCAACGGCGATAAAAAGATAAATGTTTCCGATATCGCAGGTGTCGCTGCACATATAAAAGGTTTGAAGGCGCTGGATGCTGATGGCGCTGTGCAGGCTGATGTTAATTTTGATGGCAGTGTGGATGTGGCGGATATCGCTATGATCGCATCTCATATAAAAGGTATAAAGGCTTTGCCTGTGGATTATTCGCTGGATTTCAAAGGGCACGATGCTTTCCTGATGTTCGCAGATGGTAATATGAACTGGGGCAACTGGAACGGTACAGGTTATCCCAACAAGCCCTCGTTCGGTATAGATGCCGATGTTACGGGCAGCGGAACTTATATCGTCAAGATAACCAAGGAAAGTCTTACCGGCAGAGACGATACGGGCACCAACCCCAGCCTTGTATATGAATATGATGAGTGGGCTGATAAGAATGTTCTGCCCGATGCCCACGGGTGCAGTATACTGGCGGTGGATATAACAGGTATATTCGATGGTACTCAGGATAATTCGAGCAACCCCATCGAGGGCTTTCTGGAAGATGGCTCGAACCCCGGTATAAACAAAAGGGTTAAGGGCAAGTATAAGGTCGGCAAGGTCAATGTTGAGCTTGTGAGCCTTAAAGCCGATGGCAGGGAAGTCGCTGTGGATAAGAGCAAGATACGCAAGGGCAACCTGGAGGAGGATAACAACTGCTACAGGCTGGAGCTGGTAAATTCCATGAACGACCACGCTGCTTCACCTGCGATAGATGCGGACGAACTGCGTTTCTACGACGAGCTGGAGGTAACTTTCAGCATAAAGTTCAGCTAAATAAAATAATGCATTGCAGGGAGATATCCGATGATGTCTCCCTTTAATTGTATGCATAAAAATATATGTGATATGTAAAAATATAAATAATATGTACCAACTTGAAAAAAGTGCTTGACTTTTTGGATCTGCTGTGGTATAATAATTAAGCTGATGACGGTGATATGCCGCCGACAGTGACCCTCGTAATATTTAACAATGCGGCAGTGCTGGAACTGGCAGACAGGCACGTTTGAGGGGCGTGTGTCCTAGACGTACGGGTTCAAGTCCCGTTTGCCGCACCAAGCAAGACTTCTGAAAAGGCTTAAATACACCATTTCAGAAGTTCTTTTTTTGCCGAGATCAAGTTTGTACGCTACTTGTCCGCTATTTTGGTTTTACAGCGGATAGTTTTGTTCTAAGTTCACATATCTTCCGAAGAAAGAAAACCAAACGCTCCGTTCATAGCATTGGCGATCTTAGCTTGAGCTGTTTGAAACATATGGCTGTACGTGTTCAAAGTAGTTCCCTTGCCAAATAGTAACACACTTTCGTATGGTGTGTAAACAACGTAAAACCGCCTTAAAACAGGCTTCTCTTGTCCTTGAGTGGTTCATCAAGCAGTTTGTAGTAGATGTAAATATCACGGGGCTGCCCCTCAACATAGGCATCAAGGGTGATATACTCGATAAGCTCCAAGCACATCTCACGGGTAAGCTCCTGCACATCGGTGTACTTTCTCAGACGCTCCATAAACAGGGCTACATCTTCCTCGTCCTGCCTGATCGTGGAGAACTTTTCTTCAAGGTCAGCAACTTCTGCGGACAGCTCTTTCTGCTCTGCTTCATATTTTGCTATCAGCTTCATCGCAACTTCCTCTGAAACCTTGCCGAGGACTTTGTCCTCATAGATGTTCTGGATCAGCGTGTCAAGCTCCTGCAAGCGGTATTTGCCATCTGTCAGCTTCTTGGTGTCAACGGAATACTGCTCTTCGTGGTGTTTTGCTTTGCGAGCGAGAAATTCCGCTTTTGCCTTTTCCTCGTCCTCCACGACAAGCTGAGCGAGACTGCGAATATCTTCAAGCACGATACGTTCCATGTCTTTCATCTTGATGTAGTGGCTCGGACAATAGCGTTTTCCGTATTTCAGATATGATGTGCAGTTGAAGTT
>CADALT010000058.1 GCA_902788785.1 uncultured Ruminococcus sp.
TGTGTCCTCAGCCTCGCTTGCGTCGTCGCCGCCTTCTGCGCCGGTTGCTGCCTTGGTTGTGGTCTCCTTGGTGTCGCCATCGCTTGCTGTGTCACCGCAGGATGCGAACAGAGCAGATGTCATTGCCAGTGCGAGAATAACGGATAATGCTTTTTTCATTTTCATTACGAAAACCTCCCTTGAAAAACAGAAAATTTTTGATCTCGAGTCGATTGTGAAAATCAATAATAATTTTCCCTCGCCACATATATATTACATCATTTTTCACTAAAGCGCATATCAATTATTGCGCTTGTATTCCTAATTATTGCGATTTTTAAACGATTTCGTTTTAACTTTATGTTAATAATCAAGTTAAATTAACCCTCATTTGTGACATATTAATCAATTTTAATCTCAAAAATCGGTCAATAATCGAAAACGTTTTCAACATTAAAATTCTTACAACCACATCACGTCAAATTGCACAAAGCCGTTAACCTGTGGTAATTTTACCACAACCGAACATACGCACGCATTAAAATATTATTATTAAACATTTTACTTATTCTCAATTTTGTCTTTTATGATGACAATGCATTACTTTTTCAGGTTCATTTTGTCATTTATCACAATAATAACATTGATTAAGTTGTTCTTTTCCATTTTATTGTGTATATCGCTGACTTATCCTGTAAAAAATTCTAACGTTTTTGTTCTTTATATTTTTATTTAACTGTTGACAAGTGTAGAAAAATATAATATAATAGTATCATAAACTTTATCGGATAAAAGCATAAAAGTGTTAAATCGCTGATATCTTTATCCGCAGCGGCAGACTGCATATCGTTTTATGCAGCTTGCTAAACATACTATTATATAATAAGGAAGTGTTCAAATGGTTTTGAGATGGATCATCCTGGCATTATACCTGGCGCTTATGATAGGCATTGGTGTATATTACAGGAAAAAGACCGCAAATGTAGCTGATTTCGTGCTGGGCGGCAGAGGGCTGGGACCCTGGTTCACGGCTTTTGCCTACGGTACATCTTACTTCTCGGCAGTTATCTTCGTGGGTTATGCAGGTAAATTCGGCTGGGCTTACGGCGTGGCTTCCACTTGGGTCGGCATAGGCAATGCACTTATCGGTTCACTGCTTGCATGGCTGATACTCGGCAAGCGCACAAGGGCAATGTCCAAGCACCTTGATGCCAAGACCATGCCCGAATTCTTTGAGCGCAGATATAATTCCAAGAAACTGCGTACTCTTTCGGCACTGATAATCTTTGTGTTCCTTATCCCCTACACCGCTTCTGTCTACAACGGACTTTCCCGTCTGTTCGAGAAAAGCTTCAATATCGACTACGAGTGGTGCATAATCGCAATGGCTATATTCACAGCTGTTTACGTTATCATGGGCGGTTACAAGGCAACAGCACTCAACGATTTCATTCAGGGCATAATAATGCTTATAGGTATCGTGGCTGTGGTCGTGGCTATACTCAATATAAACGGCGGTCTTTCGGGTTCACTTGAAGCTATGGGCGCTATCCCCGATGCTGAGGGCAAAACAGAAGTATACAACTCGCTCTTCGGACCCGACCCCATCAACCTTGTGGGTGTTGTTATACTCACCTCTCTCGGCACATGGGGACTCCCCCAGATGGTACAGAAGTTCTATGCCATCAAGGATGACAAGTCTGTTGTGACAGGTACTGTCGTTTCCACTGTATTCGCTGTTGTTGTGGCAGGCGGCTGCTACTTCCTGGGCGGCTTCGGCAGACTTTTCATGGAGAATGTTGACGGCGCACCCAAGGATGGTTTCGATGCCATCGTGCCATCTATGATGGATAAGCTTTCCAGCGGACTTTTCGCACTTATAATAGTGCTGGTACTTTCCGCATCAATGTCCACACTTTCTTCACTGGTACTTACTTCCAGCTCGACACTTACCATCGACCTTATCAAGCCCCTGAAAAAGAATATGTCCGAAAAGGAAGAAGTACGCATCATGCGTATCTTCATTGCAGTATTCCTGCTTATCTCAGTGGTCATCGCTGTATACTCCCTGAGAGGTGCTAAGCAGTCCACCATGATAATCTCGAACCTCATGGGCATCAGCTGGGGCGCACTTGCAGGCGCATTCCTTGCACCTTTCCTCTACGGTCTGTTCTGGAAGGGCGTTACAAGGGCAGCGGTTTTTGTGAACTTCATCTGCGGCGTTGGCATAACTGTGGTACATATGATGATCTACACATTCGGCATCATTCCCGATGCACCTAAGTTCCTGGGCGGACTTAATCTTGCATCACCCGTAAATGCGGGCGCATTCTCGATGCTGTTCGGTCTTGTGGTAGTTCCTGTTGTCAGTCTTATAACAAAGCCCCGTGAGAGCGATGTCAAGGCTACCAACGCAGCATTCAGCTGTTATGATGCTGTATAATACCTTATAAATACTAAGATCCCGATATCTCCCTATGGAAATATCGGGATCTTTTATTGACACGAAATGATATTTGGTGTATTATAGTTCTATCAGCATTTATCGGGAGGTAGACTATGACCGAAAAAGAAAAAATGTTTTCACAGATGCTTTATGATGCAAACTACGATACCGAGCTTATCTCGGAACGCCATAAGGCTAAGGAGCTTTGTTATGATTACAACCTGCTTCGTCCCTCTGATGAGGAAGGTCAGCGTATGCTTTTGAAAAAACTGCTGGGCAGTACAGGCAGTGCGTTCACCATCGTTGCGCCGTTCTGGTGTGATTACGGATACAATATCTCCATCGGTGAAAATTTCTTTGCAAACCACAATACAGTCATTCTGGACTGTGCCAAGGTCGTATTCGGAGATAACGTCTTTATAGGTCCTTCCTGCGGATTCAACACCGCAGGTCATCCCATAGACCACGAGCGCCGCAACCATGGGCTTGAATATGCTTACCACATAACAGTCGGAGATAATGTATGGATAGGCGCAGGTGTTCAGGTGATGCCCGGTGTGACCATCGGAAGTAATGTGGTCATCGGTGGCGGCAGCGTCGTTGTCAAGGATATACCCGATAACTCGGTAGCTGTAGGCAACCCATGCCGTGTCATAAGAGCTATAACCGAGGAAGACAAGCAGCGTTCATGGAACAGATAAAAGATATCCCCCGAAGATTAAACTTCGGGGGATATTTTCATATTATATACCTTCGTCATGTTCTATTGACATATCGGTCTCCCAAGGATCATACTGTTCTCTCAGATCAGACCTTTTAAGCCTGCTGCCAAACTCCTCGCACAGCTCTTCATATTTATCCTGTTCTACTTTAAAATCAATATAGTAGCTAGTATAATCAGTTGTATTTTCATAATATCCGCCGAGATCATCATAGTAATAACGCTCATTGCTTGAACCGTCAATACCTATATCAACATATGTACCGGGCGTATAACTTCTCCTTTCAAGATCACCGCTGAACATTCTGTCGATAAAGTCATCCATGTTTCTTTCGCCAAGGCCATAGTTCTTATCTATCTCATCGCTCAGCCACTGCAGCAGTTCCTCAGCCTCTTCATCAGTAATAAGGATACTGCTGTAATTTTGGGAAGCTTGCTCATAACTTGCCTTACTATCCTTATCGGTGAAGAATTTATTATCAAAATGTTTCTCTTTTAATGTAGTGATATATTCAACGTCGCTCATGTTTCCGTAGAAGTCGCCTTCATGCTCATTGCTGTAGCCCATCTGACGTACACCTACATTGATATTCAAACATTCCGTGCTCTTTATCCTGGGTCTTAACTTATAATATCCGTAGCCGCCCGTGAAGTAAGCTGCGCACATTATCACCATAAACGCACCGAAACAGATCGCATATTTGCCCAGCCATGTCAAGAATATCTTCGGTGTTATCTTTGCTCTTGCCGCAACTATCCTGATGACCAGCACAACTATCAGTCCCAGCACAATGCCGGTGCCTGATTCGCCCATTACAAAGAACATAGTGTACAGCGAGAACAGTCCCACAAACAGCAGCAGTTCCATATATATGGGGAATACCACAGGAACGCCCACATTCCTGCCGTCACGCTTGCGGTAGATAAAGTATGTCGCAAACACCAGCAGACAGCTTATAGCAGCATTTAAAAGCAGATATATCCAAGCCTTGCGATCGTCAACAGCCAACCACATCAGGCACATTCCGCCAAAGGTACTAAATTTATGTTCAAAATCAAAAGACGATGAATTTATGCCCGAAAATGCTACAACAGCCTCGCTGTAGAAAATATATGGTGTCAGCGAGATACAAAAGCCCATTATTATAGATGTATATACACCCTCAGCCTTTGCACCGCAGCAGCTCATACAGAATATGCAGACAGCATCAACACATATCGCTGCTGAGATCGGTATAAAGTTCATTCTGAGAAGGAATTCTAAATTCACAAGTGAAGGATCAACTATCATCCTTACCAGTACCACCGATGCACAGGCAAGGCAAAGCGGGATAAGATGTATCTTCACCACTGCCAGTATCTTTGAAAGGTATCTGTCCTTCGCACTCATAGGCAGCGACATCTGCACATCGGAAAGCTGTCTGTTAGTAAGGTCGCTGAATATGCCGAACACTGCAAATGCGCCGAAAAGTGCGCCCATAAGTATCATGAATATACCAAATCCGCCGTCATGCTCGGGATGTAAAGTGCCGTTAGACGCATATGTACGTACACTGTATGAGCTCATATCAAAAAGTGCGCCCACTGCCACGATGATGATTATCATGAGCCTTATTTTTCTGTGGCAAAGACACTCTGCCGCAGAAGCCTTATTTATCTTCTTTAAGTATGTCTGCTCCATAGCCTCTTGCCTCCAATTCATAAATAAATATCTCTTCAAGCGTCAGGGGAACAGCCTCAAGCAGGACGGGCTGAAGCTTGCTCAGCTTTTCTATAACGTCCTGAGAATTGCCCTTGACGATAAGCTGTGCTACACTGCCGAGTGTCGAGCACTGCATAACTTCTATGCCCTGTGCAGCAGCCTGTTCCTTGGTTATCACGCTGTCTTTGAGAGCTATCTGTATCTTACAGAAGCCGCTCTTGATCTCATCTATCTCGTCTGCGAACAGCAAGTGTCCCTCATGCAGCAGCATCGCTCTGTCACAGAGTTCGTTTATCTCTGCCACATTATGTGATGAAACTATAAGTGTTGCATTCCTGTCCATCATCTCATCAACTATCATGGTCTTGATGATCTTTCTCATGGCAGGGTCAAGTCCGTCAAAGGCTTCATCAAGCATTATGTACTTTGTGCGGCAGCTTAATGCAGCAGCAACTACAGCCTGACGCTTCATGCCCTTTGAGAACTGCGACATTCTCTTTTTGGGCGGCAGACCCAGCTTTCCTATCAGTTTGTCGAAGACCTCAGCCGAAAACTCGGGATAGTAGCCCGAGTAATACTTTTTAAGATCCTCCAGTGTAAAGGAAGAATACTGCACGGTCTCATCATTTACGAAGAACATATTTCCCTTAGCGTGTGCATTATCGAAAACACTCTCTCCGTCAATGGTGATACTGCCCGACTTCACGGGATATACACCGCTCAGAAGTCTCATCAGCGTGGATTTACCTGCGCCGTTTGAACCTAAGAAACCGTATATACAGCCATCGGGTATGGAAAGCGATACATGATCCAGCGCTATAAAATTCTCCTTCTCACCTTTGTTTTTCTCAAATGTCATGGTGACATCTTTGATCTCGATCATTGCTCTCCCTCCTTAGCCGAAGTGTTCTGTTCTGTCACTGTATCCACACGGGCTTTCAGTTCCTCCGCAGTAACGCCTGCCCTGATAGCAGCCTCTGCTGCTGCATCGAAATTCTCCATAAGCTTTTTCTGAATATTGCCCTGTTGTTTAGCCACAAAACATCCCTTCCCTGCTACAGAATAAATTATACCGTCATGTTCCAGTCTGCTGTAAGCCTTAGCCACTGTATTCGGGTTAAGTCCCAGCTCCTTCGCAAGAGTTCTTGCACCGGGCAGTTTGTCGTTCTCTTTGAGAACACCGCCTGCTATCAACTCCCCGAAGCCCTTGCAGATCTGCTCATATATCGGCGCTCTGCCTGTCATATCTATATTTATCAAGAGCTCTCCTCCTTTTCAAGCTATCGTTTTTGTCTCCTTATCTTTTGATTCATTTTTTATTATGTCTGTACCATCTTTGAAGTCCGATAATTATTTTATCGAAAGCCCCGATATCGTCCTCCGGTATGCCTGCATCATCTCTAGCTTTATCACTGCAACATAATATGGTATTTCCGTTTTCCGTGTTACCTATTAAAATATGCATCCCATATTCTTTATCTGTATATTTTTCACTAAGATCTTTTTCCAGTGCATCAGCATATGAACTATCTGACATCCAGTATAACTCTATGAACTCATCACCATTGTGCGCATCGAGGTGATCACCCTCCTCGGCGTCTTCAACCGTCACCTCATATCCTTTTTCTAAAAGGTTTTGTTCCATTTCCTTTGCATCGGGATAAAGTGATCCTCTGCCATTGTTATAGAAGACTGCAAACATCACAGCCATAATAACAACCGTCATCACCAACAGCACTTTACTCTTCATAGTTTTTCAGCTCCATTTCATTTCAGCAATTGAGCGGCACCCACTCGCCATTCTCATCTTTAGCGAACCACCATCTTTCGGTTTCTTCGGTATAGCTTCTGGGGCTGCTGTCGCTTACTATATCTCTAAGGCGGTTATTGGGTGTACTTACCTTCACCATAAAGCCCATATACTCATCAAAGCCCTGCTTGTCCTTGTGTTTAGCAGAGATGCTGTCGCCCATATACTCCACCGACATTATCTTTGTTTCGGTCTTTTCACAGCGTTCACTTATAAGCTCGAATGCCTTATCCATATCCTGTGCTGTGTATATCTCCGACTCACAGCCGATAACTGCACTCTCCTCACTGCCTGCGCAGGCTGTCATAATAGCCGCACTGACGATCGCTGCCGCCAGCACTGTCATTCTCCATATCTTCATGTTGTTCTCCTCTTTCTGTCTTATTTCTCAAAAACGTCCGTTGTCTCCTCGCTCTTATCCATACCGATCTTGCAGCAACTTGATAATACCGCCGATATGAGCAATATACCTACTGCCAGCAAATTCTCTTCCATAGTTTTTTCTCCTTCTCTTCTTTCTTCTGACTACTGTTTTCTCTTTTTATCTTTCTTTTTTCGGGTCTCTTTTTCAATTGTTCTTCATAGCTGTTCTGCGTGTACTAAGTGTATTATCTGTCGTAGTACACTTGTAGTGTACCACTTTCCTATTGAATTGTCAATAGTCTGCTGTTATTTTTGTAGATTTAAACTAACACGTCATAAGTTTTTGATATCTTATCTGTACATATACAACGATAAATACAGCTATTCACTCCGCACAACTGTACTATCAGTACCATACAGACCGTAGTACAGTGTAATACAAAAAAAAGGGCTGTTGCAAACTGAATCGAACCAGTAAAAACGTACAATGACAAAAAAGGCCTCCTATGGTATAATAGAAACCATGGGAGGTTTTGTTATGGCAAGAAGTTACAGACA
>CADALT010000059.1 GCA_902788785.1 uncultured Ruminococcus sp.
ATGCGTCCGTAACTTCTTGTCATAACAAAACCTCCTATGGTTTCTATTATACCATAGGAGGCTCTTTTTGTCATTGTACGTTTTTACTGGTGCGGTTCAGAAATTTCTTCCAAGTCTGCTCTTTTTTTGACCTATAACACCCTAATAACACCCTATATCAAAATCCAAGAAAAAGAAAAACCTCCAAAACCACGCATCTGCGCAGTTTCAGAGGTTTGATATTGTACGCGGATTGAGAGATTTGAACTCTCGCGCCCCTTTCGAGACCTACTCCCTTAGCAGGGGAGCCCCTTCACCACTTGGGTAAATCCGCAAAAGTAATATGGACGCTGAACGCCTTTAAAATAAAGTGGCGGACAGGGTGGGATTCGAACCCACGGTACGTTGCCGTATCACCGGTTTTCAAGACCGGCTCCTTAAACCACTCGGACACCTGTCCATCTTATGCTGTCGTATGTCATCTCATCCATGCGACTTAATTATTTTACCACATAATTGCTCGTTTGTCAAGAGTTTTTTTGAAATTTGCAGGCATAAATTTTTTTGTTTTCCAAAACGCCCGATATAACTATAAAAGCCGCTGTGCACTTCCCTGCCGAAAGTCAAGAAAAAGTCCACCCGGTTACAGATGGACTTTCCCAAAGAAAGGTGAAATTTGCAACGCACATTACTGCGTTAAGGTCATTTTAGCATCATAGTACAAAAAAGTCAATGGGGCGCAAAATTCTTAACAAAGTTTATGGGGTAAATTAAAATATCCGACACATATTTTTGTCAGAACTAATTTTTACCGAGCGTACAACTTAATCGTTAAAGTAAAAAATTATGTGAAAGAATGTGAAAAATGTAAGATAAAAGTATCTCAGTTTGACTACAAGCGGTTAAAATACAGCGAAAATGCTTGAAAAAAGTCGAAAGGCGTGATATACTGAACGCAAGAAAGGAGGCTTGGCATATTTGGCAGGAATGAAGATGGACGATATCTTTAAATTTGCACAGGATATTAGGAACAAGATAACCGAAGAAGAACTCAAAATGGGACACTTCAATATTATCATCACCGGCAAAACGGGAGTGGGCAAAAGCACACTGATAAATTCGGTGTTCCGTGAAAACATCGCCGTCACAGGTGTGGGGAGACCCGTGACACAGCGAACAAGGATGATCGAGAAGCAGGGCGTGCCTCTGCGGATATTCGATACTAAGGGTCTTGAACTTGGGAACACAGCACAGGAAGATGTGCGCAAAGACATTTACGAGCTTATCGACTGGCAGCTCAAATCGAAAGACCCCGACAAATTCATACACTCGATCTGGTATTGTATCAGCACGACCTCTGACCGTATCGAGGAAGAGGAGATAAACTGGATAAACGAGCTTGCTACCAAGGCACAGCACGATGTTCCGGTAATAATAGTGCTGACAAAGACCCTAAGCCGCAAGAAAGGTCTGGCTCTCAAAAGTCAGATAGAAAACATGAACATCAACGTAAGGGGCGTGGTACCTGTGCTTGCCGAGCCTTACGAGGTAGATATCAATGACGAGATAAAAACGGTATCTTCCTTCGGGCTGACTGAGCTTATCGGGCTGACACTGCAGGTCGTTCCCGAATCGGCAAGGAATGCTCTTATAAATGCCCAAAGCGTTGATCTCGACCTTAAAGGAAAGCGTGCGCAGAAATGGCTGGCAGGCTTTGCAGCATCAAACTTTGCTGCGGGGTTCGTCCCTTTTCCCATCGCCGATGCACCCGTACTGGTAACCACGGAAATAACGATGCTGGCAAAGATAACCACGGTGTTCGGCATTGACATGGACAAGGGTATGCTGGCAGCAGTGGTCTCCGCCATTGTTGGATGCAGCGGCGCTACCATAGGCGGAAGATTTGCGGCAAGCAGCCTTATGAAGCTCATACCGGGCATAGGTACGGTAATGGGCGGACTTGTGAACGGCACGGCAGCTGCGGCATTCACCGTAGCCCTCGGCGAAGCTTACATTGTTATAATGACGATGATAGCCAAAGGCGAGATACGCCGTGAAGACATTTCTCAGCAGCAGTTCATAGAGCAGATGAAAGATATCTTTATGGACAAGCTGACCCACACACGGATACCTATGAAAGACTGATCGTCGTTCATCGTCGGCATAAATGTATCACAAGATACTAAGCAGCTTATGCCGATCTCCTGCCGGACGATAGATCTGACAAAAGCCGCACAGCGGTCATCACACTGTCGGCGGATGTCCAATTTGCAGCATATTTCATATTTCAAAAAAACAGTCGGACGTTTCAGTAACTCCCATAAGACGCTCAACTTCAGGGAAAACATGATCCGTCCGACCGAACACAAAATTTAATTCATCGAAAAGCTAAAAGGACAGATCACACGGGTCTGCCCTTTTTTGTTTCATTATTATAAGGAAGTCGGCGGTCATTTACCTTTATTGATCGTTCCACGGACACTTCTGCCCTTATCGAAATCATCAAGGAAATGATGATATTCATCGCCGATATGATACGAGATTATGGTCTGTAGATTAACATTCTCGACGCTGCGGAAAATATTCTTGTCCACCGCAGGATTGATGGCACGCAGCTTTTTCAGCAGCTCCTTTATCTCCTGACGCTTTGAAGTACCGCTGCCGTCATCGTGCATCTCGCTCTGCTCGGTGAAGCGGCAGGCACACTGGATAAATTCAAGCCCGTTATACTTGCACCAATGTATTATATCCTCCTCACGCACCATGTAAAGCGGACGTATCAGCTGCATACCCTCGAAGTTTTCCGAATGTATCTTCGGCATCATGGTCTGAACCTGGGAGCCGTAAAGCATACCCATGAGTATCGTTTCGATGACATCATCGAAATGATGACCGAGAGCTATCTTATTGCAGCCGAGGTCCTTTGCGTTTTTATAAAGGTATCCACGCCTCATGCGTGCACAGAGATAGCAGGGGTTCTGCTTGACATTGACCACAGAGTTGAATATCTGCGTATCGAATATTTTTATGGGTATCTCAAGCTTAGCGGCGTTATCGATTATCCTCTGCCTGTTCTCGGGAGAATACCCCGGATCCATGACCATATACTCCACATCGAAGGGTACTTTTGAGTACCTCTGCAAACGCTTCATGCACACCGCCATCATCATGGAGTCCTTGCCGCCCGATATGCACACGGCGATCTTGTCGCCCTCATGTATCAGGTCATAGTCCTTGATGCCTTTCAAAAAGCGTGACCATATGCCCTGCCTGAATTTTTTTATCAGCGACAGTTCAATGTCGTTTGGTATTTCCATTTTTCTTTACTTCCCTTACCTTTTATTACATATACATTACAAGCTCAATACTGTCCATAAATTGGGACATCGATCTATTAAAGCTCTCATAATCCGCAGTCTTGAATTCATCCTTAGCCATTGCGACCACAGCCCTTGCGATGCACGTCTGATTAAAAAGATGTATCATCACGGGTACGCCAATGTTCTTTGACATTCCTCGGACAGTAATTCCCATGTCCTCTTCCAGTTTCAATATATCGTCTTTGCATTTAATGTCCACAGGCACATTATTACACAGCACCTCGGGATCTTCAAAAGCCAATTCATACAATGCTGCGGCTGATTTGAGTATCTGTACCCACCCCACACGATAGGTCATCTCCCACTCGGAATAGAGCCAGCCGCTATCTGCCTTAACACCCAGTAATGTCATATTTTCGCCCTCTTATGATCTTTTCTTCTTTCTGTACTCCTCCAGCTTTTTCAGCTGTTCGATAGTGCCGATGGGCTCATAGTCAAGCCCTTTGAGGAAATCATCCAGCAGGTCGAACCACTTATAGAGCGCTTTCTTTTCGTCGCCCTCGGCTTTCAGCACGCAGGCATAGCCGTCAAGATTGGTATCATCACCATAGTACCATTCGATAAATTCGGTGAAACCGTCGGGAATGATGACATTACGTGTGCCGTTGAATAATCTGTCTGCCGTCACCATACCGTCCATATAGGTACGCAGAAATGTTATGCTCTCACAGCCCAGAAACACGGCAGGTCTAAGTTTGAGCATCCTATAGAATTTTCTTGCCTCGTTCGAGAGGTCTCTTGGTTGGATATGCATAGTTTTGTCCCCTTATCAAGTAAATATATTAAATCCCAGTACAGTAACTATAGAAATTATGGCAGCTGCCAGTGCAACACCACTGACAACAGCTATAACGCTCTTTTTAAAATCAAGGTCAAGCATAGAAGCCGCCAGCGTACCTGTCCATGCCCCCGTACCGGGGAGAGGTATGCCCACGAAGAGCAGCAGCGCCCAGAACATACCCTTGCTGCCTGCTTTCTTTTTGAGCTTCTCGCCGCCCTTATGTCCCTTTTCAAGGCAGAACCTGAAAAATCCGCCTATCACAGGCTTATCCTTACCCCATTCAAGCACCTTTCTTGCAAAGAAGAATATAAACGGCATAGGCACCATGTTGCCTATCATTGAAATGATCACCGCATCAGGCAGTGAAACGCCCATGCGTTTGCCTATGGGGATAGCTCCCCTGAGCTCTATCAAAGGTACCATCGAGATCAGAAATGTCAGTATGAATTTTTTCATGTCGTTCTCCTTTTGTCATAAAAATCGTACAGTTTATTCCTTGCCGTAAGCCTTTTCCACGTCCATCATCAGTTGTTTCAGATGGACAGCCTGCGACCTTGTCTCCACCAGCTGGGCGGCTTCATAGCACATATCCTTAGCCTCCGAGCGCTCGCCACGGTCGAGGTATATCCTGCCAAGTCCCAGACAGCACTCGCACCTGAGCGAATAATCATGGCTGCGCATTGCCGATTCAAAAAGCCTTGCAGCATTGTCGCTCCTGCCGTTGAGGTAGCACAGCAGCCCCAGTGTGTGCAGCACATATCCGCAGCGCCTGCCCATTACCGCACGGTCAAAATACTTGCGTGCTTTGGCGTAAATATCGTTGGCAAGCTCCTTATTGCCCTCAAGTATAGCCGAATACAGACAGATATTGAAATACTCCTCCTGTTCGGAGCTGTCCAGCGCTTTAAAATTCAGCTTTTTCAGCTGCTCTCTGCAATCCTCGCAGCGCTCTCCTTCCAGATAGGAAGACGCAAAATACAGCTGCTGACTGTCTGTAAGTTCACCGCCGATGAACTGGCGCAGCATATCAAAATACTCATCATCATAGCCCTTTGTGAGCCTGTGCTCGGCAAGTTTTTGCAGCTGAACGTGCTTTAAAATGTCGATGACCGCACAGATAGTTCCCAGTATGATGAACAAGACCACAAGAAATATGATCCACAGTCCCGAGCACTGCACAAGGTCAAGGCGCATACCCGAAATGAACCATGCCGCCGCCATCAGGATATATCCCATAACAGACGAAAATGAAAGGCTGTAGAAAAGATTGACTATCAGGCTGTTAGCCCGTGTTATCTTCATCAGTTTCATGGTGCGCCTCCTTTACATGGTCATTCTCCGAGTTTAGCTATCACATCAAAATATCCGCTGAGAGCATTTGCCAGTCTGCCGTCTTCCGTGATATCGAAAAATACGGCTTCACAGCTCTGCTTAACACCGTTCTCAGCCAGCCAGTCGGCTATCTCGTCCTCGTTATCCTCGGGGATACAGTCATAGTACATCTGCGTGAAAACGTGCCTTCTCCTTGTACCGTCATAGACCTTTGTGGAATAATCGGTCACTACGATGTCAAGGTGTTCCGCAACAAATTCATCGACCGCCTGCTGACCCACATCCGCAAGATCATCATAAGTCGTCTTTGCCGCATAGAAGCTGTCCTCATCAAGCCCCTGCACATACTTCCAAGCACCCTCAAGATCCTTTTCACGCAGAAGCTGAGAATACTTCGCACGCAGTTCGGTGCTGTCATCGAAAGTAGCGCTGTCATCTTCGATAACTCCTCTTGCGGTCACAAGAAGGTCAACATAGTCCTGCGCCATTTTAGTAGGCTCGCTGTTGTCAATTGCGATGATATTTGTGTAATCCATAAGATAATCATCATCAAGATTGAACCAGACCGTGCCCTGATCGCTGGGCAAAGTACAGTTAAGTGCCCAGGTATTCCTGCACAGCGGCATTTTAGCAAGTGTATTTTCAAGATAAGCGATGGCAGCGCCCTCACTGTCGAGCTTCATCTCATTATCGACCGACTTGCCCTTTTCAAAGTTCAGCAGAAAATATTCCCCGAAATACAGCATTTCACGCACGCCTGCACAAACAAAGCTGCGTGTATGGTCGCCGTGTTCGATGTAAGTATTTTCCAGCCAGTTTTTGTTATCAAGATCAGTCTCCGACCAGTGCGTCCACACAAGATCAGCAAAATCAGTCTTCAAGATCAGTGAAAGCTGTTCCGAATCACGGTGGCGCTGGAAAAATTCATAATACTTGCTGCCGGGTTCGAGCATACCTGCGACCGTCTGAACATCGCCCTCTTTTAGCGCTGTAAGAAAAACATCGGTCTGCTTGGAAATTATCTCCAGCTCCTCAGAATGATCCTCAGCCGTCTGTTCACCTGCCGCTTCACTTTCCGCCTCTGCCTGAGTTTCTTCTTCCTGAGTTTCCTCCGCAGTGGTGGACTTGTCAGACTTATCTTTTTTGCCCTTTGCAGCCGAAGCGCTTTGGGAAGCCGAGTTTTTCGAATCATCGGGAGTTTTATCCGATGAACACCCCGCAGCCGTAACACATATCAGCCCTGCGGCAGCGAGACAAATAATTCTATGAAAAAGGTTCATTTTACATCCTCCGAAATAATCGGGCTGTAACGTTTATTACACCCCGAACATATACCTTATTATTATAGCACAGGTTTGCATTCTTTACAATAGGTGAACTTAATTTTTGTAAAATATTCCAAAACGTTCATGAGTTAGAAGGGTTTAAAAGACGTAACATAAATTAAACAAAGGGTTATTGAAAAAATAGAAAAACTATGATATAATTAATTTGATATTTTATTTTCTGAAACCTGCTAAGAAAAATCAATAGGCAAAACAGCCAAAGTTGAAAGTGCAGCTTTGTTGAAAGTGATTGATGAAATGGGAATAAAAAAGGCATAGCA
>CADALT010000060.1 GCA_902788785.1 uncultured Ruminococcus sp.
ACAAAACTGACTCCGCTTGAATTGCGAAGCCAGTTCGTAGCTTGATTTAATTTACCATAGGGCTTTTTTGTGCTGTACGCACAATGTGGGGCGGTTCACAAAATGCAGCAGCCCCTTATTTTTATGCTTATTTGCCGAGCTTATGTTCCTTGCCTGCTGTGAGGGTGTTCTTCATCAGCATAGCTATGGTCATGGGACCTACGCCGCCGGGCACGGGTGTGATGAAGCCTGCTTTCTCCTTACAGTCCTCGAAATCCACATCGCCGCAAAGCTTGCCGTTTTCGTCACGGTTCATGCCCACATCTATTACTACAGCGCCTTCCTTGATGTAGTCCGCTGTGACCATCTTAGCCCTGCCCACCGCTGCGACCAGTATATCCGCACGAGCACATACTTCCTTGAGGTCCTTGGTCTTTGAGTGGGTGATGGTGACTGTGCCGTTCTGGTGCAGCAGCAGCATTGCCTGGGGCTTGCCCACGATATTGCTCCTGCCGATTACTACGCATTCCTTGCCTGCCACATCAGTGCCTGTAGAACGTATAAGCTCCATTACGCCCGCAGGTGTGCAGGGCAGGAAGCTGTAATCGCCTATCATGATCTTGCCCACATTAACAGGATGGAATGCATCAACGTCCTTGTCGGGACGAATGTTGTTGATGATTATCTTGTCATCCAGATGCTTGGGCAGAGGCAGCTGTACCAGTATGCCGTCTACTCTGTCATCGTTGTTGAGCTTATCTACCAGTGCGAGCAGCTCTTCCTCGGTAGTCTCCGCAGGCAGAGCGTACTTGAAAGACTCAAAGCCCACAGCCTCGCAAGCCTTCTCCTTGTTCTTTACATAAACCTGTGATGCAGGATCGTCGCCCACGATGACCACCGCAAGCCCGATGCTGATGCCCTGCTTTTTCAGCGCCTCAACTTCCTGCCTGATATCTTCCTTGACCTGCGCCGAAACTGCCTTGCCGTCAATTATGTTTGCCATTGTTTTTTCCTCCCTGTATTATATCGTATTATATTAAGGAACATCATATTCTACCGTATTACTTATCGGTATATAACTTCTATCCACACAAGCAGTAAGCACAACTTCATAATGCCCCGGTATATTCAATTCATCATAAAACTGCCATGGCAAAGAAGTTTCGCCTTCAGCATTTCTGTGCAAGACTTCTACACCGTCACGCTTTACCAGCCATCCAATGTTATCATATTTATCTTCAAGACCGGATTCACGAGATGGGCGTCCTATATCATCGATCCATATCGTTTCAGTTGGTTTATGGGCTGCCGAGACCTCTGCTATGTTCATTTCCGTATATGAAAGATACTCACTGACCTGCTTTCCGTCAACATTAACATCAGCCGTACAATCAATGATATCGTTGCTTTGATCGTGCCCTATCATCGACCCCACATCCCTATTGCCAGCTGTAACGCCTTGAACATGACAGTCGTGGAACAGGCTGTTTCTGGGATAACCTGCAAGTATACCGACCACACTTCCTCCGACAGTTGCATTCTCAAAATTTAACGACAAAACCGAACAATTAGTAGCATAACCTATAAATCCCACATTATAGCCGTCGCTGATATGCATATTCTTTATGGTATATCCGTTTCCTTCAATATGACCGTTGAAATCATAATTTATACCTGCTGTATACCACCCAAGCGAAGCCCACTCATACCCTTCAAGATCAATATCATTTAATATATTTATAGTAATTCCGGGTCTTGGGTCAGCGCAATTTGATACATATACTGCACTCGCAAGCTGTTCAGGTGTCGATACATCAAAAACATATCTATCACCCTCCCGACAAGAGGCTATGTAATCATCGTCCTTGAGTTTGAGTATATCACCTGTTTTTTCATTCTTCTCCCATATTTCCGACGAGATCGGTTCATCGTATGGATTATAGCCATCTTCCAGTCCATTATCCTTTAGCCCTGCCCCCCAAACATTTAACCATGCATATTTATTTACCAGAAGATAAACTCCGGGCTTATCGATCTCTATGGTCATGAAGCAGCTTTCGGTACTTAGCATACCATCATCAAGTTCTACATAATTGTCGTTTTTTTCATCATACCACATGAACATCAGTGCATCAGGACGTACACCCTTTAATTCATTTGGATCATACATGAAAACCAGCTTGCCTCTCTTGACTTCGCTTTTATCAAAATCGACCTCAATGGGTGCACCTACAAGTCCCACTACTTCGGAATGCAGCGCGTGTATACCATACAAATCAGTAAAACTTACTTTACGTGAAATATCCACATCCTCTTCGGGTACCATCAGCACATCAGTTACAGCCTTTGCACCATTGGATCCTATTGTCATATGTGCAGGCTTCTTTTTGCTCTCAGGTTCACTTGTTTCACTACTATCCGTACTTTCATCCGGTGAATCTGCTATACTTTCATCAGATGTACTCTCCGCAGTCTTAGGAGATCTACTGTCATTCTGTGTTTTTTCCATCTTACCGCATCCTGACATCACCAATGTCAGACACAAAGCGATCACCGCTGTTTTTTTCAGGTTTAAACTACTCATTCATCCTCCTCGACTATCGACTTATAGTCGTCATCGGGCTTATCGGCTGTTTCCTTGTCCTTGAGGACAGCCGCTTTTATGGCTTCCTTGCGAGCCTTTACAGCGTCCTTGCCGAATTTCTCTTTATATTCTTTTTCAAGCTCCGCAAAGCTTTCGCCCTTGTGCTTAGCTTCGCTTATCTTCTTTTTAAGAGCCTTCTTTTCCTTTTCCATATCGTCATAAGCCGCATACTCTTCAAGCTGCGCCTTAGATACCTCTGTCTCATAGAAGAACTTGTAGCTGCCCGAACGCTTTACCATTCCCCTGAATACTATTATCAGCACCAGCGAAACGCCCACGCATACCGCAGCCACCAGCTGCGATACTCTTATCTGACCGATGTACAGCGAGTCTGTCCTGAGTCCCTCGATGAAGAACCTGCCCAGACCATACCAGAAAGTATAGATAAGGAATATCTCACCATCGAACTTGCGGTGCTTGAAATAAAGGTGAACTATCAAAAATCCTATCAGACACCACAGCGACTCATACAAAAAGCACGGATGTACGGGCTTATATGGGTCCATATCTGCCAGCTTGTCAGCGTGTGCAGCCACAAAGTTTGCGGTGGTGTGCGATATCATTCCCCAGGGCTTGTCTGTGTTTACTCCGAAGCACTCCTGATTGAAGAAGTTGCCCCAGCGCCCTATGCACTGACCTATGAGAAATCCGGGGGCTGTCACATCAAGCATAGCCGAAAGCCTGAATTTTTTCAGCTTTACTATCGTACCGCCCACCGCTATCGCACCGATGAGTCCTCCGTAGATACCAAGTCCGCCGTCCCTGATATTAAAGAAATCCTTGAAAGTTACGCCCTCGTTATTGAACAATACATAGTAAAGCCTGAGCCCCACCAGCGCACCGATTATTCCGCCGATTATGGCATCAGTAGCCCTGTCAGGGTCGATGCCCACCGAGCGCATTTTCTTAAACCCGTATATCATAGCCAGCAGTACGCCTATACCTATCAGCAGGCCATACCAGTATATGGTAAAATCTATCCCGGGTATCTTTATCACTGCCCTGTCTATGGCAATACCCTCACGCAGTATATTATCTGTGTTGCCGAAATTCGGAAAAAACACCTTGTTCGGCTCTGCGGTTATCTTTTCTTTAATAGCGGCGGTATCCTCTGCCAGTGCCGCCATCACACTCATGTTCATTTTAAATATCACTCCAATTTACTTTTCTGTCCCGAATATTATGGATATGGCAGAATTCTCCTCGCTGAACATGGTATCCAGTGCCGCAGTGCAATCTTCCATCGTCACCGCAGCCAGTGCCTCTGCCTCATCAAATACCGATGTGCCGTTGAAATAGCTGTCCACCATGCCGTCAGCAAGCGTTTCCACATTGCCGAGCGCTCTTACCATCGAGCCGTATCTCGACTTCTTTATAAGATCAAAGGTCTCCCTGTCGAAGCCCTCTTTCTTGACACGCTCTATCTCTGCCAGCAGGCGCTTGTATACCTCATCTGGGTCTTTCGACTCGCCCGAGAATATGCACGAAAAATAGCTGCCGCTGCCCGAGAATACGCTGAAACCCGACTGCGAGTTTATCAGCCCGTCATCGAAAAGCTGCTGATACAGCGGTGATGCCGAACCGAAAATAAGCTGCATGACCATCCTTGCGATGACCACCCTGCGCTCATACTCCAAACCGCTGCAAGGCTCACTCTTGAAACCTATATCGAATATGGGTCTGCCGATGGGGAATTTATCGGTTATCCTGTGGGTGACCACACCGCTGCCCTCTTCGGGAAACTTACATTCCAGCTTCAGCTCTTCCGCAGGCTTCAGCAGTCTGTCGCATATCTCGATGACCTTGTCCTCATCCACGTTGCCGGCAATGGAAAGCACCATATTATGCAAGTTATAAAAAGTATTATAGCAATCGTAAAGCAGCTCGGGAGTAATCTTTGCGATGGACTCCACCGTACCTGCAATATCTATCTTGACAGGGTGCTCCTTGTAAAGTGCCGCCAGCAGGTTGAAATAGCTCTTGCGGAAAGGCGAATCGAGCCCCATCTTTATCTCCTGTGCGATTATGCCCTGCTCCTTATCCACATTCTCCTGTGTGAAGTAAGGCTTCTGCACGAAATCCAGCAGTATCTCCAGCGCCTTGTCCCAGTTCTGTGTGGTGCTGAAAGTATACGCAGTCTCGTCAAAGGATGTGAATGCGTTGGCATTAGCACCCGTTGCCGCATACAGGTCAAAAACGTCCGTATCCTCGTTCTCGAAAAGCTTGTGTTCGAGATAGTGTGCTATTCCCTCGGGCACTTCGATGAAATCCCCTGTCTTCGCAGTTTTGAAGCAGGTGTTCACCGAGCCGTATCGTGTGGCGAACAGCGCCTCGGTGGTCGAATAGTTCTCCATCTTCCAGACCAGTATATCCAGTCCCGAAGGGTGATGTATCAGCGAATACTGCTCACCGAAACGTTCGCTCCTGATGATCTCCTTATTCATCTGCGCTGCCCTCCTCCGCTTTCAGTATAAACACGCTGTCGGGCACAAAGCTTTTAGCGCACTCTATCACCTGTTCTCTGGTGACGGAATTTATAATATCAGCCACCTCTTCGGGCGAATATGCCGTGCCACGGGTCTCCTGCACCCTGTACCACGAGGCTATATCCCATTCGGAATCGTAGTTCGATTTGAAATTACCGCAGATATAAAGCTTGGTGTTCTCCAACTCCTCATCGGTGAAATCACCGTTTCTCACCGCCTCTATCTGGTCTTTTATGGCAGCCTTCGCCTTTTCGATATTGGCATTGTCCAGACCGCTCTCTATCATCATAGTGCCTTTAAGGTCCATATAGAAGCTGTCGCAGTAATAGCACACTGAAAGCTTCTCTCTTACATTGGTAAACAGCTTGGAAAAAGCCGAACCGCCCAGCAGTGTCGTGAAGACCTTGCAGGTGTAGATATCTCTGCAAGCGGTCTTGTAAGCCATATACATCTTGCTCTGCTGTATATCCATCGGCTCTTCGCACTCACGCACCTGCGCCTTTACGGGCGAATGTTTTATATACTCTACCCTGTCAGCGTTCCTGGGAACCTTCCCGAAAGCCTCTTTCAGCAGCTTAACAGCCTCATCAGCCTCACCGCCGCCGCATATCGTTATATCTATGAAAGCCTCCTCCATCAGGTACTTATACCGGCTGAGGACTTCCTCCTGCGTTATCTTTTCGGCTCTCTCCCTGCTGCCAAGTTCTGACAGCGCAGAAGACTCACCCTCAAAGATAACTTCCTTCGCCTTCATAAAACCATAGCTGCGCTTATCGTTTATCGCAGCGTCGATATTGTCAAGCAGCTCCTGCTTTCTCAGACGGAAATACTTATCATTGAACTTTCCGTCCTTTATATCGGGGGAGAATATGCAGTCCAGCAGCATCTGCACCGCCTCTGCCGAGATAGTCTCACCGCCGATGGTATATTTATCCATTATAACACTGATAGTGAGTCCCAGCGACTGATAGTCCGTGACATTTCCCCATACAGCACCGACAGATGTGCCGTAAAGCCCGAGGAAACGCTTTGAAAGCTCGCTCCTTGACGGAACTTTCGCATTTGATGTCACCAGCAGCGAAGTCAGCAGCGCATTTACCCCCAGCTTATCAGCGTCGATAGGCACGATAAAGCGCACTCTCACCACATTTGTCTTGTATTTGGGATCGCATATCTGCGTCAGATAGACACCCTCTGCGATCTTGCTCCTGTTATGAAAAACAGCCATTTTCATTCTCCATTCTATCTGCGCAGCTATCCACGCAGTAAAACTATAGTAAACGACATTAAAATTTCTAAATTACAAACTTGTCGGAACTATGATACTTGTTTCGACGATTTTGGAATGTACAGAAATTTATGTCGTTTAAGGCAACACCGCACAACCACCGACTAAAGCCTTTGCGCACCATCCACTTGCAGATTTTCGGTCATCTTTCCCAAATTTTCCTTGAAAGGCGTCAGCCTTCCTGCGTCAAATTTAGAAAACCTGACGAAAAATCTGAAACATCAGTTTCACTGATGTTGGTACACAATGGTTGTGCGGTGTTGCCTTAATATATGTCGTACAATATAACATACCATTATATAGTATATCACATTCCCACCGAATTTTCCACCCATTTCACAATATTTTCATATATGGAAATAAAACAGGATCTTCCCCTAAGAAAGATACTCATATAGAAGTTTTAAGCCATAGTATTTCTGATTTACAGTCAGAAGTACTATGGCGTTTCCATTGACAATGCGTCAAAGTAGTGATATAATTAATTATCAATATAAACCTGTTACTGTTTGTCAAGCCCTTTTTAA
>CADALT010000061.1 GCA_902788785.1 uncultured Ruminococcus sp.
TAGTAACAATTATAACACAGCATTGAAGGTCTGTCAATAGAAACGCCATAGTACTTCTGACCTTACATCAGAAATACTATGGCGTAAAACTTCTTTATGCGTACCATACTTAACCCAACGGTCTTTTGCTGCTATTGTTCTTTGCTGCGCCTCCAGTCGAACGCCCGTTTGTTATTTATCGTGAGGCTCGCATCCGTGATGAGGTCAAGCCCTTTTAGATGTTCAAAAAGCTCATAAAAGCGCTTTTCAAAGGCTTCGTAGTCATCAAATTCGGTATTTTCGATCTTGATATTGAGGATAGCAAATATCATGCCGTGATGCTCGCACCATTCGGGCTTCTTATCTCTCCAGTCTGCGTGAAGCGATCCTTTCCAGTTTTCCATGTGCGCCGAATTGAAAAGCTTCCTGCTGACATCGGGCTCAGGTGTTCCATCTGTACACGGCGTGAACATCACAAGCTTGTATTTATCAGCCTGATCCTCGATGAATACCCTTCCACACGAATCACACTGATAGACATTCCGCTGCATAAGCTTCTCAAGCTCCAAAAAAATATCTATCTTTTCGTCGTGAGGCTGTTCCGCTTTTTCGATAGTACGCCAGAATTCGTTTATATCCTGATCGGCTATCAGCGTTCCCTTGAAGGAGAGACAGTCGGAAGTATCATGTATCCTGTATCCGCATTTACATAAGAAATTCATATCGGCACCTCTTCTCGATATATTGTCCGGTCATCAAGTGTTCCCGTCCAAGTCTGCTAAGGTCTTTCTTAATGAATGTATTGATATAGTATACCACGTTACGGTGAAAACGTCAATATCCGTATGAAATGACCCACAGAAATCAATTTTGTTGGTTAATTATTGTGATCTGACAGCATTTTATATATGTGAGCAGATGATTTCAGTCAAAAATCCATATTCCGTTTCATCATTTTGACAATTGATCCTATGCTGCTCAACATCAAAAGCTAAAAATTGATTTCCCTGAGCGCACAAAAAGCAATATCCTGTAACCCGGAAACAGCGCATCAGGTGAATATCCCGTAACAAAGCTTTGGCAGACCTCAATTTCAGGTGCTGTTGTTACATTGCCAGATAATTATATCATGGAATTGTGTAATATGCCCAAAATGTTACTTGTGAGATAAAAATTTTATTATTTCTGTTGAAAAACAGTTACAAATGTGTTATAATCCAGATAATGGGGAAAAATTTTTTGTTATAGGAATTTATTGAAAAAGGACTGGAAAATGGGGGTACTATGCCCCTATGGAGGAACTATGATGTCAGCAAAAAAATTTATTGACAAGGGGTTGCTCGATAACAGGATATTCGAGGGTCTCGCACAGACCTCTGAAAAAAATTATATGTTCATGTGCGACAGGAATACCAACATCACACGCTGGTCAAAAAGCGCTGTGGAATATTTCGGGCTCCCAGGGGAGTATATAAAGGATGCGGAGATGATATGGGGCGACCTTATACATCCCGAGGACAGGAAGGTTTACTACAAGGCACTGGACGAGCTTGCCGAGGGCAAGACCGACAACAAGTCCATCGACCACCGCATCAAGAACAAGAACGGTGAGTACGTGGTCGTGACCTGCAAGGTACTCATGATGGGCGGCAGTGCAGGTGAACCCGAGCTTTTCATAGGCTCGCTGGAAAACCACGGCATTGCAGACAGATTCGATGCCGCCACAAATCTGCATAACGTATATGAATTTTTGCAGTATGTAAGACAGCTGCGCAGCGCAGGCAGCACCGCTGTCGAGCTGCTCATAGGCATATGCAATTTCTCGGAGATAAATGATATGTACGGCTACTCCTTCGGTGATAAGGTACTGGGGCAGGTGGCTGCACAGCTCAAAAAGATATTGGGCGAGCGCACCGAGATATACCGCATGGACGGGGTGAAATTCGCCTGCTGTCTGACAGATGTGGCAATATCATATATTTATGAGCTATACCGCAAGATAGAGTACGGCATGAAGTATGATGTATTCGTTGATGGTACCAGGATACCGCTGAACGTGGCGGCAGGTGCGATACTGCTGAGCGGCGATTACGATGAATACTCCGTACAGGGCAGCGCCAGATATGCACTGGAAAAATCCAAGAACGAACACCACGGACAGCTTTACGTGTTCGAGGACAATATGAAGAATACCACAAGGCGCAGACTAGAACTCATGAGTGCGCTGAGAAAATCCATGCTCAACGATTATGACGGCTTTTTCATGTGCTATCAGCCGCTCATATCCTCAGAGAATGAGCAAGTTCTGGGTGCAGAAGCACTGCTGAGGTGGGAAAGCAGAGATTTCGGTATGGTCATGCCGGGCGAGTTCATACCGATGCTGGAGAACGACCCCAGTTTCTTTGAACTCGGCAACTGGATACTCCGCCGTTCGCTGAACGAGAGCAAGGTGCTGGTGGACAGGAACCCCGATTTCATACTGCACGTAAATATAGCCTATACACAGCTTTCACACCCGCTGTTCCGTGAATCTGTCAAGGGCATACTGGAAGAGACAGACTTCCCTGTCAGCAATCTCTGTCTGGAGCTTACCGAGAGCTGCCGACAGCTTGAGCGCAGTTATCTGCTGGCGGAGATAAACTATCTGAAGAGTCTTGGCATAAAGATCGCCATTGACGATTTCGGCACGGGCTATTCTTCACTGGGACTTCTCAGCGACCTGCCTGTGGAAACACTGAAATTCGACAGGTGCTTCACAAAGGACATCATGACGAACACTGCAAATCAGGCGATAATCAAAGCTATATCCGCTTGTGCGCAGGATCTTCATGTAAGCATTTGTCTGGAAGGTATCGAGACAAAGGATATGGTGGAGTTCGCAAGACAGTTCTTTATCTCCTGCTATCAGGGCTACTACTATTCAAAGCCCATAATCATGGGACAGTTTTTGGATATGTATCTTAAACACTAAGGCAACACCGCACAACCACCGACTAAAGTCTTTGCACACCATACACTTGCAGATTTTCCGTCATCTTTCCCAAATTTTCCTTGAAAGGCGTCAGCCTTCCTGCGTCAAATTTAGAAAACCTGACGAAAAGAGCATTGCCGTCATGACAATGCTCTGATTTTTATTTTGTTTGCTTTTCCTGTGCGAAGAAATCTGCAAGATACTTGTTTTTCATGTAGAAATAAACTATCAGCATGACCACCGCAGTCAGTCCCCAGCTTATGGGGTAGCAGGTCATCAGCATCGGGAAGGTCTGATGCTTTTCAAACACCGAATATACCCAGGTCAGGCGCACACCGCATATGCACACCGTACAGGTCAGTGCAGGGAAAAGCGAATAGCCAAAGCCCCTCATATATCCCGAGAATATCTCGATGATGACGTTTATGAATTCCGCCAGCAGTATGTATCTCAGCCTTACCATGCCCGTTGCGATTATATTCGGGTCACTGTTGAATATACCCAGCAGCGGTCTGCCGAAAAATAGTATTACCAGCGGCAGCACGATGGCGCAAAGCATATCCTGCAAAAGTGTCAGCTGCAATACCTTGCGGCAGCGCTCGGGCTTGTTCGCACCGTAATTCTGCCCCGTAAAGGTCGTACACGCCTGTCCGAAGGAGTTGAGCACGTAGTAGGCAAATATCTCGATATTGAACGCTGCGGAGGAACCTGCCATAACGTCCGCACCCAGCTTGTTTATGGCGGACTGTATTATAACATTCGAGAAACAGAAGACCATGCCCTGCAGTCCTGCGGGAAGACCTATCTTTATCATCTCGCCAAGTATGCCTGCATCTATAAGCTGCGGTCTGCCTGCACTCTGTATAGTTTCCTCAGTCTCTTTGCTGCGCCCCAGCAGCTTATTGAAATCTACCCTTATCTCGCTTTCCTCATGCATAAGGAACCATACCAGCAGTGCCGAACTTATCAGGTTAGCAAGCACCGTCGCCAGCGCCACACCGTTGACCGTCATTTTCAGCACCAGCACGAAAAACAGGTTAAGTATGACATTTACTATTCCCGAGGTCAGCAGACATATCAGCGGTGTACGGGTGTTGCCCCGGCTTCGGAAAATAGCCGACGCAAAGTCATAAAGCAGCACCACGGGCATTCCCATGATATATACCCTGAAATACAAAAGCGCCATGTCGTAGACTTCATCGGGTATGGACAAAAGCCCCAGTATGGCAGGTGCGATAAGTTCGCATATTGCAGCTATGACCGCACCGCTGAGTACAGCTATCAGCAGTGAGGTATGCACCGCTTTTGTGACCTTTTCACGGTCGCCCATACCGATATAATGGGCTATGACCACATTCGCACCTATGGATATTCCCACAAACAGATTGATTATCAGTGCCGTCAGCGGAGTATTGCTGCCCACCGCCGCCATGGCATCGCTTCCCACATACCGCCCCAGCACTGCGATATCCGCCGCATTGAAAAGCTGCTGCAAAATTCCCGTGGCAGCCAGCGGCATCGCAAAAATCAGTATATTCTTACCGAGATCGCCTTCGGTAAGGTCATTTTTTACTTTTCCCATTCAAAACATTCTTTCTATTTATAATAGTATACTAAACTATTATAACGCAGTTGCCCTGTGATTTCAAGGATAAAATGTGATGAAAATTTACAAAATATGAACCTATCTCATCAGCATTCCCACAATATACAAAAATGCCCGAGACAGCACTCAGCCGCCTCGGGCAAAAATATCACACCAGTAATTTCAGCTTTTGCGGAAGTATCCTCATGGAGACTTTCCTTGTCATGCCAAGGACTTCGCCGTCCGTATGCACCCACAGGGGTATATCAGAGAACATCTCGATCTTCTCGGCACGGTCCTGGTATATGCCCCTCATGCCCACATGGCTGCCCTTATAGGCGTTGGGCAAAACTTTCAAAAATGCCAGCTTTGATATGCCGTTGCCTATACAAATATCCAGCTTGCCGTCAGTAAAATCCGCATCGGGACAGAATTTAAATCCGCCGCCCTCATGACAGTGGTTCATGACTATCGCACTGAGGCAGCGCTTATAGAACTTCACTGTGCCGTTGCACTTCACCTTGACCATGGCAGGTTTCGAGGTAAAGCACACATTCAGCGCCTTTATCAGATACACAAGTCTGCCAAGACCTATCTTGTTGAGAAAAGGTTTCAGCCTTGAACGATCGGCATAAGCGCAGGTCGCTGCACCGAAGCCCACATCGCTGCTGATATTGAAGCGGCGTTTTGTCGGCTTGCCTTCCTCATAGATATCATGGACTGTCAATTCGCCGATGTCCGCCTCACGCTTGACCTCACCGTCCAGCAGCCGCCTGATTATCTCCGCCTTATCATCGGGCAGCCCCATGTCACGCTCCATATCATTGCCCGTACCGCAGGGCACGAAGCCGAAATAGGTATTCTCAAAATCGACTATGCCGTTGACCGCATCGTTGAGCGAGCCATCACCGCCTATCACCACGATATCCGTATGCTCCCCACGGGAGGTCAGCCTTTTGCAGATATCGCCGATACTGTCATCAAGGGTCGAACGGTGAACTATATAATCGCTGTCATTCTCACGAAAAACACGTTCCAGCTTTTTCCAGAGTTCCCACGCCCTGCCCGAAGCTCCGGCGGGGTTGACTATGATATGAAATGCCATATTTTTCCATCCTTTCGGAAATTTTATCGAAACACATTATACATATTATAATGCATATTTTTCACCTTGTCAAGCACAAAAACGGGGAGCGCCGCAGCGTTCCCCGCAATAAAAATTCACCATATTATTTTATCGCTTTTATACCCTTTATATGCGCCGCTATCATGGCGATATCAGCGACGTTGATGTCCTTATCGCCGTTTGCATTTGCATTTTTCTGCTGTTCGGCGTTCAGTGCCTTTATGCCTTTTATGTGAGATGCTATCATTGCGATGTCGGTGACATTGATGCTGCCGTCAAGGTCGGCATCACCCTTGATGATCTTTTTACAAGTAAAGTTCACTGTATATTCAACTTCACGACAGAACTCATCGGAGGTCGGCTTTGCTTCAACTCCGTTTAACGTGACCTTTGTATCCTCTGTAAACATATGGGATTCAAAGGGAGCGAGAGTAAATTTCGCAGTGTATGTTTTTCCTGCTGTAAATTTATCCTTGTTAGTAAGTTCCTTGCTGAACGCACCGTCATCTATTCTTGTTACACTGTCGGACGTGGTAATATCTGTAAGGTTTGTACAGTCAAGAAACGCATATTGGCATATGCTTCTAACACTGTCAGGTATGGTGATATCCGTAAGGTTTTCACAGCCATAAAATGCGCTTTCACCTATGTTTGTTACGCCATTTTCAATAACAACTTTTTTTATATTTGATTCCCACGGACTACCGCTAGCACCAAAATCCATATCTCCCGTACCGCTTATAGTCAGCGTGCCGTCTGCATTGAGTTTCCAAGTATTATTCTCACCGCACTTGCCGCTAGTGGGCATTTCTTCCGCAGATGCCGAAAACCAGCGCAAATACCAGAGTTCCTGCAACTATTTTCTTCATAAAATGACCTCCTCCAAAAATAAAATAGGCGTACTGCGCCCTAGAGAGCGCAATACGCCTTATCAACATATTTATCAGATGAAAATGTGCATATCAGACTAAGGGCTGCTTTAAGCTACACCCCCCCGTTTACAATTTGTTAATATATGAGTAATGCACATATTTCTCACCTCAACGATATTATATAATAGATATTATGTTTTGTTAAGTTAGTTTTTTTCTTATCATCAAAAGCATTGACAATCGGGGGTGGGTGATGTATAATCATTCATAGAGTATATTGATTATAAAATAAAGGAAGTGATACCATGCCACATTCATCAGGCGGAGGCTCCAGCGGCGGAGGCTCCGGCGGAGGCGGTTCTCACGGCGGCGGTTCGTACAGCAGCCAAGACCTGCACTCTATCGAACACGACTATTATCCCGGCGCACGGCGTTACAGATACCATCACCACGGCAAGACAGGGTATGTCTACTGCAACTCCGACCCATCCAAAAAATTCTCGCCCCGTCAGCTGCTGATTATAATTTTTTACCTGCCTTTCATCATCGGCGGAATATATGGGTTGATCACTACGATGAAAACAGCCCTCGGTATGCATAAGCCTGCGGACACGGAGATAATCATCAAAGATGAAGCAAATGTGCTCTCGTCAGATGACCATCTGCGGCGTTCTCTCGATGCATTTTATGCCAAAAGCGGTATAGTGCCTGCGGTCATAACCGTTAAAGACAGAGACTGGGCGATCAAGGGCAATCTCGAAAAATATGCATATGACCGATATCTCAGCGAATTCGATGATGAGATGCACTGGCTCATCGTATACTCCGAGCCAAGCGACGGTGTCAACTGGGCATTCGAGGGTATGCAAGGCAATTACACCGACCCTTTGCTCACCGAGAAACTGACCGCAAGCTTCAACGAAAAGCTTTACACCGAACTTAAAACAAGCAGTTCCGTGGAAAGATGCATTGCCGACTCCTTTGACTTTATAACACCAAAAATACGCAAACCTAAGCTATCGCACTATGCAGGTCAGATCGTGCCTATATTATTGATGCTGGCGTTCGTTTTATTCCATGCGTACGTCATGACGGGACTAAATGAGCTAAAATACAAAAATGCAGTTTACGACCCCGACCCAAATGAGGCTTCGCAGATGGAAAGCTACGCACGCAGCATGATGATGTCCCCCGGAGGACAATTCATTGCGGCGAGAACGGGAATCACAGACTACGTGGATAGAATGAACACGCAAAACAGCAATATGGATAAAGATCATCAATATAAAAACGACATGGGTGATGATACTTTAAACAGTGCGCCTGCAGGTCTGAGAGCGTGCAGCAATTGCGGCAACACCTACAGAAAGGATCAGCACAGCTGTCCTATCTGCGGCTGCAAATGATATTTCATAATAACGATCGGCGGAGAGATAAGCGCAGGCTCTATAAAGAAGTATTATTCAGACACTTCTGTTGTATCACAGCAGAAGTGTCTTTGCGTTATTTAGCAAAGAGCCTGCTAAGTGAATA
>CADALT010000062.1 GCA_902788785.1 uncultured Ruminococcus sp.
GTGGAGCTGCGGCTTGTCGAGGATATATTTCAGCATACCTTTAATATCACCGAGCAGTACAGACTTATCCTTTCGCACATAAAAATCCGTGATATTAGAGGATAACGTGCGAGTGCCTTTATTCAGCTTTGACGGTTCTGAACGGTCATATTCCGGACTGGTCGGATCATTAAAATAGGACTTGAACAGCATATCCACCAATGCCTGATAGGTGCCCACAGACGATGATACGAGCTGTTTATACAGAATGGCGATTACAGTTTTGATATCACAGTTCATACGGCAGCCCCTTTCAATATTATTCCAATATAATTATAGCACAAAGCTATATCAAATTCAAGTATCAGGAGGTCATGAAATGACTATTTTCGACGATATAAAAGAGCTTGTCGATGTGCCGACGGCAGCTCGCAGTTACGGTGTAGAGGTACACCGAGGAAACATGGCGCTCTGCCCGTTCCATCGGGAGCGTCACCCGTCCTGCAAGCTGTACGCAGACCATTATTACTGCTTTGGCTGTCAGGCGCACGGCGATGTTATCAGGCTGGTGCAGGAACTTTTCGGGCTGAGGGCGATAGAAGCGGTAAAACAGCTCAACAGCGATTTCGCACTTGGTCTGGACTTGGACAAGCCGCCCGATATGGAAGCAGTGGCACGCAGGCGCAGGGAGATTGCCGAGCGTAAGGCAGAGAAAGCAAGGGTGGAGCATATGTATGATGTTCTACTCAGGTACTTCACTTTGCTGGACAAGTACAAAATGCGCTATGCACCGACTTCTCCCGATGATGAAACGGACAGGCGGTTTGTATACGCTTTGCAGAATATCGGCTATGCGGAGTATATGCTTGAAGCGTTCAACCGTTTCGACAAGGAGCAACAGGCAGAAGTTAAACTGGAGGTAGACAGGATTGAACGAGAATACAAACGATGTGTCGAAGAATGGGGAGAATAGCGATTCTGCCAAAGAGAATACGGCTGCCAAAGCACCACCTGAAAAGAAAAAGCAGGAACGTGAACTGCCGGACTGGATGCTCGATAAAACTACGGTCAACGAGCTGAAATTCTGCAAGCTGTTCACGCAGAAGCACCCCATGAAGTGCATTGGCGGACGGTTCTTCGACTATGATGGTCTGGTGGATGAGAACGCTCTGGGCAACGAAGTATATCGTATGCTCCGTCAGGGTGTGTGGATAGGGCTTTCAAAAAAGGTTGTGCAGATCATGGACGCTCTCAGGCTCTATACATACAGTGCGCCGCTTACCCCCGACATGAACTTTATCCATGTTCAGAACGGAAAGCTCGACCTGAATGGCAACTTTTATCCACGAAAGGAGTTCTGCCAAAACCGCCTGAACGTGTGCTATGACCCGAATATCCGAAATGGTGTATACTATCCCGAAAAGTTCCTGACATTCCTCATGGAACTGCTCACCCCCGAAGATGTTACCACCTTGCAGGAGTATCTCGGCTATCTGATGATACCCTCCACAAAAGGGCAGAAGATGCTGTTCCTCATCGGGCAGGGCGGCGAGGGCAAGAGCCGCATCGGCATCGTACTCCGTGAGATTTTCAGGGACAATATGCTGACGGGCAATGTCCACCGAATCGAGAACGACCGCTTTTTCCGCTATAACCTGAAAGACCGCCTACTGATGGTGGACGACGATATGCAGATGCAGGCGCTGTCCTCAACGGGATATATCAAGAACCTCGTCACCGCCGAAACGCCCATTGACGTTGAAGCCAAAGGCAAGCAGAGCGAGCAGGCACTCCTATATACAAGGCTCTTGTGCTTCGGCAACGGCAGTCCGAAAACGCTGTATGACAAGAGCAGGGGCTTCTCACGGCGAATGATTATCCTCACCACTTTGCCGCCGCCCGAACGCCGTATCATTGACCCATATATCGCTGAGAAGTTTATAGCGGAGAAAGAGAAGATCTTCTGCTGGATGTATGACGGACTGCTGAGACTTCTCGCTAACAATTACCGCTTTACGATCTCCGACAGGGCAAGGCAGAACGTCATGGAGACTATGCAGGATAACTGCAATATTACCGAATTTCTGGAAGATACAGACAGGGTACAGTACGGGGAGAATCTGCGGGTCGCATCATCGGCGCTGTATGACAGTTACTACCATTGGTGCGAGGACAACGCCCTCACCGCCCTGAAACGTGAGACTTTTGTATCGTGGCTTAGACAGAATGAAGCGGCGTATCATATCAAGTATGATCTCAATATTCCGAGTGTGAGTAGTCATGTCCGAGGATTCAAGGGCATTGCGTTAAAGTTTAAGTCGAGTACATATTAAGGCGTGTAGGCGTGTAAAGCCCGTAACTGCGAGCTTTCTGCCGTGTAGGTCAGGCGTGTGACCACAGAAACGGCGTGTAACACACACGCTGTCAGAAACTTTACACGGCATAGGTACACGCTTAAAACAGCGTATTTGCGCCGTTTACACAGGTACACGCCATTTTATCAAGTTGTTTATGTTCAGAAAAATAAAGGAGGAAAAAGAATGGAGAAAGTTCTTTACACAGTCAAAGAGGTATCGCAGATACTTCACACAAATCCGTCCTATGTTTATCAGCTCATCAATACGGGGCTGCTGCCTGTTCTGAAACTGGGCTCATATAAGGTTCGGCACGAAGCTCTGATGAAGTTTCTGTCCGAATACGAAGGCTATGACCTTTCCGATCCGAAGAATGTGGAGAAGCTCACCGCAACGGCATAAAAACTGAGGATAGCATCATGAAAAGGTGCTATCCTCTTTTATGTTTATTTGAACACATCTTCCAGCGCTCTCTTGCTCAGTTCTGCCTGGCTCTGTGTCAGAT
>CADALT010000063.1 GCA_902788785.1 uncultured Ruminococcus sp.
GATAACGTCCTTTTTCCTGTCCACGAGGAAAATAAAACCGTCCTCATCCTCCTGCGCCATATCACCCGTGAACAGCCAGCCGTCCTTGATAGTCTCGGCTGTAGCCTTTTCATCACGGTAATAACAGGTCATCACACCGGGACCCTTTACGCAAAGCTCGCCTACCTCGCCCCTGTTGACGGTATTGCCGTTCTCATCGACTATCTTGACTTTCCAGCCAAAGCCTGCCTTGCCTATTGCGCCGACCTTGTGTATGTTCTCGACACCCAGATGTACACAGCCGGGTCCTATGGACTCGCTCAGACCATAGTTCGTATCATACTGATGATTTGGGAACAGCTTCTTCCAGCGGCTTATGAGAGAGGGCGGCACAGGCTGTGCGCCTATATGCATAAGTCTCCACTGACTCAGCTCATACTTCGATATATCTATATCTCCCCTGTCCACAGCATCCAGTATATCCTGTGCCCATGGCACCAGCAGCCATACTATCGTGCAGTGCTCTGTAGATACCGCATCCAGCACGAACTTCGGCTTAACGCCCTTCAGGATAACTGCCTTGCCGCCCGAGATAAGGCTGCCGAACCAGTGCATCTTAGCGCCCGTATGATAAAGGGGCGGTATGCACAGGAAAACATCGTCCTCTGTCTGACCGTGATGTGCCTGCTCGACCCTTGCGGAATGTACAAGGCTCTCATGGTTATGCAGTATCGCCTTCGGGAAACCTGTTGTGCCCGAAGAGAAATATATAGCCGCATTATCCTCATCAGTGAGCTTTATGTCGGGGCTGACGGATGAACAGTTTGCACAGAGCCTGTCATAGTGCTCTGCAAAGGTGGGACATCCCTCGCCCACGTAGAAAAGCAGTCTGCCCTGACTTATATCATCAACTATCTCCTCGACCCTGCCTATGAACTCGGGACCGAATACCAGTATATCTACCTCAGCCAGCTCAACGCAGTATTTGATCTCGTCTGCGGTGTAGCGGAAGTTCAGCGGTACAGCCAGCGCACCTGTCTTGAGTATGCCGAAATATATAGGCAGCCACTCCAGGCAGTTCATCAGCAGTATGCCGACCTTGTCATTCTTCTTAATGCCCCTTGATAAAAGCAGATTAGCAAAGCGGTTAGCCTTCTCATTGAACACCGACCAGCTTATCTCACGTCTGTAGGGCACATCTGATGTAGGCTCTATCAGCTCATACTCTTTCCAGGTGACTCTTGTTTCCCTGATCTCGGGGTTAAGCTCTACCAGAGCAGTCTTATCGGGATATTTTGCTGCATTTGCTTCCAAAAATTCAGTTATTGGCATTTTTACTATTTTCCTTTCGCACTGCCCGTTAGGGCTGCTTTTTTATGATATTTCTTTTACGATTTTACCTATAAAAGCTTCAAATCGTAAAAGCGCTTATTATCATTTTATCATATCGCACCGCAAAAGTAAAGGCGGATAAATGATTTTTTTCACCAAATTTAACTATCCCCATTTCAGCACATTGCACAACCGACATTTTCCCATAAAAAATCTCCCGAAAGCAGCCCTCTGCCCTCGGGAATTACATTTCAGTATTTATGTCGTTTAATATATTATCCTATGCCCGTCTATGACTTTATCGAGCCCAAAATCAAGCCCGTCGCAGTCTATGATAATGTTCTTCGGGAGATCTTCCGAACCGATGATACTTCTAAGTATCTCAATGCTGCTGTATTGCAGCATCACTATCGACGGATGTTCAAACGGCAGCTTTTTCAGCTCCTGCTCATCATAGTCGCAGCTTATATCGCCCTCATCATCCGAGAACACCGCAAATCCGTCCTCGTACATGACCGAGAGATACCCCTCGCCCGACCCGACCTTGCTGCTGTTTTTAAATCGCATATCCGCAAAGTCCTTCGCCGAGATCTCATCACCTATCAGCAGTACCCACTGCATTATCTTCTCCGCCTGTTCGGCTTAGAGTGTTTCTGTGCATACATCTTAGCGTCGCTTATCTTCAAAAATTCTTCCAGATTGCCCCTGTTGTCCGATTCGCACAAAGTCGCACCAATACTCAGCGAAAGCTCCGCATATGACTTCTTGCTCTCGTTTGACTTTTTAACAAGTTCATTCAGACGCTGTTCAAAACTATCCAGCATCTCCTGCGAATAGTCAGGCGCAAATATATAGAACTCATCTCCGCCCGCACGGGCAGCTATCTCGCCGTTTATACAGCAGTCCGTTATAACAGATGCCGCACACCTGATGGCACGGTCGCCCTCATAGTGTCCGTAAGCATCGTTTATCTGCTTTAAGCCGTCCATATCTATGACCATCGTGCAAACAGTCCGCTTATCCTTTATAGATAGTATAGCACTGTTCGAGTGCTCATAAAAGCCACGTCTGTTGAGCATACCCGTCATGCCGTCACGTATGCTCTGATCTTTCAGCCTTTCTATCAGCTTGTTGATCCTGTCATTCTTTTGCAGAGTATCCAGCGTCATAGCCATATTCATGACCCACAGATTGTAGAACTCGTTGAATATATCCTTGCCGCTCATGGAGATCACCGCATATCCGAAAGAACTGTCCAGACAATGCACACTCATGATATAATATGCCTGCGGCTCACCCGTCTTATTATCGGGCACCATGCAGTTTCCTCTTATGCCGCCCTCGGGAACACTGTGTTCCTCCTTTTTGTCTATCCAGATAGCAGGCTCAAAATACCCCGTCGGACCTTC
>CADALT010000064.1 GCA_902788785.1 uncultured Ruminococcus sp.
AAAGCCCTTGACTGCCGATGCCACCAGTTCAGCCGTCTGACCGAAATCATCACTGTACGCTCTTGTACCGATGACCGTATTATCGGGATTTGACCAGGTGTCAGCCACGGGCGCAAAGTCCAGATTGAAGCCCAGCGCTTTTATATCCGATGCAATGGTCTTGGCGTTATTATACGCAGTATCAGTGCCCTTGCTGCGGTATTCATACATGGGTTCAAACTCAGTCGTACCAAGTTCATCAGCACACCTTGCCACGATGCCGCCTTCTTCATCCACCGAGATGAACAGCGGAATCTCCGAAACAGCAGTATTATACTGCTGCACGCCGCTTATCATTTCCTTGGTCTGTGCCACGTCCTCGAAATTCTGTGAAAAGTATATCAGTCCGCCCACGGGGTACTGTTCAAGGGCGCTCTTAGTAGCATCGCCTGCCTGTGTCACCAGGTCATAGCCTGTAAGACCCTCGGGAGTTACTATGCACATCTGACAGACCTTCTGATGGAGGGTCATCTTATCTACCATCGCTGCTATATCGCCCTGTGCAGCAGCAGGTGATGAAGCTGTATCCTGCTGTTGAGACTGTACAGCGATACTTTCATCAGCCGCCTTGACTTCAAGCGCCACGGTTTCGCCGTCGGCAGCAGATGATGTATCTGCCGAAACCTTTATTTCCTCTTGTACCGCTTCGCTTTGAGTGTCAGTATCAGCAGCAGCCTCTTTATTGATAAATTCCTGCTGGGCAGCCTCTCTTGCTTTCATCTCTCCCATATACCCAATATTGAGCAAAACGATGGAAGCACCGCATACCACCAGCAATGCGCTCAGCATAGCTATGCGCTTGTTCTTTGACCTTACTTTCGCCTTGTTAGTCTTTTTCTTATTCGCCATCAAAGCGACCTCCGTTCATAATATAGTAAACGACATTAAATATTCTGCATAGGCACTTGACGGAATTATGATACTTAATTTCAACCAGTGTGGAATGTACAAAAATATATTTCGTTTAATATTAAACACATATAGTCATTATACCACCAAATCCCCCATATGTCAAATATTATCGAATTTTTAGGCATTTTTGCGTTTAAAAAGACAAAATATCCCGAGGACCATGCGCTTAGCCCTCGGGAAGAAAACGATCATATAAGTACACTTTATTGTACAGTTATCATTTTACAGCCGCTATTATCAGCATAATTATCAGCACAAATGATATAGGATCCAAAAGCTATAGTATAGTACAAAACGCTGAATATAATGTCGCATATCGCTTGTAAAGCAAAAAATCCGGGCTTCTTCATTTATATCCTCCAAATCTGTCAATAGCCGACCATCAGCTCATCGAGCTTATCCTCATCGCCGTCAAATACTGTCATTTCAAGGAACCTTCTGTTCTCGTAAAAGCTGAATTTAACTCTGCTGCTGTATCCCCAGAAGTCCCACCTGATGTTTTCCTCGGGCTTTGTATACTCGCTTTCGTACCAGATCGGACAATCCTCGAAACACTCCCTGTCCACCACATTCTCATAAGAGACCGCATCACATTTTATCACAGGCGTACAGCCGTATTCGTCCTCGATACAGTCGCAGAATTCTTCGAGCCTTTCGGCTATCTTATCCATGTCGGGCGATGTCACCCTATATAAGATACCGAGCTTTATCTCCACCGCAGGACGCAGCCTGCCGTCCATATCACCGCAGACCTCGATAAAGTGGTCAGCCTGGTCGCTGCCGTCCATCATAGGGTCAAATATATGCAGCATTCCCGTGGGGAGGTCTGTTTTGGCAGAACCCAGCTTGTTCTTCTTGAAACGTTCGTCCTCGTAAACGGTGCTTTTGGTCGCCCTGATATAAGCCATCTGTATATTCTGCTGTGCAAATTTCTCCCATTCGACCGCACCGAGTTTTTCGGTGATGACGGGACCTCTGATCGGGTAATCACGCTTTTTGGGCTCGTTGAACCATAGCTGTCCCGAAAACATCAGCAGTCCGATATTTATGAGCAGCAGCACTCCGCAGAATATCATTGCCCTGACCGCAAATTTTAAAAGCCTGTGCTTTTTGCGCCTTCTTGGTATGAATTCTTCTTCGGGAAGATCGTCCTCGTATTCTTCATCGATCCGATCTTCATACTGCGATTTGGCATAAACTTCCCTGTGCACAGGCTGTACCCTGCGCCTTTCAGGGCGAAGTCTGCGCCTCTCGGGTCGCCTTTGCGGAGGTCTGCGTGAACTTCTGCGTGCGGCGTCGTCCTCATTCATCTGTGAAGCATCAGCCGCCCTGCCGATATCTGCCTCAAAATCCTGTGAGACTTCGGAAAACTCCATATCTATCTTAGCTCTCGCTTCATCATCAAGCTGAAAGCTATTCTTATCCCTTGCCATTATTATCTCTCTTTCAAACTATCTTTGCCTAAGGCAACACCTCACAACCACCGGCTAACGCCTTTGTGCACCGTCCACTTGCAGATTTTCCGTCATCTTTCCCAAATTCTCCTTGAAAGGCGTCAGCCTTCCTGCGTCAAATTTAGAAAACCTGACGAAAAATCTGAAACATCAGTTTCACTGATGTTGGGCGTATCCGGTACACAAT
>CADALT010000065.1 GCA_902788785.1 uncultured Ruminococcus sp.
TTTGGTTTCCCTTTAGGCATAAAAATGCCCCCTTTCGTTAGATTTAAAATTGGTACACTTCTATTATACCACATTGTCTAACAAAAGGGGAGCATTTCAGTTTTGCACAAACTACGGACTGTTGTTTTATTCATCATCTTCGATATATTCGAGTACGTCACCCGGCTGACATTTCAGGGCTTTGCAGATAGCGTTCAGAGTGGAGAAGCGTACTGCGCTGACTTTGCCTGTTTTCAGTTTGGATAGATTTACATTGCTGACACCGACCAGCTCGCTTAGTTCGTTCAGACTCATCTTCCTGTCAGCCATCACTCTGTCAAGTCGTAGGATTATTGCCATATCCACACCACCTTACAATGTCTCGTCAGATTCCTGCTGAAGCTTTGTGCCGTAGCGGAAAAATGATGATATTATGGATAACAGGGAACCTGCAAATATATCGTTTGAGGCGAGTTTCACTGCAAAACGTTCGCCTATGATCGAAGTGGTCAGATAACGTGCGCCGATGGGGGCGAATACACCCGTTATTATCAGTTCCAATGCAATTATAAACAGTATCGTTGAAGTTTTTTTAGTAAAAGGGGTGCCCTCTTTAATTGTGGATATGAAAAGCGCAGCCGAGGTGAGTATCGTAAAAAGATAGCCTGTATTGGAAAAAATACTTGCAGCTACTTCAAAAAACATATCTTTTGCATCCTTTGAAAGCGTAGCCTTGTCAGCGGCAAGAGAGGATATAAGCTGTATATCTGTTGTCAATAATAAGACCAGTATCGCAGCGAGTACGAACATTAGAACTGCCAGCACCTTGAGCGTAGGCATATATTCCTTAATAAGTTCTTCTTTTGTATAATTCTTTTTTTTCATTCTAAAAACCTCCGTTTTATGTCTCTTTATTATGTTTTACCTTTTGGGCAGTACCTCTGCGAAATAATCGACCAGCGGCAGCGTCGCACCCGAGTGGTGTCCGCCCGGTATCCTGCGGAAACGTGGATTTTTTAGCAGCTTTTCTGTGAAAGCGTGGGTGCTTATTATCTCATCATCATCGCCCACTATACAGCTGACTTTGTTTATATCCAGCTTATCCAGTGTGCCGAACATCGGAATGAACGGCGTTATCTCGTCATTGTAGCCAAGCTCGGGCAGGTGCAGGAACGGCATCAGGCAGGGGTTTATCAGTATCACGGGCAGCTGAGTTCTTGCCGATAATACTGCTGCGTAAAATCCGCCGAGACTTGTTCCGACCAGCAGACTTATATCATTTTCCGTAACGATGTTACACAGTTCATCAAGGACGGTTTCTGGCGTTTTGGCATCGTAGTCGATCTCGGGGGTGATAACATCATCAAAGCCGTTTGAGATCAGTGCGCCGTAAGCGGCATTCTGCGGTGTGCCGTGGTAGCCGTGTATGTTAAGTACCTTCATCGTGAAGCCTCCCCCTTAAAGCGTCTCGTCAGATTCCTGCTGGAGCATAGTGCCGTAGCGGAATATCCTTGCCAGCGAAAGTACCACCAATGAGAGCACCACCCCGAAGCTCATGCCCGAGAACAGTATCCTGTGCTGTACAGAACCCTTCGCCACAACTGTGACCGCTATCGCCAGCACGGGAGAAAGTATCGCACTTGTCATAAGCAGTGCCGAGATGATGTACAGGTGCTTTATCACATTCTGCATAAACGGTGTGCCCGAATTTTTTATCTTCCTGAAAATGTCGGCTGCCACGAAAAGTACCGCTGCATTGAACAGACCGTTGAACACTCTCTCGAACATTGAGGAAAAACCGTAGGATTCTACAGGACCCATGGCATCAGCATTGTTCATCGTAAGTGCGCTGTACAGAGCAATGCCGCTGTAGGCTATCATGCACAGTCCGACGACTGTGAGTATTATTATGAGCACCCAGCTTTGCTCCTTCATCTTATCCTGAAGCTGCTCTTTAGTGAATTGTGGTTTTGTCATTTTTGTTGTCTCCTTCCATTTGTTTCGGTGAGCTGTTTTGCTTCTGTGACCATAGTATAGCACAGCAGATAACGTTTGTCAATCAAAATTTAACGATAAACGTTAAATTTTATACGTTTTCACAAATCGTCATGCCGAGACAAGGCTGTGCTTATGCTAAATAAACATAAAAAAATTAATGATAAACATTAAATTTCGATGCAAAAATATCCGACAGAGCACTATACTCTGTCGGATAAGCATTATTCTATTACCGAATATTCAAAGTTTTCCCACCTGAGGGTGATGCCCTCATCGGTCTCATCAGGTAGCAGCGCCATGGCAACTAAGATATCCTCACCTGTTTCGGTGTTGGTCAGATGTGCATAGTCACCGTCGATGCGTGCTACTTTATATATTACAGGCTGCATTTTATCACCTCTTTGGTACAATATTAGCATAGTCCTAACTGCTGACTACAGTGGTGACAGGCTATGCTTATTTTTGTATAATAAGAAGGTAATGGACTGACGATCACC
>CADALT010000066.1 GCA_902788785.1 uncultured Ruminococcus sp.
CACGCCCTCCTGCAAGCTGTATGACGATCACTATTACTGCTTTGGCTGTCAGGCGCACTGCGATGTGATCAGGCTGGTGCAGGAGCTTTTCGGGCTGACACCGATCGAAGCGGTAAAGCAAATCAACTCCGATTTCGGGCTTGGTCTGGACGTGGACAAGCCGCCCGATATGGAAGCAGTGGCACGCAGGCGCAGGGAGATCGCCGAGCGTGAGGCAGAAAAAGCAAGAGCGGAGCATATGTATGATGTTCTGCTGAGGTACTTTACCTTGCTGGACAAGTACAAAATGCGCTATGCTCCGACTTCTCCCGATGAGGAAACGGACAGGCGTTTCGTGTACGCTTTGCAGAATATCGGCTATGCGGAGTATATGCTTGAAGCGTGGGGCAGTTTCGACGAGGAGCAACAGGCAGAAATAAAACCGGAGGTAGACAGGATTGAGAGAGAATACAAACGATGTGTCGAAGAATGGGGAGAAGGTTAAAACAGCCGCTTCACCTGAAAAGAAGAAAGAACGTGAGCTTCCCGACTGGATGCTGGACAAGACCACCGTCAACGAGCTGAAATTCTGTGGGGCTTTCACGCAGAAGCACCCCTTGAAGTGCATTGGCGGACGGTTCTTTGACTATGACGGTCTGGTGGACGAGAACGCACTCAGGGCGGAGGTCTATTGTATGCTCCGGCAGGGCGTGTGGATCGGGCTGTCAAAAAAGGTCGTGCAGATCATGGACGCTCTCAGGCTTTATACGTACAGCGAGCCGATACCGCCTGACATGAACTTTATTCAGGTGCAGAACGGCAAGCTCGACCTGAATGGTAACTTTTATCCACGAAAGGAGTTCTGCCAAAACCGCCTGAACATCTGCTATGACCCGAATATTCGCAATGGTGCATATTACCCCGAAAGGTTCCTGACATTCCTCATGGAACTGCTCACCCCCGAAGATGTGATAACCTTGCAGGAATATCTCGGCTATCTGCTGATACCGTCCACCAAAGGGCAGAAGATGCTGTTCCTTATCGGGCAGGGCGGCGAGGGCAAGAGCCGTATCGGTATCGTTCTTCGTGAGATCTTCATGGACAATATGCTGACGGGCAATGTCCACCGCATCGAGAACGACCGTTTTTTCCGCTATAATCTGAAAGACCGCCTGCTGATGGTGGACGATGATATGCAGATGCAGGCGCTCTCGTCCACGGGTTATATCAAGAACCTTGTCACCGCCGAAACGCCCATTGACGTTGAAGCCAAAGGCAAGCAGAGCGAACAGGCACTCCTGTACACAAGGCTCCTGTGCTTCGGCAACGGCAGTCCCAAAACGCTCTATGACAAGAGCAAGGGCTTCTCACGGCGAATGATCATCCTCACCACCCTGCCGCCGCCCGAAAAGCGAATCATTGACCCCTACATCGCCGAGAAATTCATCACCGAGAAACAGAAGATATTCTGCTGGATGTATGACGGACTGCTGAGACTTCTCGCCAACAATTACCGCTTCACGATCTCCGACAGGGCAAGGCAGAACGTCAGGGAAACGATGCAGGACAACTGCAATATCACGGAGTTTCTGGAAGATACGGACAGGGTGATGTATGGGGAAAACTACCGTGTTACATCATCGAAACTTTACGATTGCTACACCCGTTGGTGTGAGGATAATGCGCTGACAAGTCTGAAACGAGATACATTTGTCACTTGGGTAAAGCAGAATGCGGACGAGTTTCATATCAAGTATTCGACACATATCCCCAATGACGGAAAGAATGTCAGAGGTTTCACAGGCATCACGCTTGCACACCTATATTAAAGAGCAAGTGCCAAATCGGGCGTACAGGCGTACCAATGGCGTAAATGCGTGGTTTTAGCCGTCCCGACAGGCGTACCGAACGGCGTGCAACGGACGCTCACAGAGTACCCGGTACGCTGATCGTACGGCAATTGGTACGCCTGAAATGACGTAATATCGGGCTTGGTACGCCTGTACGCCGTTTCAGTAAGTCGCACCTAAATTATGTATGTGCAAAATCAACCGGGGAATATCCTTTTTTACAAGGATATCAAGAATTTCCCTACTGACAGCATAGCTGTATTCTGCCTGACCGTAGAGCTTGATATTGTTTTCCATGCAATCTCCCTCCGTTTAAGGTCGGGGATCACCCTTCATTCTCAATGTTACACTTTAA
>CADALT010000067.1:0-1074 GCA_902788785.1 uncultured Ruminococcus sp.
AAATCTTATGGATATAAAGGATCACTACCATAAATATGTGGTCTGCCGCGACACACTTGCTTTAGGGAACGATAACGGCATTGAGATAGTGCATATAGCAGATTTCCTTATGCGCGATAACTGGTAAAGGAGCTTTAATATGAATATTGATAATACACTTTACAGCGGACTGTCCTTATCGAAGAACCTTCCATTCAGATCAGTGGTGGGCTTATCAAATGAAATCATATTCGAGCAGATTAAAAAAAGAACGTATTTTTCATAGTTTGTAAGTGATAAATTAGGACACCATATCCAAAACAGCTTAAAATCGGTAAAATATCAATAATGTTGAGATAACCGAAAGGACGAATACAAATGATCGAGGCGATGTATAATTACAGACAGGGTGAAATCCACTCCGCCGAGTTCTCCGATGAGTTCAACAAGCTCTGCATACCGTTTGAAGATTCGTTGAGCGAGGAGCAGATTGATATATTCAACCAGATACTTGACTGAGTGAGCGAAACTGCCGCTGCTGAAATGCAGCATACAAAGTCGGCTTCAAGGACGGTGCAACTATGATGCAGGAAAATCAGGACTGATATAATCACAGCATTAGAAAAGGGCAATGTTCTCCGTAACCGTGTACGGAAGGCATAACCTTGCCTTTAATAGTTTTAAGGACGGTGTCATATTGATGCTGTCCTTTTTTTAATTTTAATGCTCGGTTAATGTTATTCGATCATTCATGTAAGACTGCCGGTGTATCATATATGCATAAACGAAAGGAAAGGAGCAATCCACTTTGAAAAAAATCATTTCAGCGTTATCGGCAGTTTTGCTTGCCGTGTCATCATTCGGTACATCGCTCACAGCTTCGGCAGAAGCAGCAGAAAGGCAGACACCGTCGGGCATTGCTTACAGCGACATCGGCGGCAGTATCGACAGCTTTATCAAGGAGCGTGAAGCAGGGCTTGCTTCCTGTGCGGTGAGCGTATTCGACAGTGACGGTGTGATCTATAACGGCTATTACGGATATGCGGATATTGAAAATGATGTAAAAGCCGATGAACAGACAGTCTACGAATGGGG
>CADALT010000067.1:1092-2898 GCA_902788785.1 uncultured Ruminococcus sp.
TACCCCGATGAAAAAATCACTATGCTCGATCTCATGAGCCACAAGGCAGGATTTCAGGAGAGTTTTTATGAAAACCAGGAAGCCGCACCAGATGATGTGTATGACAGTCTTGAGGACGCTGTAAAGGCTTGCGAATGCTGGCAGGCGTTCCATGTGGGAGAGTATACGGCATATTCCAACTGGGGCACGGCACTTGCGGCGTATATCGTTGAGCAGACCAGCGGTGAGGACTACGTTTCCTACGTTCATGAGAACATCTTTGAACCTTTGGGCATGGAGCATTCTTCCATTGATCCGCTGCAGAGAGATAATGAATGGGTCGCTCAGAAGCGACATGAACTGAAATGCTACTGCCGTTTTGCAGACCCAAAGGATAATCTGGATTTTGGAGAATGCCGCTATGCTGTTCAGCTTTTCCCTGTGGGGGCGTGCATGAGCACACTTGAAGATATATCAAGATTCGGTCAGGCTTTTGTAGCTGAGGACTGCCCTCTGTTTAAAAATGATTTTACCCGTGATGAGATGTTCGGGGCTACTTCATTCTACGGTGATACAGACATTGCAAAAAACTGTCACGGATTGTGGACAAATCAATATAAGGTCGAAACGCTCGGTCACGGAGGAAATACAGCAGGCTGCACGGCAGAACTGGAATTTGATCCGATCAGCGGTCTCGGCATTGCAGTACTCACAAACGAGTGCGGCGAAACAGCTTTTTGCAGCGGCATACCCGTTCTTCTGTACGGTCATTACACAGACAGAGAACATACCTCAGGCTATGACGGCGAAGCTGAAGACATCAGCGGCGTATATTATTCAAAGCGCAGTATCTGCGATGGTGCAGCGAGCGGTATACAGTATATGGACAGCGTATTCCCCCTCAGCAGAAATGATGACGGTTCATATTCAGTCAAGTTGTTCGGTATCACATTCAACGATTCGATAAAGTTTATACCTGTCGGTGAGAATCAGTACATTTATGATTCAAATGGTATGGAAATGTTCGTGTACGTCAGGGACGGCGTCTACGAAATGGGCTATATGGACTATGTCAGGAGCAGTACCGGTTCGCTGCCGACGGTAATCAATTACGGCTTTATCGTATTCGGTATCCTATGTCTTGTAACGCTGCTTATAAAACTAACAGCATTTGTCGTCAGAAAGGTACGAAGGTCGGATAAGAAATATGCAAAGGCAGATAAGATGATACTCGCTCAGCAGGAGATATTCGCAGGATCGGGCATAATATACGCACTTTTTACCATGTTTATTTCAGGTACACCCACAAAGGCTTTTTTGACGGTATCCTGCCTGCTTGCAGCAGCACTCGGTATCCTGTCCCTTGCAAACGGCGTTATTCTGTGCTATAATACAATTAAAAGTGATGTGAGAACCCGCATGAAGATCAAGCAGTATATCTGGGCGGCACTTTGTATCGCTTACACCGCATTTATCGTAACAATGCAGCTGTACTGCTTCTGGAAATTGTAAGGACGTGATATAATGCCGAATATTCTTATTGCAGATGATGAAAAAGAGATAGTAAAGCTTCTGAAAATATACCTTGAAACGGACGGAATAATTGTTTTTGAGGCAAATGACGGCGTACAGGCGCTGGATATTCTTGAAAAAAACGAGATCGACTTAGCGCTTGTGGACATTATGATGCCGAAGATCGACGGTTATCAGGTGATAAAGAAGATACGTCAGCAGGGAAAATATATCCCCGTTATCGTAATATCTGCCAAAGTCACGCTCTCAGACAGAGTGCTCGGCATTGACCTCGGTGCAGACGATTACATCACA